>NZ_JBVJIR010000007.1:0-163501 GCF_055586185.1 Actinoplanes sp. NPDC051405
CAGAAGATCCTCACCCTGCGCTTCTACGGCAACCTGACCCAGTCGCAGATCGCCGACCAGGTGGGCATCTCCCAGATGCACGTCAGCCGCCTGCTGGCCCGGGCGCTGACCAAGCTCCGCGGCGAGCTCGAGCCGATGCTGTAGCCGCGGGCGGACACGAAAAAGCGCCGTCCCACCGGGACGGCGCTTCTTCTGTGCCTCAGGAAGCACTGGCTCAGGAAGCGCCGCTGGTCTGCCAGTTGAGCCGGGTCAGCAGCTGGCGGGCGCCGTCGGCGACGTCCGCCTCCACGACCACCGCGTACTGGCCGGCCTGCAGCGAGCTGCGCGAGGTGAAGTCCCGGCGCCCGCCGGTCATGGCCTGGGCGATGGCGCCGAAGATCGCGCCCCAGGCCGCGCCGATGAGCAGGCCGACGAAGATCAGCCCGAACCAGTTGGAGTCGCTGAAGATGCCGAGGAACAGGCCGATGAACAGGCCGAACCAGGCACCGCTGGCCGCGCCCGCGAGCGCCGCCCGCACGGTGGTCATCCGGCCCAGCACGTTCTCCACCAGGCGCAGGTCGGTGCCCACGATGCTGGTCTTCTCGACCGGGAACTGGTTGTCGGACAGGTAGTCGACGGCCTGCTGGGCCAGCGCGTAGTCCGGGTAGGTGGCCACCGACACGGTCGGTACGGCGGTCGCGCCGGCGGTCGGATCGGCGGCCGGCATGGCCGGGACGCCGGCCGGACCCGGCGGAACAGCGCCGCCGGTGGCGGGTGGGGTGGTGTGCGGGTTCTCAGGGGCGGTCATGGCTGGATACCTCCTCAGTCGGCGGCCGGCGCGGAGTGCGCGGACGCCAGGGTGGGCGGGGCTCCCACCGGCCGGTCACCGGCGGCGAGCCGCACCCAGATCGCGAAGACCCCGGCGACCGCGGCCGTGATGGCCGCCGAGCCGGCGAAGAACGCGAACCGGCCGGAGACCAGATCCGGCACGACCCGCTCGGAGAGCAGGACGGCGCCGATGCCGAGCAGGCCGGCCGTCGCGGAGAGTGCGCCGATGCCACCGAAGAGCAGCATCGCGAGCCTGTTCGGCCGGGCCGTCACGCCGGTGATCCGCGCCCGGCGGGCCCGGACCAGCGCGGACGCGCCCGCGCCCCAGGCCAGCACGACCAGCAGCGCCGCGACGGTGTCGCTCGGCCGGTGCCATTCGGCCCAGACGGTGGCGATCGCGATGATCGTCACGTAGGCGGCACCGATCAGCGCCACCGTGCCGCGGATGGCGAACGGCAGCACCAGGATCAGGGCGAACGCCACCGAGGCGGCCGCGGTGGTGTGGCCGCTCGGGAACGAGTTCGGCGCCGGGAAGCCGTCCAGGTCGGGGCGGGGCAGGCGGTTCTTGAACAGCCGGGTGCTGGCGTTGGCCCCGATCACCAGCAGGCCGGCCGCCAGCGCCAGGTCGACCCGGCGGCGGATGAAGCCGATCGCGGCCGCGGCCACGCAGACCAGTACGAGGCTGGCCAGAGTCGTGCCGTTCAGGGCGCGCTCCAGCACCTGCACCACGCGCTCGTGCCGGACGTCGGCGCCCCGCATCATCATCGTGTCCACGGTCTGCCCGAGCGGGGTGCGCACGCAGGCCAGATAGACCCCGGCCACGCCGGCCGCGGCGAGCAGCGCGACGAACGCGTGCCCGACCACGTGCCAGAAACCCCGGCCCGGCCGGCCGGCCGGTGCGGGTTCCGCGCTCTCTGCGGGGCGGGATGCCAGGGCCGTCATCGGCGGTGTCCTCCAGTACGTCACGAGTGGGCGGTTCCGCTTTGCCCAGACGAGTCACATCTCAAGCACGTCCGCGCCGCGGATCATAGTCCCCCCCTGTCACATCCGCCCCACCCAGCACATTCCCGCCCCCGGCAACCCGGATGCACCCGCCCGTAGCCCGGACCCGCAACGCCGCCCCGCGACCTTCAGACCAACGCCGAAACACCGACGCCGGCTGCGATGAAGGGGATGTTCATGCTGCACACCGCCCGCCGACTGCTCACCGCGCCGCTGCTGCTGGCCGCGCTCGGAGCGGGGCTGATCGTGGCGCCCGGCGCCGCCGAAGCGGCCGGGGTGTCCGCCACCATCCACGTCGGGAGCACGCTCAAGGTGCGCTCAGGGCCCTCGCTGACCGCCAAGGTGGTCGGCACGGTCCGCAACAAGCAGAAGGTCACCGTCGCCTGCTACGTGCCCGGCCAGAAGGTCAAGGGCTCGCTGCGGACCACCACCTCATGGGACCGGCTGGGCGCGGGCCGCTACGTCTCGCACGGCTACGTGAAGGCTGCCCGCTCGCTGCCGCGCTGCGCCGTGAGCTCGCCCTCGGCCGTACCGACCAAGACCAAGACCTCCGGCACCTCCCGGTACGTCATCGGCACGGTCAAGAGCACCGACGGAAGCGTGAACCTGCGCTCCGGCTCGGCCACCACCGAGTCCGTCACCGGTACGATCGCCAGCGGCGCGAAGATCGACCTGTCCTGCGCCGTCACCGGTCAGTACGTGGCCGGCACGGTCCGCTCGACGAACCAGTGGGACCGCACGCCGACCGGCTCGTACATCTCCCACGCCTACGTCTACTCCGGCACGTTGCCGGTGTGCGCGGGCTCCCCGGCCCCGGCGCCGTCGGTGACACTGACCCCGGCCGAGTTCATCGCGGCTTCGGTGCCCGGCGCGCAGCGCGGCTGGCGGGATTACGGCGTCCCGGCGTCGGTGACCATCGCGCAGGCCATCCTCGAGTCCGGCTGGGGCCGCAGCGGCCTGGCCTCGGTGGACCGCAACTACTTCGGCATCAAGTGCCAGAACGGCAGCTACGGCAAGCTCGCCAACGGTTGCCACGTGTACCGGACCAACGAGTGCACCAAGGCCGGCAGCTGCTTCGCCACCTCGGCCAGCTTCCGGACGTACGCCACCCAGTCGCACTCGTTCCGCGACCACGGCAGCTTCCTGCGGGTCAACAACCGGTACGCCGGGGCGTTCGCGCACACCAAGGACGCCAACAAGTTCATCTGGGCGGTGTGGAAGGCCGGGTATGCCACCGACCCGAACTACTACACCAAGGTCACCGGCATCATGGCCTCCTACAACCTGTACAAGTACGACACCTGGAAGTGAATCGTCCTCACCCCCGTCGGCGGAACCACGTCGGCGGGGGTGATTCGCGTCTTATGCTCCTTTCGGTGGGAAGTCGCGGTGCCAGAGTGCGAGACGGCGCGACCGGAGCGTGGTCAGGACGCTTCGTCGGCCCGCTGCTCGCCGCCATCGTGCTCGTGGTCGGGCTGGCCGCCACCCTGCTCACCGCCGGCACCCTGCGCTCCGACCAGCGCGAGAGCGCGGACCGGGTGATGGACCAGCGCACCTCGGTGGCCCGGGTGGCCGTCGCGGGTGAGGCCGGGCGCTATCGCAGCCTGCTGCAGGCCGTCGCCGCCGGGCTGGGCACCAACAGCCGGATCACCGCGACCGACTTCGCCGCCGCCTCGGCCCCGCTGGAGACCGCCGGCCTGCTCGGTGTCAGCACCGTCGCCTTCGTCGTGCCGGCGCGTACCGAGGCTGTCGCCCGGACCGAGGCGTTCTGGCGCGCTCGCGGGGCCACCGGGCTGCGGCTGGCGCCCAGCAGCACCCATGCGGAGCACTACTTCTCGATCTTCCAGCGCACCCTGAGCAACGGCACCGCGGCCACGGCCGGCATCGACGTGGCGCCGTCCGCCGAGGGCACGGCCGCGCTCGTCGAGTCCCGCCGGACCGGCCGGCCCGCCGTCTCCGACACCTACGTGCTGCTGCGCGACCGGGGTATCCCGCCGGACCGCCAGCAGCTGTCGTTCCTGTTCGCCGCCCCCGTGTTCGCCTCAGCCACGCAACCCGGGCGGTTTCCGGAGTTCCAGGGCTGGGTGGCGCTGGGCCTGCGCGGTCAGGACTTCCTCGGCAGCGTGCTGGGCGCGGCCAGCCAGGGGCTGATCGACGGCGAGTTGTACGCCACCAACGGCGACGGGCGGCGGGTGCGGGTGGCCGCGTACGACGCGCCGGGCGGGCGGGACCTGGTCCGGCAGGCGACGTTCCCGGTGGCCGACCGGCAGTGGACGCTGGTCACCGCGGCCGACTCGGGCAACCTGCCCGGCGCGCACACCAGCATGCCGCTGATCGTGCTGGCCGGCGGCCTGTCGATCACGTCCATGCTGGCCTGCCTGGTGTGGATCCTGGCCACCGGGCGGTCCCGAGCCCGGGCCCAGGTGCTGGTGGCGACCGAGGAGCTGCGGACCGCGGAGGCCGAGAGCCGCCGTCAGGCCGGCCTGCTCGGCGCGATCATGGCCAGTCTCGGCGACGGGGTGGGGGTGGTCGACGAGTCCGGCGCGTTCCTGCTGCACAACCCGGCGGCCAAGGCGCTGCTCGGCGTCCCCGACGACATCGACGGGCCGGAGGAGTGGCAGCAGCACTACGGCCTGTTCCGCCCGGACGGGCACACCCCGTTCCCGGTCGAGGAGATGCCGCTGGTCCGGGCCCTGCGCGGGGAGTCCTCCGACGACGTCGAGATGATCATCCGCAACCCGCACCGCCCGGACGGCATCCTGGTCAGCGTGGACGGCCGGCCCCTGGACGCCAACGCGGCCGGGCGCCACGGAGCCGTCGCCGTCTTCCACGACATCACCGAGCTGCGCCGCTACGAGACCGACCTGGCTGTCTTCGCCGGGGTGGTCGCGCACGACCTCAAGGCGCCGCTGGCGGTCATCCGCGGGCATTGCGAGGTCGCGGCGGACGAACTGGCCGACGCCCCCGAGGGCCCGGAGGTCTTCGAGGCGCGCGCCGCCCTGGACCGGATCGCCAACAACGCCGACCGGATGGCGGCGCTGATCGACACCCTGCTGGCCTACACGACCGCCCGCGACGCCCCGCTCAAGCTCGGCGTCGTGCCGCTCGGCCCGCTGGTCGCGGACGTGATCGAGCAGCGCCTGGCGAGCCCGCGCCCCGGTGGGCCGCCGCCGCCCGACTTCTACGTCGGGCCGCTGCCCGATGTGCACGCCGACCCGGCGATGCTGCGCCACGTGCTGGACAACCTGATCGGCAACGCGCTGAAGTACGTCCCGGCGGGCCGGCACGCCCGGATCGACGTCACGGCCCAGCCGGGGTCACCGGGCTGGACCCGGATCGAGATCGCCGACCGCGGCATCGGCATCCCGGACGAGGACAAGCCGAACATCTTCGAGTCCTTCCACCGGGCCGGCACCGCCGCCGGCTACGCCGGCACGGGCCTCGGGCTGGCCATCTGCCGCCGGATCGTGGAGCGCCACGGCGGCACGATCGGCGTCACCGACAACCCCGGCGGGGGTACGCGTTTCCACTTCACCCTGCCGCTCGCCGTCACCACAACCGCGCCCGACCAGACTGCTGGAGTTCAGGCTGCCGGCGATCTGGCTGCGCTCGACCGGGCGCTGGCCGAGCGCGCGGCCGTCGAGGGGTCGACGCCGGCGCCGCTGTCCGGGGTCAGGCCGGCCGCGGCGGCAGCAGCGCCGCCACGCACGCCAGGAGCTGAGCGGGCAGGAACGGCTTGAGCAGCGTCGCGTTCGCGCCCACCTCGGCCGCCCGCTCGTCCCCGGGCAGCATCGAGCCGCTGGCCAGCACGACCGGGATGTGCTTGAGCCCGGCGTCGGCGCGGATCGCCCGGCACAGGTCCAGCCCGGTCATCCGCGGCATGTCGACGTCGGTCACCACGATGTCCGGGCGATGCTTGCGGACCGCCTCCAGGGCCGCGGCGCCGTCGCTGGCGACGACGACCTGGTGGCCGGCCCGCTCCAGAGCGCGCTGGAGCACGAACCGGATGTCCTCGTGGTCCTCTGCGACGACGATCATGGCACCTCGGTCTCTCATGGCCGGACACCCGGCCGGAAGCTGTCGGAGAGATACCGAATGAGACGCCTGCCGGGAAACGGGCTGCCCCGGCACTGATCCCGGCGGCCGCGAACATCGTGGTCTGATCCGGCGCCACGTGGGCAAGATGGAGGGCATGACGATTCCCTCCGTACCGCTGGGTGGCCCGGTCGACATGCCGCTGCTCGGCTTCGGGACCTGGCAGATCCGCGGGAGTGCCGCGTACGACGCGGTGCGCGAGGCGCTGGAGGCCGGCTACCGCCACCTCGACACCGCCACCATGTACGGCAACGAGGCCGAGGTCGGCCGGGCGCTGCGCGACAGCGGCGTGCCCCGCGACGAGGTCTTCGTCACCACCAAGCTGCCGCCGGACCGGGCCGGCCAGGAGCGCGCCACCCTGGACGCCAGCCTCACCGCGCTCGGCCTGGACGCCGTCGACCTGTGGCTGATCCACTGGCCGCCGCGCCGGGGCAAGTCGGTGCAGGTATGGCGCGAGCTGCTGACCGCCCGGGACGAGGGCCGGGCCCGGGCCGTCGGGGTCAGCAACTACGGCACCGAGGACATCGACGAGCTGATCACCGCCACCGGCCAGAAGCCGGCGGTCAACCAGATCCGCTGGGGTCCCAAGCTGTACGACGCCAAGCTGGTCGCCGAGCACCGTGAGCGGGGTGTCGTGGTCGAGGGCTACTCGCCGTTCAAGACCACCGACCTGCACGACCCGGTGCTGACCCGGATCGCCACCGCGCACGGCGTCGACCCGGCCCGGGTGGTGCTGCGCTGGCACGTGCAGCACGAGATCGTGGTGATCCCCAAGAGCGCCACCCCGGAACGGATCGCCCGCAACGCGCAGATCGACGGCTTCGTGCTCAGCGACGAGGAGATGACGCAGATCGACGGGCTGTCCCGGGTGTGACCGGGCCGGTGTGATGCGGACGGCGCGTTAATCATCGGGCGTTCCGGGCCGGATCTGCCTATTGTTGACGCGCCATGTCTGTCACACCCGTCAGCCCGGACCTCGCCGAGCTCCGCCGCCGCCTGTCCGAGCTGCTGCCGCGCGACGAGCGCCGGCTCCAGCGCCGCATCGAGGGCACCCGCCGGATCCGCGACGAGGTCGCGCGGGCCGCCGTGCTGACCGAGATCGCCGCCGAGGTGACCGAGGCCGAGCAGCGGCGCGCGGCCCGCCTGGCCGCCGTCCCGCCGATCACCTATCCCGACGAGCTGCCGGTCAGCCAGCGCCGCGACGACATCCTGGCCGCCATCCGCGACCACCAGGTCGTGGTGATCGCCGGCGAGACCGGCTCGGGCAAGACCACCCAGCTGCCCAAGATCTGCCTGGAGCTGGGCCGGGGCGTACGCGGCCAGATCGGGCACACCCAGCCCCGCCGGATCGCCGCGCGCACGGTCGCCGAGCGGATCGCCGAGGAGCTGGGCACGCCGCTGGGCTCGACGGTCGGTTACAAGGTCCGCTTCACCGACCAGGTCACCGACGAGACCATGGTCAAGGTGATGACCGACGGCATCCTGCTCGCCGAGATCCAGAACGACCGGATGCTGCGCCGCTACGACACGCTGATCATCGACGAGGCGCACGAGCGCAGCCTCAACATCGACTTCATCCTCGGTTACCTGGCCCAGCTGCTGCCCAAGCGCCCCGACCTCAAGCTCATCATCACGTCGGCGACCATCGAGACGCAGCGCTTCGCCGAGCACTTCGCCGGCCCGGCCGGTCCCGCCCCGGTCATCGAGGTCTCCGGCCGCACCTACCCGGTCGAGGTGCGTTACCGGCCGCTGGTGGAGTCGACCGGTGACGAGGACGAGGGGGAGAGCCGGGAGGAGCCGGTCGACCAGGTGGACGGCATCGCCGCCGCCGTCGACGAGCTGGGCCGCGAGAGCAGCGGCGACATCCTGGTCTTCCTCAGCGGCGAGCGGGAGATCCGCGACACCGCCGACGCGCTCAACAAACGCGATCTGAAAAGCACCGAGATCGTCCCGCTCTACGGGCGGCTGTCCGCCGCCGAGCAGCACAAGGTCTTCCAGCGGCACACCGGTCGCCGGGTCGTGCTGGCCACCAACGTCGCCGAGACCTCGCTGACCGTGCCGGGCATCCGCTACGTCATCGACCCCGGCACCGCGCGCATCTCCCGCTACAGCAGCCGGCTCAAGGTGCAGCGGCTGCCCATCGAGGCGGTCTCGCAGGCCAGCGCCAACCAGCGCAAGGGCCGCTGCGGGCGCACCTCGGACGGCATCTGCATCCGGCTGTACTCCGAGGAGGACTTCGAGTCCCGGCCGGCCTTCACCGAGCCGGAGATCCTGCGCACCAACCTCGCCTCGGTCATCCTGCAGATGACGGCGCTGGGCCTCGGTGACCTGGCCGCGTTCCCGTTCATCGACCCGCCGGACAAGCGCAACGTCACCGACGGCGTCAAGCTGCTGGAAGAGCTCGGCGCGCTGGAGCAGCGCAAGCTGACCCCGATGGGCCGCCAGCTGGCCCAGCTGCCGGTCGACCCGCGGCTGGCCCGCATGGTCATCGAGGCCGACAAAGAGGACTGTCTGGCCGAGGTCATGGTGATCACCGCCGCGCTGTCCATCCAGGACCCGCGCGAGCGCCCGGCCGACAAGCAGCAGCAGGCGGACGAGAAGCACGCGCGGTTCGCCGACAAGGAATCCGACTTCTTCAGCTACCTCAACCTCTGGCGCTACCTGCGTGAGCAGCAGCGTGAGCTGTCCGGCAACCAGTTCCGCCGGCTGTGCCGCAGCGAGTTCCTCAACTACCTGCGGGTCCGCGAGTGGCAGGACATCTACTCGCAGCTGCGGCAGGTGGTCCGTACCCTCGGGCTCACCCTCACCGAGCGCGACGAGCTCGCCGGGGCCCAGCCGGTGCACACGGCCCTGCTCGCCGGTCTGCTCTCGCACATCGGCCTCAAGGACACCGACAAGCGGGAGTATCTCGGCGCCCGCGGCGCCAAGTTCGCGATCTTCCCCGGGTCGGCGCTGTTCAAGAAGCAGCCGCGCTGGGTGATGTCGGCCGAGCTGGTCGAGACCTCGCGGCTGTGGGGCCGGGTGAACGCGCGGATCGAGCCCGAGTGGGCCGAGAAGCTGGCGCCGCACCTGGTCAAGCGCAGCTACAGCGAGCCGCACTGGGAGAAGAAGCTGGGCGCCGTGATGGCGTACGAGAAGGTGACCCTCTACGGGCTGCCGATCGTGCCGCGCCGCAAGGTCGGCTATGCCCGGGTCGACCCGGCGCTGTGCCGCGAGCTGTTCATCCGCCACGCCCTGGTCGAGGGCGACTGGGAGACGCACCACAAGTTCTTCGCGGAGAACGCCAAGCTGCTGGCCCGGATCGAGGAGATCGAGAACAGGGCCCGCCGCCGGGACATCGCGGTGGACGACGAGACCGTCTTTGCCCTCTACGACGCCCGGATCCCGGCCGACGTGGTCTCCGCCCGGCACTTCGACGCGTGGTGGAAGAAGGCCCGCCACGACAATCCCGACCTGCTCACGTTCACCCGGGAACTGCTGGTCAACGCGGGCCGCGACGCCGTGGACCCGGGCGCGTACCCCGACGCCTGGCTGGTCGACGGGGTCCGGCTGCCGCTGACCTACCAGTTCGAGCCCGGCGCGGCCGCCGACGGCGTGACCGTACGGGTGCCGCTGCCGCTGCTCAACAAGCTCGACGCCGACGACTTCGGCTGGTCGGTGCCGGGCCTGCGCCGGGAGGTGGTGATCGCGCTGATCCGGGCCCTGCCCAAGCAGCTGCGGACCAGCTTCGTGCCGGTGCCCGACTGGGCCGAGGCGGTGCTCAGCCGCATCCCGGCCCGCCGCGGCGCGCTGCCCGACGCGGTCGGCGACGAGCTGCGCCGGCTGACCGGCACGGTCGTGCCGCGCGACGCCTGGCGGCCCGACCAGGTCCCCGAGCACCTGCGGATCAACTTCCGGGTGGTCAACGAGGACGGTGCCGTCGTGGGCGAGGGCCGTGACCTCGACGTGCTCCGCGCGAGCCTGGCGCCCAAGGTGCAGGCGACCATCTCCGCGGCCGCCGGGGCCATCGAGCGCCGCGGCATCACCACCAACGACTTCGGCAAACTGCCCCGCTCGATCGCCCAGGTCCGCGGCGGCTACGAGGTGACCGTCTATCCGGCGCTGGCCGACGAGCGCGACAGCGTGGCGGTGCGCGTCTTCGAGACCGAGGAGGAGCAGCGGGAGGCGATGCGGGCCGGCACCCGCCGGCTGTTGCTGCTAACCCTGCCGCCGGCCGCCCGTTTCCTGCAGGGCCGGCTGGACAACCGGGCCAAGCTGGAGCTGTCGCGGGGCAACCCGTACCGCTCGATCGCCGAGCTGCTCGACGACTGCGCCGGCGCGGCCGTCGACAAGCTGGTCGCCGACGCCGGTGGCCCGGCCTGGGACAAGGAGTCCTTCACGAAGCTGCGCGAGGAGGTCCGCGCCGACCTGGTGGACGCGGTCGCCAACGTGGTGACCCAGGTCCGGGCCGTGCTCGCCACCGCGTACGACGTCGAGCAGCGCCTCGGCAGCACCCGCGACCCGGCCCTGGTGCCGGCCCTGGCCGACATCCGGCAGCAGCTCAAGGGCCTCGTGCATCCCGGCTTCGTGACCGGGACCGGCTGGAAGCAGCTGCACCACCTGCCCCGCTACCTGCGCGGCATCACGCACCGCCTGGACCGCCTGGCCGGCAACCTGCCGCGGGACCGGCAGCTGATGAGCCAGGTCCACGAGATCGAGCGGGAGTACCGCGAGCTGCGCGCCGAGCTGCCGGTGGGCGGCCCGGCCGACGAGGGGCTGCGGGAGATCCGCTGGATGATCGAGGAGCTGCGGATCAACTTCTTCGCCCAGGCTCTCGGCACCGCCTATCCGGTGTCGGACAAGCGGATCTACAAGGCCATGGATCAGCTTCCCGGATAGGTCTGTTGTACCTTTCGCGGTGGTTTCTCCGGCTGCGGGGTGCGTCCCGGGCAGCGGTCGGGTGCCGTTCGGTTACCCGGCTGTCAACCGGTGGTGCGAGGCCCTAGCGTCCTTCCCATGACGAACGAATTCCTGGCCTTCGCCCCGGTTTCCACCGCTCCCGCCGCCGACCCGGCCCGCGCGCTGCTGGACGAGATGATGGCGCGGGTGGGTGTCGACGGCCTCGCCGCCGCGCTCGGTGACGCCGGCCTGCTCGCCCAGGTCGACCAGCATGCCGCCGCGGTGCGCGACGCCCTGCGGGACGCCGGCCGCGCGGTCGACGCCGAGGGGCTGGCCGCGTACGCCAAGTCGATCCTCGCCGCCGCGGTGCGGATGGGCCGGCCGGTGCCGGAGCCGGGCCACGCGTACGTGTCGGGCACCGCCTGGCTGGCGGCCGAGTGGCACCTGATGCGCCTGGTGGCCGTCTGCATGATCGCCGAGTCGGCCGGTCTGCTGTAGAGATCACCCGAAACGCTGACCCTCCGATGATCGCGGCGTAAAGAGTATTCCGTACCTTTTGTCCTATGCGTTTCGCCGCCTCACTAGCCCTCGCGATGACGGCCCTGCCGGGCATCGCCGCCTCCTCGCCCGCGCTCGCCGCCGCGCCGGCCGCGCCCGCACCGGTCACCGTCGCCCGGTACACCTTCGACGCGGGCGTCAGTGCCACCGGCCGCGTCGCCGAGAACTCCGGCCGCGGGACCACCCTTACCGTCCGCACCGCGGACCAGGGCCGGGTCACCTTCACCGGCACCACCGCCGACAAGGACGCGTCCTTCCCCGCCGCCTGCGCCGCCACGGCCAGGACCTGCCCGCGTGCCCTGCTCGAAGGCACCGACGATCCCGACCTCGACCCGGGCACCCGCACGTTCCGCTGGGGCGCCTCGGTCCGCCTCACCCGGGCCCAGGTGACCGGCTCGTCCAACGTCGTCCAGAAGGGCGTCGTGGACACCGACAGCCAGTGGAAGATGCAGATCGGCGCCACCCGCGGCCGGGCCCAGTGCGTCGTCGTCGGCCGCGGCTCGGCCCAGGTCTACCTGGTGCGCAGCAGCGTCGGTGTCGCCGACGCCAAGTGGCACACCGTCATGTGCCAGCGCTCGGGCGCCACCCTCAGCGTGTACGTCGACGGTCAGGAACGCGGCCGGCTCGCCGTCCCCGCGACCCTGTCGATCTCCAACAATCTGCCGCTGCGCATCGGCGGCCCCAACTTCAACGCCAAGAGCGACATGTACCACGGCCTGCTCGACGACGTGTACGCCCGCCTGGGCTGACCGAGCGCGCCCGGCGCAGACACGCGGCGGCGACCAGGCAGGTCACTGGCTGGGCCGGCCTGACCGCCACCACCGCGCAGGGCAGGGGCCGGACCCGGCAAGGTCCGGCCCCTGCCCGCCGTCGCCGGGCGCTGTCGCACCGCTCTGCCATCATGCCGGGCATGGATCTGGAGTTCACCGGTGACATCTGGTACTGGCGGGGGCCGGCACCGTGGTACTTCGTGACCGTGCCGGAGCCGGAGTGCGTCACGCTGCGCTCCTGGTCGTACGCCAGCTACGGCTGGGGCATGATCCCGGTGGTCGCGCGGATCGGCGGCACCGCCTGGGAGACCTCGCTGTGGCCCAAGGACGGCCGGTACGTCGTACCGGTGAAGGCCCATGTCCGGCGGGCCGAGGAGCTCGACGAAGGGGTCACCGTCGCGGTGCGGCTCGCCGTCCGCGACCAGGCGTGAGCGTCACGACGGCGCCCGCCAGCCGCGCGGCGTGCTCGCGTCCCGCCGCATGACCACGGGGAAGACACTCGAGTAGGCCTGCCAGGACGGCTGCGCGCGGGGCCGCGGGGCCGCCGCCGAACGCACCAGCGCCGCCAGGATGTCCTGCCCGGCCCGGTGCAGCTGCGGATCGGTGACCAGGCCCTGGGCGTCGACGGCGGCCGGATCGAGCGGCACCCGGATGCAGGCCGGGCGCAGCAGCCGGGCATTGCCGTAGCTCAGGGCGGTCTGCAGCGCGGTGAGTGCGCTCTCGTCCTGCCCGGGCGCGGCCACCGAGAGCCACGCGGCCGGTCGGCCGTTGAGGTCACCGCCGTCCACCAGCCAGTCCAACAGGTTCTTCAGACTGCCCGGCAGAGACCCGGCGTACTCCGGGGTGCTGAACAGCAGGGCCTGCGCGGCGTCGACCTCGGCGCGCAACCGGGCCACCGTCTCGGGCACCGGCTGCTCCCCGGGCACGAACGCCGGCAACGTCCGCAGACCGTCGTAGAGCGTGGCGGTGAGATCCGCCGGAGCGGACCGCGCCACCGTGCGCAGGGCGGCAGTGTGCAGTGAACCCGCACTGGTGCCGCCCGTGATCAGCAGGATGCGCGTCATGCCGAGACGATAAGGCCGCGCGCTCACGTTCCGGCCGCGACGCGGCGGGGTCGGCGGCCGCCGATCATGTGGTCCGGTTCACCTTCGGGCTCAGTCCCGCAGCGCGGCGAGCGCCCGGCGGACCTGATCGAGCGGCGCGTCACCGAGCGGACGCAGCACGATCGTGCCCGCACCGGCGGCCCGCAACGCCGCCACCCGCTCCGGCACGATCGAGGCCGGCCCGATCATGGTGAACAGCTCGGCCGGTTCGGCGCCCAGCCAGGCCGCCTGGGTGGCGAGCATGTCCCGGGTGGCCGCGGCGGCCCGTCCGGCGTCGTCCTCCACGTGCAGGTAGGCGAAGACGATCAGCTCGTGCGCCGGGCGGTCACCGGCGGCGCGGCCACGCTCGATGTGCTCCCGGGACGCGGCGATCCGGTCCGGGCCGATGCCCTCGGCGATGATCGTGCCGTCGGCGAACCGGCCGGACAGCTCCAGCGACTTCGCCTTGACCACCCCGGTGACCAGCGGCGGCACCTCGGCCGGCGGGTGCACCAGCCGGACGCCGTCAATCGTCACCTCCCGGCCGCGCATCGTGACGGTCTCCCCGCTGAGCAGGGCGTGTACCCCGACGATCGTCTCCTCCAGCAGCGCCAGCTTGCTGGCGGGCTCCGCGCCCACCTGGCGCATCCAGTCCGCGACCCCGTGCCCCAGGCCCGGAACCAGGCGCCCCGGGTAGGCCCGCGCGAGCATCGCCAGCTCCATGGCCAGCAGCGCCGGGTTGCGCAGCGCCACCGGGGCGATGCCGATGCCCACCCGCAGGGTGTCGGTGGCGGCGAGGGCGACGGCGGCGGAGCTGATCGAGCCGGCCCAGCCCAGGTCCTCGACCACCCACAGGTCGTCGGCGCCGGCCTCCTGGACCGCCGCGGCGAACCCGGCCAGCTCCTCGGGCGCCCGATCGCGGTCGAACATGACACCGATCCGCGGAGTGGACGGGAGACGATTCGCAGACATCGCGCGAGTCTATGCAGAGCGGCCGCTTCTACGCTGGACCGATGCCGCAGCCTGAGCCGCGCCGGGACCCGATCGTCGTCGTGCCCTACCGCGAGGAGTGGCCTGCCTCGTTCGCCGACCAGCAGGTCCGGGTGGAGGCGGCGCTGCGGCCCTGGCTCGTGGGCCGGGTCGAGCACATCGGCAGCACCGCCGTTCCCGGGCTCGCCGCCAAGCCCATCATCGACATGCTGGCCCGCATCGAGGACCACGGGCGCAGCAGCGGCCTGATCGACGCGCTGGCCCGGATCGGCTGGGTGCACGCGCCCGAACGCGGCGACGCCGAACGCCGGAAGTGGTCCTGCTGCTTCCCGTCGATCGCCTGGCGCACCCACCACCTGCACATCGTCGAGGACCGGGCGCCGGACTGGCCGCAGCTGCTCGCTTTCCGTGACCACCTGCGCGGCCACCCGGACGACGCCGCCGAGTACGCCCGCCGCAAAGCCGCCCTGGCCGCGGCCGACGACCGGGACCGGCCGCGGTACCGGGCCGGCAAGGCGCCCTTCATCACGGAGCTGCTACGGCGCTTGACCTGAAGCCGCGTTGAGGTTGGAGCCTCTCCTCGGACGACAGTCGAGCGGAGGTGGTCAGGGTGCGGGTGGTCGAGGTGGCCCGGTTCGGTGGGCCCGAGGTGCTGGTGGCGGTGGACGCGCCGGATCCGGTGCCCGGTCCGGGGGAGGTCGTCGTCGAGGTGGCCGCCGCGGACGTGCTGTGGGTCGAGACGATGATCCGCCAGGGGCAGGGTGGGGACTACTTCCCGGTGCGGCCGCCGTACCGGCCCGGTAGCGGGGTTGCGGGCACGGTGGCGCTGGTCGGTGCGGGTGTCGACCCGGCCTGGGCCGGGCGCCGGGTGGTCACGCGGACCGGGCCGCACGGTGGTTACGCGGAGCGTGCGCTCGAGCCGGCCGAGGGGCTGATCCCGGTGCCGGACGCGGTCGCGCTCACCGACGCGGCGGCGCTGCTGCACGACGGGGTCACCGCGCTGGGGCTCATGGACATCGTCGCCGTCAAACCGGGGGACCGGGTGCTCGTCACCGCGGCCGCGGGCGGGCTGGGCACGCTGCTGGTCCAGCTGGCCCACGCGGCCGGCGCCGAGGTCGTCGCGGCGGCCCGGGGCGTGCGCAAACTGGAGCGGCTCGGGCCGCTGGGCGCCGACCTGGTCGTGGACTATTCAGCTCCGGACTGGACCGGGCGGGTCGGGGGTGTGGACGTGGTGCTCGACGGCGCGGGCGGGGCCTACGGGCGGGCCGCCCTCGGGCTCGTGTCGCCCGGTGGCCGTTTCTCCGGGCACGGCATGCCCGCGGGCTCCTTCGTGGGTCACGGCGAACCGGTCGCGGCGGGTGTCACGGTGACCGGCATCGAGAGCGTGCAGTTCGGGCCGGACCAGTTCCGGTACTACGCCGCCGCCGCGCTCGGCGAGGCGGCGGCCGGGCGGCTCCGGCCGCTGATCGGGCAGACGTTCCCGCTGGAACGGGCGGCCGACGCGCACGCCGCCGTCGAGGCGCGGACCGCGATCGGCAAGACGCTGCTGACCCGCCGATAGGAGGCGGCGGGCCGGGACCGGAGGATCCCGGCCCGCCGCGGGCCGGTCAGCTGCGGCGGAACGCGTAGCTGCGGGCCGATCCGCCGGTCGCCCGTCCCGCGTGGTCGCGGTCGGAGCGCAGGCGGGCCGCCACCCGGGCGTCGCGCAGGCCGTGCCGCGCTGCGGTGCCGCCGGTGGCGGGCTGCTGGTCCGCCGGGCCGGTGACGGTGTCCGGCAGGGACACCGCCGCCGTCAGGTGCCGGCGGGCCAGGTCGTCAGGATCGACGTGTACGGAAAAGGGTTGGTCAGGCATGGAGCTACCTCCTCGATGGACGAGGCGAAACGGTGCAAGCGATGAAGTGGCACAGCGGCACGCGCCGGAGACGGCACGGCGGGCCCGAGTCCTCAGGGCCGGGATCTACGCGGGTCAGCGTCAGGAGATCATGCCCGTACGCTAGCGCCGGGCCGGACGGCGGTCCACCGATTTACCGGCGCAGCGTGGCCACACCCGCGTCGATGATCCTGATCGCCGCCGGATAGTCACGGAGCTGGTCGCGCATCAGCGTCAGCCCGATCTGCAGGGCCACCGGCGGCACCTCGCGGGCCTCCAGCACCGCCGCGGTCCACGCCACGAAGTCGGTGAAGACCTGCTCGTCGGCCACGTACAGGGCCGCCGCCAGGAAGTCGACCACGTGGCCGAGGTCGTCGAGCGTCGAGTCGTACTGCCGCTGGCTGTACGCGCCCATCGGCGGGTACGCCGCCGTGAGCCGGGTCATCGCGGTCTGCACCAGCTCACCCCGGTGCCGCACCAGGTACGTGTATTCGTCGTCGCCGAGAAACGCCGTCTGGTACGGGTCCTCGATCGCCGGCGGCCACTCCCTGGCCAGCCGCCGCACCGCACCCTCGGCGTCGGCCGCCCACGCGTCCGCGCCCAGGCGCTGCGCCCAGCGCCCCTCGGGACCGAAGCCCGGACCGCCGGCGATCACCGGGACACCGACCGAGCGGCAGGCCGTGATCGCCGCGTGGGCCCGCGGCAGCCGGGTCGCCAGCATGCAGCTCAGCGCCACCGCGTCCGGGCCGGTCTGGTGCAGGTGGGTGACCAGGTGCGGGCCCGGCACGTTGGCGCCGAGGAAGTCGACCCGCCAGCCGTCCAGTCGCAGCATCTCGCCGAGGATGCGGACCGGCAGGGCGTGCCACTCGCCGTCGACGCAGGCGACCGTGATCCGGCCGCGGGTCGGGCGCACCGTGCTGCGGGCCGAGACGGCGGCCAGGGCCCGTTCGCTGATCGCGGTGGCCGCGTGCTCGCGGGCGATCGACCACTCGTTGGCCGCCCAGAGCTCGCCGACCCGGTTCTGGGTGCGGGCGATCAGGTCCAGCATCACGCGGGCCGGATCAACGCCGTTGTCGAGCAGGGCGGTGACGATCTCGACGGCGCCGTACTCGTCGCCGTCGCCCACCAGGCGCAGATACTGCTCACCCACACCGGGGTCGTCCAGGGAACGCGGGGGAGTGGTGGTGGAGACGGTCATCAGCGGCTCCGGCCCCGGCGGTCACCCCGCCGGGCATCGATGGCGAACGGCGAGACGGGGGAGGCGCCGGTGTCCATCAGGCTCAGCTTGGTGCGCGACGGCGCGCGCACGGCGAGCATCGCGATGTCGTCGCGGACCCCGCCGTGCACCCAGTCGGAGACGAGCTGGCGGACCCGTTCCACCGCTGCCGCGCCGGGCATGCCGGCGCAGCTCGCGAGGGCGTCGCGAAGCCTGCTCTCGCCGTACTGCTCCGTGCCGCTCGGGCCGCCGCGGGCCTCGGTGAGACCGTCGCTGTACAGCAGGCAGAGCTCGCCCGGGGCCAGCTCGACCATGGCCGGGCCCACGGTGATGTGCGGGACGACCCCGATCAGCGTGCCGGAGACCGGGACCGGCTCGACCGTGCCGTCGGCGCGCAGCACGAGCGGCGCGGGATGCCCACCGGTGGCCAGGCACATGCGCACCCGGCCGTGCTCGGCCCGGCTGATCGCGGCGACGACCAGGGTGACGAAGCGGTGCTGGCGGCCCGAGCCCAGCAGCGCGCGGTTGAGCACGGTCAGCATCGCGGCCGGGTCGGCGTCGACCAGCCGCAGCGCGCGCAGTGTCTGGCGAACCTTGCCGGTCAGGACGGCCGCCTCGGGACCCTTGCCGCAGACGTCGCCCAGCGCGACGACCGTCTCCGGGCTGTCCTCGACCGGGCCGAAGACGTCGTAGAAGTCGCCGCCGATCCGCAGCGCGTCCTTCGCCGCCTGGTAGGAGCCGATCAGCTCGACGCCCTCGGGCTGCGGCAGCTCCGGCGGCAGCAGGTCGGCCTGCAGGATGGCGGTGGTGTCGACCTGGTCGCGGTAGAGGGCGGCGGCGGAGATCGCGGCGCCCGCGCGGGCGGCGAAGATCCGGGCCAGCATCTCGTCCTCGGCGGAGAACACCGCGTCGGGGCCGCGCCGGGCCAGGATCAGCGCGCCGGCCGGCTCGGCGTTGCCCGGCAGCGGCGTCACCAGCAGGGCGCCGACCGGGCCGAAGCCCTCGGGCAGCAGCCACGCCGGCACCTGCGAGGCGTCCAGCCAGCGGCTCGGGATCGGCGGGAAGCCGCCCAGCGCCTCTTCCAGGCCGGGGACCTCACCGAGCACACTCTCGCGGAGCATGCCCTCCTGCACGGACTCGCCGGCGATCAGCCGCATCCACTCGTTCTGCCGGCGGCGGGCCGGCAACACCACGACCGCGGCGTCGGCCAGGTGGGCCGCAGCCAGCTCGACGGTGGTACGCAGGCAGCGCCGCTGGTTGAGCGAGGCGGACAACCGGCGGCCCGCCTCGGCCAGGAACAGCGTGCGGTCGCGTTCCGCCTGGAACTCCTGGGCGCGGGCGATCTCCTCGGTGATGTCCTGCAGATACCACCCGTAGTGCTCGTCGCCGAGCGGGCGGCGGTGGCCGAGCAACTGCCGGCCCTGGTGGTCGCCGGTGAAGGTGCTGGTGCCCTCGGCGATCGCGCGGGCGAGCCCGGCCAAGGGGCTGTGCGCGGCCGTGACGCCCGGCCGCACATCGGGCAGCATGGCCTGGGCCGCGGCGTTGACCAGCACGATCGTGTGATCCTCGGCGGTGCACAGCAGCACCGCCTCGCCGGCGGCGTCCAGCGCCGCGCGCAGCAGGGCGGGCGCGGGGGCGAGGACCGGAGCGGCCGGTATTCGGGTGTCCATGTCCGTACCCCTTCCTCTCCCCGCCGGACGGTGACGATCCCGCCCAGCCTACGCGGTGCGGGAGGATCCGGCTCTGCTCAGACGGGCGACTACGCGGCGGGTGGTCGGGCGGCGTCGCCGGCCAGGTCGACGAGCACCGGAGCGTGGTCGGAGGGGCCTTTGCCCTTGCGGGCCTCCCGGTCGATCACCGCGTCGGTGACCCGGCCCGCCACGTCGGCGGTCGCATAGACCAGGTCGATCCGCATGCCCTTGTTCTGGTGGAACATGCCGGCCCGGTAGTCCCAGTAGGTGAACGGCCGGTCGCCCTTCATGGGCCGGGGCACGACGTCGGTGAGACCGAGCGCCCGCAGCGCGGCCAGGGCTTCGCGCTCGGGCGGGGTGACATGGGTGGAGCCGGCGAAGACCTTGATGTCCCAGACATCGTCGTCGCTCGGGGCGACGTTGAAGTCCCCGGCCACCACGGCGGGCCCGCTCGTCGCGGCGAGCGCGTCGCGCAGGGCGGCGAACCAGGCCAGCTTGTACGCGTAGTGCGGGTCGTCCGGGGTGCGCCCGTTGGGCACGTACACCGAGGTGAAGCGGATGCCGGCGCAGGTGGCGCTGATCGCGCGGGCCTCCGGCTCGGGGAAACCGGGCTCGCCGTCGAAGCCGTGCCGCACGTCGGCCAGGCCGACCCGGGAGAGCAGGGCGACGCCGTTCCAGCGGCCCTGGCCGTACGCGGCGGTCTCGTAGCCGAGCGCGGCGACCTCCTGCTCGGGGAAACCGTCGGCGGCGACCTTGGTCTCCTGCAGGCAGAGCACGTCGGGCCGGGCCTGCTCGAGCCAGTCCAGCAGCCGGGGCAGCCGGGCCTTGACCGAGTTCACGTTCCACGTGGCGAAGCGCATCCACTCAGCCTGCCAGCGAGCGACGGTGTCGATGTCGCCGGGTCATGGGTCGCCGGTCAGTGCTCCGGGGTGCGGCGGTCGGCGCGCATCGGCGCGGAGCTGCTCCGGACGGCCAGGAGCAGGGCGGCGGTCAGTCCTGAGGCCAGTAAGAGCAGCACGGCCACCAGCCAGAGCACGGACCCCTCGGATCCGATCAAACTCGTCATCATGTCGCCTCCTCCGGTCCCCATGTGATCGGCCCGGCGCCGCCGAAGGCAAGGATCCGGGCGAGCGAATAATGCCGGACTTGTCGGCGGGACGCCAGGGGCTGAGGAGACGTTTGTCACCTCATGGGGATGACGGTACCCGCTGGGCCGCGGGTTCACCCGGGAGGAGCGGGGGCGTACCGCCGGGCGCCCCAGTGGGTGGCGAAGTCTCCGGCCCCCACCCCCGGCCCCCACAGCCAGCCCTGGCCCTGGGTCACGCCGACCGCGGCGAGCGCGTCGCGCTGGACCCGGGTCTCCACCCCCTCGGCCACGATGCTCAGGCCCAGCGCCCGGCTCATCGCCACCACGGCCCGGACGATCTCCTCGTCCTCACCGCTCTCGCCGAGCCCGGACACGAACGACCGGTCGATCTTGACCCCGGTGACCGGGAAGCGGCGCAGGTAGCCCAGCGCCGAGAAGCCCGTGCCGAAGTCGTCGACGAGCAGCTTGAGGCCGAGCTCGCGCAGCTCGTACAGCACCCGGGCGGTGACGCTGCCGCCGTCGGCCATCACCGACTCGGTCATCTCCAGCGCCACGGCCGCCGCGGGCACCCCGTGCTGGAGCAGCTCTCCGGCCACGATCAGGGGCAGTTCGGCGTTGCTGAGCTGGCGCGGCGAGACGTTGATGGACAGGTAGAAGTCGGATCCCACGGTGCCGTCCGCGCGCCAGGTGGCCAGCTGGCTGAGCGCCTCGTTGCGTACCCAGGTGCCGAGCGTGCCGATCAGGCCGGCGTCCTCGGCGACCGGGATGAAGGTCATCGGGGGGATCGGGCCGCGCTGCGGGTGGTTCCACCGCACCAGGGCCTCGGCGCCGATCGGCCGGCCCGTCTCCAGCCGTACGATCGGCTGGTAGACGACGCTGAGCTGGCCCTCCACCAGGGCCGTGCGCAGCGCGCCCTCCAGCTCGATGCGCTCGCGGACCCGGTCGTGCATGGAGGTGTCGAAGATGGTGGCCCGCCCGGGGCCCTCGGCCTTCGAGCGGTACATCGCGGTGTCGGCGTCGCGCAGCAGGGCCTGGGCGGTCACCTCGGGGGAGTCGTCGCCGGGCGCGTGCGCGATGCCGATCGACGCGCTGATCACCACCTCGGTGTCGCGGACCCGCAGCGAGCCGGCGAAGCAGCCCTGGATGATGTCGACCAGCCGCAGCGCGCCCTGCTCGTCACCGAGGTAGGCGACCAGGAACTCGTCCCCGCCGACCCGGGCCAGCATCGTGCCGGCCGGGATCGCCGCGCGCAGGCGGGCCGCGACCTCGATGACCAGCTGGTCACCCGTGTCGTGGCCCCAGGAGTCGTTGACCCATTTGAAGCCGTCCAGGTCGAGCAGATACACCCAGATCCGCCGGGGGCCCGGCGGGGGCACCGTGCCCAGCAGCCGCTCGATCTCGTGCGAGATCATCCGGCGGTTGGGCAGGCCGGTCAGCGGGTCGTGCATCGCCTGGTGCTCCGAGTGCAGCTGCGCCGCGACCTGCGCCTGGACCGCGGAGACGGCCCTCAGCAGCAGCAGCGCGACGATGGCCAGGCCGCAGGCGCCGATCAGCGCGCGGTATTCCGGCGAGTTGCCGCCGACCAGCACCAGCAGCACGAACGGGGTGGACACGGCGGGCACCAGCAGGGTCATCCGGCGCCACGACCAGGCCTGCACCGGGTGCCGGGTGGCGCGGCCCAGCCCGACCACCGAGGGATGCAGCGCGCTCACCCCGAGCAGCACGTACGCCAGCAGGAACGGCACGTCCAGCAGCGGTGACGTGTAGGTCTTGCCCTCCACGCCGATGATCCCGTACGCCACGTCGCCCACGACCATGAGCGCCATCCCGCCGATCAGCGCCGTCAGGCTCACCGGCCAGGTGCGCGCGGTGAAGGTCAGGTTGATGCCCAGGGCCAGCAGCACCACGTCGAACAGCGGGTAGAGCCCGGCCAGCACCGACTCGATCGCCGGCCGGTCGGCGATCGCCGCGGCCGGCGCCGCGAGCAGCAGCGCGCTTGCCAGCCCGCCGGCCAGGCAGACCATGAGCCCGTCGAGGACCGAGTGCCGGGCGATGCCGCCCCGCGAGCGCAGCAGCATGGTGAAGGACGTGCCGATCAGGACGTAGCCCGGCACGGTGAACGCGTCCGCGATCAGCGGCCGGCCGACCACCAGCGGCCGGACCACCACGCCGACCAGGAACAGCAGGGCCGCGGCGCCCATGAACAACCAGGCGGCGCGGGGCTCGGCGCCGAGGCGGCGCGGGGCGGAGAAGCACGCCCAGACCGTGCCGGCGCCGATCGCGGCGAAGCAGGCCACGCTGACCGGTTCGGCCAGATTCAGGGTGTACAGGGCCGTGGCGAGCACGCCGGCGATGCCGAAGAGCTTCCACCGTCGCCGACCCCGTGTCGACGGAGCTGCGGTCAGCACCCGTCATCGCCCCCTGGCCAGTCAGCTCATCAGCGCTCCCGCCGATGGCACCGTACCCGCCGGCGACCTGTCCCCGGCAGGGTTTCCGTGGACAAACACTGTCGGACAGGCGCACCTGCGCAGCAACTGCTGAGCCACCGCGCCCAGCAGTGAGCCGCCGCTGACGCCCCGCGGACCCACGATCATCATCCGGGCTCGACGCGACGCGCGGATGAGAATCGGCGCAGCTTCGCCGACCAGGATCCGGCGCCGGGCGCCCTCGAGGCCCTCGACGCCGGCCACCGCGGCCTCCAGCAGGAGCCGGCCGGCCTCCCGCTCGCCCTCGTGGCTCACCACGTGCGTGACCTCCACCGGGGCGTGCCGGCGGCGGGCCTCCGCCGCGGCCAGCCGCAGGGCCAGCATCGAGCTCGGCGAGCCGTCGACAGCGGTCAGCAGCGGGCCGGCCGGCGGGCGGTTGCCCCGGGCCACCACGACCGGGCAGCGGGCCCGGGCGACGGTCTGCACGAGCACCGAGTCGGCCGGCAGGCGTGGGCTGAGGGCGAGGTCGTCGTCGCCGAGCACGATCAGGTCCGCGGCGCGGCTCTGCCGCAGCAGCTCACGGACCGGCAGGCCGTCGGCGAGCAGGCCCTCGACGTGCACACCGGGCACCGTGCGGGTGGCGGTGGCGACCGCCTCGGCCACGATCCGCCCGGCCTCGTGGCGCGCCGTGGCCCAGTCGGGTGCATCATCGAAGGAGCGCGGGCCGGGCCAGGAGAACACGTGCACGATCCGCAGCGATTGACCCCGGGCCACGGCCTCCCGCGCACCCAGCCGCGCGGCGGCCAGCCCCGAGGAAGTGCCGTTGACGCCCACGACGACAGGAGCAGGGCCGGGTATCCGCATCGGTTCACCACCTCCGCACCGCGACGACGCGGTCCACAGACCATTATCTATGGTGTTCCTGGGAAGGCGGTCGTGATCAATCCCTCAGCGGTCGACCGTCTGATGACCCGTTCAGGTTGAGGGTTTACGGTGAACGGCAGGTTATTGGCGACATCTGCCGGTGAAGTGAGGGAAATACATGACGGATGTCAAGCTCGACCACCCCGGTGGCCAGTTGTCCATGCCGGTCCGCCCGGCGGTCGAGGGTCCAGGCGGCATCGACGTCAGCGCGCTGCTGAAGGAGACCGGATACGTCACCCTGGACCAGGGCTTCGTCAACACGGCTTCCTGCGCGTCGGCGATCACCTACATCGACGGTGACGCCGGCATTCTGCGCTATCGGGGCTTCCCGATCGAGCAGCTCGCGGGCAAGGCCTCGTTCCTCGAGGTGTCGTACCTGCTGATCCACGACGCGCTGCCGACGCCGGCCCAGCTGGCCGAGTTCGGCGACAAGATCCGCGTGCACACGCTGCTGCAGGAGGAGATGCGCGCCTTCTTCTCCGGCTTCCCGCGCGACGCGCACCCGATGGCCGTGCTCTCCTCGGCCGTCACCGCGCTGTCGACGTTCTACCAGGACGCGCTCGACCCGACCGATCCGGAGCAGGTCGAGATCTCCGGGATCCGGCTGATGGCGAAGCTTCCGACGATCGCGGCGTACGCGTACAAGAAGTCCATCGGCCACCCGCTGCCGTACCCGGACAACTCCCTGGACTACGTCGAGAACTTCCTGCGCATGACGTTCGGGCTGCCCACCGTGAACTACGAGGTGGACCCGACGCTCGCCAAGGTGCTCGACATGCTCTTCGTGCTGCACGCCGACCACGAGCAGAACTGCTCCACGTCGACCGTGCGGCTGGTCGGCTCGGCGCAGGCCAACCTGTTCGCGTCGGTGTCCTCGGGCATCAACGCTCTGTCCGGCCCGCTGCACGGCGGCGCCAACTCCGCGGTGCTGGAGATGCTCGAGGGCATCCGCGCCGACGGCGGTGACGTGGACGCCTTCGTGCGCCGCGTCAAGGCCAAGGAGAAGGGCGTGAAGCTCATGGGCTTCGGCCACCGGGTCTACAAGAATTACGACCCGCGCGCCGCCATCGTCAAGAAGGCCGTCCAGGACGTCATCTCCACGATGGACCGACCCGACCCGCTGCTCGACATCGCGCTGAAGCTCGAGGAGATCGCCCTTGCGGACGACTACTTCGTCTCCCGCAAGCTGTACCCGAACGTCGACTTCTACACCGGCCTGATCTACAAGGCCATGGGCTTCCCGACCAAGATGTTCACGGTGCTGTTCGCCCTCGGCCGACTGCCCGGCTGGATCGCCCAGTGGGCCGAGCAGAACGCCGACCCGGCCACCAAGATCGGTCGCCCGCGCCAGCTCTACATCGGCGAGACCGAGCGGCAGTTCATCCCGATCAACGAGCGCTGATCGGTCGTTTCGTGTCCCAGCCGCCCTCCTGATCAGGAGGGCGGCTGCGGCTTTTCCAGCCACTGCGCGATTCGGGCCGTGCCGTCCTCGTCCGCCAGCCGGGCCGCGACGGCCGCGGCCCGCGCCGCGTAGCGCGGCTCGGTCGTGACCGACCGGAGAGCCCGGGCCAGGCGGTCGGCCGTCAGCTTCGGCAGCGGTACGGGCGGCGGCGCCACCCCGAGCTCGTGCAGCCGCCGGGCCCAGAACGGCTGATCGGCCAGCACCGGTACGCCCACCGCCGGCACTCCCGCGCGTAATCCGGCAGCGGTCGTCCCCGCCCCGCAGTGGTGCACCACCGCGGCCATCCGCGGGAAGAGCCAGTCGTGCGGCAGCGCACCGACACTCAGCACGTCCGGCCCGTCCTCGACGCGCAGCCCCGACCAGCCCGCCTGCACGACCGCCCGCACTCCGGCGGCGCGCACGGCGGCCAGCACGGGCACCGCGAGGCGCTCCCCGTGACCCGGGGCCATGCTGCCGAAGCCCACGAACACCGGCGGCGGCCCGGCGGCGAGGAACCGCTCGACCTCGGCGGGCGGGCTCCAGCCCGGCGGGCGCTCAGGCCACCAGTAGCCGACCACTTCCTGCGAGGCCGGCCAGTCCGCGGGCCGGGGCACCACGCTGGGGCTGAAGCCGTGGAAGGTCGGCCACCGGTGCTGCTGGTCCCGTTGCAGCGCGGCCATGCCCCGGCGGGGCAGGCCGAGACGCCGGCGCAGCTCGCGGACCGGCCCGGCATAGAGCGGGTGCGCCGCGGACTCCAGGAAGCGCCCGGTGAGCCGGTTGCCCGTCCGGCCCAGGGCACGGCCGCCGACCAGCACCGGCCCGAAGTCACCGGTCGGGAAGACCGGTTGCAGAAAGACCCCGGCCCACGGGATGCCCGCCGCCTCGGCCACCTGATAGCCCAGCGGTGCGACGACCGTGGAGAACAGCACCGCCTCGGCGCCGGTCTGCTCGACCGCCCGCACGATGCCGTCGCCCAGCTCGGCGACCAGCGGCCGGGCGATGCGCAGCAGCCGCAGCAGGGCCCGCGGCCCGGTGCCCGAGCCGGTGCCGTCCTGGCCGCGCGCCCGCGGCAGGATCTGCCGCAGATCGCCGGGCAGGGCCACGAACGGCAGGTCGACGAGCTCCCGGAACGGCTCGTGGGTGGCCAGCGTGACGTGGTGGCCGGCGTCGCGCAGCCGGGCGCCGAGTCCCGTGTACGGGGCCACATCACCGGTCGAGCCGGACGTCACGATCAGCACCCGCATGCCCCGAGGATACCTGCATGCCTTGACGGTTATATAACCGCGGTGGAATAGTCGGTCCCGTGCCCGTGGACGCCATCTCCGTACTCGCCGAGCCGACCCGCCGGCGGATCCTCGACGAGTTGCGGCTGGCCGACAGCAGCGTCGGCCAGCTGGTCGAGAAGCTCGCGATGAGCCAGCCGGCCGTCTCCAAACACCTGAAGGTGCTGCGCGAGGCCGGGTTCGTCGCCAGCCGCACCGCCGCCCAGCAACGCATCTACTCCCTCGAGCCCGGACCGTTCCGTGCGCTCGACGCCTGGCTGGCGCCGTACCGCCGGTTGTGGACCCGGCACCTGGACGCCCTGGAACGCCACCTGGAGGAATCATGAAGGCCGACTTCGACCCCGGCCCGCTCGCCGACGCGACCGTCGTCGCCGACGGCGGCGGGTCCTGGACCCTGATCTTCGTGCGGGCCCTGCCGCACCCGCCGGAGAAGGTGTGGGCCGCCCTCACCGACCCCGAGCGCCTCGACCAGTGGGCCCCGTTCGCCGCCGCCCGCGACCTGTCGCGCACCGGCGAGACCACCCTGGCGATGGTCGACGGTCCGGATCGGACGGACCTGCCCGCGACTGTGCTGCGCGCGGACGCGCCCACCCTGCTCGAATACACGTGGGGCGACGACCTGCTGCGCTGGGAGCTGACCCCGGCCGACGGCGGCACCACGCTCACCCTGCGGCACACCTTCGCCAAGCGTGACGAGGCGCCGATGTTCCTGGCCGGCTGGCACCTGTGCGTCGCCGTGCTGGCGCGGCTGCTGGCCGGTGACCCGGTCGGGGTCATCCGCGGCCGCGACGCCACCGCCCACGGCTGGGAAGAGCTGCGCGCGGCGTACGCCCGGAAACTGGCGGGCTGACCGGCAACCTTTCCCCGCCCGCCGGTGTCAGGCAGGGTGACGGACGGGGAGAGGCAGGCCATGCACGACGGGTTCGACGACTTCGTACGCAGCCGCGGCACCGGCCTGCTGCGGATCGCGTACCTGCTCACCGGGGACCGGCACAGTGCCGAGGACCTGGTGCAGGAGGTGCTGGAGCAGATGTACGTGAAATGGCGCCGGATCCACAGCATGCCGGAGGCGTACGCCCGCCGTGCCCTGGTCAACCGGGCCGCCAACCGCTGGCGCCGCCGGGGCCGCCGCCCGGAGGCACCTCTGGGCAGCCACGACGTCGCCGCGCCGGACCACAGTGAGCACGTCGTGGTCCGCGACACCGTGGTGGAGGCGTTACGGGCGCTGCCGCCACGGCAACGCGCGGCGGTGGTGCTGCGCTACCTGGAGGACCTGCCGGTCGCCGAGGTCGCGCGGGCACTGGACTGCTCCGAGGGCAACGTCAAGAGCAGCGTGTCCCGGGGCCTGACCCGGCTGCGGGCTGCCCTCGACCCCGTCACCACGACCACCGAACGGGGACGGGCATGACCGACACCGACATCCGTACCGCGCTGGAGCACGCCACCGGTGACCTGCGGACCCCGCCCGACCTGCTGGACCGGGTGCGGGCCGGTGGCCGGCGGCGGGTGGTGCGACGCCGTACCGTGCTCGCCGCGGGCCTGGCCACGATCGCCGCCGGCGGCACCGCCGGCGCCCTGATCTCCGGTGACGACGGCGGTGCGGCGCCGGTCGCCTCGGCCCTGCTCGACCACCCGACCCGGGGCGACCTCAAGCGCGACGCCGCCTTCCTCGACCGCGTCCGCCAGGCCTGGCGCGACCACCTCGGCGGCCTGCAGGTGCGCGGTGAGCCGCACGTCGCGTGGGCCGGCCTGGCGCCGCACGACAGCCGGGTGGCGGTCGTCGCGCAGCGGGTGCCGCAGCGGGTCGCGTCCCCGATCGGCCAGATCAGCCACGGCCTGACCGGCTTCGTCGAGCAGACACCGGACGGGCTGCGGGTCATCTCCCTCGAAGAGATGCTCACCGGGGCCACCAACGCCACCGCCGCGCTGCTCGGGCCGGACCGCGACGTGCTGATGGTCCTCGACGACGGCCGCGGCATCCGGTACTCGCCGGCCGTCGCCTACACCGGGCGGGGCAAGATCAGCCGCACTTTCACGCCGCTCGACTTCCGGACCCACGACGGCGTGGCTTTCGAGGCCACCGCGCAGTCGCGGAGCCTGATCCGGGTGGCGCTGCGTGCCGACGTACCCGACTCGCAGGGTGACCGCTCGGTCGGCCTGGTCAATCTCTCCCGGCTGATCGAGGAAGCCGGCCGCGGGGCGCCGCCGGCCGGTACCGCACGCCGGGCCCGGCTGCTGACCGGCCCGGCGTCCGAGGCGGACGATCTGTGGGACCTCGCCGGCCGCGACGGCTACGACGACCGGTACGGCTATCGGATCACCCCACCGCCCGCCGACACCTGGATCCTGCGAGGGACCACCGGCGACGGCCGCCGGTTCGTCGTGCAGACCCTGACCAGCACCGACGATCGCGTACGCCTGTTCCTGTCGCTGGGCGGCCCGGAACCGGTGCTGCGCGGCTTCCCGGACCCCGCGGCGCCCCTGCCCGTGCAGGTACGGCTGCCCGACGGCCAGGGCGTCGTGGTCGCCGCCCCGGGCAGACTGCGCTACCGCGTGGCCGGCGGCACCTGGCTGCCCATCACCGGCGATGCGGCGCTGCTGCCCGCCGCGGCCGACGAGGCCGAGGTGACCACCGCGCGAGGGCAGGCGGTCCGGGTGCGACTCGCCTAAGGTCGGGGGACAGGTGTCCGGTCCCGCCGCCGGGGGTCCGTAACCGGCTCTCCGCCATGCGGTTCCGCCGCGGGCTTGAGGTGCGCGGTGATCGGGCATGTCTGTCGGCGATCAGGGAGGCTGCATGGACGTCGTCATCGGTATCGACACCGGAACCACCGCGACCAAGGCCATCGCCGCCGGGCCGACGGGTGAGGTGCGCGCGATGACCAGCGTGCACTACCCGCTGTCGGTGCCCGGCCCGGGACAGGCCGAGCTCGACCCGGTGAAGCTGCGCGACGCCGCGATCGAAGCACTGGTCACCGTGGCCAAGGAGGCCCGCGAGCGCGGTGACCGGGTCATCGCCGTGAGCCTCAGCGCGTTCCTGCACGCGCTGGTCCCGATGAACGCCGACGGCACGGCCCGCGGACCGCTGATCACCTGGGCGGACAACCGGGCCGCCGGGCAGAGCGACCGGATCGTGGCGTCCGGCCGGGCCAAGGACCTCCAGGCCCGCACCGGTACGCCGGTGCACCCGATGTCGCCGCTGACCAAACTCGCCTGGTGGGGTGCCACCGACCCGGCTGTCCTGCGGGACACGCCGCGCTGGGGCGGCGTCAAGGAGATCGTCCTGGCGGGGATCGCGGACGAGGGGTTCCTGCTGGACCTGTCGGTCGCCTCCGGCACCGGAATGTACGACATCCACCAGCGGCGCTGGGACCCCGAGGCCCTGGAGCTGGCGGGGATCCAGGAGAGCCGGCTGGCCGAGGTCGTACCGACGACCCGGCAGCTGCGCCTCAACCGGGAGGTGGCGGTCGCCGCCGGGCTCCCGCCGGACCTGCCCCTGATCATCGGTGCCGCCGACGGGCCGCTGGCCAACCTGGGCGTGGGCGCGACGCCGGTCGGGGTGGCGGCCGTGTCCCTGGGCACGAGCGGCGCCCTGCGCACCGTCGTGCACGGCCCGACCGCGGACAAGGCGGGCCGGTTGTTCTGCTACGCGCTGACCGAGGACCGGTGGGTGGTCGGCGGCGCGATCAACAACGCGGGATCCGTGGTCCGCTGGGCCGGCCAGACCTTCGCGGGCGGCTTCGACCGGCCGACCGCCGAGGGCGAGGACGCCGACGTCCGGGACGCGGCCCTGCTGACCGAGGCGGCGGGGGTGGCGCCGGGCAGTGAGGGGCTGCTCTGCCTGCCGTACCTGCTGGGCGAACGGGCGCCGTGGTGGCGCGGGGGGATGCGCGGGGCGTACATCGGCCTGCGCCGCGAGCACGGCCGGGCCCACCTGGTCCGGGCCGCGGTCGAGGGGGTGTGCCAGCAGCTGGCGCTGGTCCGGGACACGTTCGCCGACGAGGGCATCGCGATGACCGAGGTCCGGGCCACCGGTGGGGCGGTCGCCTCGGAGCTGTGGGTCGGCATCCTGGCGGCGGCGCTGGACCTGCCGGTGGCGATCGCCGACACGCCGGAAGGGACGGCCCTGGGTGCCTGCCTGCTGGCCCGGCACGCGCTGGGGGAGCTGCCGGACCTGGACGAGGCGGCGGCGCTGGTGGCGATCACCGAGCACGAACGGCCGGACCCGGAGAACGCCGACCTGTACCGGCGGATGCGGCCGTTGGTGGAGCAGTCGGCGCTGGCGGTCACGGATGTGCTCAAGGAGCTGGACAAGCTCGCTCCGGAGCCGCTGCCGGACACGGAGAAGGCGCTGCCGGGAGTCGGCTGAGCGGCTGTCCCCCGCCCGGGGTCCTGCCCGGCCCGCCCGCCGGCCCGGGATCCTTCCGACCGGGGGCCGGCGGCCGTCGCCGGGGCATTGAGCTGGGCGTGGGCCGGGTGGTGAGGATGCCCACGTGACCCCGCGTTGACGGCGTGCCGGGCCGTGAGAAAGAGTGGCTCGCGAGCGGCAGTGGAGGAACCCGGTGGGAGACCGGGACGGTCCCGCCACTGTGACCGGGGTTCGTCCCCGGAAGTCAGGAGACTCCGGCCGCTCGTACCTTCCACACGCGGGCGCGGACCCGCGGAAAGGACCGGGCGTGACGCCGTACCCGTTCTCTGCCGTCGTCGGCCTCGACGACCTGCGGCTCGCGCTGCTGCTGACCGCCGTGTCCCCCGCCGTGGGCGGGGTCCTGGTCCGCGGCGAGAAGGGCACGGCCAAGTCCACGGTCGTCCGTGCCCTGGCCACCCTGCTGCCCGAGGTCGACGTGGTCCGCGGCTGCCGCTTCGCCTGTGATCCCGCGGCGCCCGACCCCGGCTGCCCCGACGGGCCGCACGAGCCCGGCGCGCCGCACGGCCACCGGCCCGCCACGCTGGTCGAACTGCCCGTCGGTGCCACCGAGGACCGGGTCGTCGGCACCCTGGACATCCAGCGTGCGCTCGCCGACGGCGTCAAGGCGTACGAGCCGGGTCTGCTCGCCGCGGCCCACCGCGGTGCCCTCTACGTCGACGAGGTCAACCTGCTGCCGGACCACCTGGTGGATCTGCTGCTCGACGCGGCGGCGATGGGCCGCGCCCACGTCGAGCGCGACGGTGTGTCGGTCAAGCACGCGGCCCGGTTCCTGCTGGTCGGCACGATGAACCCCGAGGAGGGCGAGCCCCGCCCGCAGCTCGTGGACCGGTTCGGCCTGGTCGTGACGGTCGCCGCCCCGCGCGACGCGAAGCTGCGGGCCGAGGTGGTCCGGCGCCGGCTGGCGTACGAGGCCGGCCCGGATGCGTTCGCGGCCCGGTTCGCGGCCGATGAGCAGGCCCTGGCCGAGCGGATCCTGGCGGCTCGGGAAGCGGTGCCGTTCGTGCAGCTGCCGGACGCCGAGCTGGACCGGATCGCCCGGGTGTGCCTGGCCTACGGCGTCGACGGGATGCGCGCCGACATCGTGGTGGCGCGGTGCGCGGTCGCCCTGGCGGCGTGGCATGGTCGCGATCGGGTGACGGCCGAGGATATCCGGGACGCGGCGCGGCTGGCGTTGCCGCATCGGCGTCGCAAGGATCCGCTTGATCCGCCGGGTACGGATGAGGAGCGGTTGGAAGAGGCGCTGGATCAGGCCGCTCAGGATGATCCGGACGAGGATCCGCCGCCCGGTGACGGTCCTGACGGGCCGGATTCCGGTGGCCCTGATTCGAGCGGGCCTGATTCTGGCGGCCCGGACTCCGGCGGGCCCGATTCTGGTGGTCCGGATTCCCGCGGTCCCGATTCCGGCGGTCCCGGCTCCGGTGGCCCGGACGGTTCCGGTGGGCCTGGGCGGAGGGGCGAGCCTTCCGGCCCGGTCGAGCAGGCTCCGGGGGATGCCGGTGAGGCGCCGGCCGATGATCAGCGCAAGGTGAGCGGGGGTGCGGCGGCTCAGGCGGGTGTCGCCTACCGGCCGCGGACGCTGCGGATCGCTGCTCGCGGTGAGGGTGGGCATGCCGGGCGCCGGTCGCCGGCCTTCGCGCGGCGCGGGCGGGTGGTCGGCTCGCGGGTTCCGCGCGGCAAGCTCGCCGGTGCGCCGCATCTGCCGGCTACTTTGCGAGCTGCCATCCACCGCGGTGCCGCCGCATTGCCGCTACCGGGTCCTCGGCTCACCGCGCCGGGTGGGCAGGACGGCCGGGTACTCGACCGCGCGCCTGTTTCCGGTCCCGCTGGTCCGGTGGGCAGGCGGGCCGCGGTTGTGCGGCGGATGGGGTTCGTGCAGCCGCGTGACCTGCGGGAGGCAGTGCATGTCGGGCGTGAGGCCAACCTGGTGCTGTTCGTCGTGGACGCGTCCGGGTCGATGGCCGCGCGGAAGCGGATGACCGTCGTCAAGACCGCTGTGCTTTCGCTGCTGCGGGACGCCTACCAGCGGCGGGACCGGATCGGCATGATCACCTTCCGGGGGTCGACCGCGGATCAGGTGCTGCCGCCCACGTCCAGCCACGAGGTCGGGGTGCTGCGGCTCGCCGGGTTGCGTACCGGTGGGCGTACCCCGCTGGCCGCCGGCCTGCGCGCCGCGGCCGCGACCATCGCCACCGAGCGCCGCCGTGATCCGCGCCGGCGGCCGCTGCTGATCGTCGTCACCGACGGGCGCGCGACCAGCGGGCCGGATCCTGTGCTCGTCGCGCCGGCACTGGCCGGCGTGGCGGCGGTGGTTGTCGACTGCGAGGCCGGGCCGATCCGGCTCGGTCTGGCCCGGCGGCTGGCTGCGGCCCTCGGTGCCGATGTCATGCCGCTCGACGCCCTTGCCGCCAACCCGGCCTCCACCCCGCTGGGGAGGGTCGCGTGATGCCGTCTTCCGCGGTCGCCTCGCCGGTTCCCGCGGTCGCCTCGCCGGTCTCCGCGGTCGCCCCGCCGGTCTCCGCGGTTGCCCGGTGGGTGTCCGCGCCGACCTCGCGGGTTTCCGCTCCGACTTCGCGGGTTTCCGCTCCGACCTCGCGGCCGGGACGTGGTCGCGTGTCGTTCATCTCGCTGAGGAAGGCTGCCTGATGCCGCAGGGACAGGTCACCACCGTGCCGCAGGATGGGCTCACCACGCGGCAGCGGCGCCGGCAGGCGGTGCTTGCCGTCCACACCGGACACGGCAAGGGGAAGTCGACCGCCGCGTTCGGGATGGCTCTGCGGGCGTGGAGTGCCGGCTGGTCCATCGGTGTCTTCCAGTTCGTGAAGTCCGAGAAGTGGCGGGTCGGCGAGGAAGCCGCGCTCAAGGCTCTCGGGCAGGCCGGCGGGCCGAGCGTGGCCTGGCACAAGATGGGTGAGGGCTGGTCCTGGATCCAGCGGGCCGGCACCGAACGCGATCACGCCGCCGAGGCGGCCGAGGGCTGGGCGCAGATCAAGCGGGACCTGGCTGCCGAGACCCACAAGTTCTATGTGCTCGACGAGTTCACGTACCCGATGAAGTGGGGTTGGGTTGATGTCGCCGACGTCGTCGCGACGCTCGCGGAGCGGCCCGGCACCCAGCACGTGGTGATCACCGGCCGGGACGCGCACCCGGACCTGCTCGCCGCGGCCGACCTGGTCACCGAGATGACGAAGGTCAAGCACCCGATGGACGCCGGCCGCAAGGGACAGCAGGGCATCGAATGGTGAGCATCCCGCGGGTGGTCATCGCCGCGCCGGCCTCCGGGCACGGCAAGACCACGGTGGCCACCGGGCTGCTCGCCGCGTTCGCCGCGCGGGGCCTGAGCGTGGCCCCGTTCAAGGTCGGCCCGGACTACATCGACCCGGGTTACCACGCGCTGGCGGCGGGCCGGCCCGGACGCAACCTCGACCCGGTGATGGTCGGCGAGGAACTGATCGGACCCCTGTTCGCGCACGGTTCGGCCAGCACCGACCTGGCCGTCGTCGAGGGTGTGATGGGGCTCTACGACGGGCGTACCGGTGCGGGCGACACCGGGTCGACCGCGCACGTCGCCGGCCTGCTCGACGCGCCGGTCATCCTGGTTGTCGACGCCGCCGCGCAGGGCCGTTCGGTGGCCGCGCTGGTGCACGGCTTCCGCAGCTTCGGCAACGTCCGCCTGGCCGGGGTGATCCTGAACCGGGTCGGCTCCGACCGGCACGAGTCGATCCTGCGCGAGGCGTGCGAGGAGGTGGGCACGCCGGTGCTGGGGGCGATGCGCCGGGCGGATGCCGTCGCGGCCCCGTCCCGCCACCTCGGCCTGGTGCCCGCGGCCGAGCGCCGCACCGAGGCGACCACGTCGGTCGCCGCCCTGGCGTCGCTGGTCACGGCGTCGGTCGACCTCGATGCGGTGCTGGCCGTCGCCCGCACCGCGCCGCCGCTGACGGCGACGCCGTGGACCCCGCAGGCCGCGGACCCGGTGCCGGGCCGCCCGGTGGTCGCCATCGCGGGCGGACCGGCGTTCACTTTCGCGTACGCGGAAACGGCCGAACTCCTGGCCGGCGCCGGCGCGGAGGTCGTGACGGTCGACCCGCTCCGCGACGAGACCCTGCCGGAAGGCACCCGCGCGCTGGTCGTCGGCGGCGGCTTCCCGGAGGTGTACGCGGCAGAACTGTCCGCGAACGAGCCTCTGCGCGTGGCAGTGGCGTCACTGGCGGCGGTGGGCATGCCGATCACGGCGGAATGCGCTGGGTTGTTGTGGCTGTGCCGGACTTTGGACGGTGCACCGATGTGCGGGGTGCTGGACGCTGACGCTTCGATGACGCCGACGTTGACGCTGGGGTATCGCGACGCGGTTGCGCTCACCGATAGTCCGCTGTTCCCGGCCGGGTCGCGGATCACGGGTCATGAGTTCCATCGGACGATGGTGCATCCGCGGTCGGGGTTGTTGCTGGAGCCGGCTGGGGGAGCGGCTTGGGCCTGGCGGGGGGCTGATCCGGAGGGTTTCGCGACGGGGAACCTGCATGCTTCGTATCTGCATCTGCATTGGGCCGCGGCGCCGGCTGTCGCACGGCGGGTGGTGGCGCAGGCGGCCGCGGTGAGGCCGATCGCGGTGCCGTGATCCATGCGGGGCTGGTAGCGGCCATTGTGGTCCGCGGCCGGTCGCGGGTGTCGCAGTCAGTGTGTTGAACGGCAGCGGCTCACCCTGTGGCAGCCAGATCGCGGCGAGGATGACCCCCGGCCAGCCGGCCGGGGCGATCAGCCGATCCGCGTGTTGATGGAGAGGTGGTCGGCTCCGGCACCGACGGGCGGCAGATCCTCGTGTCGCTCCGACGGTCGCCCAAGATCTGCCGATGGACAAGTGGGCCAGGATCCTAGGAAGTCCTGCGCGAAGTGGCGGGCTCCGCATCTCAATCAAGGTGCAGTTCAGGGCGCAGTTTCTCGGCCGCTGGGTCGGCGTCGTTCGCCGGCGAATCAGCTGGCGCTCGGGGCTCCGGTCCCATGCTGGACCGGTGGTCAGCCCGGCCCAGCTCGGACTGGACCGGTGGTCAGCCCAGCCCAGCTCGGACTGGGCCGGTGGTACGCTGCAGCGCAGCTCAGAATCGCGCCGGGCAAGACCTACCGGCGCTACAGCAAAGGTGTCCGGCTCGCGATGGCGACGGTCTGGCCGTCGCCGGAGCGGAAGTGCCGCGCTGAGGACGGTCTCGCCGGCGCCGCAGCCGCGGTGTTGGATCGTGGGTGACGGTCTCGCCGGCGCCGCAGCCGGGGTGTTGGATCGTGGGTGACGGTCTCGCCGGCGCCGCAGCCGAGGTGTGGGATCGCGGCGGCGGCCCCGCCGGCGCTACAGCGGGTTCGCCAGGATCGCGCCGGCGACCGTGTCGACGTACCACCGCTGGAACTCGTCGCTCGTCCAGCCGCGTTCGCGGACCAGCCGGTCGTAGTTGCGGACGTCCTGCGCCAGCCACAACACGTCGGCGATCTTGTCCGTGTCCAGGTCGTCCCGCAGCTCGCCGGTGGCGGCCAGATCCGCGGCGAACATCGTCATGCCGCGCTGCCGGTCCTCGAGGTTCTTGCGCCACACCGCCGCCGCGTCCGGGTCCGCGGTGGCGGCCCCGGCCAACGCCAGCATCACCTGCGCCTGACGCTCGTGGGTCTCGGCGAGGTGGCGGGCGAAGCGGGCAAGCCGGGCCCGAGCCCCGCTGAGCGCGCGGATCTCCGCCACGAACGCCCGGTCCGGCAGTGCCACCGGCGCGTCGTCACCGGCGATCGTGACGTCGACCAGTTCGGAGAGCAGCTGCCGCTTGCTGCCGAACACGGCATAGAGCGTCTGGACGGCCACCCCGGCCTCGGCCGCCACGGTGGTGAGCCGGGTCGCCGCATAGCCGGGGTCGACGAACAACGTGGCCGCAGCGTCCAAGATCGCCCGCCGTGTCTGCCTCGCCTGTTCCTGTCGTCGAGCTGACGTGTAAGCCCTGCCGCCGGTCACCGGTTCAGTGTAGTAATCTATTCGATAGAGCTTCACTCTAATCAACGACGAGAGGGCGCACGCGATGCCGTTCGGTGTGGTGCAGGAGATGCCGGGAGTCAGCGAAGCGGAATACCGACAGGTCGAGAAGCACCTGGGCCCGGATCGGCCGCCGGGCCTGCTGGCCCACGTGGCCGGGCCGAGCGACGTCGGCTGGCGCATCATCAACATCTGGGCGGACGAGGCGGCGTTCCGCGCGTTCCAGTCGCAGCGCCTGGTCCGCGCCGCGGGACTCGCCGCCCAGGAAGACGGTTTCGACCCGACGAAGGCCGCATCGTTCAGCTCGCTGAGCGTCGACGGCGCCGAGATGCCGTTCTGATGGCACGCGCGGCGCAGCTGCGTGCCCGCAACGCCGGCTTCTGGGAACAGGCCGCGCCTGGCTGGATCCGGCATGCCGACTGGCAGGACGAGTTCGGTCGTCCGCTGGGCGCGGCGGCGCTCGAGCGACTGGGTGCGGCCCCCGGAGAGCGGGTGCTGGACGTCGGTTGCGGCTGCGGTGGTACGACGGCTGAGCTCGCGACGGCGGTCGGGCCCACTGGTGTCGCCGTCGGCGTCGACCTGTCCGAGGCGATGGTGGCGGCCGCGCGGCACCGGTTCCCCCAGCCGCGCTTCGCGGCGAGCGACATCGAGACGATGGGTGCGGTGCCGGGAGCGCCGTTCGACGCGGCGTACTCCCGGATGACGGTCATGGTCCTGGCCGACCCGGTCGCCGGCCTCACCACAATCGCGCAGTCGCTTCGCCCCGGCGGCCGGTTCGCCGCAACGGTATTCCGTGACGCCGGGACCGTCCCGTGGCTGCCGGCTGCCGTGTTGGGCGCAGCTCCGCATGTGGGAGATCTGCCGCCGTTGCCGCTCGGGAACGAGCCGGGGCCGTTCGCCTTCGCGGATCCCGCACGGACCGAGCGCCTGCTCACTGCCGCAGGCTTCGGCGCCGTGATGATCGAACCGCACGACGTCACGCTGAACCCGCCGGACGAGCCGGACGCGGTCGCTGAGTGGTTGATCGAGATCGGGCCGGCCGGTGCCGCCTACCGAGAAGCCGCCCCTCCGGCGCAGGCGTCGGCCCGAGCGGGTGCGGCGCGGCTGCTGGAACGCTTCCGTACTCCGGGTGTCGGCTACTGTCTCCCGGCCGGTATCTGGCTCGTGTCCGCGGAGTTCGGCGGCTGACATCCGTCCCCGTCGTAATCGTGGCTGCGCCTCGATCGGCAACCGGTCGATGCGGGACTGCTCCTGAGCCCGCCTCCGGAACACCCGACCCTCGTCTCCATGGGCCATCCGGCCGCCGATCGGGGCGGTACCCGGCTCCGCCGTCCGGTCGCAGTGAGGTGTGGACCGGCGCGTCGGCATCGATGTGGATCCGGGAGCCGGCGGGGTGACTGCGGCCTGCGACCAGTCGAACCCCAAGGCTGGCGCACGAACAGAATGGCGCCGGCGTACGGTCCGGGGGTGAGCGTGACGGGCAGCCTGGTCCTCGGCCTCGGGGCACGGGCCGGCGTACCCGAGGAAGAGCTGGCTGCGACGATCGACGCCGCGCTGCGGCAAGCCGGTCTGGAACCCGCCCGGATCACCGCCCTTGCCACGCTGGATCGGCGCGCCGCTGAGGCCGGCGTCCAAGCCGTCGCCCAGCGGTACGGCTGGCCGGTCACCCGATTCGCCGCGGCCGCGCTGGCCGCCGTCGACGTGCCGCACGCCTCCGGAATCGTGGCTACGGCGACCGGCACTCCGAGCGTCGCGGAAGCCGCCGCGCTGCTGGCCGCCGGCCCTGACGCCGTTCTCGTCCTGCCCAAGACGACTTTCCCCAGATCGACTGTGGCGATCGCTCGCGGCAGCGTTGACCCCCACGCCTAACGCCACCATTGCGGTTCGTCGAGCAGGTGCGGTGTCAGACCGTGCCGTTCCGCGAACCAACGACTGAGCTGGGTGCGCAGCACAAGTTGCTCGCTGGCCGCGTGGGACACGCCGATCAGCGTCATCGTCGTGCCGGCCGCGAAGGCCCGGACGTCGGCGTACTTACGGCGGCCGTAGTCGCCCTCGATCCGTACGTGGATCTCGCCGGTCAGCCAGGCCTGGGCACCCCGCTCCTCCGCCGCCGCCATCTCGGGCACCCGGTCGCCGATGCCGCCGACCACCGCGATCCGCTCGATGACCGGTCGCTGCCGGCCGGCGACCTCCACGAGATCAACCTTGAAGACCCGCCGGGCCGTGGCGACGAGCTCGGTGCTGGACAGCGGCGGCACCCGGCACAGCAGACCCGCGAACCCGTTGCCGTAGGGCCAGAAGCCGCCCTCCACGGTGCCGCCGAGCGCCTCCACGATCGCGGCCGCCGTGCCGACCTCGCGTGAGGTGTCCATCGGTGCGTGGACGGCGTACATGCTCAGCCCGCGTCCGGTGATCGCGGCGAGGTGGCGGCTGCCGATCGGCACGAAGCCCTCGGCCCAGCGTCCGTCCGGGTGGCCGTTGCGCACGTCGATCGGATGGTGGGTGATCAGCAGGTCGCCGGGACGGGCGAGCGCCAGCCACTGCTCCAGGACCTCCGCGGACGGGAAGCAGGCGGCGAAGACCTGCCCGACCTGCGCCCGGCCGCGGATCATCAGACCGTTGAACTTCTCGGCGAATTCCGGCGTGGCCCAGCGCCGCCAGTCGACGCCGGCCTCGGCGTAGACCCGGGGGAGGTGCCGGCTCATGGCGATGTCGGGCGCGGCTGAGGCGAGCTCGAACAACCGGTCGAGATCATCGACGACGGTCTGCAACTGCGCCATGGCGGTGACGGTAGCTCGGTCGGTCACGGCCGCGGATCCCAGCGAACCGCCCGGACGGCAAACGGAGCCACCGCGGCCGCAACGATGACCAGGGCTGCCACCGCGGCGAGGCCCCCAGCCGTGCCGATGCCGGGCTCGTCCCAGCCGAGCCGGGTCAATTGGGTCACCGCAGCACCTGGCAGCCCGAGCATCCACCATTCCACCTCGGACACCGGGGTCCTGGCGGCCCAGAAGGCGCCGCCGAGGAAGGCCAACGCCAGCGGGGCAGTGGTCAGCTGCGCCAGCTCCGGAGCCGGCGTCCAGGCGGAGGTCACCACGGCGAAGATCCCCGCCAGGAGAACGCCCGCAGCAATGGCGATGACCGGCGCCCAGGCATGGATGGGTAAGTGTCCGCCGCCCGCGACGACCATGACGGCGCCCTGCAACAGCATCAGCAACGCGGACGGAAGCAGAACCCCGGTCAGCACAGCCGTGTCCGACGCGCCGGAAAGGCGCAGCCGCTTGAGAACCGACTGCGAGCGCCGTGCCACCAGGGTGGTCGTCCCCGCCGTGTACGTCGTCAGCGCCAGCAGCACCGCCAGCTGCAGGCCGGTCGCGGTGCCCCGGCCGGCCCGCCCGGTGTCGTGCTCGGCCCACACGATCAGCAGCCCCAGCGCCACCGGCAGCACCGCCCCCATCACGAGCGCCGGCACGCTGCGGCTCAGCATCCGTAGCTCCGCCCCGGCGATCAGCGCCCACGCCGGCGCCCTCATCGGTGCGTGCTCCCATGCACCAGGTGCTTCACCAACCCGGGCATCCGCGGATCGGCGATTGTGACCACGCCGCGGTGCAGCACCGCCACCCGGTCGGCAAGCGTCTCCGCCTCCTCCAGGTGATGGGTTGTCATCACCACGGTCGCGCCTCGCAGCAGTCGGCACCGCAAGACGTCCCAGGTGTGCAATCGGGCCTCAGGGTCCAGGCCGGACGTCGGTTCGTCCAGCAGCAAGAGCTTCGGGTCGCTGCACAGCGCGACAGCCAGGTCGAGGCGGCGCCGTTCGCCACCGGAGAGCCGGCGCACCCGCACGCCGGCGCGATGCTCCAGGTGCACTTCCTCGATCAGGGCGTCCGCGCGCGCCGGCGGGAGTCGCCGATGCAGGCCCAGCCACAGCCGCACGGTCTCGGCGACGGTGAGGTCCGGGGCGCACCCGCCCTCCTGCAGCACCACGCCGACATCGGGCGCCAGACGACGGCGTGACCGGTACGGATCCAGGCCGAGTATCCGCACCGTCCCGGCGTCGGGCCGGCGCAACCCGAGCATCGCGTCGAGCAGGGTGCTCTTGCCCGCCCCGTTCGTGCCGATCAGCGCGACCAACTCGCCTTGCCCGACCTCAAGATCCGCGCCCCGCACCGCTTGGTACGAGCCGTACGACAAACGCACGTCACGGCAGATGACTGGATTCATGGCGTTGACTCTCGTCGGCCCGGCCCGGGCGCTGTAGTGCCGTTCGCCCACCAGTCCCGATGACAGATGTCATCAATACCTCCGTAGGTGTGGGCGGCCTCGATTCAGACCCGCAAGATGAACCGGTGACCGCATCCATGCCCGAGCACCCGAGACCGGGTCTGCTGGCCCTGCGCCGGCTGACCTGGTGGGTGACAGTCGCCTGCCTGGTGGTCTTCGCCGTGCTGGTCACCGCGGAGTCCGGCACGGTGGTCGTCGGGGTGCTCGCGTTCGCGGTCTGCGCGGCAGCAGGCGTCCTCTTCGCCGCGCCCGTCCTCGGGCGCCCCCTCCTGCATTCGGTCTATCGGCGCGGACTGGTGGTCAGCACGGCGGTGGCTGCCAACGCCGTGCTGGTGGTCTCCCGAGCCGTTGCGGACGGCGGCTTTCCCTGGCCGCTTCCGCTGGCCGCGCTGCTCGCCGGCGCCCATGCCGGGAGTCGCCACCCGTGGCGGATCGTCTGGCCCGCCGGTCTCAGCCTTGCCCTTGCCGCGTCGCTGCTGGGCTCGTGGTGGGGCGGGCAACTGTCATGGTCAGGTGCGGTCCAGGATGCGGCGATCGTGGCGCTGGGCGCCTGGGGCCTGCTGGCCCAGGTGTGGATGCTGCGAGTGGCCGAACGCCTGGACCGCGCCCGCCGGCTCGAGAGTGCGGCCGCGGTGACGGGGGAGCGGTTGCGGTTCGCCGCGGATCTGCACGACATCCAGGGGCACAATCTGGAGGTCATCGCATTCAAGAGCGAGCTCGCCGAGCGACTGGCCGTCGCCGACCCGGAGCGGGCGGTCGCCGAGATGCGCGAAGTGCAGAATCTGGCCCGGCAGGCGCTGGGGGACACCCGCGCGGTGGTGCAGGGCTACCGCCGGGTGACGCTGGAGACGGAGATGGGCAACGCGGCGCGGGTGCTGACATCGGCCGGCATCGACTGCCGCATCGAGCGTGACGCCGGGCTGCCCGACCTGCCGGACGAGGCGGCGATGTTGATCGGTCTGGTCGTTCGGGAGGGCACCACGAACGTGCTCCGGCACAGTGCGGCGCGCCGGTGCACGATCGCCCTGACCGCCGAGGCCGGCTCGGTGCGCCTGCTGATGGAAAACGACGCGCCGCTGGGTGCCCGACCCGGCCCGGCGGGAGGCCTGGCGGCCCTGGCCGAGCGGCTGGCCTCGGCCGGGGGCGCGCTGCACTGGCACACGGCCCCGGGCGAGTTCACGATCGAGGCGACGGTGAAGCGATGATCAGAGTGCTGCTGGCTGACGACGAGGACCTCATCCGGGGCGCCGTGGCGGCCCTCCTCGGCCTCGAGCCCGATCTGACCGTCGTCGGAGAGGCCGCCGACAGCGTCGCCGCGGTTGCCGTGGCACTGCGAACGCGGCCCGAGGTGGCCGTGCTGGATCTGGAGATGCCGCCCGGCGACGGACTGCAGGCGGCGGCCGAGATCCGCGAACGCCTGGCGATCCCCGTCATCCTGGTCACCCGGCATGCCCGCCCGGCCGTGTTGCGCCGCGCACTGGCGGCCGGCGTCGCCGGGTTCGTGCCGAAGACCACTCCGGCCGCCCGGCTCGCCGTGATCATCCGGGCGGTGCACGGCGGGCGCCGCTACATCGACCCGGACATCGCGGCTTCGGCGCTCACCGAGGACGAATGTCCGCTGACCACCCGCGAGCTCGACATCCTGCGGGTCGTGCGCAGCGGTGCCCCCATCACGGAGATCGCCGCGGCCGTGCACCTGGCGCCCGGGACCGTGCGCAACTACCTGTCCACCGCGATGGCCAAAGTCGGAGCAGCGACGCGACATGCGGCCGCCCATCACGCGTGGGAGCAAGGGTGGATCTAGACCACGAGGCGCGACGCGCCCGACAAGCAAGGCGGTGGTCAGCCCCCGTCGAAGGCGTTGGCCGGCCCTTCATCCACGAGACTCTTCGTCATGACGTGCTCCCGGCGGACACCGTCAGGCATGAGGTCCCCGAGCTCCCCCATGTCGTGGAAGCCGTTGGCCGATAGAGCGCCCAGGCATTGCCGTTCCCCTCCACCACGGCCAACCGCAACGTCACCGCGCCTGCTGAAGGCATAGCCCGCCTCGCGCAGCGCCTCGAGTCGCAGCTCCCGCCAGATCTGCCAGTCGTCCGGAGCCAGCACACGCGTCTCGGTCATCTCGTGCACGTTGCCGCATCCGGCGACAGCAGACAACCGAGTATCCGGCGACCCCGGTGCGGACCCAGGATGCCCCTAGAATGGGGACTCGCCAGAGGGGAGGGGTGCGATGTCACTCCTGCGGTCAGCCATCGGCACGGTGCTGCGACGCCTGCGCCACCAGCAGGGTCGCACCTTGCAGGACGTCGCGGACGCTGCCGGTGTGTCGCTGCCGTACCTGTCGGAGATCGAGCGTGGCCGCAAGGAGGCCTCCTCCGAGATCCTCGCCAGCATCTGCGCCGCCCTCGGCCTGCCGCTGACCGACCTGCTCGAGCAGGTGCGCGCCGAGTTGCTCCGCACCACCCCGGTGACCACCCCCGTGCGCGCCCCCAGAATGCGCGTGACCTGCGGCTATGCCCTGGGCAGATCTGCCCACGGCAGAGATCGTCGCCGGCCCCCGGGACGCGCCGCAGGATGGGTCGTATGCAGACCGACCAGGCTCCCTTCGGCGCCCAGCTCTACGACGCACTTCTAGCCGAACGCATCGTCTTCCTCGGCACCGAGGTCACCGACGCGAGCGCCAACATGGTGTGCGGGCAGCTGCTCCTGCTCGCCGCCGCTGACCCGCGCCGTGACATCCAGCTCTACATCAACTCGCCGGGCGGCTCGGTCAGTGCCGGGCTCGCGATTTACGACACCATGCGGTTCATCAAGAACGACGTGGCCACCATCGCCATGGGCATGGCCGGTTCGATGGGACAGTTCCTGCTGACCGCGGGCACCGCCGGCAAGCGGTTCGCGCTGCCGCACGCGCGGATCATGATGCATCAGCCGTCGGGCGGCTTCGGCGGCACGGTCGCGGACATCACCATCCAGGCCGAGAACATGCTGTACGTCAAGCGCAAGGTCCAGGAGCTGATCGCCCGTCACAGCGGCCGCACGATGGCCGAGGTCGAAGCCGACTCCGACCGCGACCGCTGGTTCACCGCCGAGCAGGCCGTGGCCTACGGCCTGATCGACGAGGTCATCACCGAAGCGGCCGCGGTGGCCGCATGACCCAGCGGGGCGGCAGCGGCCGCGGTGGCCCGTGATCCAGCGAGGCGACCGCGACCGCGACGGCGGTGGCCCTGTGACTCAGCGACGCACCGTCGCCCGGCGGATCTCGGTGCGCAGCGCGGGCGGCCCGTCCAACGGAGCCGGATCCTCAGCCGTCGGTGTCACGCCACCGGCAGCGACCCGGTCCAGGGTCCGCAGCCCGCCCCGCTCCACACTGCCGAAGATCGTGTAGTTCGGCCGCAACGCCGAGTTGCCGTAGACCAGGAAGAACTGGCTGCCGTTGGTGTCCGGGCCGGCGTTGGCCATGGCCAGCACGCCGCGGGCGTACACCTTGCGCTCGCCGGTCGGATCGGTCGGCGCGGGTGGCAGGTCCGTGGGCAGTTCGTCGCCGTAGCGGTAGCCGGGGCCGCCGGAGCCGGTTCCGCTCGGGTCGCCGCACTGTAGAACCAGCAGCGTCGGGTACGCGGTCAGCCGGTGACAGATGGTCCGGTCGTAGAACCGGTGCCGGACCAGGTGCACGAAGCTCTGCACCGTGCACGGCGCCTGGGCCCGGTCCAGCTCCAGCGGGATCGGGCCGAGGTTGGTCCGCAGCAACACGTCCACGGTGCCGCGATCGGGGGTGTGCCGTGGATCGCGGGGCAGCGGCACCGGCCGCACAGCGGGATCGTCCGGCGTGGGCGTGTACGCACACGGCCCCTTGGTGGGCGCGGTGGGATCGGTGCCGTGCGCGGCAGCGGGGGCGGCACCGACCACACCGGCCGCGAACACCGAGACCAGGACGAACGCCAGACGTCGCTTCATCATCCCCCCGGTCTAATCGATCCACTTAAATACGTCAAGACGCCCCGAAAGACGATCAGGAGACCGGCCACTCGTGGACCGGGATGTTCTCGTGCATCGGCGGCAGATACCGCCGCAGCATCTCGTGCAGAGCCGCCTGCCGGTCCAGCCCCTCACCCTCCAGCGAATGCAGAGTCTCCACCTGCCAGGTCGCCCCGTTGCGCCCGGTCAAGCAGCGCTGCTCGATGATTCCCAGCAGCCTGTCCCGCTCAGCCGCCGACACGCCCCACTTGTCCAACCCCTCTTTCGCCAGCGGCAGCAGCCGGCGCAGCACCAGCTCGGACACCGGCACATAGCCCAGCCCGGGCCAGAACACCGACGCCGCGATGCCGTGCCGGGCGCAGGAGTGGAAGTTCTCCTCCGCGGCGCTGAACGACATCTGGGTCCAGATCGGACGCTCGGCCTCCGCCAGCATCCGGACCAGGCCGTAGTAGAACGCCCCGTTGGCCACCGTGTCGACGACCGTCGGGCCGGCCGGCAGCACCCTGTTCTCCACGCGCAGGTGCGGGCGGCCCTTGACCACCGCGTAGATCGGCCTGTTCCACCTGTACACCGTGCCGTTGTGCAGGCGCAGCTCGCTGAGCTCCGGGGTGTCGCCGCTCTCCAGGATCTGCTCCGGGTCGTCCTCGTCGCAGATCGGCAGCAGCGCCGGGAAGTAGCGCACGTTCTCCTCGAACAGGTCGAAGACCGAGGTGATCCAGCGTTCGCCGAACCACACCCGGGGGCGTACGCCCTGGGCCCGGATCTCCTCCGAGCGGGTGTCGGTGGCCTGCTCGAACAGCGGGATCCGGGTCTCGCGCCACAGCTCGCGGCCGAACAGCAGCGGCGAGTTCGCGCCCAGCGCCACCTGGATGCCGGAGATGACCTGGGCCGCGTTCCAGTACGCCGCGAACTGGTCCGGGCTCACCTGCAGGTGGAACTGGGTGCTGGTGCAGGCCGCCTCGGGCGCGATGGTGTCCGTGGTGACGGCCAGCCGGTCGATGCCGTCGATGCGGATGTCCAGGTCCTCGCCGCGGGCCGCGAAGATCTGCTCGTTGAGCAGCTTGTAGCGCGGGTTCGCCGACAGCGAGTCGGCGGTCATGTGTTCCTTGCGCAGCGTCGGCAGGATGCCGATCATCACCATGTGCGCGCCCACGCTGCGGGCGTGCTGCTCCGCGTTGTTCAGGCTGGCCCGCAGTTCGCGTTCCAGATCCGCGTTCTCGTCGCCGGCGATCCGCCGCGGCGCCACGTTTATCTCGACGTTGAACTGGCCCAGCTCGGTCTGGAAGTCCGGGTCGGCGATGGCGCGCAGCACCTCGGCGTTGCGCATCGCCGGGTCCGCGTTGTCGTCGACCAGGTTGAGCTCGACCTCCATGCCGGTCAGCGGCCGTTCGAAATCGAAGCGCGAGTCGCGCAGCATGGTGGCGAAGACGTCGAGACTGCGCCTGATCTTCTGCCGGTACTGCGATCTGTCCTCGCGGGTGAATGTCCTCTGGTCGACCTCTTCGCCCACCGCGCACCGCCCCTCTGCCTGCATCTATGATCTCGTGGACAACCCGTCGGCGCATCAGAAGAACGCGTCGAACCACTCCGGAGGTTTCCGCGTGCGTCGCATACCTGCCCTTTTCGTCGCCGTGGCAATCGCCGAGGCATGCAGCTGGGCAGCGCTGCTGATCGGGATGTTCTTCAAGTACGTCGTCGTGCGCAACGAGATCGGCGTGCAGATCGCCGGGCCGATCCACGGCGCCTTCTTCATGGCCTACCTGGCCGTCACCGTGGTGCAGGCCCGGGTGGCCGGCTGGAAGTGGTGGGTCACGCTGGTCGCCCTGGTCTGCTCGATCCCGCCGTTCGCGACCGTGGTCTTCGAACGCTGGGCCCGTTCGCGGCGCCTGCTCACCGCCGCAGCAGAGCCCGCAGCGCAGTCGTGAGCGCCTGAGGGTTCTCCTCGGCCATGTGGTGGCCGCTCTGGATCGGCACGCCCTGCACGTCGTCGGCCCATTCCCGCCAGATCGCCAGCGGGTCGCCGTAGAGTTCCTCCATGTCGTCGCGGGTCGACCAGGCGAACAGGGTCGGGCAGGTGATCCGCCGGCCGGCGGCCCGGTCCGCGTCGTCGGCGGCCCGGTCCCCGCGCAGGCCCGCGCGGTAGTCGCAGCACATCGCGTGCACCGTCGCCGGGTCGTAGATCGCTTCGCGTTCCTCCGGCGGCACGGCGTCGCCGAGGCCGTACCAGGCGTGCGGGTCGGCGTTGATGACCCGTTCCGCCGGCTTCGCCGTCTGGCCCAGGAAGAACCAGTGCCACCACCGGGCCGCGAAACGGGCGTCGGCCCGGGCGAGGGCTTCGCCGATGGGTACGCCGTCAAGCACCGCCAAATGACTCACCACCCCCGGATGGTCCAGGGCGAGCCGCATGGCCACGTAACAGCCACGGTCGTGCCCCGCCACGGCGAAACGCTCGTGCCCCAGCCGGGCCATCAGCGCCACGATGTCGGCCGCCATGGCCCGTTTGCCGTACCCGGAGAAGTCGTCGCCCGCCGGCGGTTTCGACGACCGGCCGTAGCCGCGCAGGTCCGGGCAGACCACGGTGTGCTCCGCGGCCAGCGCGGGCGCGACCTGCTGCCAGGTGACATGCGTACGCGGATGCCCGTGCAGCAGGACGACCGGCGGGCCGCTGCCGCCGTGGCGCACCCGCAGGGTCGCCGCCCCGACGTCGATGTGGTCCAGAGTGAAGCCTTCGAACATGACCATGAGCGTTACCCGGCCTTTACAGAACGAAGCATCGCATCGAGACTGATCGTTGTCTTGAGGCCCTCAGGGAGGCAACGATGCGCAGATTCGGCCCGATCGTCGCAGCGTCGGTCCTGCTCGCGGCGGGCCTCTCGGCCCCAGCCGCGGCGCAGCGGCCCGCGACCGGATGGAGCACCGCCTGGGCCACCGCGCCGGCGGCCGCGGTCGCCGGCGTCGAGCAGGGGTACGCGGGCTTCACGATCCGCAACGTCGTGCACACCACGATCGGCGGCGCCACCGTACGGGTCCACCTGTCGAACCGCTTCGGCACCCAGCCCGTGCTGATGGGGCACGTCACCGTCGCCCTGTCCGCGCACACCGGCGGGCGCCGCGACGGCACCATCGACCGCAGCGACGGTACGGCGCAGCCCGGCACCCTGCGCGACGTGCTCTTCCACGGCCGCGGCTCGATCACCGTCCCGGCGCGCGCCGAGGTGGTCAGCGACCCGGTGCCGCTGCGGGTCGCCGCCGACCGGGACCTGCTGGTCACCACGTGGACGCCGCAGCCCTCCGGCACGGTCACCTACCACCCGGCCGCCATGCAGGACTCGTTCTTCACCCGGGGCCCGGCCGACCACGCCGCGGACGAGGCCGCCGCCGCGTTCACCGAGACCACCCGGGTCTGGCACTACGTGAGCGGGGTCGACGTGCGGGGCGGCCCGGGCACGGTGGTCGCGCTCGGCGACTCCATCACCGACGGCGTCACCTCCACCTGGGGAGCGAACCGGCGCTGGACCGACTACCTGGCCGCCCGGCTGGCCGGCAGCCCGGTGCCGGACTACGGCGTGGCCAACTCCGGCATCAGCGGCAACCGCGTGCTGCTGGACAGCAACGCGCCGAACTACACGATCTACAGCAGCTTCGGCCCCAGCGCGCTGACCCGGCTCAACTACGACGTGCTGGAACGGGCCGGCGCCCGTTCGGTCGTCGTCTTCGAGGGCATCAACGACATTCAGCAGACCCCGCACCAGGACGACCCGGAACAGATCATCGCCGGGCTGGCGCAGATCGCGGCGCAGGCCCACGACCGCGGGCTGCGGGTCGTCGGCGCCACGATCATGGCCTGGAAGGGCTGGGGATCCTGGACCCCCGAGCTGGAGAAGACCCGGGTCGCGGTGAACGAGTGGATCCGCGCCGGCGGCGACGGCACCCTGGACGGGCTCGCCGACTTCGACGCGGCCACCCGGGACCCGGCCGACCCCGAGCGGCTGCTGCCCGCGTTCGACAGCGGCGACCACCTGCACCCCAACGACGCGGGGGACAAGGCGATGGCCGCTGTCGTGCCGCTCGCCCGGCTCTGAGCTGGTCAGCTGGTCAGCTGATCCAGGCCGCCACGAGCACGGCGGTCAGCGCCAGGCCCAGCCCGGCCTGGATCAGCAGCCCGGGACCGAAGTGCGACCACAGCGTCGGGATGCGCGGGGTCAGCGGCTGCATCGTGGTCAGGTTCAGGACCTGCTCCAGCTTCACCGGCAGATCCGGGTCCTTCTGCGCCCGGGTGCGCAACTGCACGAGGTCGCCGCGGTGCAACGCCGACTGTGGCAGCTGACCGTGCATCTCCACCTCGTACGTCTGGCCCAGGTCGTCGCGCAGCCGTACCGGGGTGACCAGGTATTCCGGGCCCTTCTTGAGGTCCTTGAACTTGCGCCGCGCGCCTCCGCCGCCGCTGCGCAGCAGGGCCAGGAGCAGCGCGCCGAGCGCCTGCGTGATCGTGGCCGCGACGAACACGGCGACCAGCAGCGGCTGGGCGACCTTGACCTCGCGGGTGTAGGAGGGCCGGAACCCGAGGAACCGGCCGGTGATGACGGGACCGGCGTGCCGGAGGATCCGCTCGCGGTAGAGCTCGGTGTCGTCCATGGGGATATCTCCTGGGGTGGGGAGATGCATGTCCCTCAATCGTACGGAGAGCTACCTATTCAACACAGTGAGTGAATTCTGGATCACGGCTCACCCGCTGCTGATCTCTCCGTTTGGCGCTGATCCCACCGGGCATCCCTCAATCCCGCTTGCCCATTAGGACGTGCCGCATGAAGATGCCCTCTGCCCGCGGACCGGTTTCGGCCGCCGTCATCGACGCCCTCGCGCGCTCGCCGTACGACTTCACCCTCGACCCGGGCGACGTCGGCCACGAGGACCTGCACCTGACGCTCTTTGTGCTCTACGAGCTGCACTACCGCGGCTGGGACGGCGTCGACGACCAGTGGGAATGGCACCCCGGGCTGCTGGCGCTGCGCGCCCGCCTGGAGGCCCGCTTCGAGGCGGACCTGCGCGAGCTCGTCGGCGACCCGGCGCCCGCCGACGACGTGCCCCGCACACTCGTCGCCCTGACCTCCGACAACAGCGGCCCGTCGCTGTCGGGCTACCTGCGCGGCCGGGCGACGCTGGAACAGTTCAAGGAGTTCGCCACCCACCGCTCGATCTACCACCTGCGCGAGGCCGACCCGCACACCTTCGCGATCCCCCGGCTGGGCGGCAAGGCCAAGGCCGCACTCATCGAGATCCAGATCGACGAGTACGGCGGAGGCGTCGCCGACCGCATGCACCAGGAGATGTTCCGCAGCACGATGACCGCGCTCGGCCTCGACACCGAGTACGGCGCGTACGTGGACGTGGTGCCGGCGACGACCCTGGCCAACAACAACCTCATGTCGCTGTTCGGGCTGCACCGCCGGTGGCGCGGGGCGCTGCTGGGCCACCTGGCCGCGTACGAGATGACCTCGACCGGCCCGAACCGCGCGTACGGCAACGGCCTGCGCCGGCTGGGCGGCGACGCGGACGGCACCCGCTTCTACGACGAGCACGTGGAGGCGGACGCGGTGCACGAGCAGATCGCCGCGTACGACATGTGCGGTTCGTTCTGCAAGGCCGAACCGGAATCGGCGGGCGACGTGCTCTTCGGGGCCCGGTGCGTGCTCAAGCTGGAAGAGAAGTGGGCGGAATACATCCTCGAGCGCTGGGCGGCGGGGGAGAGCTCCCTGCGCGGATGAGCCGGCGCCGGCTGCTCCCAGTGCTGTGAGCGGTCAGGCGTCGTCGGTGCTGCGGGGGGCGGCACTCTCCCGGCCCACGCCGGCCCGAAAGCCGATGGCCTTGTGCGTGCCGTCGCAGAACGGCTTGATCGCGGACTTGCCACAACGGCAGAGCGCGACGGTGCCGCGGCCGGGATCGATGACCTCACCGTCGGGGGTGGTGAGCGTGAAGTTGCCCCGCAGCAGCAGCGGCCCGTCCTCGTACGGGATCACGGTCGCGCCGCGATCATCCACCGATCCACTCATGGCGGGGGAGATGCCCCGGGGCGCTCGCACGAAACACCGCACACCACGGGCCTGTCCGCCGTCCGTCTACCGATTGGCCGAAACGGTCACGGCGCGGTCCTGGACACGGTGAACTTGGAGCGAACGCCTGTCGCGGGCGATCTACGGGGGTGGGACAGCATGGCGCTGATCGGCATGAAGTACGTGAATCCTGACAGTGTGCTCGCGCGTACGGCGTGGGAGATGGTCCAGACCCACGCGGGCGGCCTGGGCCCCCACGAGGGCATGACCGTCTGCCCGGTCTGCGGCGAACCCCTGCCCTGCACGGCAGGCCGCGCGGCGGCAGAGGTCGTGGCGGCGGCCGGTCTGGCCGAATCGTCCGGGCTGGTCGAGGCGGCCCGGCAGCAGGGCCAGGACTCAGGGTCACCGCTGGGTCTGAGCAGTACGGCCGAGCGCCCGGCGCCCGCGGTGGGGGTGGCGCACCCGCCCATGGCATTCACGCCGCCGGAGGAGTCGCTGCCGGAGCCGGCCTACCGCCCGAACCCCCAGCCGGCGTTTGATGGTGCCCGCCCGCAGCCAGTCACTGAAGCCGGCGCGGGGGCGCCGGCATCCGGGCTGAACCCGTCCGGAAATACGCCGTCCGGGCTCATTCCGCCCGGTCCGGAGGCGTTCGGCTCGGCCTCGGCGGCCAGGTCCGCCGCCGGTCTGTCGTATCCGCAGGCTTCCTCGGGGTCGCCGGCTTCCGACGAGCCGTCTGGTGGCCGGACGTTGTTCGGCCAGGCTTCATCTGCGCAGTCCTCCTTCGGTGATCCGGTGGCTGGCCGTCCGCAGCAGGACCGCGACGGCGATCCCAGCGGTCTTGGCGCCGGTCGCCCGAAGGCTGAGCGCGCGGATATCGGTGGGCCGGAGGCCGGTGGTCCGGAGGCCGGTCGTCCGGAGGGTGGTCGCTCGGAGGGTGGTCGCTCGGAGGGTGGTCGCTCGGAGGCCGGTCGTCCGGAGGGTGGTCGTCCGGAGGGTGGTCGCTCGGAGGCCGGTCGCTCGGAGGGTGGTCGCTCGGAGGGTGGTCGCTCGGAGGGTGGTCGCTCGGAGGGTGGTCGCTCGGAGGGTGGTCGCTCGGAGGGTGGTCGCTCGGAGGCCGGTCGCTCGGAGGCCGGTCGTGAGGACCTTGGTCGGGTGGACGTGGGCCGCGCTGGGGCCGGTCGTGTGGACGCTGGCCGGGTGGATGTCGGTCGCGTAAGCGTCGGTCGCGCGGAAGTCGGCGCCCCGGGCCCGGGCCAACTCCAGGCGGGTGGCCAGGATGCTGGCGGTCCGGGTGCTGGTGGTCCAGATGCCAGTGGTCCGGATGCCGGTCGACTGGGCGCCGGTCGTCCCGGTGCCGGTGATCTGGGTGCCGGTCGTCCGGGTGCTGGGCGCCCGGGCGATGGCCTCCCGGATGCTGGCCTTCCGCACGCAGGCCACTCGGATGGCGGCCTTTCCGGGGGCGGAAGTGGTCGCCCGGAAGGCAGCCGGACCGCGCCCTCCGAGCAGAACGCCGGGCAGACGAACGCTGGGCGGCCCGCCCCGGCCGGTCCGGCCCCGGACGTGGACCCGCTGCTGCTCGGCCCGCCGCTGTTCGTCCAGCAGAACCGCCCGCTGGACGCTCCCCGTTTCACCCCGTCGGTACGCATCCCGGAATCGGCAAACGCCACCCAGAACCCCCTGTCGTCGACCGCCGCCAACGGCACGGCCCCGCACCCGCCCGGCGCGGGCACCACCCAGCCGCCGGCTGCCCACCAGCCCGACCGCAAACCCCACCCGAGCCCAACCCCGCAGCCCGCCGGACAGCAGCCGGCCGCTCAGCAGTCGGCCGCCCAGCAGCCAACGCCCCCGCAGGCCGGCCTCCAACAGCCCGCCGCCTGGCCCGCGCAGCCCGCTGCCCAGCAAGCTGCCGCCTGGCCCGCGCAGCCTGGCGCTCAGCAGCCCACGGCTCAGCAGTCCGCGGCCCAGCAGTCCGCGGCCCAGCAGTCCGCGGCCCAGCAGTCGGCGGTCCAGCAGTCGGCGGTCCAGCAGTCCGCGGTCCAGCAGTCCGCGGCCCAGCAGCCCACGGCCCAGCAGCCCACGGCCCAGCAGTCCGCGGCCCAGCCCGGCGTGCAGCAGCCGGCCGCCTGGTCCGCGCAGTCCAGCGGCCAGCGGCCCACGGCCCAGCAGCCCGACGTTCGGCAGCCGGCCGCCTGGTCCCCGCAGTCCGGCGGCCAGCAGTCCGCAGCCCAGCAGCCAGGCGCGCAGCACCCGGCCGCCTGGTCCGCGCAGCCCGGCGGCCAGGAGCCCGGCGGCCAGCAGCACGCCGCCGAGCAGCCCACGGCCCACCAGCCCGCCGCCCAGACAGCCGCCTGGCCTCCGCAGCCGGGCCCTGCGCGGCAAGAAGGAACGGACACCCCAACCGGATGGACGGGAGTGCTTGCCACACCCACCCACCAGAACAAGCCAGACCACCCCGACCCGTCCCCGCCGACCGGCGGACCGGCCCGATCCGGGGTCGAGGACCAGTTCGCCCGCCCGGCCCAGCCCGTCGCCCCTCCCCAGAACCAGTTCGCCGCCGCCCCGGCACCCTTCGCCCGCCCGGGCGACACCGACCAGACCCCGGCGAACGGTCCAGCCGCCCCGATCCCCGGCTGGCAGGGCGCCCCGACCGCGGACCACTCCGCCGGCCCGAACGAACCGGCCGGCCCCACCGCCGGTCAGCAGATCAACCCGGCGGCGGGCTCAACGCCATGGGGCCCGGGCCGACCGGGCGACCAGGGCACCGGCCACCCCGGAGCCCAGCCCCGCCAGTCCAACCGCCCCCCACTCGAACCACCCCAGATGGGCCAGCTCAACCGCCCCTTCGAACCCGCACCCGCAGCTCAAGAGCCCGCAGCCCAGCGGCCCGCACCCCAAACGCCCGCAGCACAAGAGCTCGCGCGCCAAGAGCCCGCGCGCCAAGAGCCCGCAGCTCCCCAAGGCCCGGCGAACGGCCACGAGCCCCAGCCCCAGCCCTGGGGATTCGGCCCGGCTCAGGGAACGGGACAGCAACCAGGCCGGCCAGGCCCCACCACCCAGCCCGGCCTCAGCGGCTCCCCAGCACCCGCCGGCACCACCCGTCCACCGCTGGAACCCCCGCAGATGGGCCAGCTCAACCGTCCCCTCCCGCCCACCGACACGCCGTCGGGTCTGCCCACTCGGGGCGCTCCGCCGGTTCCGGTTGCTCCGGCCGGTGCTTCGGACGACGATGCACCCAGTGGTCTTCCGCGCCGCCCGCAGGACCCGGCCGGGGAGCAGCCCAGGGGACATCACAACGGCTGACCCGCAAGCACCGCGGGACAATCAGCACCACCGATCAGTGGTTTGTGTTTCGGCGTCGAAGGGGTCGGGCAGTACGGTGACCGAAGGGGTCGGTCCTGGGGGTTTCACGGTCGGCTCGGAGTCGGCATCGGGGTCGCGTGTCGGGGTCCCGTTCCGGATGCGTGATCTTGGGGGATGCATGTCTGCGCATGACTACGTGCAGCCATCTGGTGAGCGCGCGCTCGAAGACCTGGATCTGGCTGCCACCACCTATGCGGAGCGTCTCGAGCCGGCCGATGCCCTCACCCGCGAGGAGTTGCGGGACGAGTTCGTGGCGCTCTGCCTGCCGTTCGCCGGGCGGATGGCCCGCCGTTACCGGGGCCGGGGCGAGGCCCTCGAGGATCTCGAGCAGGTGGCGCGGCTCGGCCTGGTCAAGGCCATCGACCGGTACGACCCGCAGCGGGGCTCCTTCACGGCGTACGCGGTCATCACGATCTCCGGTGAGATCAAGCGGCACTTCCGCGACCGGACCTGGGGTGTGCACGTCCCCCGGCGGGTGCAGGACCTGAGTCTGGAGGTCGGGCACGCCATGATGGTGCTGACCACCGAGTTGTCCCGCCGACCCAGCACCGCTGAGCTGGCCGCGCATCTGCGGTTGCCGGAGTCCTCGGTGCTGGAGGCGCTGGAGTCCTCCGCCGGATATTCGCCGGCTTCGCTCAATGCTCCGGCCGGAGTGGACGGCTCGGCGGAGTTCGGTGACCTGATCGGTGGCGCCGACGCGGACCTCGAGGCGATCGACGACAAGATCACCGTCGCCGGGTTGTTGCTGCGGCTGCCGTCGCGGGAGCGTCAGATGCTGGCGATGCGGTTCTACGGCAACCGCACCCAGGCGGAGATCGCCGCCGAGCTGGGCATCTCCCAGATGCACGTGTCGCGGCTGCTCAGCCGGGCGCTGGGCTGGCTGCGTGAGGCCATGCTGAGCGACACGCTGCCGCGCTGGGAAGGCGCGCACAATGCGGCCGACGGCCACGGCATGCAGATCACTGTCTCGCACCAGGACGGGGTTCTCACCGCACGGATCCGCGGCGAGGTCGACCGCGACACAGCCGGCCGGCTGCGGACGAGTCTGCGGCATGCCATCGCCACCGTCGGTGCCGATCGGCTGGTCGTCGACCTGTCGGCGGTGCCGCTCGTGGACGCCGCCGGTGTGGCTGCCCTGGTCGACGCCTCGTCCGCGGCTGCGGTGGCGCAGGTGGCCATGGCTCTGAGGGGCGCTCAGCCGTACGTGTCGCGCATTCTTGCCGTCTCCGGCCTGCACAACCTGCTGGACAACGAGCTCCGGTAAGGACGTCAGCTCACCTGCAGGGACGCCCAGACGACCTTGCCGTCGTCGGTCGGCAGCCAGCCCCAGGAATGCGCGGAGGCCTTCACGAGCAGCAGCCCCCGGCCGCGCATCGTGGCGGAGCCCTCGCCCGAGGGCAGAACCGGCTCAGCGGCCGCGCCGTCGCGGACGGCGATGTGCAGGAAGCGCGGCCGCAGAGTCAGGCGCAGCGTCATCATGGTGTGCGCGTGGTCGACGACGTTGCTGGCCAGCTCGCTCGCCACCAGGCTGGCCGGGGCGACCAGGTCGGGCAGGTCCCAGCGCAGGCAAGCGTCCGTTGCCACGTTGCGCGCCTGCCGGGCGGCGCCGGAGATCGGCAGCAGCTCGTCGCTGAGCACGGACAACGTTTGCCGTTCGGCCCCGGCTTGCTCGCGGGCCGCCTGGAGCGTGGCGAACTGGGGCACGGACCGGTAAGCCGCAGCGCGCAGCTGATCACCGGTGTGAGGATCCGGGGCGCACAGCAGCATCGGGATGCCGGGCCAGCGGGAGGCCTGACGGCGTACGGCGACGAAGACGTTCAGGGCAAGCGGATCCGCCAGTGTCATCCGGGACAGGTCGACCAGCAGCGCCTCGGGCTGCTCGGCCAGGCATTTGAGCAGGCGCAACCGCAGATCGGCGACGTCACCGAGGCCGAGGATCCCGGCCAGTTCGGCGATCAGGCGGCGACCGTCGTCGCGCACGGTGCAGTCGACAGACACCGCTACCGACCTCCTGAACTCAGTCCCGGACGTGGCGGCATACCCGAGGCATCGGAACTCAAACGGTATCGGCCGTCGCGTCGAGCATCGCGTCCGCCTCCATGACGATGATGGCGCCGTCGTTGTCCCTGGTAGAATCCCGGGCTGCGAGCGGGGTCGCCGCCACCCGTACGGTGATCGGCCGGCCCCGCCGGTTGACCGCCTCCACCTCCAGCTCCGCCGCGCCGCCCTGCGCGCCCAGCACCCCGCGCAGCAGGGGCCGGAGCTGCTCGAACGGCAACCCGATGTCCAGGTTGAGGAAGTGCTCGCCGACCACCTCGTGCGAACGCAGTCCCCACAGGTCCTCGGCGCGCCTGTTCCAGACCCGGATCCGCATGTCGTGGTTGACGACGACGACACCGGCCCGCAGGCTGGCCAGTACGGTCTCCAGGAACGCGTTCGCGTCGTCGAGCTGCGCGGTGCTGATCCGCAGCTGGTCGTTGATGTTCTGCAGCTCCTCGTTGGTCGACTGGAGCTCCTCGTTCATCGTCTCCAGCTCTTCGTTGGTGGACTGGAGTTCCTCGTTGGTGGTCTCCAGCTCCTCGACCGTGGACTGGAGTTCCTCGTTGGTGGTCTCCAGCTCCTCGTTGGTCGACTGGAGCTCCTCGTACGCGGCTTCGAGCTGCTGGTGGGCCTGCTCCAGGTCGTCCTGCAGGCGGCGGGCCGCGGTGACGTCGTTGAAGACGATGTTGACCCCGAGCAGGCTGCCGTCGGCCGCGGTCAGCGGGCTGATCTCGATCTCGAGGTGGATCAGCTCGCCGCTGCGGACGTACTCGACGTCGCCGACCCGCAGGGTGCGGCGCTCGACCTGCGCCTGCTCGATGTAGCGGCGCAGCTCCACCGGGCGGTACGACAGGTCGAGGTCGCGGAACGGCCGGCCGATGTCGCGCGATGACACTCCGAACAGGCTGTCCAGCCGGTTGTTGGTCAGCGCGACCAGGCCGTCGGAGGTGAGCCCGAGCTGGGCCACCGGGCTGGCGGCGAACGCCTCGTTGCGCAGCTGGTCCAGGCCGAGGACGTGGTTGGCGGTGCCGGGCAGCTGGTCGCCGAAGACGGCCCCGGCCTGGTACGGGACGCGGGGCACGCGGCGGAAGATCCGGCGTTTGAGGTCGACCGGCGTGAAGATGCTGCCGTGGCTGAGCAGCATCTCGGCCTTGCCCAGCAGCAGGATGCCGCCGTCGGCCAGGGCGAAGTGGAAGCGCGAGAGGATCTTGGTCTGGGTCTCGGCGTTGAAGTACATCAGGGTGTTGCGGCAGGCGAGCAGGTCGATGCGGGAGATCGGCGCGTCCTGGACCAGGTCGTTGCGCCCGAAGATGACCGAGCGCCGCAGGTCCTTGCGGAAGGTGAACCGCTCACCGGTCCGCTCGAAGTACTTCTCCCTCAGCTCCGGCGGGACCGCTTCCAGCGCCTGCTCGCCGTAGGTGGCCTGGCGGGCCTCGGCGAGCTGCTCCTCGTCCACGTCGGTGGCGTAGATCTTCACCCGGTCGCGGAACCCGTCGATGCCCAGCGTCTCGGCCAGCACGATCGCCAGCGTGTAGGCCTCCTCGCCGGAGGCGCAGCCGGCCGACCAGATCCGGATCGGCGCTGCCGGCGCCCGGGCCGTCACCAGGGGCTCGAGGATCTCGGCGCGCAGATGGTCCCAGGCCTCCGGATCGCGGAAGAAGCCGGTGACGTTGATCAGGATGGTGTTGAACAGGGCCGTGAACTCGTCCGGGTGCACCTGGAGGTGATCGGAGTAGTCCTGGTAACCGGTGATGCCGACCTGCGCCATGCGACGGTCGACCCGGCGCATCAGACTGGACCGCTTGTAGCCGGTGAAGTCGAAACCCCGCGACTCTTTGAGGTAGACCAGCAGCGCCTCGAAGTCGGGGTCGGTGGGAATCATGGTGGCCTTCCGTCACATGGTTGCGCGGCGACGCTACCGCACGTCGGACGGCAACTCGTCCGGATGATCCCGGGGGGCGGCCGTGTCGGGATCGCGGTCGGGCATCGATCCGAGCCGGGCGATCAGCCGGCGGATCGTCGCGCCGGCCGCATCGGCGTCGGCCGCGATGTCGTCGAAGCGGGCCCCGATGCCGGCCCGCCGGTGGGTGCGGTTGGCGGCCATCCGGCGGCTCAGCTCGGACTTCTCCTCCAGCGCCCGCAGCGCCATCCAGAGCGCGCCCTCGAGCGCGATGGCCTGCTCGTCCAGCAGGCTCTCCGGTGACCAGGCATGGCCCACACGGCACCGGTAGCGGGGGACCGGGCCGTCGTTGATCTGGAACAGCCCGCCGCCACAGGCGGGACAGCCGAAGCCGGCCGGCGGGGCGAACTGGTCGGAGGTGACCGAGGACAGGTCGGACATCGCCACCTCGGTGTCGAGCAGGCTGTCGGCGGGCAGCCGCGGATCGTCGGGCAGGGGCATGGCGGTCAACTCCGCGAGGAGGCCGCCCAGCTTGGCGGCGGGCGCGACGTGCTCGGTGGGCGTCTGGGCCAGGGCGGCGAGCGGCATCGAGGAATACAACGCCTCGGCCGGATCCTGCACCACCGCGGTGCCGCCGCGGGCCACGATGCTGGCCAGGCCGGCCGCGCCGTCGTCACGGGCGCCGGAGAGCACCACGCCGATGCCGCGCGGACCGGCGGCACGGGCGACGGAACGGAAGAGCGGATCGACGGCCGGCCGGTGGCCGTTCTCGGCGGGGCCGTGCGACAGCCGCAGGTGCCCGTCGAGCAGCAGCAGGTGGTGGTCGATGGGCGCGACGTAGATGTGACCGGGCCGGACGTGCTCGCCCTCGACGACGGAGGCCGCGGGCAACGGCCCGCTGCGGTTCAGGATCGAGGGCAGCGCGCTGGAGGCGTCGCGGGGCAGGTGCAGGACGACCAGGATCGACGCGGGCAGGTCCGGCGGCAGGCCGGCGACCAGGGCACGCAGGGACTCCACCCCGCCGGCGGACGCGCCGACAGCGATGACGTCCCGGTGCCTGGCTGTCACACTGCAGCTCCCGCCGTCAGATGGGTCCACACCACCTTACCGTCGGACACCGGCAGGACCCCCCACGCATCGGTCAGCTCCCGGACCAGCTGCAGGCCGCGGCCGCCGGCCTCGCCGACCTCGGGCGCCTTGGGCCGCGGCAGCAGCCGGCTGCCGTCCCGGACGGTCAGGCAGACCCGCCCGTCGCGCAGCCCGACCGTGAACTCCATGGTGGTGTGCGCGTGCCGGACCACGTTGGCGACCAGCTCGGTGGCGACCAGCGCGGCAGTGCCGGCGAGCTCGCGTCGGTGCCACGAGGTGCAGGCCTGGGTGACCAGCTGGCGTACCTGCCGGCAGGCGTCCGGGACCGGCCGCAGCCGGACCCGGATCCGCCGGGGCTCGGGCTCTTCCTTGGTGCCTTTCAGGGCGTCGGCGCAGCTGGCCGCGGTGCTCACCGCGGCGCAGTCCGGCCAGGAGGCGATGATCCGGGCCGTCTCGGGCCCGGCCCCGCAGAGCACGATGGGTACGGCCGGCCAGTCGGCCGTCCGGCACACCACCGTGCTCAGCACGTCCAGCGCGACGGGATCGGGGATCTCGAGGGCGGACACGTCGATGAGCAGTGCCTCGGGCTGCGCGGACAGCGCGTGGGCGACCGCATGCTCCAGCGCTTCCTTCGTCATCGCGTCCAGCACGCCGCTGACCCGCAGGATCGCCACCGGGAGGTGCTGCTCCGGCCGGCAGACCAGCTGGCTCGTCATCCGCCCCCCTCCATACCGACGCGCCGTATCCGTCGCGTCGTCCGCGATCAGTGCCCTCGAACCCACCGGGGCAAACGCAAGGAGCGGCATCACACCCCGACGGCGGCCCCGTCCCGTACCCGTTCGTAGAGGCCGAGATAGGAGGATGCCATCACCGCGGGGGTGAACCTGCGGGCAGCCTCCTCCCGGCAAGCGGCCTCGGAGATCGTGCCGGCCGCCGCCACGAGCTCGCCCAGCTCCTCCTCGTCGGAGGTGAGCAGGCCGGTCCGCCCGTGCTCGATGAGCTCGGGCAGGCAGCCCCGGGCGATGCCGATCACCGGGGTGCCCAGCGCGAGCGACTCGACCACCGCCGTACCGCCGGGCTCCTCCCAGCGCAACGGGAAGAGCGCGGCCCGGGCCCGCGCGACCAGGTCGTCGCGGTCCTGCCCGGTCACCGTGCCGACCCAGCGGACCCGGTCGCCGTCGACGTGCGGGGCCACGTGCTCCTGCCAGAACCGCACATCGGGATTCTGCGCCGCCGCCGGGCCGGCCGCGGCGAGATCCTCGGGACGGTGGTACGGCCCGACGGGCCCGGCCAGCACGAGGTCGAAGCCGGCACTGTGCGCGAGCCGGGCCGCCAGGTCCTGGCCCTTGCCGGGATTGATCCGGCCCAGCACGACCGCGTAGTCCTCCTTGGCGACCGGGGCGCGCAGATCCGCCCCGTCCGCCAGCGGTGTCGCGAGATGCACGTGGCCGACGGCGTGCGCCCGCAGCGCGGCCGGGGCGTGAGTCAGCTGGTTCGCCGAGACGCCGTTGACCCGGACCCGGTCGCCGCCGTCGAAGGTGCCGTAGAGCTCGGGGTGCTTGGCCAGATCCCAGTGCAGGGTGTGCAGGCCGGGTGGCGAGTCCGGGCCCAGCGCGGCCAGGGTGGCCAGCCCGGCCGCCTCGACGTGGTCGTGCACCAGGTCGATGTCGCCCTCGGCGAGCCGGCGCCGCACGGCGTGCAGGTGCGCGGGCACGATCCCGCACACCTGGTTGTACGGCCGCTGCAGCTGAGCGAACTGGCCGGTCTCGAAGACGGACACCCGCTCGTCCACCGCCAGTGTGCTCTCCGTCACGGTGGCGAGCACGACCTCGACCCCGAGCCGGCGCAGCTCGGGTACCAGGGTGGCGATGACGTTCTCGATCCCGCCGTAACCGTTCGGGGGGACCGGGAGCCACGGCCCCGCGTTCATCAGGACTCTCATGCGGCCGGCACCGACCTGCGCGCCACCGTGTTCAGCGGCGGCCGTTCCGTGACGCCCACCTCGCTGAGCACGATCTCCCGGTCCAGGTGCGGCAGGTTGTCGGCGCCACCGCGGCGGAACTGGGTGAGCAGCGTCGAGGGCGGCAGCGCGTCGGTGACCAGGCCGCGGCGGTGCAGCCGGGACCACGCGGTCACCATGATCTGGGCCGACATCCGGCCCAGCGCCTCGGTGCCCTGGTGGCGGTGGAACCGCTCGCCGAGGTCGACCTGGGCCAGCGCGTCCAGGCCGACCAGGTCCAGCAGGTCGATGAGCATCGCGATCTCGACGCCGTACCCGGAGACGAAGGGGATCCGTTCCAGGGTCGTGCGGCGGCCCGCGTACTCGCCGGCCAGGGGCTGGACCACGCCGGCCAGGTCCGGCCAGAACAGGTTGATCAGGGGGCGCGCGGCGAGCTCGGTGACCCGGCCGCCGCCGTCGGTCTCGACGCCGGTGTTGCTGACCAGCGGGCGGTGGTAGAAGCCCTTGACGAACTCGACCGACGGATCGGTGAGCAGCGGCCCGAGCAGGCCGGTCACGAAGTGCGGGGAGAAGTCGCGCAGGTCGCCGTCGACGAAGGCGACCACGTCACCGGTGCTGGCCGCGAGACCGGCCCAGAGCGCGTCGCCCTTGCCCTCCATCCGGGGCAGGCCGCGGGTCACGTCGTCCTGGTGCACCACCCGGGCCCCGGCCGCGCGCGCCACCAGGGCGGTCGCGTCGGTGGACCGGGAGTCCACCACCAGGATCTCGTCCACCAGCGGCACCTTCACGCTCAGGTGCTCGTGGATGGTCGACACGATGGCGCCGACCGTCGCCTCCTCATTGCGCGCCGGGATCACCACGCTGACGCGGGTGGCCTTCTTCGCGCGGGCCAGTTGCCGGGATGTCCATTGTGTGGCGTTTCCGGTCCGGTAGGCCGCCCAGGCCTCGACGATGGGTGACGCGGTCGGTGCAACGTTCGTGCGCGAATGCCGCATGGGCACACCCCCCAGTTGACGATCAACAGCGAAGCGCGGAACTTTCCCATGACAGGCCGCCTCCAATCTTGCCGCGGGGTAACGGCTGGATGTCCGCCGGCTGCGGAAAGACCTGACGTTTCACATTTGCCGTGGCGGAGAAGTCGAGAGGCCGCAGGACGGTGTCGACGATCGGGGAGGGCTCATGGCCGGGACAAGAGTGGGAATGATCGGCGCCGGCGGTGTCGCGCAACGGCATGCCAGGGTGTTGTCCGGGCTGCCGGGTGTACAGGTGGTGGGCGTGACGGACGTCGTTCCGGCGGCGGCGCAGAGCCTCGCGGACGCGCACGACGCGCGGGTGTTCCCGGACGTCGAAGCGCTCCTGGGATCCGGTCTGGACGCGGCGTACGTGTGCGTGCCGCCCTTCGCTCACGGCGACGCGGAGCGGGCGGTGGTGGCCGCTGGACTGCCATTGTTCGTTGAAAAGCCTATTTCGCTTGATTGGGATACGGCCACCGAAATCGCGGCCCTCGTTTCGAAGAGTGAGATCGTGACAGCGGTTGGTCACCATTGGCGTTACCTGGCGATTGTTGAACAAGCGCGCGCCCTGCTGAAGGACCGGCCGGTTCGGCTCGTGACCGGCGCCTGGCTGGACAAAGTGCCGCCGGTGTCCTGGTGGCCACTCCAGGACCGCTCCGGTGGCCCGGTCGTCGAGCAGGCCGCCCACGTGCTCGACCTGGCCCGCCACCTGGCCGGCGAGGTCACCGAGGTGACGGCGGTCGGCAACGGCACGCCGCCGCCGGTCGACGGGGCCGACGTGGACGGCGCGACCGCCGCCACGCTGCGCTTCGCGAGCGGTGCCGTGGGGACGCTCGCCGCGACGTGCGTGCTGGGCTGGAAGGAACGTGCGGGCCTGGAGGTCTACGCCGACGGGCTGGCCCTGGCGGTGACCGAGACCGGGCTGGTGGTCCGCGACGTCGACGGACCCCGCACAGTGGACAGTGATCCGGAGAGCGCGCGTATCGCCGTGGACCAGGCGTTCATCGACGCGGTCCGGGGCGACGGTGACGACGTCCGGGTGCCGTACGCGGAGGCGCTGCGTACCCATGCCGTTGCCCTGGCCGTCGCCGAGGCCGCAGCCACCGGCCGGGCCGTCACCCCCCGCACCGCGGAGGTCTCGCATGTCTGAGCGCAACATCATCGTGACCGCGCCCGGCCGGCTGGCGGTCGCCGAGGAGGAGCCGGCGCCGCTCGCGGACGGCCAGTTCCGGGTCGCGACGCTGTTCAGCGGGGTGTCGGCCGGCACCGAGCTCAGCTACGTCAAGGGCACCAACCCGGCTCTGCACCACGGCTTCGACCCGGTGCTGGGGCTGTTCGGCGGTCCGGTCGAGCAGCCCTTCCCGGTCACCCGGCTCGGGTACATGGAAGTCGGCCGGGTCGAGCAGAGCCGTACCCCGGCGGTCGCCGAGGGAGCGGTCGTGGCGATGACCTACGGGCACCGCACCGGCTACACCGGCGATCCGCTGCGCGACCGGGTCGTGCCGTTGCCGGCCGACCTCGACCCGATGCTGGGCATCTACGTCGCCCACATGGGCCCGATCTGCGCCAACGGCCTGCTGCACGCCGCCGCCGACCTGCACGGCACTGCCGTGCGCGGCCTCGGCGACGGCGTGGCCGGCCGTCGCGTCGCGGTCACCGGCGCCGGGGTGGTCGGCCTGCTCACGGCCCTGTTCGCGCGGGCCCACGGCGCGGCCTCCGTGGTCGTGCTCGACCCGACGCCGCAGCGGCGCGCGGTCGCCGCCGCGCTGGGCCTCGAGACGCTGGATCCCGAGGACGGTGACCCCGCGGTCACCCTCAAGACGGCGTGGCGGCACACCGCGGACGACCGCGGCGCCGACATCGTCTTCCAGTGCCGCGGTCAGGCCTCGGCGCTGCAGCTCGCCCTGCGGCTGCTGCGCCCCCAGGGCACGGTGATCGACCTGGCCTTCTACCAGGGCGGCGCCGACGAGGTTCGGCTCGGCGAGGAGTTCCACCACAACGGGCTGGGGCTGCGCTGCGCCCAGATCGGCCGGGTGCCCCGCGGCCTGGCGCCGACCTGGGACCGCGAACGCCTCTCGGCCGCCACGATCGACCTGCTGCGCGCCGACGGCGACCTGATCCGCAAGCACCTCGTCTCGGCCGTGGTGCCCTTCGACGAGGCGTCGCAGTTCCTCGACGACCTGGCCGCCCGCCGCCGCCAGGAACTCCAGGCGGTGCTGGCCTGCTGAGAGAGTGCTGAGCGACACCCTCGCTCGCCGGCCGGGCGCGGCTACGCTCGGCGCATGGCCGTGCGGAGGGTGGGACTACCCGCACTGCTGCCATACCTTCGCGAGCATCGCGGCACGCTGGCCGTGGTGGGCGGGCTCTCCCTGGTCACCGCGGTCACCGCGCTCGTGCAGCCGGTGCTGGTCCGCTCGGTGCTCGACGGCATCGGGGCGAAACAGCCGATCAGCGGTGCGGTGGCTCTGCTGATCGCGCTGCTGCTCACCGGGGCCGCGCTCGGCGGCCTGCGCGACTATCTGCTCCAGCGCACCGCCGAGGGGCTGGTGCTGACCACCCGCCGCCGGCTGGCCCGGCACCTGCTGCGCCTGCCCATCGCGGAATACGACGCCCGCCGCACCGGTGACCTGCTCTCCCGGGTCGGCGCCGACACCACCCTGCTGCGCGCGGTGGTCACGTCCGGGCTGTTCGAGATCGTCACCGGCACGGTCATGGTGGCCGGCGCGACCGTCGCCATGGCGGTGCTCGATCCGCTGCTGCTGGGCGTGGCCCTGTGCGGGCTCGCCGTCGGCATGGCCGTCGCCATCTCGGTCTCGCGCCGGGTGCGGGGGCTGTCCGAGCTGACGCAGGAACGGCTCGGCGAGATGACCTCCGCCGTCGAACGGGCCATCTCGGCGGCGCGCACCATCCGGGCCAGCGGCGCCGAGCAGCGTGAAGCCGAGACCGTCACCCGCAGCGCCACGGAGGCGTACGAGGCGGGCATGCGGGTGGCCCGGCTGCGCGCGCTCATCGGGCCGGCCTCCGCGGCGGCCACCCAGGGCGCGTTCCTGCTGGTGCTCGGCGTCGGCGGGGCCCGGGTGGCGTCGGGGGCGATCAGTGTCGGTGACCTGGTGGCGTTCGTGCTCTTCCTCTTCTTCCTGGTGCTGCCGCTGGGTCAGGCGCTGAACGCGTACACCCAGCTCCAGACCGGCCTCGGCGCTCTGCAGCGCATCGAGGAGGTCCTGGATCTGCCGTCGGAGACGGCCGGCGACAGCCCGGCGCCGGCCGGACCGGACGGCGACGGGGAGGCGGCCGTGGTGCTGGAGAAGGTCAGCTTCGGTTATCCCGGCGGGACCGAGGTGCTGCGCGACGTCTCCTTCACCGTGCCGGCCGGCAGCCGGATCGCCCTGGTCGGGCCGTCCGGCGCGGGCAAGTCCACGGTGCTCGCTCTCATCGAGCGCTTCTACGAGACCACTTCCGGCGCCATCCGGGTCGGTGGCACCGACATCCGGCAGCTGCCGCGCGAGGCGTTGCGCCGCCGGCTCGGCTACGTCGAGCAGGAAGCCCCGGTGCTGGCCGGCACCCTGCGCGACAACCTGCTCCTCACCGCGCCCGGCGCCGACGAGCAGCGCCTGCTGGACGCGCTGGAGCAGGTCAATCTGGGTGCGCTGGCGACCCGCACCCCCGACGGCCTGGACGTGCAGGTGGGCGAGGGTGGGGTGCTGCTCTCCGGCGGCGAGCGCCAGCGCCTGGCCATCGCCCGGACGCTGCTGGCCGGCGCTCCGATCCTGCTGCTGGACGAGCCGACGAGCAATCTCGACGCCCGCAACGAGGCGTCGCTGCGCGAGGCGATCGCGGCGGCGTCCTTCCAGCGCACCTTGATCATCGTTGCGCACCGGCTGAGCACGGTGGTCGACAGCGATCAGATCGTGGTGCTGGAAGCGGGCCGGGTCGTCGCCGTCGGCCCGCACGAGCAGTTGCTGGAGACGAGCCCGCTCTATCGGGAGCTCGCCGCGCACCAGTTGCTGGTCAGCTGAGCCCTGGGCGAAACAGGCGGGAGTCGGCACCACGTTTCAAGGTAAGTGAAGTACCGTAACCGCCCATGGGTGTGTCGCAGCGGTTCAAGAACCGGTTCCGTAAGTTCCTGCAGCGTCCGGGCACCACGGTCGATCTGGCGCCGCTCGAGCGCCGGCTGCCGGCCATCGAAGCCCGTGAGGAGGCGCTGCGTGAGCTCGACGACGCCGCGCTGACCGAGGCCGCCGCCGCGGCGGACGACTACACCGAGATCTGCGCCGTGGGCCGCGAGGCGGCCTGGCGCGCCCTCGAGCAGCGGCCGTACGACGTGCAGCTGGTCGGCGCGATGGCGCTGCTCTCCGGCAAGGTCGCCGAGATGGCCACCGGTGAGGGCAAGACGCTGACCGCCACCATCGCCGCGTACGGCCACGTGCGGCGGGGCAACGGCCCGGTGCACGTGCTCACGGTCAACGACTACCTGGCCCGCCGCGACGCCACCTGGATGGAGCCGGTCTACCAGCTGCTGGGCCTGTCCGTCGGCTGGGTCACCGAGACCTCCACCCGCGAGGAGCGCCGCGAGGCGTACGCCGCGGACGTCACCTACGTCTCGGTCAGCGAGGCCGGCTTCGACTACCTGCGCGACCAGCTCGTCACCGACCTCGCCGACCGGGTGCAGCGCAAGCTGGCCACGGCCATCGTCGACGAGGCCGACTCGATCCTGATCGACGAGGCCCGGGTGCCGATGGTGCTGGCCGGCAGCATCTCCACCGAGAGTGACCCGGTGCACGACGCCGCCGCGCTGGTCCGCGACCTGCGCCCGGGCAAGGACTACGAGGTGGCCGAGGACGGCCGCAGCGTCGCTTTCACCAACGCCGGCCTGGAGGCGCTGGAGAAGAAGATGGACATCGACCTGTACGCGGACGACCAGGTCGAGCAGCTCTCCGCGGTCAACGTGGCCCTGCACGCCCGGGCCCTGCTGCGCCGCGACGTCGACTACATCGTGCGGGACGGCACCGTCGAGCTGATCGACGAGATGCGCGGCCGGGTCGCCCAGCGCCGCCGCTGGCCCGACGGTCTCCAGGCCGCCGTGGAGGCCAAGGAGGGGCTCAGCGCCACCGCCGAGGGCGAGGTCCTCGACACGATCACCGTCCAGGCCTACATCGCGCTGTACGAGACGGTGTGCGGCATGACCGCCACCGCGGTGCACGTCGGCGAGCAGCTCCGCGAGTACTTCAAGCTCGAGGTCGCGGTCATCCCGTCGAACACGCCGAACATCCGCGAGGACGAGCCCGACCGGATCTACTCCGCGCACGACATGCGCGACGAGGCCCTGGTCGAGGAGATCAAGATCGCCCACGACAAGGGCCGCCCGGTGCTGATCGGCACCCTCGACGTGAAGGCCTCCGAGCTGCTGGCCAAGCAGCTGGCCGCGGCCGGGGTGCCGAGCAACGTGCTCAACGCCAAGAACGACGACGAGGAAGCGGCGATCATCGCCGAGGCCGGCGCCCTGGGCGCGGTCACCGTCTCCACCCAGATGGCCGGCCGCGGCGTCGACATCCGCCTGGGCGGCAGCGACGGCAAGGACGCGGAGAAGGTCGCCGAGCTGGGCGGCCTGTACGTCATCGGCAGCGGCCGGCACGACAGCCGCCGCGTCGACGACCAGCTGCGGGGCCGCGCGGGCCGGCAGGGCGACCCCGGTGGTTCGGTGTTCTTCGTCAGCCTCGAGGACGACCTGATCACCCGGCACGCCGGCGACATCCTGCCGTCCTCGCCGCGGATGGACATGGACGGCGTCGTGCACGACGAGCAGGTCGAGTACGCGGTCGAGCACGCCCAGCGCGTCGCCGAGGGCGTCAACCACGAGATCCACCGCAACACCTGGCGCTACAGCGTCGTGATCGAGGAGCAGCGCCTCGCCCTGGCCCAGCGCCGGGAACGGCTGCTCACCTCCGAGGTCGCCGCGATCATGCTGCTCGAGCGGTCGCCGGAGAAGGCCAAGGAGATCGACGAGGACGTGCTCTCCGACGCCGCCCGGTCGATCGCGCTCTACCACCTCGACCGGCTCTGGGCCGAGCACCTGGCCGAGCTCTCCGAGGTGCGCGAGGGCGTGCACCTGCGGGCGCTGGGCAAGCTGGACCCGCTCGACGAGTTCCACCGGGCGGCGGTGCCGGCGTTCCAGAAGGTCTTCACCGAGATCGAGGCGCGCACCATCGCCACGTTCGAGGAGCTCGACCTCAGCGACGGCTACCACCCGGAGCAGGCCGAGATCGTGCGCCCGAGCGCGACCTGGACGTACCTGGTGCACGACAACCCGTTCGGCTCCGAGCTGGACCGGCTCATCGCCGCCGTCGGCCGCCGCCTCACCTCGGGCGGTTAGCAGCCCGCTCAGGTGTGCGGGACGTCCGCACGGTGGGCGGCGAGGATGTCGCCGCCGAAGTCGCCGTGCGGACGGCGCAGCACGCTGTGCGCGTGGTTGCCGTCGTCGCTCGTGTTGTCGAACTCGATGAGCAGGTCGTCGGCCTGGATCCGGTAGTAGTGCCGGGTGCCCGGGCCGGGCGGCCCTTCCCAGGCGAAGTGCACGTCACCACCGGCCGGGTCGAGGGCCGCGGCCAGCTCGTCCGGCAGCCGGCCCAGGTGCACCGCGACGAGCTGGTCGAGCAGGGCCCGCTCGCCCGGGCGCAGGTCGGTACGGGCGATCCCGGCGGGGGACAGCGGAACGCTGACCGGCCGGGTGGCCGAACGGATGTCGGACGGGGCCTCGTCAGCCACCACCGCCCGGCTGCGGGCCGCCGCGGGCATCGACCGCAGCAGCTCGTGGGCGAGGTCCTCCTCGATGGCCAGCGGGCGCAGCACCGTGCGCCCGGCGGTGTCGACCCGGGCCGGGTTCGCGCCCAGGAACACCGGTGCGGGGGAGACCCGGTCGCCGGCCACGGTCATGCTCACCGACAGGTGGTGACCCTCGAAGCGCCAGCCCCACTCGTCGTCGGCGGGCGCGCCGAAGACGATCACTTGATAGTCCTCGCTGTGCCGCCCGCGGGCCCAGCCCTCCCGGCGGTCGAGGATCTCCTCGAGCGCCAGCACGGTCATGGCCTGCGCGTACGCCGACGGGCTCAGCGCGGTGGCGAGCAACCGGTGCGCGGCCTTGCGAGCGCCGATGCCGAGGTCAGCCAGGCTGAGCCCGGGCCTCGGGCGGGGCCGGTACTCGATCCAGCGGCGCGCCCGGTCGTCGTCGAAGGCGGCAGCGGCCCCCGGCCCCTCGGCGGTTGCCAACAGAGCGGCGGCCGCCGTACGCATCTCATCCGCGAGCGTCACGGTCACTCCCCACGCAGCAGTGCGGCCATTTCCGGCAGGTTGAAGAACGCGGCTGTCTCGACGGCGGACGGGCTGCCGGCGGCCGGGTCCGCGCCGGCGGCGAGCAGCGTCCGGACACTGTCGGCGTTCTTGCGGAACACCGCGGCGGCCAGGGCGGTCTGACCGCGGTCGTTGACCCGGGCCGGGTCGGCGCCGTGCTCGAGCAGCATGGCGACGGTCGGCGGATGGTTGTGGTACGCCGCCAGAATCAGCAGCGTGTCGCCCTTGTCGTTGGTCAGATTGGCCGGCAGCCCCTGGGACAGCTGACCGGAGAGCTCCTCGGCCGACCCGGAGCGCGCGAGGTCGAACATCCGGTGCGCGAAGGCGATGGTTTCGGCATCCAATTCCTCGGGCATGCGGGCCAGCCTACGGTGCTAATGTCTTCCGCACATTATCCGGGGGTGAGCGGTGAGCGACGGCGTCTACGTGGGCCGGGCCGGGCCGGACGGTGCGGCCAACCAGGGCTGGCTGCTCGGCCATTTCATGCCCAAGGGTGACCTGTTGCACAGCGTCGACGTCGAGGTGAAGTGGGGCGTGCACCCGCCCGGCGATCGGCGCGCGGCGTGGGCCACCGACGAGGTCCGTACGGCGCTGCTGGTGCTGATCCGGGGAGCTTTCGACATCGAGTTGCGCGACCGTACGGTGCTGCTGCGCGAGCCCGGCGATTACGTCGTCTGGGGCCCCGGGCAGGACCACTCCTGGCAGGCCGGGGACGTGGAGACGGTGGTGCTGACCGTGCGCTGGCCGTCGTTGCCGGGCTGGCGCCTGCCGCCGCCGGCGCCCTGATCGCTCGCGTTCCCGCTTTATTTGTCGCCGAAGACAAACGGATGCCCGCCGTTAACCGCCACGCCGGTATTCGCATTCCTGGTGCGCGAAAACACGATGCATCGAACGGTTATGGAACGAGTTTCCCACAGTGTGGATGCCACCTTGACCCGGCAACCGCAAGGCCGGAAATATCGACCGCGGTTTAAGCGTGCATTAAATCGCGCCCGTTGTCGGGTGCGTGGTTTCCATTCTTCGACGCAGGAGGATTCATGGCGGTCACCGCCCTGTCGGCACGCACGGGACGACATGCGAAGGGGTCGGGCCGGCTGGCCGCGATCCGCCGCGTCGCCCCCGCGCCCGTGCCTCCCGCCGCCCTCACCATCACGCTCAACATCCCGCTGACCGGGGACGCGCTGCCGCCGCAGGCGCACCGGCTCATCGAGGCGGTCCGTGAGCTGGTCGAGGCCGGTCAGGGCTCCGTGGCCGTCGAGCCGCCGGCGGCCGAGCGCGTCACCGGGCCCGGTCCGGCCGCGCACCACGACGGCACCATCGAGGTGCGGCTGCTGACCTCGTCGCGCCAGGTCCTCGTCGACGGCGAGCTGCTGCCGCTGACCCGGCTCGAGTTCGACCTGCTGCTGTTCCTGGCCGACCACCCGCGCCGGGTGTTCAGCCGCACCCAGCTGCTCACCGCGGTCTGGGGCTACGAGCACACCGGCGAGCGCACGGTGGACGTGCACGTGCGCCGCCTGCGGGTCAAGATGGGCACCCAGCTGCCCCTGATCACCACCGTCTACGGCGTCGGCTACCGCCTGGCCGACGAGGCAAGGATCGTGGTGCTGCCGCACGACTAGGCTGGCCGGGTGCGGGTGCGTCCGGTGTCGATCGAGGTCCTGGTCGAGGAGCTGGCCGACCGGCTGGCCGCGACGGCGACGGACGGCCGGCTGCGGGTCGCCGTCGACGGCGCCGACGCCGCCGATCCCGCGGCGCTGGCGGACGCTCTGGTCGATCCGCTGCGGATCCGGGGCCGCTCAGCGGTACGCGTACGCACCGACGACTTCCTGCGACCGGCCTCGCTGCGCCTGGAGTTCGGCCGCACCAACCCCGACTCGTTCTACCTCGGCTGGCTGGACGAGGCCGGCCTGCGCCGCGAGGTCCTCGACCCGGCGGGCCCGGGCGGCAGCGGGCGCATCGTGACCCGGCTCTGGGACGCCCGCACGGACCGCGCCACCCGCGAGCCGTACAGGGAGCTGCCTCCGGACGCCGTGGTGATCGTCAGTGGGCCCCTGCTGCTCGGCTCCGGGCTGCCCTTCGACGTCACCGTCCATCTGCATCTCTCGGCGGCCGCGCTGGAGCGGCGCACCGAGCCGGAGCAGCGCTGGACGCTGCCCGCGTACGCCCGTTACGGCGCGGAGGTCGACCCGGCCGCCTTCGCCGATCTCGTGGTCCGGCTCGACGACCCGCGGCGCCCCGCGGTCGTCGTCGGATCATGAATGAATCGCTCGCCACACCCCCACTGAGCTGCGACGCGAAAGCTGGATCGCCTAGTCCGTGGCGGTAACGTGCACTGACAGTTATGCTGCGGTTACTTTTTTGCGAGGGTCCCGTTTGGGATCTTCGGCGGTGGGTATCTGCGGGCTCCACGGTGCGACGCCAAGGGCCGGCGCGGGGGACGTCCACCGGCAGGGGCAGAGGGAAGGGCAGGGGGAGCACATGCTCGTCAACAGCGCGGTCATCACGGGTAAAGGTGCCGACACCGCCAAGGGTCGCTCCAGCGATGAGGTCGACCAGATCCGGGAATTGCTGCGGGCCCGGTTCGACGATCTGACGGCCGAGTACGAGGAAGCCGTCGCCGAGAACCAGAAGCTCCGGCTCGTCGAGATCGGCGACGCCGCCGGTGACGACCAGGCGGACAGCGGGTCCAAGACCGCGGAACGCGACGCGGCGTCGTCGCTCATCCGCACTCTGCTCGACCGGCGGACGCAGGCGGAACACGCCATGCAGCGCCTGGAGGACGGCACGTACGGCAACTGCGAGGGCTGCTCCAAGCCGATCCCGGTGGAGCGGCTCGCCGTCTTCCCGTCGGCCACCTCGTGCGTGGCCTGCAAGTCCAACCGCGAGCGGCGCGCGGGCTGACGTCAGGCTTGATCCGGTCCGTCGCCCGCACGTGGGCGGCGGACCGGCCGTATCGGGGTTAACTTGGCCTGATGGGCGAGATCCGGGTCGGCACCGCTTCATGGACCGACAAGACACTGCTCGAGTCGGGCTGGTATCCGCAGACCGCGAACACCCCGGAGAAGCGGCTGGGGTATTACGCGAAGCAGTTCCCGATCGTCGAGGTCGACGCGACCTACTACGGGCCGCCGGCCGAGCAGACCACCAAGCTGTGGGCCGAGCGCACCCCGGACGGCTTCACGTTCAACATCAAGGCGTTCAGCATGCTGACCGGCCACCCCACCAAGGTGTCCGCGATCTACAAGGACCTGCGCCCGGAGACCGACAAGAAGAACGTCTACCCCGGTGACCTGCCGCCGCAGACGTACGAGGAGATCTGGACCCGCTTTTTGAGCGCCCTGGATCCGCTGGTCGAGGCGGGCAAGCTGGGTGCGCTGCTGTTCCAGTTCCCGCCGTGGTGGGGGATCCGCCGCGACAACAAGGACTATCTGCGCGAGGTCGCCGCCCGCTGCAAGCCGCTGCGGCCGGTCTTCGAGTTCCGCAACGCCTCCTGGTTCGACGGCGACAACGCCGAGGAGACCCTGGAGTTCCTGCGCCGGCACGAGCTCCCGCTGGTCTGCGTCGACATGCCGCAGGGCCACAAGTCGTCCGTGCCGCCACTGATGGCCGCGACGGCTGACCTGGCCGTGGTGCGCTTCCACGGCCACAGCGACAAGTGGACCAGCAAGGACATCCACGAGAAGTTCGGCTACCGGTACTCCGAGAAGGAGCTGCGCGAATGGGCGCCGAAGCTGCGCGCCCTGGCCGACGAGGCCGAGCAGACCCACGTCCTGATGAACAACTGCGCGGGCGACTACGCCCAGCGCAACGCCACCCAGCTGATCGAGCTGCTCGACTAGAGCTCGTCCCAGGGCACGGTCTCCCAGGCTTCCTGCAGCGCCTCCGCGAGCTGACCGTCGTCCTTGAGCGGCAGCTCGTCGATGCTGGCGATGGGCTGCGCCGGGCGGTGCGAGTTGGCCGCCGCGGCCGCCGCGAAGCCGCTGAGCTCCTCCGCGTCGATCGGCCGCAGCGTCCACGGCGTTCCGTTGATCGACATGGCGATCTGCAGCAGCACCATGGTCACACCCTTGAGCACCGGCGCGTCCGGCCACACCACCTGCGCGCCGTCCCAGAAGGCCACGTTCCACGACGTGCCCTCCCGGACCCGGCCGTCGTGACCCACGAAGAGCGCGTCGTCGAAGCCGGCCAGCCGGGCCTCGCGCAGCCGGTAGTTCAGGCCCATCGTCGCCACGTGCTTGTGCTCGGGCAGCTCGCGTTCGTAGCGCACGGTCTGCACCCGTAGCGGCGGGCGGGGTTCCGGCGGCGCCGGCTCGGAGACCGACACCAGCACGTCCGGCGGGGCCTGGTCGTCGGAACCTGGCACGAAAGTCACCCGTACGGAGGCGTCGCGGACGTCGCCGAGGGCATGGCGGATCAGCCCCAGCAGCCGGTGCTCCTCGGCCACCCCGATGCGGTGACCGAACAGCTCCTCCGCCCCGTCGGCGAGCCGGGCCAGGTGCAGGGCCAGGCCACGGACCCGGTGGTCACGCACCTGCATCGAGGTGTAGTGCCCGTAGTTCACGCATGTGATCCGGTGCAGCTGCGCCAGGTCCGGCGTCCGGCCGTTGAGCTCGACGTTCACCACCTCATCAACCTACGGCGTCCGGGTGACCTTGATCCCGCGGCGGCGGGCCTGCGCGGCCATCGCGGCGGCGTCGGTGACTGCCGCGCCGCCGGGATCGTTGTTGAAGAAGACATACGTGGGTACGCCGGGCAGCCGGTCCAGCCAGGTCGCCAGCGACGTACGCCCGTAGTGCGGCCATGGCGTCGCGCGCCCCTCGTGCATCCGCAGGTAGCCGAAGTCGGCGGTGACCCACAGCGGTGTCACCGGCCGCCCCTTGCGGTCGGCCCAGCTCAGCGCCGCGTTGTGCCGGCCCAGCAGCTCGCGGACCTCGTCGGTCCACCACGAGTCGTGCCGCGGCTCGACGGCGACCTTGACCTCCCGGGGGAACAGCCCCAGCGTCTCGTCGAGCGCCGCCACATCGATCTTGAGCGTGGGCGGGAGCTGGAGCAGCACCGGGCCCAGCTTGTCACCCAGTGCCTCGGCGCGGCCCAGGAACCGGGCCACCGGCTCGGCGGGCTCCCGCAGCCGCTTGATGTGGGTCAGGTAGCGGCTCATCTTCACCGCGAACACGAAGCCGTCCGGCGTACGCGCCCGCCACTGGGCGAAGGTGTCGCGTTCCGGCAGCCGGTAGAAGGCGTTGTTGACCTCGACGGTGTCGAACGACTCGGCGTACTTCTCCAGCCAGAGCCGCTGCGGCAGCTTCGGCGGATACAGCCGGTCCTCGCCGCGCCAGTCCTTGTACTGCCAGCCGGACGTTCCCATCACCAGCACGCCGTTGTGTTACCCACGTCGCGGCCCGGTTAGACGTGATCCACGCAGGGTAGGAGCAGATCTCCACCTGCCCCAGCGTCGGGGCGACACGAAGGAGCTTTCCATGCGACTCAGCGACGACGACATCACCGGCGGCAGCGGCGTTTCGGGCGAGGGTGTGGCCGACGGCGGCGCCAACCCGAACGGTCACGACGGTGGCGCGGACGGCGGCGCGGGCGAGGGCCCGGCTGACGGTGGCGCGAACCCGGCCGGTCACGACGGCGGTGCCGATGGTGGCGCCGGTGCCGAGGGCCCTGCGGACGGCGGTGCGAACCCGGCCGGTCACGACGGTGGCGCGGACGGCGGCGCGGGCGAGGGCCCGGCCGACGGTGGCGCCAACCCGGGCGGCCACGACGGTGGCGCCGACGGCAGCGCGGTCTGAGGCTGAAGGCCATGACGAACCATGCGCCGGGCGGCACCGAGGACCGCCCGGCTCTGGCCCGGGCGATCGCCGTCGACCCGGCGAAGTTCGCCGAGGCCTACTGGGGGCGCCAGCCGCTGCTCACCCGGGCCGACGAGCTGGCCGGGCCGGACGGCTTCACCGACCTGCTGTCCCCGGCGGCGGTCGACGAGCTGCTCAGCGAGCGCGGCCTGCGGACCCCGTTCCTGCGGGTGGCCGACAAGGGCACGGTGCTGCCCGCCTCGTCCTTCACCGGCAGCGGCGGCGCCGGCGCCGAGGTCGGCGACCAGGTGATCGACGACAAGGTCATGCGCCTGTACGCCGACGGCGCCACCCTGGTCCTGCAGGGCCTGCACCGGATCTGGCCGCCGCTGACCGACTACGCCCGCCGGCTGGGCGCGGAGTTGCGGCAGCCGCTGCAGGTCAACGCCTACCTGACGCCGGCCGGCAACAAGGGCTTCGCCACCCACTACGACACCCACGACGTGTTCGTGCTCCAGGTGGACGGCACCAAACGCTGGCGCATCCACGAGCCGGTGCTGCCCGAGCCGCTCGAACGTCAGGCCTGGGGCGGCCGCGCGGACGAGGTCGGCGCGGTGGCCGACGGCCCGGCGGCCCTGGACGTGGTCCTGGCCCCGGGCGATGCCCTCTACCTGCCCCGCGGCTGGCTGCACTCGGCCCAGGCCCAGGGCGAGCGTTCTCTGCACCTGACCTTCGGCGTCCGCGCCCTGACCCGGTACGCCCTGGTCGAGGAGCTGCTCCAGCTCGCGGCGGAGGACCAGCGGCTGCGCGCCACCCTGCCGTACGCGATGGACGTCGCCGACCCGCAGGCCGTCGCACCTGAGCTCACCGCGACGGTCGAGGCCCTGCGCGACTGGCTGCTCACCGCCGACCCGGCCACCGTGGCCGCCCGGCTGCGCGACCGGGCCTGGCCCGCCGAGCGCCCCGCCCCGGTCCGGCCGCTGGCCCAGCTGGAGTTCGCGGAGCGCCTCACCCCGGACGACCGGATCACGGTCCGCGACGGGCTGCGCTGGCAGCTGCACGAGGACGGTCCCGAGCACGTGGTGCTCCGGCTGACCGGGCGCACGCTGCGGTTCCCGGCCTACTGCGCCGCCGCCGTGCGCACCGCGCTGGACGGCACGCCGCATCGTGTCGGCGACCTGCCGGAGCTGGACGACGATCACGACCGGTTGGTGCTGACCCGCCGCCTGCTCCGCGAGGCCCTGACCGTCCCGGCGACCGCCTGACGTCCCGGGCGCCGCCCTACCGGCGCCCGGGCCCCCGCTTTCCCGCGCGCTCGCGCCCCTCCCAGGCCCGGCTACGCGTCGGCCCGGCTGGTCGGCCTCAGGCGGCGGTGCTGCCCCTGGCCAGAGCCAGCACCAGCCCGGCGGCGATCAAACTGGCGATCAGCACGGTCGCCACCGCCGACGCGTCCAGCTGCACGGTCCGCCGGTCGGCGACCCGCTTGGCCGTGACCACTGCCAGGATCGGCCCGAGCAACGCGACGACCAGCGCCACCACCGGCAGCCCGGCCGCCCAGTCACCCCCGGCCTCGCGGCCCGCCCACCGCAACGTCGACCACGCCGCCACCCCGACCGCGCCGCCCAGCGCACCCAGCACGACATAGAGCAACGACGCCCCGCTGCCGGGCTTGCGTGGCGCGGGCTTCCAGGCCGCGGTGGCCTCGGCCTCCTGCAGGTAGTCCTCGGCGTCACGGTCGCGCTGGTGCGGCACGGCCGGCTGCGGGGCGTGCGCACCGAAACGCTCGGCCACCCGCCCGGCCTTGTGGGCGAACTCGGCCCACAGCACCGCGGAGCGCGCGTCCACCTCTTCCCGCGCGCGCTGCGCCGCCCGCCACGCCACCTGGGTCTGGAGGATGCGCTGGTCGGCGGCCCGGACGGCGTTGTCGGCCTCGATCGCCCGGCTGTCGTGCCAGGCGCGGGCCTCGGCCCGGTGCGCGGCGGCCTCGTTGTCCAGGTTGGTCAGCTTGCGCACGACGCTGCGGTAGTCCGGCGTGCGCCGCTCCACCGTGCCGTCGTTCTCCGGCGCGGTCATGACGGCCCGTACGGGATGATCACTTCGGCGCCGCGGTGCACCGAACGGTCGAAGTGCAGCGCCCGCCAGGGCCGTGGATACCAGTTCGGCGAGCCGTGCCCCGGGTAGTACGGCGACAGCTCACTGCCGTGCACGTCCAGCGCCACCCACGCTCCCACGGTGTCGGTCCTGGTCCCCTGCCCGCCGAGGGTGTCGCGCAGCAGCGCCGCCCCGCGCCACCAGCCGATCACGTGGATGCGGCGTTCCGGGCCCTGCCGCATGATCCGGCGCAGCATCTCGTTGCTGCCGCCGGGCGCCGCGTCGACCGCGTACAGCAGCAGGAACCACGGCTTGTCGGCGGCCGAGCCGAACTCGGCCCGTTCGGCCGCCAGCTCCAGCAGGCTGTCCACGTTGTCGTTGTCGAAGTAGCCCGTCTCCACCGGCAGGTGCGGCTTCAACGCCTCGACCGCCACCGCCGCGTCGGTGTCCAGGCACGCCACCGAGAACTGCGCCGCCCCGGGCGTGAACTGGGCCGCGAGCGAACGGGCAGCAGTGCCCAGCACCGCGCAGGCCTCGTCGACCCGGGTGCCCAGCACCGCGATGGTCCGGCCCGGCGCGCGGCGCAGCACCGTCTGCGCGGAGCGCGACTCGACATCGATGGTCTCGCCGAGCAGCACCACCGGCGCGGCCACCGTGGCCGCCGGGGTGAACCGGCGGAACTCGGGACTGTCCTCCAGCCGGGGGATGGCGTCACCGTCGAACAGCCGCGGTGCGGGCAATTCCGCCGGCCGGTGCCGCCACAGCCGGTGCTGCAGCTCGCTCCAGCGTTCCCGGTTGCCCGCGTCCGGCACCCGGACCACCCGGTTCGCCTCGACCGCGCCGGAGTCGGCGTTGACGACCGCGTGGTAGCGCGGCAGCGCGTCAGCGGCCTGGTTCGTCTCGGCCAGCACGCGCCGGGCCCGGGGCAGCGCGATCCGCAGCGAGAACTGCGCGACCAGCGCGGGCCGGCCCCACAGCGCCTCGATGCCGGACACGTCCTGGCTGGCCAGCACCAGGTGGATGCCCTGGGAACGGCCGCGCCGGGCCAGGTCCTCCAGCAGGTCCACCGCCTCGGCGGCCACCGCGTCGCGGCCGGAGAGCAGCACCTGGAACTCGTCGACCACGGCCACGATCCGCGGCCAGGTGCCTTCCGGGTCCTCGGCGCGCAGCTCGGCCAGGTTGGTCACCTCGTGCCGCTTGGCCGCGTCCGCCCGGCTGCGCAGCTCGGCGCCGAGGAAGCGCAGCAGGGCCAGGCCGAACTCCCGGTCGGTGTTGACGTTGACCCCGACCAGCCGGACGTGCGGCAGCCAGCTCGGGTCGCGCCGGCCCGGGGCGAACCGGGCGAAGGACACGCCCTCCTTGAAATCGAGCAGGTAGAAGGCCAGCTCGGCGGGGGAGTAGCGGGCCGCGAGCGCGCCCATCCAGGCATAGATCAAATTCGTCTTGCCGGTGCCGGACGGCCCGGCGATCAGGGCGTGCGGCGGATAGTCGCTCAAGGTCACGTGCACCGGGGCGCCCTGCGGGTTGTCGCCGAGCGGCGCGGTCAGCGCGCGGGCCGAGCTCTGCTGCCACTCGTGCTCGGGCAGCAGGCTGTCCAGCGCGACCGGGGCCGGCCCGGCCGCGACCTCGTCGGCGATCTCCCGGCAGGTGCGGGTCACCACCGACGCCGACGGGCCGGCATCCAGGCGCACCGGAAGGTCACCGCAGCCGCTGAGGCGCCCGGCGTCGCCTTCGGCCGCCGTGACGACCTCGATCCCGGCGGCGGGCCGCACCGGGAAACCCCGCATGATCAGGTGTACGCCGCAAGCAGCCCCCGTGCGCAGCAGCCGGTCGAGCTGGCCCCGTTCGTGCCGCGACAGCTCATCGGCGCGCCCGGCGCCCAGCAGGATAGCCACCCGCCACGGCTCGGGCCGCCGGCCGGTGGCCGAGGCCAGCTCCCGCAGCGACGAGTGCTCGCCGGCCAGCACGGTCTCGTTGATCCGCCGGACGTGGTCGACGAGCTCGTCCAGCAGCGCCGGGAGCCCGCCGGGGCCGACGAAGCTCAGCACCCCGGCCGGGGCCAGCGGGGCGAAGCCGGCCAGGCCGCCACCGAGCTGCTCGGGGTCGTACCCGGTGAGCCGGACCCGGCCCGCCTGCACGCTGCCCAGGGCCCGCAGCAGCAGGCTGGCGACGACGTCGTCACCGATGCGCTCGTCGCCCTCGACCACCACGTGCCCGTGGTCGAGCAGCGGCACCAGCGCCGGCACGTCCCCCTCGTACGGCAGCAGCAACCGGCCCACCCGCAGCTCCGGCGCCGGGGCCTGGGTGTCGGCCGGGGTGGGCCGCCACTGGTCCCAGGGCAGGCCGGCGGCACCGGGCGCGGCCAGTACAGCCGTCTCGGCGGCGGCGCCGGCCAGCGCGGCGAGGTCCCGTTCGTGCTGCTCGTCGATCTCCCGCAGCCGCTTGTCGCGTTCACCGGCGAGCCGGATCCGGCGCTCGCGGGCGGCGGCGACGACCCGGGCCCGCCGCGTCACGGCCGCCTCGTACGCGCTCTGGGCCGCCTCGAGGGCGTCGTCGGCCGCGCCGAGGGCGTGGGACAGCGCGGCGCGGACCTCGACGACCTGCTGAGCCTTGGTGTCAGGCATCGACGCCGCGGGGTCGCAACGGCTCGGGTGCGCCCGGGTCGAGCGTCGCCGGATCGCGGCCCAGGCGGGCCAGCAGCACCCCGGTCAGCACGCTGGCGGTGACCGCCGAGTCGGCCGGGTGGGCCGGGGCCTGCTCGGGTGGCTTCGTCCGGCAGATGCGGGCGAGCAGAGTGTCCAGCACGGCGGGCGGGGTGCCGGGCAGCAGAGACTTGACCCGGCCGCCGGCGGCGCCGCGCAGCCGCTGCAGGTCGTCGGGCCCGGGCTCGTGGCCCAGCAGGTCCCCGGCGAGGCGCTGCAGCACCGGCGAGGTGACCGCGGACAGGCCCAGCCCGGTGGCCGCGTTGACCCCGTGCAGATCCCGGCCGAGTCGCGCGCGGTCACCCGAGCGCACCCCGGCGGCGACCTTGCGCAGCAGCTCGGCCGTGTTCTGCGGGCGTTCGGGCGTGTTGCTCTCCTGCGCCGGGGGCGGGGCCTCGCCGGTCAGCTTCTCGACGCGTTCACGCCACCAGGGGCCGAGCTTCTCCGGCGGGGGCTGCTGATCCTGCTGCTCGGGTGGCCCAGCCGGCTCGTTCTGCTTGTCCTTCTTCTGCTCCTCCAGACCGGCTTTCCAGTCGCGGTCCGGTGGCGCGCTCGCATCGGCGGACAGGCCCAGCGCGGCCAGATAGGCCGCGATCGCGTCCTGGGCCAGGCGTAGGGCAGCCGCGGCGTGCTCGGCGTGCTCGGTGGCATTGCCCAGCTGCGGTACGCCGATCGGGTCGATGGAGGTCTGGCGCACCCAGTTCAGCAGCTCGGTGGCGCTGCGCAGCCGCTCCATCGCTACCGTGACCAGGCCGGTCGGCAGTTCGTCGGACGTGGCGCGGAGCTGGGCGCCGAGTTCCTGCAGCAGCGACATCGCGTTACAGCGTCGCCGTGTAGGTCTGCGCCTGCTCGACCGCGAGCAGCGTGGCGCCGAGGCATTCCTCGAGCTGCTGGTCGGCCTGCGACAGGGAGGCGTGCGCCGCACCGACCGCGTCGTTGGCGCTGCCGTCGAGGGCCGCGGCCAGGCTCTGCTGCGCCTCGCCGAGCTTCTCCCGGGCCGCCTGGATCGCCGCCTGACCCTCCGTGACCTGTTGGAGTGCGGCATCCACAGCCGCTCTGACCTCGGCGACGCTGGCCACTCGTGCAGCCTCCTGCGATATCGACACGGCGGTAAAGACCCAGAATAGTCGTCCACGATGGGGCGGTCGTGCCCGCACGCCCCTTTCGCGAATTCATGCTCGCACGCCCACCGGCGCCGCGGCAGCCGGGCCCACCCGGTGGCTCGTCACCCGGCTGTGCGTGACACTCAGCAGGACCGCCGTACGGGCCGCGAACCCCCTATGACCAGCACGATCGTCTGATCACGTCCCTGGCGACGCCCGCTCTGCCCGAGCGCCGCCAGGACGTTGAGTGATCACTTAGCGGCCGTTGCGCCAGACGTAGATGGCGGCCACGGCGAGCGTGCCGGCGATCAGTACGCCCATCACGACCATGACCGCGACTGCCGCCGCGTTCGCCCCGGAGTTGATCGAGGTTGTGGCGAGCGCGGCCAGGGTTGTCCCTTGCGCCCCGGCGGCGATCAAACATGCCTGCACCACTCCGGGTCCACGCAGCTCACGGCCTTGCGGCGGGGGTTCTGTGGGGTCCGGTGGACTGCTTCCGCGCTGTTCTATGCTCATGGGGACGTGTGTCCTTTCGGAACGGTAGGACGGGCCGGGAGGGATTCGTCGTCACGAGCGCCTGCGCCAACAGGTGTCCTCGTGAGGAGGGCGGTATCGCGGTAGCGGTGCCGCCCTCTTCGTCGCGATCGAACGATCGCTTTGCCATGCCCTCAGAATAGTGGCCCCCGCTGGGGCGGTCGTTCCCGCACGCCCCATTTGCGATGCCCTCGGCCCGCCGTCCTCCACCGGCGCTATCTCGGGACGCTGCTCGGTCCGCGTACCTCCGCGCCCAGCGCGCTCACCCGCTCCCGCAGCCCCCGGTCGGCCGTCACCACGACGGTCCGCCGGCCGGCGCCCTCGGCCGCGACCACCGCCACGATCGTGTCGTCCCCGGAGCCGGACGCGCGCACGACCCGGACCCCGTCGACCGCCGGCACCTCCCGGGCGCGGCCCTCGACGACCAGGACCACCTCGACCGGTCCCGGAAGATCCTCCAGCCCCGCGGCGTTGAGACCCACGAGGCCGTCGCGCAGTCTGGCGGTGGCCCCCGCACGGTCCCGCCACCAACCGTCCGGCTTGGAGCCGAGCACGTTGGCGGCGTCGACGACCAGCAGCGGGACGCTCATGTAAGGAGCGTCTCACACCGGAATCAAACGCTCGTTCAGGGCGCTGTGCACCTCGGGCCGGCGGCGACCTCGCCGCCCCCGACCAGCAGTATCAGGAGAGAAGAGATCATGAGCATCGGACCCCTGGGGCCGGGTGGCCCCGGTGAATGGGACGACCTGTTCGCCCGCTTCTTCGGGGCGGCCGAGCCACGACGGTCCGCGCAGCGGATCGACATCACCAGATTCATGAGCGCGGACGCGCGTGAGGTCCTGTCCGTCGCCGCCCGCCGCGCCGCCGAGGTGGCGCCGGCCGGAATCGGCCTCGCGGACCTCGACACCGAGCACCTGCTCTGGGCGCTGCTCCAGCAGGAGCCGCAGCAGGCCCTGGTCCGCCGGGCCGGCGCCGACCCGGCCGCGCTGCTCGCCGAGCTCGGTGGCGCCACCCGCGCGCCGGGCGCCCAGCTGCCCGACCGGATCGCCCTGACCCCCGCCGCCAAGCGCGCGCTGCTGGACAGCCTGCAGCTCTCGCGGGCCGTGGGCGCCTCCTATGTGGGTCCCGAGCACATTCTGATGGCGCTGGGCCTCAACCCGGACTCCACTGCGGGCCGCCTGCTCGCCGCGCGGATCGACCCGCGCACGTTGCAGCAGGCCGAGCCGCAGCCGGGCCGGGGTGGTCCTGGTGGCCGCGGTGGTGAGCCCGGCAGCCCGGGCAGCACCCCCACCCTCGAGCAGTACGGCGTGGACCTGACCGAGCTGGCCCGGCGCGGCGAGATCGATCCGGTCATCGGCCGGGCCGACGAGATCGAGCAGGCCGTCGAGATCCTGTCGCGGCGTACCAAGAACAACCCGGTGCTGATCGGTGAGGCCGGTGTCGGCAAGACCGCCGTCGTCGAGGGCCTGGCCCAGCGCATCGTGGACGGTGACGTGCCGCAGACCCTCGCGGGCAAGCGCGTCATCCAGCTCGACCTGGCCGGTCTGGTGGCGGGCACCCGCTACCGCGGCGACTTCGAGGAGCGGCTCAGCAAGGTCATCGACGAGATCCAGGAGAGCGGCGACGGCCTGGTCGTCTTCCTCGACGAGATCCACACCCTGGTCGGCGCCGGTGGCGGTGGCGGCGAAGGTGGCGGCATGGACGCCAGCAACATGCTCAAGCCCGCCCTGGCCCGCGGCCGGCTGCGGGTGGTCGGCGCGACGACGCTGGACGAGTACCGCCACATCGAAAAGGACGCCGCCCTGGCCCGGCGCTTCCAGCCGGTCCTGATCGGCGAGCCCAGCGTCGAGGACACCGTGGCGATCCTGCGCGGTCTGCGCGACAACTACGAGGCGCACCACCAGGTGCGGATCACCGACGAGGCGCTCGACGCCGCGGCGGAGCTGTCCGACCGCTACATCACCGACCGGTTCCTGCCGGACAAGGCGATCGACCTGATCGACCAGGCCGGTGCGCGGGTGCGCCTGCGGGTCAAGACCCCCGCGGCGGACGTGCGCGAGCAGGAGCGGCGCCTCGAGCAGCTGGCTCGCGACCGCGACCAGGCGGTCGCCGCGGAGAACTACGAGAAGGCCTCCGCGCTGCGCGACGAGATCAACACCATCAAACAGCAGATCGAGGGTACGGACGTTACGGGCTCAGCCGTGCCCCAGGTGACGTCGGAGGACATCGCCGAGGTCGTGTCCCGGGCCACCGGCATCCCGGTCGCGCAGCTCACCGAGGAGGAGCGCGAGCGGCTGCTGCGCCTCGAGACGCACCTGCACGAGCACGTGATCGGTCAGGACGAGGCGGTCTCCGCCGTCGCCGAGGCGGTCCGGCGTTCCCGGGCCGGGCTGGGTGACCCGGACCGGCCGGTGGGCAGCTTCCTGTTCCTCGGCCCGACCGGTGTCGGCAAGACCGAGCTGGCGCGCACCCTCGCGGACGCCCTGTTCGGCGACGCCGAGCGGATGGTCCGCTTCGACATGAGCGAGTTCCAGGAGCGGCACACCGTCTCCCGGCTCGTCGGTGCGCCTCCCGGCTACGTCGGCTACGACGAGGCCGGCCAGCTGACCGAGGCTGTGCGGCGCCGGCCGTACTCGGTGGTGCTGCTGGACGAGATCGAGAAGGCGCACCCGGACGTGTTCAACATCCTGCTCCAGGTGCTGGACGACGGGCGGCTGACCGACAGCCAGGGACGGACGGTGAGCTTCAAGAACACCGTACTGATCATGACGAGCAACATCGGCTCGGACATCATCAGCGGCACCAAGCGCACCCTGGGCTTCGGCACCGGCGACGACGGCTCGGCCGTCGACGACGGCCTGCGGGAGAAGCTGGACCGGCGGCTGCGCGAGCAGTTCCGGCCGGAGTTCATCAACCGGATCGACGACATCATCGTCTTCCGGCAGCTGGAGACCGAGCAGCTGCGGCAGATCACCGAGATGCTCCTGGAGGAGACCCGGCGGCGCCTGCACGCGCAGGACGTCACGCTGGACATCACCCCGGCGGCGATCGACTGGCTGGCCGAGCGCGGCTTCCAGCGCGAGTACGGTGCCCGGCCGCTGCGCCGCACGATCCAGCGCGAGCTGGACAACCGGCTCTCGCGGCTGCTGCTCAGCGCCGACCTGGCGCCCGGGCAGACGGTACGGGTCGACGCGGCCGAGGGTCAGCTGACCTTCGACGTGCAGTCGCCCGCACCGGCGGCCACCGCCTGACAAGTCAAACGGAACGCCCCGGTTCTCCTCGGAGAGCCGGGGCGTTTCTCATGCCGCCGCGAGGTGCGCCCCGCCGAGCTGCGGATAGTCCTCCAGCCACTCGATGTAGAGCGGGTTGCGGGCCACGACCTCGTTGTAGGTCTCCGCGGCCATGGTCATCAGCCGGGGCGCGACCCGGGCGGCGGTGCTGTCCGGGTGCCAGCCGAGGACCTGCCGCCAGCGCAGCGGCGCGCCCTGCAGCGGGCGGTGGGTGAGCCCGGCCGGGGGCCGGAACGTCGGCTGGCACAGGGCCAGCGCCAGCCCGGACTCCACCATGTCCACGCAGCCGCGGATGTCGGTCTCCAGCATGCGGCGCGGGGTGAAACCCGAGCGGGCGCAGCAGGCCGCGAAGCAGTCGGCGAAGCAGCCGTCGCCGGTGCCGGCCACCCACTGCTCCTCGGCCAGCTCGGCGAGGTCGACGTCGACGCCCTTGGCTCCCGGGTGGTCCTCGGGCATGAGCACGCACACGGCGTCGACCGCGATGGTCTGCCACACCAGGCCGTAGTCGGCCGACGGGATGGCGTCACCGCAGACGCCCACCTGGGCGTAGTCGAGCTTGCCGGCCAGCACCATGCCGCAGAGCTCGTCCACGTAGTACGACGCGTGGGTGCTGATCTGGGCATCGGGCTGGGCCTCGGAAAGCCGGTGCACCATGCCGCCGATGACCGGTCCGCCGATGCCGCCGATCCGGTACCGGGTCATCACGTTCTCGTCCGCGCCGGACCCGGCCAGCCGGGCGGCCTCGTCCTGCAGGCCCTTCATCGCGGGCAGCAGCACCCGGGCCCGGGAGAGGACGAGTTCACCGAGGGCGGTCGGGCGGGCTCCGCGCCGGTCACGTTCGAAGAGCGGCCCACCCAGGGTCCGCTCGATGCGTTGCAGCTGGGCGGTCAGCGCCGGCTGGGCGAGTCCCAGCAGCGATGCCGCCTTCGTCACGCTGCCCGTCTCCGCGATGGCACAGACCACCTTGAGATGCCGCAGCTCCAGGTTCATAGCGTGACGGTAGGACGTTCGCGGGATATCGGCTAGACCTTCGGCCAGCCAAAGATCCTCCACTTGTGACAAATAGGTTAACCAAAAGGACAGAACCAGCTAACCCGTACGCTGTTACCGGCACGTAACGTGAGATCGCTTTCACTATCCGTGAATTTACCGTCCACTTTGTGCTTTGTTCAGAGATCCCGCGGGTACGTCGTCCGCCGGCTCATCATGTCGCGCACCTTGTCCACCACGGCCACCGCCGGATCGACCACCTTGTTCCACGGCGGCGTCGCCGGAGTGCCCGGGTGCGGACGCGTCGGTGCCGCCTCCTCGGCCAGCTCGACCCGGTTGCCGAGCCGGATCAGGTCCTCCACCGGAGCCATCTGCAGCAGCAGCGGCAGCAACTCGCCCGCCGCGGCGTCCGCGTGCCGGGTGAGACGCCGGCAGACGTCGGCGGCGCGATCGGGCCGGTTCTCGTCATCGGCCGCCTCGAGCAGCCGCAGCGCCTCCAGCAGAGCCCGGTCCTCGGCGATCTCCCGGTCCACGAGCGCGTAGCCGTCCGGCACGGTCGACTTGATCGCCGGGTAGAGGTACTGCTCCTCCGCGGACAGGTGCCGCGACAGCTCCGCGCTGATCACCTGGGCCACCGTGCGGCGGCGCGCCGAGTCCGTACCCTCGCCGGTGAGCTCGTCGCAGAGCGCGAGCAGCTCGCGATGCTCGCGGTTGATGAGGTCGACGACGTTGGGTCCGGTCGTCTCACCGCCCACGGGCGGCAGCGGAGGCAGCTGAACAGACACTGTGCTTCCTTTCGGCGGAGCCCGGCGGGTCGGGCCCGTCTTACCCGTACCTGATCTCCGGCCAAACGCGCCCGGCGGTGAGCTGGTAAGAAGAGCGGATGGAACCAGTCCCCGCCGCCGACGAGGTCGTCGAACTCTGCCGCGACCTGCTCCGGATCGACACCAGCAACACCGGCGATCCGCGCACCACCGTCGGCGAACGCGTCGCCGCCGAGTACGTGGCGGCCAAGCTCAGCGACGTCGGCATCGAGGTCGAGCTGCACGAGTCCGCACCCCGGCGGGCCAACCTGGTCGCCCGCATCCCGGGCGCCGACCGCAGCCGCGGCGCCCTGCTCGTGCACGGGCACCTCGACGTCGTCCCGGCCGACGCCAGCGAGTGGTCGGTGCCGCCGTTCTCCGGCGAGGAGAAGGACGGCTACCTGTGGGGCCGCGGCGCGATCGACATGAAGGACTTCGACGCGATGACGCTCGCCGTGGTCCGCGGCTGGCAGCGCACCGGCTACGTCCCGCCCCGCGACATCGTCCTGGCCTACACGGCCGACGAGGAGGCGGGCATGGAGTACGGCTCGCAGTTCCTCGTCCGCGAGCACGCCGACCTGTTCGAAGGGTGCACCGAGGCGATCGGGGAGGTCGGCGGCTTCTCGTACACGGTCAACGACGACCTGCGTCTCTACCTGATCGAGACCGCCGAGAAGGGCATCGACTGGCTGCGGCTGCACGCCAAGGGCCGCCCGGGGCACGGCTCCTTCGTGCACGACGACAACGCCGTCACCGCGCTCGCCGAGGCCGTCGCGGCGGTCGGCCGGCACAAGTTCCCGATGGTCGTCACCCCGACCGTGCGGTCCTTCCTCGAGCAGGTGTCCGAAGCGCTGGGCGTGGAACTCGACCCGGACGAACCCGAGCTGGCCATCGCCAAGCTCGGCCCGATCGCCAACCTGATCGGCGCGACCGTGCGCAACACCGCCAACCCGACCCGGCTCGAAGCCGGCTACAAGGACAACGTGATCCCCGGCAAGGCGTCGGCGACCATCGACTGCCGTACCCTGCCGGGCCAGGCCGAGGTCTTCCTCGAGCAGCTGCGCGGGGTGATCGGCCCGGACATCGAGATCGAGCACATCTCCCGGCAGGGAGCCCTGGAGACCGGCTTCGACGGTGCGCTCGTCGAGGCCATGGGGGCCGCGCTGCGCGCCGAGGATCCGGGTGCACGCACGGTGCCGTACATGCTCTCCGGCGGCACGGACGCCAAGGCGTTCAGCACCCTGGGCATCCGCTGCTTCGGCTTCGCACCCTTGAAGCTGCCGGCCGACCTGAACTTCTCCGCGCTGTTCCACGGCGTCGACGAACGGGTTCCGGTGGAAGGACTACAGTTCGGCGTGCGTGTGCTCGACCGACTGCTGCAGGCGAGCTGATGAAAGGACTTTTCACACCATGACCGACCAGCACGCGGATCTGGACGCCGCTCTCGAGCGCGTCGTCGAGGCCGCGAAAGCCCACCTGGCGGCAGTCAAGGCCGCCCAGGGGCGGGTGGATGACGACGATGTGTGGCAGGCGTACGTCAACCTCAACAACACGTCCTTCGCGTACGACGAGCAGCTGCTCGAGGCGTTCGGCGAGGTCACACCGTGGGACGTCGAGTCGATCGACCCGGACGAGGCCGACCAGCGCTTCGGTACGGTCGCCGGCCTCGACGGCAGCGGCTCCGACCCGCACCCGCGGGTGATCTCGGTGCGCCAGCGCCGCGACTACCGGGTGCCCAGCGTCTCGGCGCTGCTGCGGGTCGCCGACGCGGCCCGCCGCAACCTGGTGCCGGCGGACGAGGAGGCCGGCGAGGTCGAATCGGTCGGCGAAGCGGTCCTGGAGCTGCTCCAGGCCGGCGACGGCTCGCTGTCCTCGCTCGACGTGCCGGAGCTGGAGCCGCTCGACGGCCTGCTCACGGTGAGCGAGGTCACGGAGCCCCTCGACCTCGAGGCCTTCGAGGACGAGGACGGCGCCGGACCGTTCGCCCCGGCCCCCGACGACCTGCTCGTCGGCCGCCTCGACGAACACCCCTTCACCGAGGACGAGGAAGACGAACACGCCGGCCACAACCACTGAGTTGTGACAGGCCGACAGCCGCCCGCCTCCATGAGGCGGGCGGCTGTTTTTGACTTCGGCTAAGTGATCAGGCCGGGTTGCAGGTTGCTCTGGACCTTGCGGCGGAGCATCACCTGCCGGGTTCCGTCCCGGAAGAGCTGGACGCGGGCCAGCTCCCACCCCGAGAATTCCGCCTGGATCGCCAGCTGCGCCGCGGCGGTCAAGCGATCGACATTCGATGGCAACCGGAGCGGCGCGTACTCGTAGTCCATGCGTCCTAATATGCCCCGGCGCCCGGCATGTCACCAGTCCCCGGGCCGGTCAGGCCCTCTCTCTCGGGGTAGCCGACCGGCACCGCCGACACGTCGTCGAGCGCGTCGGCGATCTCGCCGGGCAACACCAGCTCCTCGCTCTGCAGCGCGCCCTGCAACTGCCCGGCCGTACGCGCGCCCAGGATCGGCGCGACCACTCCCGGCCGGTCCCGGATCCACGCCAGCGCCACCTCCAGCGGCGACACGCCCAGGCCGCCGGCCGCGATCACCACCGCCTCGACGATGCTCGAGCTGCGGGGCTCCAGGTACGTCTGCACGAACGGCGCCAGGTGCTCGGTGGCGGCCCGCGAGTCCAGCGGCCGGCCGTTGCGGTACTTGCCCGTCAGCACCCCGCGGCCCAGCGGCGACCACGGCAGCACGCCGATGCCCAGCGCCGCGGCGGCCGGCAGCACCTCGCGTTCGACGCCGCGTTCCAGCAGCGAATATTCCACCTGGGTGGCGACGATCGGGGCCCGGGTCGGGAACGCCTGCTGCCAGGCGGCGGCCCGCGCGGTCTGCCAGCCGGCGAAGTTGGACACGCCCACGTAGCGGACCCGGCCGCTGTTGACCGCGTGGTCCAGCGCCGACAGGGTCTCCTCCAGCGGTGTCTGCGGGTCGTAGCCATGCACCTGCCACAGGTCCACGTAGTCGGTGCCGAGCCGGCGCAGCGACTGGTCCAGGCTGCGCAGCAGGTGGCCGCGGGAGCTGTCGCGGCGGCGGAAGCCGTACTCGCCGAGGCCGGCCTTGGTGGCGATCAGCACCTCGTCGCGGGGCACCAGGTGGTCGATCAGGGAGCCGATGACCGTCTCGGCGTCGCCGTCGCCGTACACGTCGGCGGTGTCGATCAGCGTGCCGCCCGCCTCCAGATAGAGCTTCAGCTGGTCGGCCGCGTCGTCGGGGTCGGTGTCCCGGCCCCACGTCATGGTGCCGAGGGCCAGCCGGGAGACCGCCAGCCCGCTTCGGCCGAGCGGTCGCTGTTGCATGGGTGAACCTTATTCAGCCGGGCCCGGCCGCGAAACGCTCGTGGCAGCTCAATAGGGCCGCGATCCGTCGGGTTGACGACCGAACACCGCGAAGATCACTGAGCGTGTTCGCCTAGGCTTCGTAGCGCGGAGCATCGGTGCTCTCGCGGAAGAAACGGGAGGACCCGTGCGGCTCGGACTCAGCCTCGGATACCAGACCTCGTGGACCACGCCCGCCGATCATCTCGCCATGGCCCAGGAGGCCGACCGGCTCGGCTACTCGGTGGTCTGGGCGGCGGAGGCGTACGGCTCGGACTCGCCCACCATGCTGGCCTGGATCGCCGGCCAGACGCAGTCGATCGACGTCGGTGCGGCCGTCATGCAGATCCCGGCGCGCAGCCCGGCGATGACCGCGATGACCGCCGCGACCATCGACACCCTCTCCGGCGGCCGGTTCCGCCTGGGCCTGGGCGTCTCCGGCCCGCAGGTCTCCGAGGGCTGGCACGGCGTGCGCTTCGGCAAGCCGCTGGGCCGCACCCGCGAGTACGTCGACATCGTCAAGCTGGCCATCGCCCGCAAGCCGGTGGCCTACGACGGCGAGCACTACACGCTGCCACTGCCCGACGGCCCGGGCAAGGCGCTGCGGCTGGGCTTCCACCCGCCGCGCGAGCAGATCCCGATCTACCTGGCCGCGGTGGGCCCGAAGAATCTCGAGCTGGCGGGCGAGATCGCCGACGGCTGGCTGGCCATCTTCTTCGCACCCGACGCCGCGGGGGAGTATCTCCAGCACGTCGAGCGCGGCCGGTCCAAGAGCGGGGCCGGGCTGACCGGCTTCGACGTGGCGCCGACCGTGCCGGTGGTGGTCGGTGACGACATCGCCGCGGGAGCCGACCAGATCCGGCCGTACGCCGCGCTGTACGTCGGTGGCATGGGCAGCCGCGAGCAGAACTTCTACAACCAGCTCGCCGTCCGGATGGGCTACGCGGACGCCGCCAAGGAGGTCCAGGACCTCTACCTGGACCGCAAGCCGCGGGACGCGGCCGCCGCGATCCCGCAGGACTTCATCACCCGGACCTCGATGATCGGCCCCAAGGCCCGGATCACCGAACGCATCCGGGAGTACGCCGCCGCCGGCGTCGGCACGCTCTCCATCAGCCCGTACGTGGGCGACCTGGAGAGCGGCATCGCCACGCTGCGCACCGTCGCGGAGGCGTACGAGGCGTCGGGCGTGGCCGAGTAGCCGTGGCCACCGTCCTGCTGCTCCGCCACGGGCGGACCACCGCCAACGCCACCGGTGAGCTGGCCGGCCGGCTGCCGGTCGAGCTCGACGAGGCCGGCCGGGGCCAGGCCCAGCGGGTCGGTGAGCGGCTGCGCAAGCTGCCGCTCGCCGCCGTGGTGACCAGCCCGCTGATCCGCTGCCGGCAGACCCTGGAGCTGGCCCTGCCCGACATCGTGCCGGAGGTCGACGAGGGCCTGATCGAGTGCGGCTACGGCGACTGGGAGGGCCGCCCGCTCAAGGAGCTCACCGGCGAGCCGCTCTGGCCGGTCGTCCAGCAGCACCCCAGCGCGGCCGTGTTCCCCAACGGCGAGGCGATGGCGGCCATGTCGGCCCGCGCGGTCGCCACCATCCGCCGCTGGGACGCCCAGGTGACCGCCACGCACGGCCCGGAGGCGCTGTGGCTGGCGTGCAGCCACGGCGATGTGATCAAGGCCATCGTGGCCGACGCGATGGGCCTGCACCTCGACGAGTTCCAGCGCCTGGTGGCCGATCCGGCCTCGGTGAGCGTGATCCGCTACACCCCGACCCGCCCGTTCCTGGTGCGGCTCAACGACACCGCGGACCTGTCGGCGCTGATCCCGCCGAAACCCGCCGAGGGCGCGCTCCCGGAGTCCGACGCGGCCGTGGGCGGTGGCGCGGGCGGCGGCGCATGAGTACGGCCGGTAACCGGCGTGTTACCACAGCGTGCGTACGCGTTGCGCCCTCGGCGAACCCCGCCGGTGGGCGGAGCGTTCACGCACGCGGGCGGATAGGGTCGAACCCATGACCCACCAGGTGCATGCCTTCGAGCCGCCCGAGCGGTTCGTCGCCGGGACGGTGGGCGAGCCGGGGGACCGGACATTCTTCCTCCAGGCCCGCGGTGGCGGCCGGGTGGTCAGCGTGGCGCTGGAGAAGGTCCAGGTGTCGCTGCTCGCCGAAAAGCTGGAGGAGCTGCTCACCGAGGCCAGCCGGCGGTTCGGCGTCGACCTGCCCGAAGCCCCCGTGCTCGCGATCAACGACAACGAGCCGCTGGACACCCCCGTCGACGAGGAGTTCCGCGTCGGCACGCTCGGCCTCGCCTTCGACGTCGACACCACCACGGTCGTCATCGAGGCGATCGAGGCCGGTGAGGGCGACGCGGAGGTCGAGCTCGGCGAGGACGACGAGGACACCGACGACGACCCGATCGCCGACGACGAGGACGACGAGCCCGACGACGACCTCGACCGGCTGCGCGTCCGGCTGACCCCCGAGGCGACCCGCGCGTTCATCGACCGCGCCCGGCGCGTGGTCGCGGCCGGCCGCCCGCCGTGCCCGCTCTGCGGCCAGCCGCTGGACCCGGCCGGTCACCTCTGCCCCCGGCACAACGGCTATCACCGGTGACGACGGAGCCGGCCAGCGTGCTCGCGGAGGACGACGCCCTCGAGCTGCTCGCCCGCGGCGAGATGGAGCTCGAGGGCCGGCTCGTCGACGCCTCCAACACGACCCTGCGGGCCGAGATCACCCTCGACGGGCTGACCCGCCGCTGCGTCTACAAGCCGGTGCAGGGCGAGCGCCCGCTCTGGGACTTCCCGGACGGCACGCTGGCCGGGCGTGAGGTGTCGGCGTTCCTGGTCTCGCAGGCCACCGGCTGGGGGCTGGTGCCGCCGACGATCCTGCGTGACGGACCGCTCGGCCCCGGCGCCTGCCAGCTCTGGATCGACGAGCCGGAGGACGCCGAGTCGCTGATCGGCTTCGTGCCGGCGTACGACGTGCCGCCGGGCTGGTTCGCGGTCGCCTCGGCCCGCGACGAGGACGGCGACGCGTACGCGCTGGCCCACGCCGACGACCCGCGGCTGTCCCGCCTCGCGGTGCTGGACGCGGTGATCAACAACGCCGACCGCAAGGGCGGCCACGTGCTGTACGCCCCGGACGGCCGCATCCACGGCGTCGACCACGGCGTCTGCTTCCACGTGGAGAACAAACTCCGTACGGTGCTGTGGGGCTGGACGGGCAAGCCGATTCCGGCCGACTCCGTCGAGGTGCTGACCAAGCTGGGCGAGCGGCTCGACGGCGCGCTGGGGGCGTCCCTCGAGGAGCACCTGACGCTGACCGAGGTGCAGCACGCGCGGCTGCGCGTACGCCGGTTGTTGCGCGCGGCCCGCTTCCCGCGGCCGCCGCAGGACTGGCCGGCCGTGCCCTGGCCGCCGGTCTGAGGCTTTACTCACGCCGGGCGGATTTCTGTCGGTGGCGCTGGATAGGCTCCTGACCATGGACGCATGGACCGGGCACGAGGTGCCGAAGCTGCCGGGGACCGCGACGCCGCCGGCGCTGTACGACTCGGCCCGCCGGTCGGTGCAGCCCACCACCCCCGGCGACGCCGCGACGATGTACGTCTGCGGCATCACGCCCTACGACGCGACCCACCTCGGTCACGCGGCCACGATGATCACGTTCGACCTGGTCCAGCGGGCCTGGCGCGACGCCGGCCTCGACGTGCGTTACGTGCAGAACGTCACCGACATCGACGACCCGCTGCTGGAGCGGGCCGCCCGCGACGGTGAGGACTGGGTGGTCCTGGCGATGCGGGAGACGGCTCTGTTCCGCGAGGACATGGAGGCGCTGCGGATGATCCCGCCGGCGCACTACGTCGGCGCGGTCGAGTCCATCCCGGCGATCGCCGCGCACGTGCGCGAGCTCATCGACTCCGGCGCGGCCTACCGCCTGGAGGACGGCACCGGCGACGTCTACTTCACGATCGAGGCGGCCCCGCGCTTCGGCTACGAGTCCCACCTGTCCCGCGAGGAGATGCTGACGCTCTCCGCCGAGCGTGGCGGCGACCCGGAGCGCCCCGGCAAGCGCGACCCGCTCGACCCGCTGCTGTGGCGCGGCGCCCGCGACGGCGAGCCCGCCTGGGACGGCGGCGACCTCGGCCCCGGCCGCCCCGGCTGGCACATCGAGTGCGCCACCATCGCCCTCGGCCTGCTCGGCGAGACGATCGACGTCCAGGGCGGCGGCAACGACCTGCTCTACCCGCACCACGAATGCTCGGCCGCGCACGCCGAGCGCCTCACCGGCACGGCACCGTTCGCCCGGCACTACGTGCACGCCGGCATGATCGGCCTGAACGGCGAGAAGATGTCGAAGTCCAAGGGCAACCTGGTCTTCGTCTCCCGCCTGCGCGCCGACGGCGTGGACCCGATGGCGGTCCGGGTGGGCCTGCTCGCCGAGCACTACCGCACCGACCGCCAGTGGACCGACGACGTCCTCAAGGCAGGTCAGCAGCGCCTGGCCCGCTGGCGCGAGGCCGCGGCGGCCCAGGCCGGCCCATCGGGCGAGGGCCTGCTGGCGGCGGTCCGCGAGGCCCTGCACAACGACCTCGACACGCCGGCGGCCCTGGCCCTGGTCGACGCCTGGTCCGAGGCGGCGGTGTCCGGCGCGGGCGACGACGCGCAGGCCCCGGCGCTGATGGCCCGGACGGTGGACGCCCTGCTCGGCATCCGCCTCTGAGCGACCGCTGCCCGGCGGCGCGAGAGCTTGCCGTCTCCGTGGCGACCGCGGACCGGGTCTCCTCGGTGTTGGCCATCTTCCTCAGTCGTCTCGACGACCTTGCGCACACCGATGCGTTGACCCGCGGCTTCGCCCGGCGGCTTCGCCCGGCGGCTTCGCCCGGCGGCTTCGCCCGGCGGCTTCGCCCGGCGGCTTCGCCCGGCGGCTTCGCCCGGCGGCGGCTTCGCACAGCGGCGGGACGTGGCCCGGCGGCGGGACGTTGCCCTTGGGTGGGGTGAGCTGGGCGGTATGACGCAGCCCGGGGAGCTGCTCGGCCAACTGCGGGCGGAGCTGCCTTCCCTGCGTGAGCGGGTCAGCGCGTCCGGCCTGCGGCTTTCGGAGTGGCGGTTGCGGCACCGGACGCCATCGAGGCGCTGACGGAGAATTCCGGCGACCTTGAGCGGCCCCGCCCGGATCACCGGTCAGGCGCTGCGGGTGGCGACCGAGCTGGACCGGGCGTGCCCCCGCCGCGCGGACATGAGACGTGGTCGGCGTTCGAGGTCCGGAGCCACGCGGACATCGCCGACCTCCCTACCGGCGCGCCGGAGGACTTCTTCGCGAGCCGCGCACGGACTCCGGTGGCTGGGCTGCCAGACCAACCTCACGGGCCAGTACACCTAGAGGTCGAGCACGACGGCCCCGCGCGGACGTGCGGAGCAGATCAGCACATCCCCGTCGGCCGGCGGATCGACCGGCTCGGTGGTGTAGGCGACCTCTCCCGACAACAGCCCCGTCTCGCAGGTGTGGCAAACCCCGGACCGGCACGACCACCGCACCGGCACATCACAGGCCTCAGCGAGTTCCAACAGGCTGTCCCGCCCCGCGGCCCAGGGCACGGTCAGCCCGCTGCGCGCAAAAGACACCGCCGGTCCGTCTCCCGGCTCGCCCGCCGGAGGATGCGGCGCCCGGGTTGCCACCGCGCTGATCCCGGGCGTGATCCCCGGCCCCGCCCCGAAGATCTCCGTGCTCACCCGGTCGGCCGCCACCCCCACCTCCACCAGCGCCGCGGTCACATCGGTGAGGAACCCGGCCGGACCACACAGGTAGGCGTCGGCGTCCACCGGCACGCCCAGCGCACGAAGGGCGTCGAGCGACAACCGGCCCGCACTGTCGTAGTCGCGCCCCACCTGGTCCAGGGCGGCGCGGGGCCGGCTGTAGAAGACATGGGAGCGGGCATGGGGAAGACGCGCCAGCAACTCGGCCGTCTCGGTCGCGAACGGCCGGTCGCCGCCGTCACGCGCCGCCTGCAGCCACCACACCTCCCGGTCGGACCGCTGCGCCGCGAGCGCGTACAACATGGCCAGCAACGGTGTCGCCCCCACACCGCCGCTGATCAGCAGCACCGGGGTCGACGCCGGCCGCAGCACGAACGTCCCCCGCGGCGCGGCCGCGTCGATCAGATCACCGGGGTGGACGCGCGCATGCAGGTAGCCACTGGCCACACCGTGCGGCTCCTGCTTGACGCTGATCCGGTAATCGCTGCCGTCCGGTGGCCCGGACAGCGAATAGCTGCGGATCAGTGGCGGCTGCTCGTCGTCCGGTCGCAGCCGTACGGTCAGGAACTGCCCGGGCAGCGGGGCCGGGACCGGCTGCCCGTCAGGGTCCGCCAGCCGTACCGAAGCGATCGTGCTGCTCTCCGGCTCGACCGCCGTCACCCGCAGCGGGCGGAATCCGGCCCAGGCCGGCGGCGGCGCGACAGCGACGAGCCCGGCGTTGCCGGTCGTCGCCGCGGGCCGGCTCACCATCGCCCGGAACGAGCCCTGCCAGCCGGGGCTCAGCGCGGGAATCCGCAGTGCCCGCTCGATCCGGTCGGCGGGGTGGCCGGGCAGGTACAGCAGACCGTCCACTTCGGCCACGGTCATTCGTTCCGGGCCGTCGGTGACCTTGATGATCTCGTCGCCGGCCCGGATGTCGCCCTCCCGCAGCACCCGGAAGTAGAAGCCCGGCCGGTGATGCTGCACGAGCAGCGCCGGCATCCGGGGGTCGGCGAGCCGGATCCCGACCCGGTAGCAGGTGACCCGCGGCTGGGTCACCTCGAACAGCGCCGTCCCGATCCGGTAGCGGTCACCGATGCACACCTGGTCGTCCGGCAGCCCCTCAACGGTCAGGTTCTCGCCGAACTGGCCGTAGCCGAAGTCGTCGCGGCCGAGGAGCCGCTGCCAATACCGGTACGACTCCAGCTGGTACACAAAAACGGCCCGGTTCTCGCCACCGTGCCCGCCGAGGTCACCCTGCCCGTCGCCGTCGATGTTCAACCGGCGCACTCTGGCCGGGCCGCCGACCGGCTGTTTCCAGATCCCGGTGTGGACCGTCCGTCCCTGCCACAGCACGTCCTTGGGCAGACCGACGTTGACCGAGCGCAGCATCGCCACTCCGCCATCCTGCACCCGCCCCGCCCGGCAGGGAACAAGAACGGGCCTCAGCGAGGCCGGCCGCCGGCCCGGACCAGACCTGACTCGTACGCGTAGACCACCGCCTGCACCCGGTCCCGCAGACCGAGCTTCATCAGCACCCGCGCCACATGGGTCTTGACCGTGGCCTCGCCCACCCCCAGCTCCGCCGAGATCTCCGCGTTGGACATCCCCCGGGCCAGCAGCCGCAGCACGTCCACCTCGCGCGGGGTCAGCTCGTCCAGCTCGGGTGCCGGCGCCGGCCCCGGACGCCCCGCGAACGCCGAGATCACCCGGGTCGTGACAGCCGGGTCGAGCAGCGCCTCACCGCCGGCCACCACCCGGATCGCGGTGATCAGGTGCTCCGGGGAGGACACCTTGAGCAGGAAGCCGCTCGCCCCCGCCTGCAGCGCCCGGTACAGGTTCTCGTCCGTGTCGAAGGTGGTCAGCACGATGATCCGGGGCGGGTGCGGCGCCGCCAGCAGGGTCCGGGTGGCGCTGAGCCCGTCCTGGCGGGGCATCGCGATGTCCATCAGCACGACGTCCGGGCGCAGGCGCCGGACCACGCTCACCGCCTCGGTGCCGTCGCTGGCCTCGCCCACCACGGTCAGGTCCGGTTCGGTCTCGATGACCATGCGCAGCCCGGCCCGCAGCATCCGCTGGTCGTCCGCGATCACCACGGTGATGCTCATCGGCTCACCTGCACCGGCACCGGCAGCCGCGCCCGCACCGAGAAGCCACCCTCGGGGCGCGGCCCGGCCGTCAGCTCGCCGCCGAACAGGGTCACCCGCTCGCGCATCCCGATCAGGCCCTGGCCGCCGCCCGACGGGGAGTGCGCCGCTTTGCCGTCGTCCTCCACTGTCAGGTGCAGCCCGTCCGCCCGGAAGTCGACGGTGACCGTCGCGCTCGCGGCGCCGGCGTGTTTGAGCACGTTGGTGAGGGCCTCCTGCACGATCCGGTACGCGGACAGATCCACCGCCGGCGGCAGCGTCACCGCCTCGCCCCCGCGACGCACGCCGACCGCCAGTCCCGCCTCGCGTACCTGGGCCACCAGCTCGTCGAGCCGGTCCAGCCCGGCCGGCGGGGCCGTCTCCGCGGCGTCGCCGCGCAGCAGTCCCAGGGTGCGGCGCAGCTCGCCGACCGCCTCGCGCCCGGACACCTCGATGCTCCGCAGCAGTTGCGGGTCGACGTCGAGCCCGGCGTCGAGGCGGCGCCGCACCACCCCGGCCTGGATGACCATGACGGTGACGCTGTGCGCCACCATGTCGTGCAGCTCGCGGGCGATCCGGACCCGTTCCTCCATGACCGCCTCGCGGGCCTGCTGTTCGCGGATCGACGCGCGGACCGCGGCGGTGTCGGCCACCCGCCGGTTCTGCCACGCGACCGCGACGCCGAGCGCGTAGGGCGCCAGGCTGAAGAAGAACGCGGCCATCGGGTCCGTGCGGTCGTTCTCCCAGTAGACGACGCCGGTCAGGAAGACGAAGAGCCCGGCGGCCGCGGCGCGCAGCCGGGCCCGGCGGTCCGCGTCGGGAGCGGGGAAGATCTGACCCGCCGTGTACGCCGCGATGATCATCGCCACCAGCTGCCACAGCCGGTAGCTGACCGGCGAGTCGTCGTAGAACACCGAGCTCGCGCTGACACTGCTGGCCGCCATGGCGAGCACCGGCACCAGCCGCCGCAGCAGGACCAGAGCGGCGAACAGGGTCAGCGCGTACGGCCACCAGGCGCCCGGCATCCGGACGACGTACTCCTCGACGAGGGCGAACACCGTGAAGGCCGCGGCCAGGGCGAGATCGAGCGGCCGCAGCCGCCCGGCGAGCGTCCGGAACACCCCCTGACCGTACGGGCTGAGCCCCGTCCCGGAGACCGCCTCGAGGCGGATACGCCGTCCACCTCACGGGGGACGCGCGGTCCCTCCCGATACGGGCGACGCCGGCCCCCGCCGTTCGTAACGTCTGCCGCCGACAACGGTGAGGACAAGCCGGCAACGGTGAGGACAAGGAGATCACGATGTGGCGTAAAGCTGCCGCCGTCAGTCTGGTGACGGCGCCGATCCTGCTGGCGGTGGCCACGGGCGTCGACCCGGCGCTCGGCAACGACCAGGGCTACGGCGTCTACCGCCAGCACCCCGCGGCGACGCAGTGGCATTCCCTGCTGCTGCACTGGGCCTGGGTGCTGTTCGTGCCCGGGTTGCTGGGCCTGCTCGCCCCGATCCGGCGCCGGGGCGCGGTGCTGGCCCGGATCGGCTGGGTCGCGGTGGTGCTCGGCCTGGCCACCTTCTCGGCGCTGATGGCGTTCGACTTCTTCCTGCTCGCGCTGGAGCAGACCCTGCCGGACGCGCAGGTCGCCGCGGTGGACACCCGGTTCCAGGAGCAGTTTCCGACGGTGGCCGGCTGGCAGTGGCCCGGGCTGGCGGGCTGGGCGTTGTCCCTGCTGCTGGTGCCGATCGCCGCTGCCCGGGCGCGGGTGATCAACTGGTGGACGGCGGCGGCCGCGCTGGTGGGTACGGCGCTGTACTTCGCGTTCGCCATCTCACCCGTACCGGTGAACCTGCTCGGTCCGGTGGTGCTGATCGGCGCGTATGCGGCGGCGGCCCGGCAGTTGCTGCGGCCGCGGCCGGCGGCCGCCGAGCCGGACTCCTTCGGGGCCTTCCGCCGCCGCGCGAGCTTCGCCTGCCTGTACGCCGCGCCGGTGGTGTTCGGCGCCGGCCTGGCGACCGCCCCGGACGGCGACTACGTGGCCCAACCCGTGCAGACGCAGGTCAGCGCGTTGCTGCTGCATCTGGGCTGGTTGCTGTTCGTCCCGGCCATGCTGGTCGTGGCGTCCCACGGGCGGCGCTTCACCCAGATCGCGGCCGGGATCACCGTGGTGGCCCTGCTCAACTTCAGCGCCCTCATGGTGGGTGACACCGCGGACCTGTCGGCGCGGCAGGTGCTCGGTGAAGGTCCGGCCGACCGGGTGGCCGACGCGCTCGGTGGCCTGTCGTTCTTCACCTTCGGCTGGGCGCTGCCGGGCATGGTGCTGAGCCTGCTCGGCCTCATGGCGGTGCCGATCGGGGCGGCGGTCGACCGGCTGACCCGATGGTGGGTGGCGGTGCTCGCGGTCGCGGGGGTGGCGATGTTCCTCATCGTGCCCCTGGGTCCGGCCGGGGTCACCGGGCCGCTGCTGCTGCTCATCGCGTTCGGGCTGCTCGGCCGCGATCTGCGCCGGCCGCGGGGTGCCGCTGACGAGCCGGTCCCGGTGGTCGCCGCCGCGGCATGAGGGCCGCCCGGCAGCCGGAGGGGGCTGCCGGGCGGCACCGGTCACGCGGCGTTCAGCGCCGGGTAGTCGGTGTAGCCCTCGTGGTCGCCGCCGTACGCCTTGCCGTAGTCCGGAGTGTTGAACGGTCCGCCGGCCGCCAGCCGCTCCGGCAGGTCCGGGTTGGCCAGGAACAACGCCCCGTACGAGATCAGGTCCGCGTCGCCGTTCTCGATCTGCTTGAGCGCCTCGGGCCCGGTCCACGCCCCCGGGGTGTACGGGTTGAGGATCAGCGTCCCCTTCCAGTGCGCCCGCAGCACCGGCGTGAATTCGGTGTCCGGCCCCTCCGCGACGTGCAGGTACGCCAGCCCCAGCGGCGCCAGCGCGTCGACGAGGGCCAGGTACGTCTCGCGGTGGTCGTCCTCGGCGATGTCGTTGAACGGGTTGGCGGGGGAGATGCGCAGCCCCAGCCGGTCCGCGCCGATCGCTGCCGCAACGGCCCGGGCCACCTCGACCGTGAGCCGGATCCGGCCCTCGATGGTGCCGCCCCAGTCGTCGTCGCGCCGGTTGGCGTTGGTGGACAGGAACTGGTGCAGCAGGTAGCCGTTCGCGCCGTGCAGCTCCACCCCGTCGAAGCCGGCCTCGATGGCGTTGCGGGCCGAGGCGGTGAAGTCGGCGATCGTCTCGGCGATGCCGTCGGCGTCCAGCGGCTCGGGCTCGACGAAGTCCAGCGGACCCTCAGCGGTGTAGACCTGACCGGCCGCCGCGACCGGGGAGGCGCCGACCGGGGTGGCGCCGTGCAGGGCCGGGTGCCCGATCCGGCCGGTGTGCATGAGCTGGGCGAAGATCAGGCCGCCGCGCTCGTGCACCGCCGCGGTGATCGGCCGCCACGCTGCCACCTGCTCGTGCGTGTGCAGGCCGGGGGTGTTCAGGTACCCCTGCCCGACCGGCGAGGGCTGGGTGCCCTCGGTGATGATCAGGCCCGCGCCCGCGCGCTGGCCGTAGTACGTGGCCATGAGCTCGGTGGGGGTCGCGCCCGGTCCGTACGCCCGGCTGCGGGTCATCGGGGCCATCACCACCCGGTTGCGCGTCGTGTACCGGCCGAGCGGGGCCCCGTCGAATGCGCTGGTCATGACTAACTCCTGTCCTGGACAGCTAATTTGCTGTCCAGGACAGGTAAACACGGCGCCGGCGCCTTTATTGCCGGACCGTCAGGTGATCAGGGACACAGCTCCGCCGGTCTACGCTGAACTGCATGAATGAGCGATCGGGCGCCCCGAGTGCCGCCGCGGGCGGGCCGATCAGCCACACCATCTTCCGGCTGGCCCGCATCCATTCGCAGCTCGCCGGCCGGCTGCTGCGCGAGGCGGGACTGCACGCCAGCCAGGAGCTGATGCTGATGGTGCTCTGGGACGCCGGCCCGCGGCGGCAGACCGAGCTCGGTGCCGTGCTCGGCATGGACTCGGCCGGCACCACCCGCGTCGTGCACCGCCTGGAGCAGGCCGGCTTCGTCCGCCGCCGGCCCGACCCGTGTGACCGGCGGGCCACGCTGGTCGAGGTCACCGCGGCCGGGCAGGCCCTGCGGACGCAGGTCGAGTGCATGTGGACGCAGCTCGAGGAGCTCACCGTGGGGGACATGTCGCCGGCTGAGCAGCAGGTGGCGCTGGACACCCTGTTGCGGCTCGAGCGCAACGTGCTGGAGACCGAGCCCGGTAGCCGTGTCGGTCCGGCGGCGGCCAGGCGCAACGTCACGCGAGAGTGAGGCCCGGGTCCGGATCCGGCTCGGGGACCGGCGCCGGGATGCGGTATTCCTCGGTCAGGGTGGTCATCGGCCCCGGCCAGGTCGCCTGGGCCACCTCGATCGGCTTGCGGGTCTCGTCGAACGCCACGTGCAGCAGGTGCAGCACCGGGGTGTCCGGGCGGATCTGCAGGATCTCCGCTTCCTCGCGGCTGGGCTGCCGGGCGCTGATGGTGTCGGTCGCCGACGCGTAGCGCCGCCCGATCGCCTCCTCGGCCTCCTGGTAGAGCGGCCGGCCGAACGCCTCGGCCCGTTCCAGCGAGGTCCCGGTCGCGTCGGTCACCCGGAACCAGGACGCGCCGACCTCGACGGTGGCGTCGTCGGCGCGGACGAGATGCCGCCGGACCAGCATCTCCGTGCCGTCGCGGACCCCGAACGCGTCCGCCACCTCGGGCGGCGCGGCCTCACGGCCGACGCCGGCCAGCTGCTGGCGGTACCGGGCCGCCAGGTCGGCGTGGTAGCCGCGGTGGGCGCCGTAGCGGCCGCGGGAGAGCCGGTTGAGCCGGCGCCGGGTGCCGCGCACGTACGTGCCGGAGCCCGGCTTGGTGATCAGGATGCCCTCGACCCGCAACTGGTCGACGGTGCGTTGCACGGTCTGCTTGGCCACGCCGAACATCTCGGCCATGGCGGGGATCGAGGGGAGCCGCTCACCGGGAGCCCAGTCCCCGCGGCGGATGCGTTCCCGCAGCTGGGCGGCGATCTGCCGGTGTGGGAACTCGGCGGCGCCGGGGTTGATCGTCATGGCGGTACCTCCTGACCCTAGGTTCCTAGGATGACTTACGCAGCGTGCCCCACGGGACAGCGACACGCGGGAAAGTCGGTCGACCACGGCGGCGCGGGCATCGAGCATGGTCAGCATGCTGAGTCCCGAGATCCTCGAGTACTACGAACGTGGCGGCGAGCGGCTGCGCCTGACCGCCGGCACCGGCCGCCTGGAGTTCCTGCGCACCTGGGACGTGCTGAGGAGGGTGCTGCCACCCGCGCCGGCCCGGATCGTCGACGTCGGCGGGGCCACCGGGGTCTACGCGCGCCCGCTGGCCGAGGCCGGTCACACCGTACGGGTGATCGATCCGGTCCCGGACCACGTGGCCGCCGCCGGCGCCCTGCCCGGAGTGACCGCCGTCCTGGGTGACGCGCGGACGCTGCCCGAGCCCGACGCCAGCGCCGACGCGGTGCTGCTCTTCGGACCGCTCTACCACCTGCCCCGGCGCGCGGACCGCATCGCGGCCTGGCGCGAGGCGGCCCGGGTCGTGCGGCCGGGCGGGGTGGTCGTCGGCGCCGTGATCAGCCGTTTCGCGTCCCTGTTCGACGGCGTGGTCAAGGGCTACTACGCCGAGCCCGAGTTCGTGTCGATCGTCCAGGGGGCGCTGGACGACGGCGTGCACCGTAACGAGGGCGGGCAGTCGCGGTGGTTCACCAGCGCGTACTTCCACCGGCCCGAGGAACCGGCCGCCGAGGCGACCGAGGCCGGGCTCACAGGGACGCGCACGGTGGCGGTCGAGGGCCCGGTGTGGATGACCGGTACGCGGCTGACGGAGTTCCTGGCCGACGAGCGGCTGACCGGCATCATGCTGGACATGCTGCGCCGGGTCGAGGACGAGCCGAGCCTGTTCGGCGCGAGCAGCCACCTGCTGACCATCGCGCGCCGGCCTGCCCCCTAAGCTGTCCCCCGTGGAGGCTCTGCGGTTGATTCTGCGCTACGCGCACCTGATCGGTTTCGCGCTGCTGCTCGGCGGGGCGATCGCGCAGTTCGTCTCGGCGAAGCTGCGGATCAACCCGGCGATGTTGTGGGGCTCGATCATCCAGGTGCTGACCGGCCTGGCGCTGGCGGCACCACTGCGCGGTGGCGGCGACGACGAGCCGGCCCCGGCGAAGCTGGCCGTGAAGCTGGTGCTCGCGATCCTGATCTTCATCATGGTCTTCGCGTCCCGCAAACGCGCCGACGTGAACCGCGGCCACTTCATCGGCATCATCGCCCTGACGCTGATCAACGCCGCGGTCGCCACCTTCTGGCGCTAGCGTTCCAGGACGGGCGCCAATCCGTCCAGGAGGCGTTGCAGCCCGAACTCCATCAGCCGGTCGACGTCGAACTCGAGCGCCGGGTCGGCCACGGCCCGGTGCATCAACGGGTAGCGGCCGCTGCCGAGGATCTCGCCGAGCCGGTTCTGCTGGGAGTCCAGCCACTGCTCCTCGTCCATCCCGGTTTCCTGCTCGGCCTGGGCCTCCTCCTCGATGTTGACGGCCGTGCCGCGGACATAGTTGGCCACCGTGACCGCGGCCAGGAAGAGCACGTCCGGGGCCAGACCGTGCCCGTCGAGGGCGCGCATCGTCCACTCCGTGTGGGCCATCGCGCGCGGGGCGAGCAGCGGCCGGGTGAAGGAGACCGCCTGGGCCAGCCAGGGATGGCGACGGTACATCGACCACTGGAGCCGGGCCAGCGCCTCGACGCACGCGCGCCAGCCGTCCGTGCCGGGGGAGAGCGCCGGCAGGGCGTCGCCGGCGAAGACTGTGTCCATCATGAACAGCAGCAGCTCCTCCTTGCCGGACACGTGCCGGTAGAGCGACATCGTCGGCATGCCCAGCTCGCCGGCGAGGCGGCGCATGGAGAGCGCGCCGAGGCCTTCCGCGTCCGCGATGGCGACGGCGGTGCGCACCACCCGCTCGCGATCCGGCGGCCCGGCGGTCCCGGCCCAGTCCGACCGCATCGGCTTCGACCCGGTCTGGGCCGGCCCGGTCTGGATCGGTCCGGTCTGGATCGGTCCGGTCTGGATCGGCTGCGAATGGCCCGGCCGGGCGAGGGCCGGCTGGAGGTGGGCCGGGGTGGCGGCGACGACCGTGCCGACGCCGGGCCGGGGCCGGACCAGGCCCTGCTCGCGCAGGGTGGCGATGACCTTGGTGGCGGTCGCCATGGCGATGCCGTGGTCGGCGATCAGCTGCCGGGTGGACGGGACCCGGTCGCCGGGCGCGAGCTCGCCGGCGGCGATCCGGGCGGCGATCCCGGCGGCGATCCGGCGGTACGGCGGTACGGCGCTCATCACCCCTCCTCAGCACTAGTGCGCTCCACCCTAGTGCACTAGTGAGCGCCGATGAATACGGGTGCTAGCACCACTTGAGGCCATAGTAGTGCGCTCGTACGGTGTACCGAGAAGCCAACAGGAGGGCTCATGATGACTGACGCCGTACGCCTCGAGACGCTCTACAAGACCTATGACGACACCGGCACCGCCGTCACCGCGCTCGACGGTGTGACGGCCTCCTTCGGCGCGGGCACGTTCACCGCGGTGATGGGTCCGTCCGGTTCCGGCAAGAGCACCCTGCTGCAGTGCGCGGCGGGTCTGGACCGCCCCACCGCCGGCCGGGTGTTCCTGGCCGGCACCGAGTTGCAGGCCGGCCAGGACACCGCGATGACCAAGTTCCGGCGCACCCGGGTCGGTTTCGTGTTCCAGGACTACAACCTGCTGCCCGCGCTGACCGTCGAGCAGAACGTCCTGCTGCCGTCCCGGCTGGCCGGCCGCCGCGCCGACCACGCCCGGGCCCGTGCGGTGCTGGACCGCCTCGGCCTGCTGGACCGCCGTGACGACCTGCCCGAGCGGCTCTCCGGCGGCCAGCGGCAGCGGGTGGCGATCGCCCGGGCGCTGATCGGGGAACCGCCCGTGATCTTCGCCGACGAGCCGACCGGCGCCCTGGACCTGCGCAGCGCCCGCGAGGTGCTGACTTTGCTGCGGGCGGCGGTGCACCAGCACGGCCGTACCGTCGTCATGGTCACCCACGATCCCGTCGCCGCCGCGTACGCGGACTCGGTGCTCTTCCTGGCCGACGGCAGGCTGGCCGGCTCGCTGAGCGCGCCCACGGCCGAGGCCGTCGCGGAACGCCTGGCCCACCTCGGTGACCTGGTCGGCGCCGGTGCGGAGGCCGTCGCATGATCGCCGTCGCGCTGCGCGGCCTGCGGCACCGCCCGGGCTATTTCGTGGCCACGTTCCTGTCGGCCTTCCTCGGCGCCACCCTGCTGATGACCTTCGCGGCCATGCTCGACACGGCCGAGGGCGCGGACACCGTCAGTGCCGAATCTCTGTCCACGACCGCGGCCGTGGCGGGCGGCTGGTGCCTGATCATCGTGATCTTCGCGGTCACCTCGACGCTCAGCCTCGCCGTGCGCCGGCGCGCGGAGCAGACGGCTCTGCTGCGCAGACTCGGTGCCACCGGTCCGCAAGTGGGCCGGATGATCGTCGGCGAGGCCGCCGCGGTCGCCCTGCTGGCGTCGGCGGTGGCCGTACCGGTCGCTCTGGTTCTGGGCCGGCTGCTGCTCACGCTGATGCAGGACACCGGCCAGGTCGCCGCCGCGGTCGGGTACGCGTTCGGCCCGGTCGCGCTGGGCGTGGGCTTCGGCGTCACGCTGCTGGGCTCGGTCGTCGCGGCCATGGCGACGGTCCGCCGGACGGCCGGACCGGCCGGCGCCCGCCCCGAGCGCCCCCGGGCCCGCCGCGTCGCCGGCGTGGTCTTCCTGCTGATCGGCACGAACTGCTCGGTGCTGACCGCGACCCTGATGGACGGCAAGGGCATCGACGCGATGCAGACGGCCGGCCAGGCCGGCATCTGGGCCTCGATCGGCCTGGCCCTGTTCGCGCCGGAACTGCTGCGCCTGATCACGGCCGTGCTGGCGGGCCCGGTCCGGCTGGCCGGCGGCGCGGCGGGAGAGCTGGCGGTCCTCGGGGTACGGCAGCGCACCCGCCAGCTCGCAGGCGCGGTGCTGCCCGTGGCCCTGTTCACCGGCATCGCCACCGGCACGGTCTACATGCAGGGCATCGAGGACGACGCGGCGGCGGGAACGATCCAGCCCGCGTACGCCCAGGACATCCAGACCCTGAACTACGTCGTGGTCGGCATGATCACGGTGTTCGTGGCGGTGATGCTGGTCAACACCCTGATCGCCGCGACCACGCACCGGCGCCGCGAGTTCGCCCAGCAACGGCTGGCCGGCTCGACGCGGGGTCAGCTGCTGGCCATGGTCGGGCTGGAAGGCCTGCTGGTGACGGCGACGGGGGTGCTGTCGGGCTCGGCGGCGTCACTGTTCACGATCCTGCCGTTCGGCTCGGCCCGGGCCGACCGGGTGTGGCCGGACGCCACGCCGGTCGCCTACGTGATCATCGTGGCGGTGGCGGTCGCGCTGACCGGGCTGTCGCTGCTCGGCACGACCCGCCGTACCCTCCGGGGCCCGGCCGTCGCATCGATCAGATCCTGAGTGTCTGTTTTCCCAGCAGCCTCTGCCCATGGGCGGAGGCTGCTCGGCGTGTTCGGCCGATGCTGTCAGCTATATAGCTGCTTTCAAGGGTATTCCTTGGTGAACGCCGCTGCCGACTGCTGAAGACGAAACGGATGGCGTCATTCCTCCGGGGGACGAGGCCATCGTGATCGCCGCCGAGCGCCCCAACATCCGGCTGCGGATCGTCGGGATGTCCCAGGGCGCCAAGCTCGGCATGCTGGGCGCGTTCACGGTGCTGGATCTGAGCGATGACGGGGTCGGCGCCGTCCTCTACCGCGAGTCCGGCACCACCGACCGGATCGTGCAAGATCCCGAAACCGTCAGCTCCTACCAGGTTCGACGATGTCTGGCCGCATTGTTACAGCGAGGACGACTCTTTATGGCTCGTCCGTACGGAGGCCATGGCGCTTCGGGCGTCGCTGATCCGCCAGCCCTGACCGGGAAAGGACCCTGCTGCCCGGCCACCCGCACGAACCCGTTCCGGGGACCGTGCGGGTGAGCCATGTCTACCAGGAGCCGGCGGTCGGGCCGGCCGAGCCGCCGCGGCGGCGCAGATACTTCTCGAACTCGGTGGCGATCTCGTCGCCGGTCAGCGGCTTGATGCCCTCGTCGCCGACCCGTTCCTCCAGCTCGCGGACGTAGTCACCGAGCTCGGTGTCCTGCTCGGCGGCGGCCCGGACGCGCTTCTCCCACTCGTCGGCCTCCTCCGCCAGGTCGGCCAGCGGCACGGGCAGGTCCAGCACGTCCTCGAGCCGGCTCAGCAGGGCGAGCGTCGCCTTCGGACACGGCGGGTTGTTCGCGTAGTGCGGCACGTGCACCCAGAACGACAGGGCGTCCACGTCCGCGCGGTCGGCCGCCTCCTGCAGCACGCCGACGATGCCGGTCGGGCCGTCGTAGCGGGTCGGGACGACCTTGTACTTCTCCGCGACCTCTTTCTCCGTCGCCGAGCCGCTGATCGGCAGGGGCCGGGTGTACGGCACGTCCGCCAGCAGGGCACCCAGCAGCACGATGCGGTTCACCTCGAGGCTGTGACAGACCTCCAGGATCTGCTCGCAGAAGGTGCGCCAGCGCATGCTGGGCTCGATGCCGCGGATCAGCACCACGTCACGCTCGGTGCCGGGCGGGCTGGCCACGCTGAACCGGGTGGTCGGCCAGTCGATCTTGCGCGTCTCACCCTCGGTCATGGTGATCGTCGGCCTGCTGACCTGGAAGTCGTAGAACTCCTCCGGGTCGATGGTGGTGATCTCGCGGGCCTGCCAGACCTGCTCGAGGTGCTCCACCGCAGCCGTCGACGCGTCGGCCGCGTCGTTCCACCCTTCGAAGGCGGCGATCGCCACGGGGGAGCGCAGCAGGGGTAGACCGTCGAACTCTGTCACGGTGCCAACCTTTCGTACCTCACGTACGCAAAGCCTACGTGTCCGTGTCTGATCCCACCCGGCGGCCGCGCCGACCCTCGTCATCGCGTGGAGAGCCCGGTCACAGTGAGTCCACCTGTCGGACACCGACACTCGGCGATTGGGGGATGTGCCATTAGCCTTGCAAGGTGCAGAACTCCTTCCTTGCCGCGCTGACCGATCGCATCCTCGTCGCCGACGGGGCGATGGGCACGATGCTGCAGGCCGCCGACCTCGACGTGGACACCGACTTCCAAGGTCTCGAAGGCTGCAACGAGATCCTCAACGTGACCCGCCCCGACGTCGTCCGCGGCGTCCACGAGGCCTATCTGGCCGCGGGGGCGGACTGCGTCGAGACCAACACCTTCGGCGCCAACCTCGGCAATCTGGGCGACTACGACATCCAGGACCGGATCCGGGAGCTGTCGCAGGCCGGTGCCGCGGTCGCCCGCGAGGCGGCCGACGCTCATTCGACCCCCGAGCAGCCCCGGTACGTCCTGGGCTCGATCGGTCCCGGCACCAAGCTGCCCACCCTCGGCCACACGCACTACACCACGCTGCGTGACGCGTACCACGAGAACGCGGCCGGCCTGGTCCTGGGCGGCGCCGACGCGCTGATCATCGAGACCTGTCAGGACCTGCTGCAGACCAAGTCGGCGGTGGTCGGCGCGCACCGGGCGATGGCCGAGGTCGGGCGCAAGGTGCCGATCATCTGTCACGTGACCGTGGAGACCACCGGCACGATGCTGCTGGGCAGTGAGATCGGTGCGGCGCTGACCGCGCTGGAGCCGCTGGGCATCGACCTGATCGGACTGAACTGCGCGACCGGCCCGGCCGAGATGACCGAGCACCTGCGCTACCTGGCGCAGTCGGCGAGCGTACCGGTGTCGGTCATGCCCAATGCCGGCCTGCCGGTGCTGGCCGCCGGCGGTGCCTACTACCCGCTGACCCCCGACGAGCTGGCCGAGGCGCTGGACCGCTTCGTCCGCGAGTACGGCGTCTCGCTGGTCGGCGGCTGCTGCGGCACGACGCCCGCGCACATCGAGGCTGTCGTCAGCCGCGTCCGCGGCCTCAAGGCCGCCCCGCGCGAGCCGCAGCACGCGCCCGCCGCCGCGTCGATCTACCACGAGGTGCCCTTCCGGCAGGACGCCGGCGTGCTGATGATCGGCGAGCGCACCAACGCCAACGGCTCCAAGGCGTTCCGCGAGCCGATGCTGGCCGGCGACTGGCAGGCCTGCGTGGAGATCGCCCGCAGCCAGGCCCGCGACGGCTCGCACCTGCTCGACCTGTGCGTCGACTACGTGGGCCGCGACGGCACCCAGGACATGCGCGAGCTGGCCGGCCGCTTCGCCACCGCGTCGACCCTGCCGATCATGCTGGACTCCACCGAGCCGCAGGTCGTCGAGGCGGGCCTGGAGATGCTGGGCGGCCGCTGCGTGGTCAACTCGGTCAACTACGAGGACGGCGACGGCCCCGGCTCCCGCTACGCCCGGATGATGCCGATCGTCAAGGAGCACGGCGCGGCCGTGGTCGCCCTGACCATCGACGAGGAGGGCCAGGCCCGCGACGCCGACTGGAAGGTCCGGGTCGCGACGCGGCTCATCGACGACCTCACCGGCACGTGGGGCATGAAGCTGTCCGACATCCTGGTCGACTGCCTCACGTTCCCGATCGCCACCGGCCAGGAGGAGACCCGGCGCGACGGCCTGGAGACGATCGAGGCGATCCGGCGGCTCAGCGAGCTGTACCCGGGCGTCAACTTCACCCTCGGTCTCTCCAACATCTCCTTCGGCCTCAACCCGGCGGCCCGCCAGGTGCTCAACTCGGTCTTCCTGCACGAGTGCGTGCAGGCCGGGATGACCAGCGCGATCGTGCACGCCAGCAAGATCCTGCCGATGTCGAAGATCCAGGAGGAGCAGCGCGAGGTCGCGCTGGACATGATCTACGACCGGCGCCGCGAGGGGTACGACCCGCTGCAGAAGTTCCTCCAGCTCTTCGAGGGTGTCGACGTCACGTCGGCCCGCGAGACCCGCGCGCAGGAGCTGGCCGGGCTGCCGCTGGAGGAGCGCCTCAAGCGCCGCATCATCGACGGCGAGCGCAACGGCCTCGAGGACGACCTGCTGGAGGCGCTGCAGACCAAGCCGGCCCTGGCGATCGTCAACGACGTGCTGCTCGACGGCATGAAGACGGTCGGTGAGCTGTTCGGCTCCGGGCAGATGCAGCTGCCGTTCGTGCTCCAGTCGGCCGAGGTGATGAAGGCCGCGGTGGCGTTCCTCGAGCCGCACATGGAGAAGAACGAGGACGAGGAAGGCAAGGGCCGCATCGTGCTCGCCACGGTCAAGGGCGACGTGCACGACATCGGCAAGAACCTGGTCGACATCATCCTGAGCAACAACGGCTACGAGGTCGTCAACATCGGCATCAAGCAGCCGATCAACGCGATCATCGAGGCGGCCGAGCAGCACCAGGCGGACGCGATCGGCATGTCCGGCCTGCTGGTGAAGAGCACGGTCGTGATGAAGGAGAACCTTCAGGAGATGGCCGCCCGCGGCGTCGCGGCGAAGTATCCGGTCATGCTCGGCGGCGCGGCGCTGACCCGCGCGTACGTCGAGGACGACCTGCGCTCGCAGTACGAGGGCGAGGTGCACTACGCCCGGGACGCGTTCGAGGGTCTGTCTCTGATGGACAAGGTGATGACCGCCAAGCGCGGCGGCGCCCCGGTGATCGACCCGGAACGCGAGGCCGCGCTGGCGGCCCGCCGGGCCCGCCGCGAGAAGCAGCGCGCGATGGTCTCGGAGAACCTGCCGCCCCTGGACGACACCTCGGTCCGCTCGGACGTGGCCACCGACGTCGACGTCCCGAAGGCGCCGTTCTTCGGCACCCGGGTGGTCAAGGGCATCCCGCTGAAGGACTACGCGTCGATGCTGGACGAGCGGGCGACTTTCCTGGGCCAGTGGGGCCTGAAGGCGGCCCGCGGCGGCAGCGGCCCGTCGTACGAGGAGCTGGTGGAGACCGAGGGAAGGCCCCGCCTGCGCTACTGGCTGGACCGCCTGGCGGCGGATCACGTCCTGGAGGCGGCGGTCGTGTACGGCTACTTCCCGGCGTACTCGGAAGGCAACACCCTGGTGGTGCTGGACGAGAACGGCGCCGCGGAAAGGGCCCGCTTCACCTTCCCCCGCCAGCGCCAGGAAAGGCGCCTGTGCCTGGCCGACTTCTTCAAGCCCCGCGGCGCCGACGGCGAACTGGACGTGGTGGCCCTGCAACTGGTGACGGTGGGCCAGCCGATCAGCGAATACACGGCGAAGATGTTCGCCCGCGACGAGTACCGCGACTACCTGGAGGTCCACGGCCTGTCGGTCCAGCTGACCGAAGCCCTGGCCGAGTACTGGCACCGCCGGGTCCGCTCCGAGCTGATCTTGCCGAACGGCGCGCCGGTGGGCGTGAACGATCCGACCGACCTGGCCGGCATCCTGAAGAACGACTACCGGGGTTGCCGGTATGCGTTCGGCTACCCGGCCTGCCCGGACCTGGAAGACCGGGCCAAGGTCGTTGATCTGCTGGACGCGGGCCGCATCGGGGTGAAGCTGTCGGAGGAGTTCCAGCTGGAACCGGAGCAGTCGACGGACGCGATCATCACCCACCACCCGGACGCCAACTACTTCAACGCCAAGTAGGCGGGACGTAAGGCTCTGCCGGGACGGGGAGACGCCCCTGCGCGCGCGGTGGCGTCTCCCGTGGTGATCGCGCCGGGCGACGCGTCGAAGGACCAGGCTTCGATGGCAGCGGCGAGTTCCAGCGGGTCCGCGCCGTACGCGGACGGCTCGCCGTGGCGCCGCGACCACCGAGAGGCGTAGAAGCCGGCGGTTGTGCCGCAGCAGCTCGGGCCCGATCGGGTGCAGGCCGGCGCGGGTCGCGGCTTCCGCACATGCGATCGGTGGGCGTGTCCCGGCGTGAGCAGCGGTCGGTCATGCCCGTGGGGGAAGGCCTGCTTCTGCATCCCGGCCTGGGCCCGCAGCATCTGCACCGCGTAACACGGCCAGGCACCGAGCCCGCACCGGCAGATCACCGTCCACGGTGCGAACCAGCGTCGCCGGGGCCCGTGCTCGATGTGGCGTCGTCGCATAGTCATCGCCCTTCTGATGAGGAAGGTGACTGCGCACCTCCGAACTCGATCGTCATGGGTCGATCACTCGATGCTGAGGGTCTGGCCGTCCGCCAATCTCTCCAGACTGTCCGCAAACCACCGAACGCCCCAGCGAGAGGATCAGCTGGGGAGTGCAGGCTTGAAGGTCTTGTATGCCTCACGCAGCTCCCGCGCCTCTAGGACGCCGGCAACCTGCACACCGGACATCACCTCGCGGGCCCGCCACCAATTCGACGGCACGATCCGTCCCGATGTGATCGCCTGACCGGCGGCCGCCGCGGCCTCGTCCGGCTTTTCACCGGCCAGCAGCGCCAAGCCCAGGTCCAGCTTCGCCGAAGCGATCCGTCGCGGCCGGGCGCCGTCCGCTTCGAGCTCGGCGATGACATCCCGGGCGACCGTCTCGGCCGCCGGGTCGCCCGCCCACGCCAGCGTCGTGGCCGCGTACGAGTGCGCCTTGGCCGGGTCGTACTGGTAGTGGTGCTCAGGATGCTCCGGGACGGGCCGTTGGCCGGCGAGGATCTCGACCCGGTCGAGGGCCAGCCGCGTCTGCGCCCGGTCGCCCAGCCTCGCCCACGCACGACCCTCCTGGGCCGTCGCTTGGACGAACGCCGAGCTGTCGCGCGGTGCAACGTCCTGGGCATGCTGAGAAAGTTTGAGAGCGCGGCGGAAGTCACCCGAGATGAGGACCTCCCAGGCTTTCGTCTCCAGGCACCAGGCGGCGATCTCCGGATGGTCTGCCTGGTCGGCGAGCTGCCCTGCGGCGCGCAGGAACGCGTTGGCCGCAGCGCTCTGGCGGAGGTCGATGTGCAGCGTGGCGCGCAACAGCGTCAGCCATCCGCCGATGACCAGGAGACGTCGATGCTGAGTCAGGGTCTTACGGGCATCGACCAGGGACGCGACGTAGTCCAGGTGGCGGCGTACCCGCGGCAGGAGTTCGTCCGGCGGGGTGCCTGCATAGGCCATCGCCATCGTGTCGACTGCGCGCTCCAGCCGGTCCAGCGTTTCGCCGCCGAGGTCCGACGCTGCCACCCGGCGCGCCAGCTCGATGGCCTCGATCTCTGCTTCTTCGCCGTCGGCCACCGCCGGGCGGAGCATCCCGGCGAGCCGGCCGCCGGCGTGCAGAGCTTCGTCGAGGCCCCGGGCGATCGCCTCGGTCGGCCGGCGGCGGCCGGTCTCCAGATCATGGATGTACGACTTGCCGCAATGCGCCATGGCCCCGAGCTCGCGCACCGACAGGCCTCGCTCGGCACGTAGCCGGCGTAGCTGGTGGGCGAACTCGTCGGTCACGTGTCAGTCCCCTGGTAGCGGTCAGGGTGGCCGGCCGGCCGCTACTACCGGCCGTCGAGACCGACGGTACCTCGGACCGAGCACTTAGCGGAGGACCCGTGCCGTGTCACATCCGGGCTCTCAGGACGTCGAATTCGCAGCCCGGCGAGGACGGGTCGAAGCCGTGCTCAACCAACCAGCGAACCGCCAGCAGACTGCGCAGTGACCACCACGCCTCGATCACCTCCAGGTCCACGTCCGTGCCGTAGCCGGCGACGACATCGGCCAGGTGCTCCTCGTGCCCGAGCGTCAGCGTGGCGAGGTCATGCAGCGGATCGCCCTGTGCCGCCTCGGACCAGTCGATCACGCCGATGAGTTCGTCGCCTTCGACGAATACGTGGTCGAGCTGGAGGTCGCCGTGGACGAACTTCGGTGGGTATGACCGCAGCGCAGCCTCGGCGATCTTTCGGTTGCGCGTGATCAGGTCGGTGGGGAGGACGCCGTTCTCGAAGAGCCAGGCGCACTCGGACTCGAGGTCCGCCGCGATGTCGTCGACGTTGCGGCCGGGCCAGGGCGGCAGCGGGGCGTCGTGCAGCTTCCGGGCCGCGGCACCCGCCGCGGCCCACGCGGCCGGCGACGCGGTCGACGGCGCGCCCAGGCGGCCGAGTGCCTTGCCGGGGACGGCGGCGATCGCCAGTACCGGCGGCTTGTGCCAGAGGACCTCCGGGGTCGGGATCGGCGCCAGGGCCATCGCCTCTACCTCGACCTCGGTGCGCTTGCGGTTGGCGTCGATCTTCAGGAACACGTCGCCGACGCGCAGGGTCGCGCGCTCACTGTGGGCGACGACGACCTTGACTTCTTCCACGCCGGCGATTGTCGTGGGTCGACCACCGGCGCCGCCACGTGTTTATCCGCGGAGCTGCATGATGGAGGTCGCCATCATCCGGGGCTCTTCGCGAGCGTTGGGAGCGGCGGCGTGCAGGGTGTCGCAATGCATGACGAACGAGTCTCCGGCGCGCCCGGTCAGTTCGACGACGCGTAGGTCCACGTCATCGATGCGGCCGCCCTCCACCATGGCGCGACGGATGCGTTGTTCGGGTGTCGTCGAGGCCGCCGGTTCCCACAGTTCTCGCAGCCAGACGTGCGCACCGAGCGCCGGGCGGACCTGGCTGGGATGCGGGGCCTTACCGGTTTCGGTGCTGTAGCGGGTCACCAGGTGGTGAGAGCCGGTGACCACCAGAGTGCCGCCGCCGCGGGCCGGCAGGTCCCGCAGGATCGTGAACAACTGGAGGGCGCGTACGGGGGCTCCGGGGCGCAGGGGAACGAAATCGTTGTGCCAGGCGCCGCCGGTGGGGAGGGTCCACCGCCGGTCCGAGGCGGGGAACGTGACCAGCAGCCGGCCCCATCGGCGGGGTTCCTGCCAGCCCCCGACGCCGAGAAGATCGTCGAGGGCGGCACGGACCCCCGTGCTGCCGAGCGCGCGGAACGCCGGCCCGCCGGTGACGGCGCGCAGGCCGGTGGCCTGGCCGGCGGTCCAGGTTTCCGGGCGTTCCTGGACAGCTCCGTGGCTGCGGTGCAGATGGTCCCAGATCTGATCGACCATGGCTGCCGCATCCTCCGCCGGAATCGCCCCGGGAAGCCGCAGCAGCCCGGTGCCCCGGAACTCGGAGAGCTGAGCGTCATCGAGCATCGGGCCGCTCCCTTCGGCGCACCGGCCTCGCATGCCCATGGTGAGACAGCCCGGTGGATATCTCGCGCGCTTTTCAGCTGCCGCCGTCAATGGGCGGCCTTGAGGCCGATCACCCCACCGATGATCATGGTGAGGAAGACGAGCTTCAGAGGTGAGGCCGCCTCCGCGCCGGTGACCATGGCGTAGGCGACGGTCAGGATCGCCCTCGATCTGTCGGGGGACTTCGCCGGGGCGCCGGCCCATCTCATGTCCTGGCTTCCCGGGCGCCTGTGCCTCGACGATGCCGCGGACGACGTCCTGGAAAGCCTGGCCCGGGCCCTCATCACCATCCACCGCTTCGAACCGGGACCGGACCGGCCACGGGAGTGCCAGTCGTGGGCCCCACCCGCCAAACGCGTCCTGCCGCCGTGGGCGCAGCGGCAAACGCTGTGGCGGGCGGCGTCGAGCTGCTCGAACAACCCGCGCCGAGCTACCCCGGCACGTTCCTGCACCGGGACTTCCACCTGGGCAATCAGCGGGGTGGTGGACGGGGTCGAGACCTCGTGGGGACCGGCGGACCTGGACGTCGCCCACGCCACCACCTACCTGGCGATGCTGCACGGCGCGGAGACCGGGGCCCGGTTCGCGCACGCGTACCGGCGGCGGACCGCCGAGCGCCTCGACGAGGAGGCGTTCCGCTACTGGAACGTCATGGACATCGTCGGCTACCTGCCGGACCCGGCCAAGGTCGTCCAGCCCTGGCGCGATTCCGGCCTGCCGATCAGCGACGACCTCGCCCGCCACCGCCTCGAACAGCGACTCGGGCACGTGCTCCGAGCTCACTGACCGCCGGGCTCACACGACGTAGGGCTGCCACGGGAAGCGGACCGCGAGCGTCGGGTCGCCGTCCAGGAAGGCGACGAACGCCCGGACCACCTCGTCGATGTTGACGACCTCTGCGCGGAAGTGCTGGTCCGGTACGCCGTCGCGCCGTTCCAGGACGTACCAGCCCGGCCGGGTGCCCGCCTGGGCCCCGTAGCCCGCTTGGATGTACCAGCCGTCCGCCCGCTTCAGCACCGCGAAGTGGTTGTCCGCCGACAGCCGCACCAGCACCCGGCGGGCCAGCTCGCCGTCCGGGTCCCGCACCGGTCGCTGGAGGGCGGACGTCAGCTCGAACCGCCAAGCTTCGCGGGCCGCCGTACGCAATTGGTTGGCCTGGGGGTCGTAGCAGTTGAGCCCGTGCTCCTCGGCCAGCTGGGCCGCCCAGGCCGAGACCTCTTCGCTGCGTCTCCACACCATCGGGAAGTACACCAGCGGGCCGCCGGCCTCGTTCATCAGCGGGGCGGTCGACCAGGGGCTGTCCTCACCCGCGTCGGTGCCGATGTCCGGGTAGCGGTCCAGCAGGGCCCGCACGTAGGCCACGATCCGCGCCGTCGGCTCGGTGTTGTCGGCCGACCCCACGTAGCGGTCGTACAGGAGTTTGAACTCCGCCGCGGCGGCCAGGTCGTTCGCCGGGCGATCGCCTTCCCACACCGCAAGGTCGTATGACATGGCGCAGGACTCTACCCAGTGCGGGGGCCGGGTGGCACGGTACGGCGGCGCGCCCGGGTCCCGTGCCGGTTCCTGACCGCACCCCCTACCGTGTACCCGTTCCCCACCACCGCACGGTTCCGAACGGCAGGATGAGGCCCCTTGCGCAGTGAAGTCCTGTTCCTCGGCGGCCGGGCCGGCGTCGGCAAGACCAGCGTCGGCACCGAGATCCACGTGCAGTTGTCCGCGCGGCAGGTCCGGCACTGCTGATCGAGGGCGACAACCTCGACCTCGCCCATCCGCCGCCGTGGGAGCACGGCCTGGCCGAACGCAACCTGGCCGCCATGTGGGCCAACTACCGCGTCCTGGGCTACCGGCGGCTGATCTACACCAACACGGTGAGCGTCCGTTTCGTCGACGCGCTCACGACCGCGATGGGCGACGATCCGCGGGTCACGGCCGTCCTGCTCACCGCCGACGACCGTACGGCGCGGCAGCGGCTGGCCCGGCGCGAGATCGGCACCGCGCTGCAACGCCACGTGGAACGCAGCGACCTCGCGGCGCGCGAGCTGGCGGAGCTGAGCCCGGAGTGGGTGCACCGGATCGCGACCGACGGGCGCCCGGTGGCGGACCTCGCCGGCGAGATCATCGAACTGGCCGGCTGGGCCGGCGACACCTCGAACTAGGCCCGCAGCAGCGCTTCCAGCTGCCGCACGACCTCGTCGACCGGGGCGGTGGCGTCGATCTCCGCGGTCGCGGTGGCGCGCAGCAACGGCTCCACGTGCGCCAGGTGGTCGAGGACCGCTGCGCGTTCCTCGGGACTCTTGCCGTACGGGTTGTCGGTGCGCGCCGCGATCCGGGCCAGCAGCACCTCCGCGGGCGCGCTCAGCAGCACGACGTGGTCGAACCTCGGGTAGAACTCGCCCTGATTGGATCTGCAGCCGGCCACGAACAGGTCGCCCGGGCCGCTGAGCAGCTCGGCCATCTCCGGCTCGCGCCAGATCCAGTCCGCCGAGCCGTCCGGCAGCGTCACCCAGCGGCTCCACCGGTCGGTGTCCGTGTCGACCGTGCGATGCCCGCGCGCGCCGAGGGCCCGAAGCGCCGTGGACTTGCCCGTCCCCGACATGCCGGTGACCAGGATCTTGGACGCCTGGCGCGGGGTCATGCGGCGCGCCAGACCTGGCGGGGTGCGAAGCCGTCGCGGCGCAGCCAGTGCTCGGTGTAGACGATGCGGTCGGCCGGGATCACCACGAGCGGTCCCGTCGGCGGGTCGTCCAGCGAGCGGGACCGTTCGACGTGATCCGACTGCCAGCGCACCGCCGGCCAGTACCGCGCGAAGTCCGCGTCCGACTCCGTCAGCACCCGCGCCTGCCCGAAGATCTGCGCCCCGCGGCTGCTGGCCTGGCCCACCAGCGGCGCGAAGACGCCGACCGAGACCCGCGGGTCGGCGGCGATGTTGCGCAGCTTCGGCGAGCCGGCCGCCGCGGTGAACAACAGCGTGAAGTCCAGGTGGAAGTAGCGCACCGGGGTGGCCAGCGGCCCGGCCGGTCCCGCCGTGGCCAGCACGCACATGTTCTGCGACGACAGCAGGTTCAGCAGGCGTTCCTCGAGGCGGGGCCGGTCCAGGCGGGCGGTGGGCGCCGGGCCGGCGAGCCAGGGGTTGGTCACGGGCATGAGTGATCTTGGCAGATCAGCGGGAGCAGCGTCGAGAGCTCGTCGACCGCCAGCTCCGGCACGTGGGTGTCCGGGTCGTCGCGGTACGCCGCCGCCGTCGGATAGCCGGCGTTGGTGACCAGGACCGGGCGCATCCCGGCGGTGGCGGCGCCCCAGTGTTCGCGGCTGCCGCCGTCGCCCACGTACCAGCACTGCTGCGCAGGGACGCCCAGGCGCTCGGCGACTGTGGCGTACAGGCGCTGGTCCGGTTTGCGGTAACCCTCGCGCCAGGAGAAGACCGCCGCGTCGAACAGCGGTGCGAACGGCGTCGACGGCCAGCTCTCGTACAGCTCGCTGCTGCAGTCGGAGATCAGCCCCAGCCGCAGGCCGCGCTCGCGCAGGGTCGCCAGCACCGCCAGGACGCCGGGCCGCGGTGTGCGGACCGTGGCCGCGCCGGCGAGCTGCACCGCCGTCGCCGCGTCGAGGGACTCCGGTGCGGGGGTGAGTCCGCAGCGCAACGCCACGGCCTGAAGGGTGGCTCTGGTGTCGCCGAACGCGCCGGTCGCCCGCTCGCGGAAGGTGGCGGCCATCGTCGTGCAGAAGGCGTCCGCCGGCACCCCGAGGGCCGCCGCGGTCGCGGTGAAGGAGGCCAGGCGGCCGGCCTCGGCGGACGGATCGGTCAGCGTGCCGAAGAAGTCGAAGACGACGGCCTTCATCGCACGGCGTGCGGGGCGAGCACGGCCGCGCAGCGCAGGTTGCGGTAGTGGCCGCGGTAGTCCAGGCCGTACCCGACGATCAGGCCCGCCGGCACGTCGAAGCCGATGTAGGTCGGCACCCCGAACTCCGGGGTGTCCGGCTTGCGCAGCAATGCCGCCACCGCGATCGACGCCGGCCCGCGCTGCCGCAGATTCGCGATCAGCCAGGACATGGTCAGGCCGGTCTGGATGACCGTCTCCGCGATGATCACGTCCCGGTCGGTGATGTCCAGATCAAGATCCTTGAGCAGGCGTACGGAGCCAGAAGCGCGCTTGCTCGTCGTGTACGACCGGATCGCCATCCAGTCGATCTCCACTTGGCTCTCCAGGGCCCGGGCCAGGTCGACGGTGAAGGTGGCGGCCCCGCCCAGCACCCCCACCAGCACGACCTCGCGGCCGGCGTAGTCCTTGCCGATCTCGGCGGCCAGCCCCTTCACCCGGGTGTGGATCTGGTCCTCGGTGAGCAGCACGGACTCGAGGTCGTCCGCGACGTGGTCGGCGTCCACCGTCATCCCCCTGAGAAGTCGCCGCGCCTCGCAGCCCCCGCGAGGTCACGCCGGAATCCTGACACGCGGGGCCCCGGCAGCCAACACGCGTCCAGCCCCTTGACGGACGCGTCGTTTCGGCGGCATCCGCCCTGGCCGGACGCAGACTGCGATCATGCGCCGGCTCCCTTTCGCCCCGGTGGCGACCTGCTATGTGATCGTCGTGGCGCTGCTCACACTCGCGGGCCGGCTGTTGTCGCCGTACGCGGATCTGGCGGTCTTCGTGGCAGTGGTGCTGACCATGCCGGCCGGTCTGCTGTCGCCGCTGCTGGCCCTCGTCCCGCACCATCTCGGCTGGTACGCCCTGCCGCTGCTGGCCGTGCTCAACGCCTTCGTGCTGCGCCTGCTGAGCCGGGTCCTGCCCCGTGACCCGGTCGCCCGCGGCGTGGAGAACAGGCTGCACAGCGCGCTGGTGTCGACCCGGCTGAAGGTGACACCGATGGTGCACTCCGGCCGGCGCCGTGAACGCAGCCTGCTGCTGCGGGACGTGCCGATCGCCTATCCGCAGCTGGTCGGGGTCTATCACGACCTCTGGCGGGACTCCGGCCTGCGGGTGCGGGAGGTGCCGGAACCGCTGGCGCTGCAGGCGTACGACGGGGAGGGTTACGCGTTCTCGCTGCGGGCCGGGCCGGGCGTCTTCGGTGACGCGGTCCTGACCGTCGCCCCGCCGGCCGGCCGGCGCTGGGGGTTCGCGGCGGGACTGGCGGCCGGGGGAGTGCCGTGCGTGATCGCGGCTGTGTCCGCGGTTTACCCGGCGCTGCTGCTCACCGGCTGCGGCGCGCTGGTCGGCGGGCTCGCCTGCTTGGCCGTGCCCCGGACGCGCGGGTTCGGCCGGGGGCTGCTGCTGGGCGGCGGGCCGGCGCTGGGCGTTCTCCTGCTGTATGGCACAGCGTGACGGACTCGGGCCGGTCAGGTGCATCCAGGCGCCGTTTGTCCACATTCCCGGCCTGCTTTCACTGACCGCAATAAGACTCCTGTAATGTCCGCGCGTCCCACTATTCATGTATTCATCACGACGGTGGAGTTGTGGCATGGCACAACGGTTCACGCTCGACGAGATCCGGACCCGTACCTACAAGGATCGCGACGCCTGGTGGACCGTGTGGCTCGTCGATCCGCTGGCGTCGCGGCTGGTCTGGCTCGTGGCCCCGGTCCGCTGGATCACGCCGAACCTGCTGACCATGGGCGCGTTCCTGCTCGGCTTCGTGGCCGCCTACTGCTTCCTGCAGGGCGACTACCCGTGGCTGGTGGCCGGCGCGGTGGTCTTCCACATCAGCTTCGTGCTCGACTGCATGGACGGCAAGATCGCCCGGCTCAAGGGTACGGGCTCGGTGTTCGGCGCCTGGCTCGACTACGTCTTCGACCGGCTGCGCGTGGTCACCTGCGCGGTCGCCCTGATGGTCGGCCAGTACGCCAAGACCGACAACGTGATCTACCTGTGGCTGGCCGGCGTGGTCATCTTCCTCGACATGTTCCGCTACCTGAACGCCCTGCAGATGGGCAAGGTCAAGCAGGACATGCGGCGCAACCTTGAGGCGGCCCGCGGCGAGGGTCCCGACCGGCCGGTGTTCGTCGAGGAGACCAGCGCGCAGCAGCCCGTGGGTCCCGCCGCCGGCACGGCGGCCCCGGTGGCCGGTGGCCCGGCCGAGGCGGCCCCCGTCGTCGACGTGTACGGCGAGTTCCGGGCCAAGATGGGCCCGCTGATGAAGCTCCGCAACGCGCTGGCCCGTCAGCGCATCCGGGCCCACCTGTTCAGTGGCATCGAGTTCCAGATGTTCGTGTTCATCCTCGGCCCGCTGACCAACCAGGTCATCTTCTTCTCCGTGCTGTCCGCGGTGGGGCTGGCGGGCTTCGAGCTGCTGCTGATCTACAAGCTCTACAGCGCCACCAAGGTCTACACCCGCGAGCTGGCCAGGATCGGCTCGTCCGAGGCCGCCGCCCACGCGGCCGCGGTCGCCGCCGGCGCGCCGAGCGACGGCGACGCGGAGGACGACGAGCTCTCCCCGCAGCGCATCTCCGCCTGAGGGCGGGGCGTCCCACCGAGTGGCCGGTCAGCGTGGCAAGCTGACCGGCCATGAACGTATCCGCGGTGCGTACCGTCGCGCCGGCAGAGTGGCCGAGGCCAGCCTTCCGGGTCGGGCGGGCGCCGGCCGCGGCGCCGGCCCCGGCGCAGGGTGGCGGCGAGTGAGCGCCCGGTTCGAGGAGCTCGCTTGGCGCGACACGCCGATCGGCGAGATCAGCCTGCGCCGCCGCCTCGACCCGCGGCTGCGCGTCGAGGTCTACGAAGTCAAGATCAATGACGAGTTCCTCATGTCGAGCCTGTTCACCGTGGCCGAGATCGAACTGGCCCGGCTCGGCCTGGCCGCACTGCCGGCCGACGCCCGTCCGGACGTCGTGGTCGGCGGGCTCGGTCTCGGCTACACCGCGCGGGCGGTCCTGGAGGACGACCGGGTGGCCTCGCTGGTGGTCGTCGACGCCGTCGCCGAGGTGATCTCCTGGCACGAGCGCGGGCTGCTGCCCGAAGCGGCGCCGCTGATCACCGACCCGCGCAGCCGACTGGTCGAGGGTGACTTCTTCGCGATGGCGGCCGGGCCGGACGGCTTCGACCCCGCGGCGCCGGGCCGGCGCTTCGACGCGATCCTGCTCGACGTCGACCACAGCCCGCGGCACGTGCTGGCCCCGGCCAACGCGGCGCTCTACACCGTCGACGGGATGCGCCGGCTGACCGCGCACCTGCGGCCCGGCGGCGTCTTCGCCCTGTGGTCCGACGACCCGCCGGACGCCGAGTTCGAGGCGGTCCTGGCCGAGGTCTTCACCTCGGCGGCGGCGCACGTGGTCTCGTTCCCCAACCCGCTCACCGGCGGAGAGTCGGCCAACACCGTATATGTAGCTACATAGCCCGGCATACTGGCGATCGTGGACGACCACCCTCTCGAACCCGGCGAGGACGCCACGACGTTCTTCCAGCCGCGCGCCGAAGTCTTCGTGACCGTGCTGTGGGTGTGCGCGGCCGTGTGGTTCCTGTGCCGGGGCCTGTCGGTGCTGGTCCAGGTGCTGCTCGGCGACGTGCCGACGATCGGTGAGCTGGTCCGGGTCGCGGAGAGCCTGCTGGTCGTCCCGGTGGTCACCGCGAGCGTGGTCATGCTGCTGGCCTGGAACAGGCTCGGCTGGATGAAGAGCTCCGTGTACGGCCTGGAGTTCGCGGCGACCGGCCGCCGCGGGGTGCACCTGCGCTGGGCGTCCATCGCGTCGGTGGGACTGCGGCGCTGGGGTCCGTTCACGGAACTGGTGGTGACCCCGACCGACATGGCCGCGGTCACCGAGCTGCCCGGCCCCGGCCGCCGCCCGCGGGTGCTGCGCCGCGAGTCCGGCCCGGCGTTCCTGATCGACGTGGGCCTGATGTCGCCCGGTCCCCGGACGCTGCTCGCCGAGCTGCACCGGCGCATCCCGTCCCGGGTCTGAGCCTGGCCGACCCGATCCGCCGGGCGATCCTGGCCCGGCTGGCCGAGGGCGACGCCACCGTCTGGGAGCTGGCCGAGCTGTTCACGATCAGCCTCCCGGCGATCTCCCGGCACCCTGAAGGTGCTGGAACCGGCCGGGCTGATCAGCCGGAGCCGCTCCGCGCAGTGGCGCTCCCGCAGCCTGCAGGCCGAGCCGCTGCGCGAGGCGATCGCCTGGATGGAGCGCTACCGGCGGTTCTGGTCCTCACCCGGATCTTCGACGCCCCGCGGGAGCTGGTCTACCGCGCGTTCACCGACCCCGACCAGCTCGCCGCCTGGTTCGGCCCGGTCGGCTGGTCGGTGCCCCGCGACAGCGTGGACATCGAGGCCGAGGTCGGCGGCCACCAGCGCTTCACCATGGTCAACGACGAGGACCCGGCCCAGAACTCACCGGTCGACGTGACCTTCGTCGAGGTCGTCGAGGACGAGCTGGTCGGTGAGGAGAACGCGGCCGAGATCCCGGAGTTCGCCGGCTCGCTGATCCGGATGCGGCTGGAGTTCCACGACGAGCCCGGCGGCAGGACCCGGCTGGTGCTGACCCAGGGCCCGTACACCGAGGACTTCGTCGCGATGGCCCGCGAGGGCTGGGCAGCTCGTTCACCAAGCTGGACCGCACGCTCGGCTAACCGGCAGGGCCGGCCAGGGTGTCCGGAGCGCCGAAGGTGACCGGGACGCCGGGGGAGTAGAGCACGCTCACCGGCGGCCCGGCCGGTGCGGGCAGGCCGGCCGCGGTGAGCAACTCGTCGTCCAGCTCGAGCAGCTCCGCGCGGTGCAACGGCCAGCGCGGGTGCTCGTTGGGCAGGTGCAGGCTGCGGCCCCACGCGTGAGTGTGCAGGCCCCAGCGGGCGGTGACGAAGTGCTCCACCGGGGACGGCTCGGTGAGCGGGGCTCCGACCCGTACCGTCATGGAGCTGGCCGCCCCGCGCGGCCCGGGCCAGCGCCGCCGGCTGGTGTAACGCAGCACGTCGCCGTCCTTCTGCAGGCGCATCCGCGCCCACTTGTACGGCAGGCGCAGCGAGGCCTGCGCGGTCAGCACCGGCAGCAGCCGCTCGGCCTCCAGGGACAGGAAGACAACGGCCCGGCGCCCTTGCGCGTCCACGCTGTACAGCCGCACGTTCGTCTCGAGAAACGTGCCCAGGTACGGGATGCCGGGGCCGCGCAACGCCCCCAGCTTGACCATCCGGAAGCCGATCAGCCCCACGTAACTCACGCCGTCCAGGGTGTCCGGGACGGTGCCGTGGGGCAGGAACGGCGCGACGGTCTCCGGCGGCACGGCCCAGTGCAGGAACGCGAGGTCGTGCCAGCTCTGCACCAGCAACGACCGGCGTACCGGCCGTACCGTCTCCGGGGTCACGTCCTCGATCCGCACGCTCCCCATCATGCCGGTGCCGGGCGCGGCGCCGGAGTTGTCTCCGTCGCCGCGCCGGGCGCGGGTCACTTGGTGAAGCGGGCCAGGATGCCCTTCTTCACCTGCGACGGGCGCTGCTGCTCGCCGGCGAAGGCGCTGACCACGATGAGTGCACCGGTCAGCGCCGGCACCACCCACTGCAGCGCGGAGAGCTTCTTCTGCGCCCGCACCACCTCGATCGGGGTGTCCACCGTCGACTCGGTGCCCGAGGCGGCGGGCACCGCGGTGTCCTTCGCAACCTTACGGCCGAGCAGCCGGCTGTAGCCGGTCACGCCGAGCGCGGCCACCGTCAGGCCGGTCTTGGCCAGCGACATGGAGGCGACGCCCTGCTGGGTGGCCAGCCGGCCACGGTTGCCGACCAGCTCGCCGACGCTGCCGGCCAGGTGCGCACCGATCGCGGCGGCGTTCACCGGGGTCCACTTGTTCCAGCCGGTGTTCGCGACCCGGCCGGTGCTCTCCGGGTCGGCCGTCTCGGCAGCGGCGGGGTTGAGCGCCACCGCGTTGGCCAGGGTGCCGCCGAACCAGGCGGCGAGCCCGACGTCGTGCAGGGAGCGGGAGAGAGTGTCTTGTGCCAAGGGGTCCTCCAGTGTTCGCGCAGGTGGGATACCTGTGCGAGCTACCCGGGGCGGGACGGCTTACACGGCCGGGGCGCGATCGGGTCCGAATCCGGCAGTGTCCAGTGCCACACAGACTGATCCTTGCGCCCCGGACCGTCCGTATCGTTGGTGTATCCCGGTCACGCCAGCCCCTCGGAGGACCCGCATGCCGGTACCGCGCCGCACCCGTCTGCTCCCGCTGGTCCCCGTGGTGGTGGCGCTGATTGCCCTCGGATGTGTCTCGGCCCCCGAGAACGCGGGCGGTGACCAAGCTCCCGCGGCGACCCGGACGGCCGGCGGTGAGGATCCGGACGGCACGGACACCCCGGAGGAGTTCAAGGCTGACGTCGGAGACGCCGAACGGGTCGCCGAGGCGTACTGGAAAGCGCAGTTCAAGGCCTCGGGACTGGACTTCGAGCCGATCGCGCAGCTGATCCCGTACGAGCGGGAGGGCGAGGTCGAGTGCGGCGGGCAGGGGCTCGGGCTCAACAACGCGGCGTACTGCTCGGCCGGTGACTTCATCGCGTACGACATCAACTGGGCGTTCGCCGCGTTCCGCCAGATCGGTGACGCGTTCATCTTCTACCTGCTCGGCCACGAGTACGCCCACGCCATCCAGCGGCGGCTCGGCATCCAGAAGGAGTTCACCATCGAGCTGGAGCTGCAGGCGGACTGCATGGCGGGGGCGTACATCGGCGACACCGAACGCAAGGGCTCCCTCCGGCTCGACGACGGTGACCTCGAAGAGCTGGCCCGGGGCCTGGAGGCGGTCGGCGACGACCCGGGGCAGCCGTGGTTCGCCGAGGGCGCGCACGGCTCGGCCAAGCAGCGGACCAGGTCCTTCAACAACGGCTACCGGCGGTCCCTGGAGCCCTGCGACGTGTCGTAGCGGTCACACCGGCGCCCGTGACGGCCGGCCGGCGGGGACAATGGGCAGGACATCTGACGTACGGCTCGGGAGGCCTGCCCTGACACGCACACAACCGGCTGCGGTGCTCTTCGACATGGACGGCACGCTGGTCGACAGCGAGAAGGTCTGGGACGTCGCGCTGTACGAGCTGGCCGAACACGCCGGCGGCAAGCTGACCGAGCCGGCCCGGCTGGCGATGATCGGCAGCAGCATGGCCACCTCGATGCGGATCCTGCGCGAGGACCTGGCCCAGCCGGACCGCGACGAGGCCGCCGACGTGGCGTGGCTCGAGCACCGCGTCGAGGAGCTGTTCGCCGCGGGGCTGATCTGGCGCCCGGGAGCGCTGGAGCTGCTGCGCGCGGTCCGCGCGGCGGGACTGCCGACGGCGCTGGTCACCTCGACCGGGCGCCGGCTCGTCGAGGTCGCGCTGGACACCCTGGGCCGGGAGAATTTCGACGTCGTGGTCTGCGGCGACGAGGTGTCGGCCCCGAAGCCGGACCCGGCGCCGTACCGCACGGCGGCCGAGCTGCTCGGGGTACGGATCGAGGAGTGCGTGGCGATCGAGGACTCACCGACGGGCATGGCCAGCGCCGTGGCGTCGGGAGCGGCGGTGCTGGCCGTGCCGGCCGAGCTGGAGCTGCCGCCGACCGACGGGGTGCACCTGCGTGACTCGCTGGAAGGCGTCGACCCGGCCTTCCTGGCGACGCTGTTCGCCTCCGCCACCGCCTGAGCCCCGCGCTCTGTCTGCGCCCCGCGCTGTGTCTGAGCGCTCTGTCTGGGCCGCGCTTTGTCTGGGCCGCGCTCTACCCGAGCCTCGCGCTCTGTCTGGCCTCGCGCACCGCGCGAGCCCGCACCGGGTTCGGCGCGGGCTCGGCGGTTGTGCTCAGTCGTGGGCGATGGCGCCCAGGACGTTGAGGCGGGCGGCGCGGATCGCCGGCAGGACCGCGGCGATCACCCCGACCAGGGCGGCCAGCACCAGGTAGGTGCCCATCCGCTCCCACGGCAGCACCAGCTCGGTGATGCCGTCGCTCTTCAGCGCGCGGGTCACCGCCGTACCCATGCCGGCGCCGACGACCACGCCGAGCAGCGCGCCGAAGACGGAGATCACCACCGCCTCGACCGTCACCATCCGCATCGTCTGCGCCCGGCCCAGGCCGACCGCCCGCAGCAGCCCCAGCTCGCGGGTGCGTTCCAGCACCGACAACGCCAGGGTGTTGATCACGCCGAGCACCGCGATCAGGATGGCCAGCGCCAGCAGGATCTGGATCATCGTGATCAGGGTGTCGAAGGTGGCCGCCTGCTGGTCCACGAACGCCTGCGCGTCCTGCGCCGACACCTCCGGGCTGTCCGCCAGCAGCGTCTTGACCTGCGGCAGCACCTGGCTGACCGCGACACCGTCGGCCAGGCGGACGAAGCCCATGGTCGGCTGGGTGATGCCGAAGTCCTTGGCCGTGGCGACCGGCAGCATGTAGTCACCCGGCATGCGGTCCTCCGGGTAGGTGGCCACGATCGTGTACTGGCTCGGATCGCCGCGCGCCGGCTGGAGGGTGACCTTGGTGCCGACCTGCCAGCCGTAGTCCTGCGCCTCCTCCACGCTGACGGCCAGCTGGTCGTCGCGCAAGGTGTCCGGCATCCCGACCGCGGTGTTGCCGAACGCGTCCTTGAGCGCGGTCACGTTGTCGGTGGCGTTCACGTAGTGGTTCTCGCCGTCGATCGTGACCTGGTCGTTCCAGAGGCCGGCGACCGACCGTACCCCCGGGATCTTCGCCGTGTCGCGCAGCACCGCCGGGTCGTAGGTCGGCGGCCGCGGGCCGTTCTGGTCGCCGCTGATGACGACCTCGGCCTTGAGGATCGTGGCCGCCTCGGCCTTGAGGCTCGCCTTGGCCGAGTCCATGACCACGGTGACGCCGGTGACCAGCGCGATGCCGACCATCAGCGCGGCCGCGGTGATCGCGGTGCGCCGCGGGTTGCGGCCCGAGTTGAGCCGGCCCAGGCGCCCCGGCAGCGACCAGGAGAAGAGCCGGCCGATGCCGGACACGACCGGGCGGCTGATCAGCGGCGTGAGCAGCGCGATGCCGATGAACGAGACCAGCACGCCGGTCAGGATGGTCCAGAGGGTGGCGTCGCCCAGGTCGGCGAACAGCCCCAGACCCAGGGCGGTCGCACCCGCCGCGGTCACCAGGCCGCCGGCCACGCTGACCTTGGTGAGCGGCCGGTCCGGCGTCGCCACGTCCTGCATGGCCGCGACCGGTGCGATGCGCGACGCCCGCAGCGCGGGCAGGACCGCGGCGACCACGGTCACCAGGACCCCGACCACGAACGAACTGATGATCGCGGTGGCCGGCACCCCGACGGTGCCGAGCTGCATGCCGCCACCGGCGAAGGAATTGAACAGGTACGCCAGCAGCGCGCCGACCCCGACACCCGCCGCCAGGCCGAGCACCGAGGCGATCAGGCCGATGACCACCGCCTCGACCAGCACCGAGCCGATCATCTGACGGCGGCTCGCGCCCAGCGCCCGCATCAGCGCCAGCTCCCGGGTGCGCTGCGCGACGATGATCGAGAACGTGTTGAGGATCAGGAAGATCCCGACGAACAGCGCGACGCCGGCGAAACCGAGCAGGATGTTGGTGAAGAAGCCGAGCCCGGCCTGCAGGTCGGCGGCGGTGTCGGCGGCGAGCTGGTCACCGGTCTTGGTGACGTAGCCGGCGCCGAGGGTGGCCGAGATCCGGTCGCGCAGTGCTTCCGGCGTCACGCCCGGCTCCGCCTGCACCCGGATGGAGCTGTAGACCCCGGTCTTGCCCAGCATCAGCTTCTGGGCCACCGGTTCGGTGAAGGCCACCTCCTGCACGCCGCCGAGGCTGTCCCGGTTGCCGCTGTAGCCGTAGATGCCGACCAGCGTGAACTCTTTCTTCGGTTCCAGGGTGAGCACGCCGACCCGGTCGCCGACCTTGATGCCGGCGGCCTTGGCCACGGTCGCGTTCACCACGAACTCGTTGTCGGCGGTGGGCCCGCGGCCCTCGCGCAGCTGGAGCAGGTCGTCCGTGCCGGTCCAGGCCGAGCCGATGCGCGGCGGGCCGACCGAGGTGAGGACCTTGCCGTCGCTGCCGATCACCCGGGCGCCGTCGGCGTCGACGAGCCCGGTCGCGCTCTTCACACCGGGTACGCCCCGCACCTGCGCCAGGGCGGACGCGGGCAGCGGGGTGATGACCTCTTCGCCCTCGAACTCGGAGACCTCGACCTTGGGTTTGGCCGTGACGCCGACGTCGGTCGTGGAGTACGCGCTGGCGAACAGCGAGTCGAACGACTTGCTCAGAGTGTCGGTGACCACGAACGCGCCGGCCACGAACATGACGCCGAGCACGACGGCGAGCCCGGAGAGGATGAGCCGCAGCTTGCGGGCCAGCAGGCTCTTCAGGGTCGCGCGCAGCATCAGAGCATCACCGGTTCGGCGTGCGTGTCGAGGCGCTTCATCATGTCCAGGACACTCTCCGGGGTCGGGCCGGCGAGCTCGTCGACGATCGCGCCGTCGGCCAGGAACACCACCCGGTCGGCATAGCTGGCGGCGACCGGGTCGTGGGTGACCATGACGATGGTCTGGTTGTGCTCGCGCACGCTGGCCCGCAGGAACGACAGCACCTCGGCGCCGGACCGCGAGTCCAGGTTGCCGGTGGGCTCGTCGGCGAAGATGACATCGGGCCGGCCGATCAGGGCCCGGGCACACGCGACGCGCTGCTGCTGGCCGCCGGAGAGCTGGCTGGGCCGGTGGCTGAGCCGGTCCCGCAGTCCGACGGTGTCGATGACGATGTCCCACCACTGCGGGTCGGGCTTGCGTCCGGCGATGTCCAGCGGCAGCCGGATGTTCTCCTGCGCGCTCAGCGTCGGCAGCAGGTTGAACTGCTGGAAGATGAAGCCGACCCGGTCGCGGCGCAGCCGGGTGAGGGCCTTGTCGCCCATGCCGGTGATCTTGGTGCCGCCGACGTGCACCTCACCGCGGTCGACCGTGTCCAGCCCGGCCAGGCAGTGCATGAGGGTCGACTTGCCGCTGCCGGACGGGCCCATGATGGCCGTGAACCTGCCGCGTTCGAACTCGGCGCTCACGCCGCGCAGCGCGACGACCCGCGCCTCGCCGGTGCCGTAGACCTTCCAGACCTCGCCGGCCTGTGCGGCCGCCGGTTCGCGGGAATCCGTGCTTGTCACTGTGCCCCCAGGAGAACGTGCTCGATGTGGTCCGGCTCAGTCTTTCGGCGTGAGCGTCCCGAAGCGTCCGCCCAGCGGCGTAGCCCGACGCGGAGATTTCGGTGGGGGTGCCACCCAGACAACGCTCAGGGTTACCCCCTGGCGTCACGGTGACGGTTGACAGACGTCATTGATGACGTCATATTGATGTCATGGACCTGACGCCGTACCTCGAATCGCTCCGCAGCGACCTCAGCGCCGCAGCGGCCCCGGGTGGTCCGGAGACCACCCGGGCGGCGGACCTGCTCGGCCACGCCCTGGAGGCGTCGGTCCGGCTGGCTCTGCTGCAGGCGCTGTCGGACGCGGCGGCGGAGATCACCACCCGCCTGCACGGACCGGTGGTGGACGTCCGTCTCCGCGGTCGCGACGCGGACCTGGTGGTCACCGAGCCGGCGGCGGAGCCCGACCTCGATGGGCAGCCGGCCCCGGCACCACCGCCCGACGGCGGTGACCTCGCCCGGCTGACCCTGCGCATGCCGGAAGCGCTCAAGACCCACGTCGAGCACTCCGCGGCGGCCGAGGGCATCTCGGTCAACGCCTGGCTCGTGCGCGCGGTGACCGCGGCGGCCGGCGGCACGCCGGCCCAGCCGCCACGCCGGGGCCGCCCCGGCAAGCGCATCACCGGCTTCGCCCAAGCCTGAGCTGCTGTTTCCATCTGAAGGGAAAAGACCATGTACGAGTTCGACCGCTCCACCCCCGTGACGGTGTCCCTGCGCGTGCAGCGCGGCACGGCGGAACTGGTGGCCGAGAACCGGCCCGGCATCCAGGTGCAGATCGAGCCGGAGAGCGGCGCCGAGGACCGCTTCACGGTGGCGTTGGAAGGGGACACGCTGGTCGTGCACGGGCCGGAGTCGACGTGGGACTGGCGCCGTACCCCGAAGGTCCGGGTCCTGGTCCGGGTGCCGCTGGACAGCGCGCTGGCCGCCAAGACGGCGTCGGCCGACGTCCACGCGACCGGTCGCTGGGCGAGCGCCCAGGCGAGTACGGCGTCCGCGGATGTGTCCGTGGACGAGGTGACCGGGGACGCGTCACTGAAGGCGTCCAGCGGTGATGTGGCGATCAACCGGGTCGGTGGGTCGCTGCGGATCAGCAGCGCGTCCGGGGACCTTCGGGTGGGTGACGTCAGTGGTGACGTCAAGGCGGACACGACGAGCGGCGACATCGTGCTGCGCCGGGTCGGCGGGTCGCTGGAGGCGGGCACGGCATCGGGCGACGTCGAGGTGGGCGTGGTCAGCCGGGGCAAGACCCGCCTGGGAACGGCATCCGGCGACGTCTCGGTCGGGGTGGCCGCGGGGACCGGGGTCTGGCTGGATCTGAGCACGGCCTCCGGATCGACGACGAGCGATCTGGCGATGGGCGGGCCGGCGGAGGGTGTGCGGGAGGCGGCGTTGGAACTGCGGGTCCGGACCGCGAGCGGGGACATCGACGTGCACCGGGCGATGGGCGACCTGCGCGCCGCCGCCTGACCCGTTCCGTCGGATGCGGGCGGCCCTCGGGTCCCGGCGCGCCCGATACGGGCGGTCCTTGGGGTCTTGGCTTGCCGGATGCGCCCGATACGGGCGGTCCTTGGGGTCCTGGTTTGCCGGATGCGCGCGGTGGCCGGCGGTCGGATCGGTCGGGTTGGTGGTCAGCCGCCGGGGCGGACCAGGCCGGTCTCGTAGGCCAGGACGACGGCCTGGACGCGGTCGCGGAGGCCGAGTTTCGTGAGCATGTGGCCCACGTGGGTCTTCACCGTCGTCTCGCTGACCGTGAGGGCCCGGGCGATCTCCGCGTTCGAGTGACCCTTGGCCACGTGGGCGAGCACCTCACGCTCCCGGTCGGTCAACGTCTTGAGCGCCGGCGCGGCCGCCGTCGTGGCCGGCGCGGGCAGAGCCTCGGCCAGGCGAGTGAGCAGCCGAGCAAGAATCGCCGGCGCGACCACGGCGCCCCCGGCCGCGACGGTACGGACAGCAGCAACCAGCTCGGCCGGCGGCACGTCCTTGCACAGGTAACCCATGGCGCCGGCCGCCACCGCCCCGGTGACCTGCTCATCGGCGTCGTACGTGGTCAGAATCAGCACCCGGACCGGCAACCCGGACTCGACGATCGCACGCGTCACGGCCAGCCCGTCGAGCCGAGGCAACCGAAGATCCATGAGCACGACATCGGGGAGCAGGCGCCGCGACAGATCGACGGCTTCGAGCCCGTCACCGGCCTCACCGACAACCGTGACGCCGTCGCTGTCGGCGAAGGCCATCCGCAGTCCGGACCGCAGCATCGGCTGATCGTCGACGAGCAGGACGCGCACCGGCCGCCCGTTCGCCAGGGCCGGAGCCGTGCCGTTGACCCCCGTCACCGCTTCGCCTCTCCGCTCAGCCGGCCTTGATGCTGTGGCCGCTCTGCTCGGGGCCGTGGCCGGCCCCGCGCCCACCCTAGGGGATCATGCCGTGATCACGGCCCACACGTGTCATCCTTCGGACGCGCTGGCCATGGGGTGTGCTTGGGGTAGTTCTGCGGTGACGAGACGCTTCGGAGAGCTGGCGATGGCGCAGGACGGACCGGGCTGGGCGGGTCGTGTGATGGAGCGAAGCACGCTGGATGGGCCGCGCTGGGTGGTCGCGTCGGGTGGATCGCGCCGATTCGGGTCGGGGCGAGGGGTCAGGACTGGCGGGGGACCGGCAGCGTGATCGTGTCGTCCTCCGCTTCGGGCGAGGCGACCGGCTCCGGCCTGGGCTCCGGGTACGGCGGCGGAGTGCCGCCGAACTCCGGGCAGAACGCCTGGTGGCTGCACCAGCCGCACAACTTGCTGGGCTTCGGGCGGAAATCCTTGTCCTGCTTGGCCCGTTCGATCGCCTGGGACAGCGCCACGAGGGTGCGTTCGAAGCGTTCCAGCTCCGCCGCGTCCGGGCTGTAGTCGCAGATCTCGGCGTCCTTCAGGTACAGCAGGCGCAGAACCCGTGGCACCACGCCCCGGGTGCGCCACAGCACCAGGGCGTAGAACTTCAGCTGGAACAGCGCCCGGCCCTCGAAGGCCTCGCGTGGCGCGCCGCCGGTCTTGTAGTCGACGACGCGTAGGTCCCCGGCGGGGGAGACGTCGAGCCGGTCGATGTAGCCGCGGATCAGCAGTTCGTCGTCGACCAGGGTCGACACGAGGCTCTCGCGCTCGGCGGGCTCCAGGCGCTGGGGGTCTTCGACCGCGAAGTAGCCGGCCAGCAGGTCGCCTGCGCCCGCGAGGAACGCCGCGATCCGCTCGGCCTCGCCGGCGGACTCGAGCCCCGGCAGCGGATCGGCCACGGCGCCCGAAGCCACGGCGGCCGAAGCCACGGCGGCCGGCGCTACGGCGGCCGGCGCTACGGCGGCCGGCGCTACGGCGCCCGAAGCCACGGCGCCCGAAGCCACGGCGGCCGGCGCTGGGTCGGCCGTTTCACCGGGCGCGGCGACCGACACGGCACCGCCGTCGGCCGAGCCGGCAGAAACGGCCCCGGCGGGTGCCGGGGTGTTGACGGCTTCGGCGAACAGAGCCTCCAACGCCGGCTCCTGCTCCAGCAGCCGCGCCCAAGACGGCGCCACCAGCGCCGCCGCAGCCGCCGGCGTCCGCTCAGCCGCCGGCAGGTCGAACAGGCTCTCCAGCACCGCGTGCACCAGCGTGCCGCGCACCTGGTCGGGCGTCGGTTTCTCCGGCAGCCGGTCGATCGAGCGGAACCGGAACAGCAGCGGGCAGGTCTTGAAATCCGCCGCACGCGACGGTGACAGCGACGGCCCCGTGTGGCGCTCCCCACGACCGGGAGCGGAGCCGGGCTGCGGCTGCGGATCCGCGGAAGGGGACAAAACCGTTTCTGCCGTCATGGGGGTAAGGCTAGGGGAGGGGTACGACGAAACCGCCGCGGCAGGGACCTCTCAGGCGCGGTCCGTAGCATCGACGTGTGGACGACGGCGTGCAGCAGACCCGCCCCGCCCGGCGGCCGGGCCGGGTGGTCGGGCGGGTGCTGGGCATCCCGCTCTATCTCAACCCTTCGATGCTCCTGCTCGCGGTGCTGGTCACCGTCGTGTACGGCGGGTACGTGGAGGCCGAGCTCGGACTCGTCGCGCCGTACGCGTACGCGATCGGTTTCGGTTTTGTGGTCTGTCTGCTGGGGTCCGTGCTCCTGCACGAGCTCGGCCACGCCCTGACCGCCCGGCGGTACGGGATCGGTGTGCGCGGGATCACGCTGGAACTGCTCGGCGGCTACACGGAGATGGACCGTGACGCCCCTTCGCCGCGGGTCGACGCGCTGGTCTCGCTGGCCGGCCCGGCCGTCTCCCTGGTGCTGGGCGCTGCCGCCACGGCCGCCGCGTTCGCGCTGCCCGACCGGACCGTCGCCGGTGAGATCGCCTTCCAGCTGGCCGTCAGCAACGTCCTCGTGGCGATCTTCAACGTGCTGCCGGGCCTGCCGCTCGACGGTGGGCGGGCGCTGCGGGCCGGGCTGTGGGCGCTGCTCAAGGACCGGAACCGGGCCACCGAGTTCGCCGCCTGGGCCGGGCGGGGCATCGCCCTGCTCACGGGCATGGCCGTGGTCACCCTGTACTCGCTGAAGCTGCTGACCGTTTTCGGACTGTTGTTCATCCTGCTGGTGGTCTTCACGTTGTGGCAGGGCGCCGGTCAGTCGCTCCGGCTCGCGCGGATGACGCGGCGGTTCCCCCTCGTCGACCTGCGGACCCTCGCGCGGCCGCTTTTCGCCGTACCGTCGGGAACGCCGCTGGCTGAGGCCCAGCGCCGGGCCGGTGCGGCCGACCGGGCCGGGGATGCCCTGGCCGTCGCCGATGCCGGCGGCCGGCTCGTCGCGCTGGTGGACGCCGCCGGGGCCGCTGCCGTGCCCGCCGAGCGACGGCCCTGGGTGGCGGTCGACACCGTCGCGCGTGACCTCGGCCGGGTGCCCGCTCTGCCGCTCGGGCTGACCGGCGAGCAGGTGGTCCGGGCGGTGCAGGCCCACCCGGGTGCGCAGTACGTCGTCACCTCCGGGGAGGATGTCGTCGGCGTGCTGCACGTCGCGGACCTGGCCCAGTTGCTGGAGCCGCGCCGCGCGAGCCGCCGGCCAGCACCCCGATAGCCAGTCCGCGGCAGATGAGAGAGCGATCAGTGACCGTGCAAGACAGCACCAGCGTCGTCGACGAGCCCGTGCCCGCCCACCGGGGACCGTTCCGCGAGGGCGACCGTGTGCAGCTCACGGATCCCAAGAACCGGATGCACACGATCGTGCTGGAGCACGGCAAGGAGTTCCACACCCACCGCGGCGCACTGGCGCACGACGCGCTGATCGGGCTGCCCGACGGCAGCGTCGTGGTCTCCGCCGGCGGCACCGCCTACCTCGCGCTGCGCCCGCTGCTCGCCGACTACGTGCTCTCCATGCCGCGCGGCGCGCAGGTCATCTACCCCAAGGACGCCGCGCAGATCGTCGCCATGGCCGACATCTTCCCGGGCGCCAAGGTCATGGAGGCCGGCGTCGGGTCGGGCGCGCTCACCTGCTCGCTGCTGCGGGCGGTCGGCAGCAGCGGTGAGCTGCACTCGTACGAGCTGCGTGACGATTTCGCGGCGATCGCCCGCAAGAACGTCGAGGCGTTCTTCGGTGGTCCGCACCCCGCGTGGCACCTGCACTCCGGCGATGTCGCGCAGGCCGAGGGGACCGGTTTCGACCGGATCGTCCTTGACATGCTGACCCCCTGGGAAGCCCTCGACATGGTCGAGCGGGCGCTGATCCCCGGCGGCGTCTTCATCGGGTACGTGGCCACGACCCCGCAGCTGTCGGAGCTGGTCGAGGCGTTGCGTGAGCGCGGTGGCTGGACCGAGCCGCGGGCCTGGGAGTCGCTGGTGCGCGACTGGCACGCCGAGGGTCTCGCCGTGCGCCCGGACCACCGGATGATCGCGCACACCGCGTTCCTGGTCTCGGCCCGCAAACTCGCCCCCGGCGTGACGGCGCCGCCGCGGCGCCGCAAGCCGAGCAAGGGCGCCGAGGCGTACGCCCTGCGCAGGGCCGCTCAGGCGGCGCTGGCGGCCGAACGCGCGGAGACGGATGACGATACCGGGGTGTGACGGACCGGGACGGATCCGGTAGTTTCCGTCGCGGGTTTCGATGGGTTCTCAGAGCGGAGGGAACGGGTGGGCGCGATGAGTTCTCCGCCGTTCGGTGGCAGCAACGAGATGCCGGCGGTTTTTCCCGACTGGTCGCCGTACGAGGATCTGGACTCGGCCGCCCGGGCGTACCTGCGCGACCCCGAGGTGGCGCTCGACGCCCTGTTCGGGGTGCTGCGCGGGGCCTCGGTGCTCTGTTTCACGCTGGAGCGCTTCGTCAACGAGGTCAACGGCGTCTGGCAGGAGGTTGTCATCTGTGACGGCAGCCGGCTGGTGCTGTGGCACGGCGAGGACGTGGCGCCCGGCGACGGCCCGGTCGGCTCGATGACCTCGTCGCTGCGGGTGGTGCCGCTGTCGACCGTCACCGAGGTGGGGTGCCGCCGGCGGCTCACCCGCACGTCGACCGGGCAGGCCCGGGTCGACAGCATCGACGTCTATCTGCTGCTGAGCTCCGTGGACGACGCGGTGCCGCCGCCCGGCATGGCCGAGGAGGAGGGCCGGGCCGCGTTGCGGCACGACGCGCTGCGCTTCGGTAAGACCCTCGACGACGGCGGCCCCGGGCAGATTGCCCGTTTGGAGGAATTCTCCCGGGTTGTCGCATCTTTGGTCGGTCGCCCGACGCTGTGACATTTCCCGCTCCGCCGGGCCGATCTTCATCGGGCCCGGCGGGATGGTGGAAAACGATCAGTCGGCGTCCGGGCCGGCGATCTCCACGTCGTCGCGCGAACGCACCACGTGGATGCAATCGCCCGGGCACTCCTTGGCCGCGTCGATCACCTCGAGGTGCAGCCGGGCCGGCACCCCGGTGCGCACTCCGGGGCTCTGCAGCAGCTCACCGGCGCTGTCCTTGACGTACGCGAGGCCGTCGATGTCGAACTCGAACACCTCGGGTGCGTACTGCACGCACAACCCGTCACCGGTGCACAGGTCCTGATCCACCCAGACCTCGAGCTCGTCTGTGTCGGTCTGTGTCGACACCGCTCACCTCCCCCAACTAGCCCGCTCCGACGGTACCCGAACCCCCTGACCACCCGGTGCACCCCACAGGCCCGATCGATCAAGGTTCAGTGACGAGGGTGTTGCATGGGTCGAAATCCGGCCCGCAGCGGCTAGTGTTGTCACCAAGACGTTCGAGCCCCCGGGGAGGTGGGACGTGGCACGTAGCGACGAGGCGTCAGGCGCCGCACGTTGGGAGAAAGAGGCCAACGATCTCTCCAGCCAGGTTGCGTTCCTGCAAGAAGAACTCGCTCTGGTACGGCGGAAGTTGACCGAGAGCCCCCGACACGTCCGGCAGCTCGAGGAACGGCTCGCGGCAACGCAGTCGCAGCTGGCCCGGCTGACCGAGAACAACGACCGGCTCGTGGCGACCCTCAAGGAAGCCCGATCCCAGATCGTCACTCTCAAAGAAGAGATTGACCGGCTCGCCCAGCCGCCCAGCGGCTACGGCGTATTCCTGGCCGCCCACGAGGACGGCACCGTCGATGTCTTCACCGGGGGCCGCAAGCTGCGGGTGGCGGTCTCGCCGTCGCTTGTGGTGGAGGATCTCAAGCGCGGGCAGGAAGTCCTGCTCAACGACGCGCTCAACGTGGTCGACGCGTTCGGTTACGAACGGGTCGGCGAGGTCGTCCTCCTCAAGGAGGTCCTCGAGAACCCCGCCGGCGGTCCGGGCGACCGGGCGCTGGTCATCTCGCACGCCGACGAGGAGCGGATCGTCCACCTGGCCGACTCGCTGCAGGTCTCCAAGCTGCGGGCGGGCGACTCGCTCATGATCGAGCCGCGCTCGGCGTACGCGTACGAGCGCATCCCGAAGAGCGAGGTCGAGGAGCTCGTCCTCGAGGAAGTCCCGGACGTCGACTACACCGACATCGGTGGTCTGCACTCGCAGATCGAGCAGATCCGCGACGCGGTGGAGCTGCCGTTCCTGCACGCCGACCTGTTCCGGGAGCACCAGCTGCGCCCGCCGAAGGGCATCCTGCTCTACGGCCCGCCCGGCTGCGGTAAGACCCTGATCGCCAAGGCGGTCGCCAACTCGCTCGCGAAGAAGATCGCCGAGCGCCGCGGCGAGGAGAAGCACACCAGCTACTTCCTCAACATCAAGGGTCCCGAGCTGCTCAACAAGTACGTGGGTGAGACCGAGCGGCACATCCGCCTGGTCTTCCAGCGGGCCCGGGAGAAGGCCGGCGAGGGTACGCCGGTCATCGTGTTCTTCGACGAGATGGACTCGATCTTCCGTACCCGTGGCTCCGGTGTCTCCTCCGACGTGGAGAACACCATCGTCCCGCAGCTGCTCAGCGAGATCGACGGTGTCGAGGGCCTGGAGAACGTCATCGTCATCGGCGCCTCCAACCGGGAAGACATGATCGACCCGGCGATCCTGCGCCCCGGCCGCCTCGATGTGAAGATCAAGATCGAGCGTCCGGACGCGGAGGCGGCGAAGGACATCTTCGCCAAGTACATCCTCAGCGGCCTGCCGCTGAGCACCGACGACCTGGCCGAGCACGGCAACGACCGGGACGTCACCGTGGCCGCGATGATCGAGGCGGTCGTGCTCCGGATGTACACGGAGACCGAGGAGAACCGCTTCCTGGAGGTCACCTACGCCAACGGTGACAAGGAAGTCCTCTACTTCAAGGACTTCAACTCCGGCGCGATGATCCAGAACATCGTCGACCGCGGCAAGAAGATGGCGATCAAGGAGTTCCTCACCTCCGGCAAGAAGGGCCTGCGACTGCAGCACCTGCTCGACAGCTGCGTCGACGAGTTCCGGGAGAACGAGGACCTGCCCAACACCACCAACCCCGACGACTGGGCCCGCATCTCCGGCAAGAAGGGCGAGCGGATCGTCTACATCCGTACGCTCGTCTCCGGCGGCAAGGGCGCAGAGGCCGGCCGCTCCATCGAGACGGCCAGCAACACCGGTCAGTACCTGTAGGAAGCCGAGCAACGCCCGACGCGGGCGGGGAGGCGCTACGACGCGCCCCCTCGTCCGCGTTGTGCATCTCTACCCTGCGTGTTCTGGTGCGCACGTGCGGGTGCGAGTACGGACAGAGAAGCGTCTAGGCTCGATACATGGGCAACGGCAGCACAGTGGCGGGTGGGGTGGCAGCATGAGCGTTCGACGAATCATGGGTACCGAGGTCGAGTACGGCATTTCGGTGCCCGGGCAGCCCGGCGCCAACCCGATGGTCACCTCCTCGCAGGTGGTCAACGCCTACGGAGCACGACCGGAGCTCAACCGCGGCGGCCGCGCCCGGTGGGACTACGAAGAGGAGTCGCCGCTGCGCGACGCCCGCGGATTCACCTACTCGGGTGCCGCGTACGACCCGGCCGACGCGCTCGCCGACGAGGACCTCGGCCTGGCCAACGTGATACTGACCAACGGCGCCCGCCTCTACGTCGACCACGCCCACCCGGAGTACAGCACCCCGGAATGCACCAACCCGCTGGACATCGTCCGCTGGGACAAGGCCGGCGAACGGGTCATGGCCGAGGCGTCCCGGCGCGCCGCCACGATCCCCGGCACCCACCGCATCCAGCTCTACAAGAACAACACCGACAACAAAGGCGCCTCGTACGGGTCGCACGAGAACTACCTCATGCGCCGCCAGACGCCGTTCGCCGACATCGTGGCGCACCTGACGCCGTTCTTCGTCACCCGGCAGATCTTCTGCGGCGCCGGCCGCGTCGGCATCGGCCAGGACGGCAGCGGCTCCGGTTTCCAGATCTCCTCGCGCGCCGACTTCTTCGAGGTCGAGGTGGGCCTGGAGACCACGCTGAAGCGGCCCATCATCAACACCCGCGACGAGCCGCACTCGGACGCGGACAAGTACCGCCGGCTGCACGTCATCATCGGTGACGCGAACCTCTCCGAGATCTCCACGTACCTCAAGGTCGGCACGACCGCCCTGATCCTCAACATGATCGAGGAGAAGGTGTTCACCGGCGAGCTCGGCATCGCCGACCCGGTCTCCGAGCTCAAGGCCGTCAGCCACGACCCGTCGCTCAAGCACCTCATGCGCCTGCGCGACGGCCGCAAGCTCACGGCGCTGGACCTGCAGTGGGCCTACTACGAGCGCGCCAAGGCGTTCTGCGACGAGCGCTACGGCTCGGACATGGACGAGCAGACCGTGGACGTCCTGCAGCGCTGGGAGGACGTCCTCGACCAGCTCGGCCGCGACCCGATGCAGCTCTCCGACCAGCTCGACTGGGTGGCCAAGCTGCGCCTGCTGGAGGGCTACCGCGAGCGCGAGAACCTCACCTGGTCCTCGCCCAAGCTCCAGCTGGTCGACCTGCAGTACTCCGACGTCCGGACCGAGAAGGGCCTGTACCACCGCCTGGTCGCCCGCGGCTCGATGAAGACGCTGCTGGACGACGACGAGACCCGCCGCGCGATGGTGGAGCCGCCCGAGGACACCCGGGCCTACTTCCGCGGCCAGTGCCTGGCCCGGTACGCGTCCGAAGTGGTCGCGGCCAGCTGGGACTCGGTGATCTTCGACGTGGGGCGCGAATCGCTCGTGCGCGTCCCGATGATGGAGCCCGAACGGGGCACCAAGAAGCACGTCGGCGCCCTGTTCGACAAGTGCGACACCGCGAAGGACCTGCTCGAGGTGATCACGAGCCGTTGACGGGGAAACGCCCGTGTGCCGACGGGCGTTTCTGTCGGACCCGCGAGGTAAGTTTTTCCCAACCCGAAGCGGTTGGGTCATGAAGGGGGACAGCCATGGCAACGCGAGACACCGGCGGTCAGTCGCAGTCCGGCAAGGGCAAGCGCGACGAGGAGATCGAGGACGTCACCACCGAGGCCAACCCTGAGGTTGCCGAACGCCACGCCGAAATCACCGAGGACGTCGACGACCTGCTCGACGAAATCGACTCCGTCCTCGAAGAAAACGCCGAGGAATTCGTGCGAGGCTATGTACAAAAGGGTGGCCAATAGACGTTATGTCCGATTCTTGAATCGGACCGCGCCGAGGGCTTGCCGTGCCGGGTGAGTCTGGAAGCGTCTGGAATTCCACGCCGTCGTCGGGACGACCGGTGAAGCGTCCTGCCGCGAGCGGTGCGCCGAAGCGGTCGAAGACGGGCAGGCGACGGTGTGGGATCGGGAACGGCCGCCCGCGGGCGGTTGATCCTCAACACGTCGATCGCGATCATCGCTCCGGCCGCGCGCGCGGGATACTGTGCTTCAACTGCAACGGCGGCCTGGGGCAGTTCCGGGACAACCCGGTGTTCCTCGCCGAGGCTATTACGTATCTGAAAGGAACCACGTGGCAGCGGGTTTTGATCCATCCGGGCGTCTTCCAGATGTGTTCACCAATGCGGGGACGTCCTCCTTCACGCAGTTCCTGAGCCAAGCGGCCCCCGAGCTGCTGCCGGGTCGCCGGCCGCTGCCGCCGGGGATGGCCGCCGACATCGCGCCGCACGGCACGACCATCGTCGCCATCGCCACCGCCGAGGGCGTCGTGATGGCCGGCGACCGGCGCGCCACCATGGGCAACCTCATCGCCAGCCGGGACATCGAGAAGGTGCACCCGGCCGACGCGTACTCGCTGATCGGTATCGCCGGCACGGCCGGCATCGGCATCGAGCTGATGCGCATCTTCCAGGTCGAGCTGGAGCACTACGAGAAGATCGAGGGCGCCATGCTGTCCCTCGACGGCAAGGCCAACCGCCTCGCCGCCATGGTGCGCGGCAATCTCGGTGCGGCCATGCAGGGCCTGGCCGTGGTGCCGCTGTTCGCGGGCTTCGATCTGTCCCCGTCCGACCCGTCGAAGGTCGGGCGCATCTTCAGCTTCGACGTCGCGGGCGGCCTCTACGAGGAGACCGGCTACGACGCGATCGGCTCCGGTTCGCTGTTCGCCAAGTCGGCGCTCAAGAAGCGTTACCGTCCCGGAGTCAGCACCCAGGACGCGATCCGCCTCGCGGTCGAGGCGCTCTACGACGCCGCCGACGACGACACCGCGACCGGTGGCCCCGACCTGACCCGCAAGATCTACCCGGTGGTGATGACCGCGACGGCGGACAGCACCCATCGGCTGACCGAGGCCGAGATCAACGCGGTGGCCGAGCAAGTGGTCGCCGGACGGATGGAGAACCCGGGCGGCTGATCGCCCACCGGTCCTCGCACCAAAACCCGCCATCCGGTCTTCGAAGGAGTTGCCACCCGTGGCCATGCAGTTCTACGCCTCACCCGAGCAGGTCCAGCGTGACCGCTCGGAGTACGCCCGCAAGGGCATCGCCCGCGGCCGCTCCGCCGTCGTCCTCACCTACGAGGGCGGCGTCCTGCTGGTCGCCGAGAACCTCACCTCGCTGCGCAAGATCAGCGAGCTGTACGACAGGATCGGCTTCGCGGCGGTCGGCCGCTACAACGAGTTCGAGAGCCTGCGCCGGGCCGGCGTGCGGATGGCCGACCTCAACGGGCTGGCCTACGACCGCCGGGACGTGACCGGCCGCGCGCTGGCGAACGCCTACACCCAGACGCTGGGTGCGATCTTCTCCGAGACGCAGAAGCCGTACGAGGTGGAAATCTGCGTGGCGGAGGTCGGCGCGTCGCCCGAGGCCGACGAGCTGTACCGGATCACCTACGACGGCTCGGTGCAGGACGAGCCCGGTTTCATGGCGATGGGCGGCTCCGCCGAGGCGATCTCGACGGTGCTCAAGTCCCGCCATGACGTCGCGGCGGACCTGCAGACCGCCCTGGCGCTGGCGGTCGAGGGCCTGGCCAGCGTCGGCGGGGAGAACGGCACTCCGCGTACGCTGGGCGCCTCCCAGCTCGAGGTGGCGGTCCTGGACCGCAACCGCAAGGGCCGCACCTTCCGCCGCATCTCGGGCGCTGCGCTGACCACGCTGCTCGAGGGCGGTAAGGACGAGCCGGAGAAGGAAGTCGGCGAGGCGGGCGATGTGGCACCGCCGGCGCCGGCTGGGGGCAAGCCGACCGTTTCGGCCGCTTCGGTTGACCTGGAGGGCAAGGCCGAGGCTGACCCGGCCGAGCCGGCCGACGACACCAACGGCGACGGTTCCTGACCTGACGGGCTACCGGCCGCACCCCCAGCCTTGCCCGCCGTGGCCGGGCTCGGGGGAGCGGCCGGGCCGGGCTGAGGTCGGACTGACGGCCGGCCGAGCGGGCGGCGATGATCCGTGCGAGCCGGTTGCCCCGGGCGCGGGTGAATCACGGGCCAGGGCCGATCTGACGGCCGGGCGAGGCTGACGGGCGCGGGTCGGGCCGAGGCTCAATCGATGACGTGCGGGCGCCACCAGTCCTCGTTGTCGCGGTACCACTGCACCGTCTCCGTCAGACCGGCCTCGAAGTTCACCCGCGGCCGGTACCCCAGCTCCCGCCGTATCCGTTCGTCGTCCAGCGCGTACCTGCGGTCGTGTCCCTTGCGGTCCTCGACCGTCTCCACCCGGTCCCAGCCCACCCCGCAGGCCTCCAGCAGCATCCCGGTCAGCTCACGGTTCGTCAGCTCCCGGTTCCCCCCGATGTGGTAGACCTCGCCCGCCTTCCCCTCCGCCAGCACCAACGCCGTCCCCCGGCAATGGTCGTCGACGTGCACCCAGTCCCGTACCTGCTGTCCGTCGCCGTACAGGGGCACCGTGCGGCCGTCCAGCAGGTTCGTGACGAACCGGGGGATGAGTTTCTCGGGGTGCTGGTACGGCCCGTAGTTGTTGGCGCAGCGGGTCACCACGACGGGCAGCTGGTGGGTGCGGTGGTATGCCAGCGCCAGCAGGTCCGCCCCCGCCTTGGTGGCCGCGTACGGCGAGTTCGGCGCCAAGGGTGACCGCTCGGTCCATGCGCCCGTGCTGATCGAGCCGTAGACCTCGTCCGTGGAGACGTGCACGAAGCGGCTGGTGCCGTGCCGCAGCGCGGCGTCGAGCAGCACCTGGGTGCCGACCACGTTGGTCATGGCGAACTCCGCGGCCGCCCGGATCGAGCGGTCGACGTGGGATTCGGCGGCGAAGTGCACGACCGCGTCGTGGCGGGGCAGCACCGAGTCGATCAGGGCCGCGTCGGCGATGTCACCGGGTACGAAGTCGAGGCGTTTGCTCTCCGCGACCGGGCCCAGGTTCGCGAAGTTGCCGGCGTACGTCAGCTTGTCGAGGACCGTGACCCGGGCACCCTCCAGGCCCGGCAGTGAGTCGGTGAGCGCGCCGCGGACGAAGTGGGAGCCGATGAAGCCGGCGCCGCCGGTGACCAGAAGATTCATCAAGCGGGAGTGTATCCGCAGGTCCAGGCCCTGCGAGTTGATCTTCACAGACGATCATGACAGATAGCACCGGTGAAAGGGCGCGTTGTCACTGCCGCGAACGCCCCCGGTGCGGCTAGTGTTTCGTCATGGAACGGCGAATTTTCGGCCTCGAAACCGAGTACGGAGTCACGTGCACTTACCGGGGACAGCGGCGGCTGTCACCGGACGAAGTGGCCCGCTACCTGTTCCGCCGAGTGGTGTCCTGGGGACGGTCCAGCAACGTCTTCCTCCGCAACGGTGCCCGCCTCTACCTCGATGTCGGCTCCCACCCCGAGTACGCGACCCCCGAGTGCGACTCCGTCACCGACCTGGTCGCCCATGACCGTGCCGGTGAACGGATCCTGGAAGGTCTCCTCGTCGACGCGGAGAAGCGCCTGCACGACGAGGGCATCGCCGGTGAGATCTACCTCTTCAAGAACAACACCGACTCGGCCGGCAACTCGTACGGCTGCCACGAGAACTACCTGGTGAGCCGGCACGGCGAGTTCGGGCGCCTCGCCGACGTGCTCATCCCGTTCCTCGTCACCCGCCAGCTGATCTGCGGCGCCGGCAAGGTGCTGCAGACCCCGCGCGGTGCGGTCTTCTGCCTCTCGCAGCGGGCCGAGCACATCTGGGAGGGCGTCTCCAGCGCAACGACGCGCAGCCGCCCGATCATCAACACCCGCGACGAGCCGCACGCCGACGCTGAGCGCTACCGGCGCCTGCACGTCATCGTCGGCGACTCCAACATGAACGAGGTCACCACGCTGCTCAAGGTCGGCAGCGCCGACATCGTGCTGCGGATGATCGAGGCCGGCGTGGTCATGCGCGACCTGTCACTGGAGAACCCGATCCGGGCCATCCGCGAGGTCTCGCACGACATCACCGGCCGCCGCAAGATCCGCCTGGCCAACAACAAAGAGGTCAGCGCGCTCGAGATCCAGCAGGAATACCTGGCCAAGGCCACCGAGTTCGTCGAGCGTCGCGGTGGCGACCCGACCGCCAAGCGCGTCGTCGAGCTGTGGGGCCGGGTGCTCAACGCGATCGAGAGCGGCGACCTGGACCCGGTGTCCCGCGAGATCGACTGGGTGTCGAAGTACAAGCTGATCGAGCGGTACCAGGCCAAGCACGAGATGCCGATGTCGCACCCGCGGATCGCACAGCTCGACCTGGCGTACCACGACGTGCGCCGCGGCCGCGGCCTCTACGCCCTGATGGAGAAGCGCAAGCAGGTAGACCGCATCTCCAACGACCTCGAGATCTTCGAGGCCAAGGAAACGCCCCCGCAGACGACCCGCGCACGCCTGCGCGGGGAGTTCATCCGGCACGCCCAGGAGAAACGTCGCGACTTCACCGTCGACTGGGTGCACCTCAAGCTCAACGACCAGGCGCAGCGCACGGTCCTGTGCAAGGACCCGTTCCGCGCCTACGACGAGCGGGTGGAGCGCCTCATCGCCAGCATGTGAGCGAACGGTAGGCTGGTCGGGCCATGACGACACCAGCGCCCGAGCCCGACCAGCAGCCCGCCGGCGAAAAGCCGAAGGAGCCCGTCGAGGACGTCAAACCGAGCCTGGTGGAACGTCGCCGCGAACGCCTTCGCGCCGAGATCTACGAGGCCCGCCACGGTAACCACCTGGTCCCGACCTGGATGCTGACAACGATCCTGGTCGTGATCGTGGTGGGCTGGCTCTACCTGATCTACTCCGCCTGAGCGAGGGGTCATGGCGCGCATCGAGATCGTGGTCGCGGACATCACCGGCGAAGCCGTGGACGCGATCGTCACCGCGGCCAACGAATCCCTGCTCGGCGGCGGTGGTGTGGACGGTGCCGTGCACCGCGCGGCCGGCCCGCGGCTCGCCGAAGCAGGAGCGGCTCTCGCACCCCTCGATCCGGGCGACGCGGTGGCCACGCCGGCCTTCGACCTCGACCCGCCGGTCCGGCATGTGATCCACACGGTCGGTCCGGTCTGGGAGGGCGGCGACCAGGGCGAGGCTGAGGTGCTGGCTTCGTGCTACCGGCGCTCGCTGGAGGAGGCCGACCGCGTCGGGGCGCGCACGGTGGCAATTCCGGCGATCGCTACCGGGGTCTATGGCTTTCCGGCCGAGGAAGCGGCGGGCATCGCGGTCCGCACGATCAGGGACACCCCGACGGCGGTCGAGACGGTGCGGCTGGTCGCCTACGACGCCGAAGCAGGGGAGATCCTGCAGGCGGCGCTGGCCGCCAGCTGACCGGTAGGGGTGGAGCTGGGAGTTCGGGGGGTTGCCGGATCAAGGTCCGGAAGATCGAGGACTTCAAGATCAAGAGCTGAGAGATCAAGGTCTTGAAGATCAAAGTCTTGAAGATCAAGATCAGGTCGTGCCTGGTTGCATGGTGCTGATCGTTGCTCCCGCCGATTGCCAGGTCCGTGCGGAGTCACCCTTCCGCGCTACGCGCGAAACCGCACCACTGCGCAAGCCGCGCTGAGCGCGATTGCCGCGCTGAGCGATTGCCGCGCCGGATCGCCATGATGCCGTCGAGTTCGGTGAGCGATTGCCGCGCTGAGGGCGACTGCCGCGCCGAGCGATTGTTGCGCTGAGCGATTGCCGCGCTGAGGGCGACTGCCGCGCCGAGCGATTGTTGCGCTGAGCGATTGCCGCGCCGAGCGATTGCCGCGCCGAGCGATTGCCGCGCCGAGCGATTGCCGCGCTAAGCGATTGCCGCGCTGAGCGATTGCCGCGCTGAGGGCGACTGCCGCGCTGAGCGGGATTGCCGCGCTGAGCGATTGTTGCGCTGAGGGCGACTGCCGCGCCGAGCGATTGTTGCGCTGAGGGCGACTGCCGCCCGAGCGATTGCCGCGCTCAGCGTCGCGGTGCGCTGCCGGGACGCGAGTCGCGCGCGAAGACCGCGCGTCGTGGGAGGTCAGGAAATCAGCGTGGCAGCGTGCCGGCCCGCAGCTGCCGCCGCCACGAAGTAGGCGTGGTCCTCCGTCAGCCCTCGGCCCATCGTGGACAGCCGTACCGGGCTGGCCAGCAGCGCCGCGTCCAGCCCATCGGTCGCCACGCGGACCAGGCGGTGCAGAGTCGTCAGTGGCGCCAGGGCGTCCTCCACCGCCTTCGCCAGGTCGGTCGGGAGGTCGTCCGGGATCACCAGGTCCGCCGGGACCAGGGCGACCTTCCCGTACGCGGTCACGCTGTGGTGGGAGACGCCGCGGTGGCGGGCGCGGCCGTCGGCGTCCGAGATGCGCAGAGAACCCACCGGGGTGCCCTGCAGGGCCACGATCGCGTTGATCGCCTCGCCCAGGGCCACTCCGGAGAAACCCCAGGGCGTACCCGTGCCGAGGTTGCCCGGGCCCTGCGCCACGATGGCCACGTCCGCTGACAGGACGTGCCGGGCGGCCAGGAGCCCTGTGTGCAGGGTGCTGGCCTCCAGGTCGCCGCCGAACGACTGGCCGGTGGTCACCGTGCCGGCCAGGTGGTCGCGCATGCCGTCCAGGGTGCGGGAGAACCAGGCCGGGAGGGCGCCGCCGTCGGTCATCACGTAGGCGACCTTGGCGTCCGGGCGGTCCGCGTGGATGCCCGCCAGCACCGCCGGCAGGGCCGAGTGCAGGTCCGCCGTCACCACCGGCATGCCGTCCAGGCTTTCCGCGGTTGTCATCACCTCGCGGTGCGGGGACGCCTCCTCGTCGACGCCCAGCAGGATCGGCTGCAGCGGGGTGTAGCGGGCCTTGACCAGGTGGCCCGCGTCGCGGTCGGTGCCGGTCGACGGCGGGTCCGGTGGCAGCCGGTCGGGGAGCGCCACCACCAGGGCGTAGCCGCCGGTGCCCAGGCCCATCACCAGGGCGCCCACGTTCAGCAGAGCGCGGTCACCGACTTCCGGCGTACCGGTCAGGGCCGGGTAGGCCAGCGCCCGCAGTGGGCCTTCGTCCGTCGTCACGTCGAGTTCGACGGCGCCGCGCCATTCGCGTCGTACCGCGGATACCGTTCCTGATCGCCAGCGCACCATGGCGGCGACCCTATATGTCCACTCCGCCGTCGCGGTGGTTGCGTCCGGCCCGGCCGCGCGTCGGGTCCAGGAACACGTACTGGATGCCCGGGTAACGGGCCCGCAGCCGGCGCTCGGCCTCGTCCGACGCCGCCTCGATCTCCGCCCCGCTGACGTCGTCGTTGAAGTCGACCTTGGCCGCCACCAGGATCACGCCCGGGCCGAGCTGCATGGTCAGCAACGTCGGGACCGCCGTCACCACCGGGATGCCGGCCAGGTCGTCGGCGATCTGGTTGTGCATGCGCCGCGGCACCGCCCGGCCGACCAGCAGCGACACGTTGGCGCGGGCCAGTACGGTCGCGACCACCAGCAGCAGCAGGCCGATCGCGATCGAGGCCAGGCCGTCCCACAGCTCGGAGCCGGTGATCTGGGACAACGCGATGCCCACCGCCGCCAGGATCAGGCCGATCAGCGCGGCCGAGTCCTCGAAGTAGACGGCCTTGACCGTCGTGTCCGAGGTGAGCCGCAGGAACCGCCGGCGGCTGATGCCCCAGCGTTTCGACTCCCCGGTCACCTGCCGCTGCGCCTTCAGGAATGACGTGCCCTCCGCCAGGAACGACACGCCCAGCACGATGTACGACACCAGATAGGCGCCGCTGTGCTCGCCGCTGATGATGGTCGTCACACCGTGGTAGATCGAGAAGCCCGCGCCGCCGACGAAGGTGAACAGGGCCGCGATGAACGCCCAGACGAAGCTTTCCTTGCCGTACCCGAACGGGTGTTCCTCGTCCGGCCGCTTGGTGCCGCGGCGCAGCGCGACGAACAGGAACACCTCGGTGACCGTGTCGGCGAGGGAGTGCGCGGCCTCGGAGAGCATGGCCGCCGAGCCGGACAGCATGCCCGCGACCAGCTTGGCCGCGGCGATGGCCAGGTTGGCCAGGCCGGCGACGACGACGGTGCCGACGCTCTCGTTGCCCTCGTCGTCCGATGACTCCGCAGGGCCGGCGGGCTCCGCCGGTGCGGGCAGGGCCGAGCCGCCGGCTACGCCGACCGGCAGGTGGTCGTCGGGTTCGGTGAGCGGGGGACCGGCGGTGGGCGTCTTCTCTGGCACGCGTCCGGGGTTCCCTCCGGCGGTCACGAATAACCTCAGCGGCGTCGTTGCTGCTAGCGTTTCCTCTCGTGTCGCGGACCCGCACCGAGCGCCTGGTGAACCTGGTGATCTGTCTGCTGTCCACGCGACGGTTCCTGACCGCCGCGCAGATCGCCGCGACCGTGCCCGGGTACGAGCACGACCCCGAGGATCCCCGCGACCACGAGGCGTTCCAGCGCAAGTTCGAGCGTGACAAGGCCGAGCTGCGCGAGCTGGGCGTGCCGCTGGAGACCGGCCTGGCCAGCGCCTTCGACACCGAGTCGGGTTACCGGATCGCCCACCGCGAGTACGCCCTGCCGGACATCCCGCTCGAACCGGACGAGGCCGCCGCCGTCGGCATCGCCGCCCGGCTCTGGCAGCACGCCGGTCTGGCCGCCGCGGCCTCCTCCGGCCTGGCCAAGCTGCGCGCCGCCGGTGTCGAGGTCGACCCGCAGGCCACCCTCGGCATGGAGCCGGTGATGACCGTGGACCCGGCGTTCGGGCCGCTCACCGCCGCCGCCCGGGCCCGCCGCGCGGTCACCTTCTCCTACCGCGTCCCCGAGGTCGACGAACCCTCCACCCGCCGGCTGCAACCCTGGGGCGTGGTCTGCTGGCAGGGCCGCTGGTACGTCGTCGGTCACGACCGGGACCGGCAGGCCACCCGCTGCTTCCGGCTGTCCCGCATCGTCGGCGCCGTCCGCCCGGTCGGCTCCGAGGGCGCGTTCACCCCGCCCGAGAACGTCGACCTGATCAGCCACGTCGCCCGCTGGTCCGGACCGGTCGAGCGCAACGGGCGGGCCACTGTGCTCGTGCAGCCGGGCCGGGCCGCGGGCCTGCGCCGGCTGGCGATCGAGACGGTGCCCGGTCCCGACGGCGACCGCCTGACCATCCCGTACTCCGACGTCGAGTGGCTGGCCTCGCGGCTGGTCGGCTACGGCGCCGAGGTGCGCGCGGACGGGCCGCCGGAGCTCCGCGACGCCGTCATCCAGCAGCTCAAGGAGGTCGTGGCCCGCCACGAGCGGGTGCAGCCCGCGGTGCTGCGATGACCCCTCAGCCCCGTACCCGGGAGAACAAGGCCTCCGCCGACCGCCTGGGCCGGCTGCTCAACCTGGTGCCCTATCTGCTGGCCCGGCCCGGGATCCTGGTCGCGGAAGCGGCCGCGGCCTTCGGGATCACCGAGCGGCAGCTGCGCGAGGACCTGGAGCTGCTCTGGGTCTGCGGGCTGCCGGGGTACGGCCCCGGCGACCTGATCGACATGGCGCTCGACGGCGACCGGGTGACGATCACCTACGACGCGGGCATCGACCGGCCGCTGCGGCTCAACCCCGACGAGGCGCTCGCCCTGGTCGTGGCCCTGCGGATGCTGGCCGAGACGCCGGGCACGGGGTCGCGCGACGCGGTCGAACGGGCCCTGGCCAAGATCGAGAACGCGGCCGGTGACGTCGCGGACACCCCGGTCGCGGTGCGGCTGCCCGCGGACAACGAGCGGGTCGACGCGATCCGCGGTGTGGTCGAGCGCCGGCACGCCATGCGCCTGACCTATTACACGCCGGCCCGGGACGAGACCACCGAGCGGGTGGTCGACCCGATGCGGATGCTGATGGTCGGTCCCCGGGCCTACCTAGAGGCGTGGTGTCGCCGGGCCGAGGGCACCAGGCTGTTCCGGGTCGACCGCATCGACGCCTTCACCGAGCTGGACGAGCCTTCGGCGCCGCCGGCCCAGGCGGTGCCGCACGACGTCAGCGACGGCGTGTTCCATCCGTCGGCGGACCTGCCGCTGGTCACGCTGCGGGTGGGCCGCGGCAGCCGGTGGATCACCGAGTACTACCCGTGCGAGGACGTGCGGCGCGACGGCGACGAGTGGATCGTCACGATGCGGGTCACCGACCTGGGCTGGGCCCAGCGGCTGCTGTTGGGCCTGGGCCCGGACGTGACCGTGGTCGGCCCGGTCGAGCTGGTCGACCGGATCCGTGAACAGGCCGCCACCGCGCTGGACCAGTACGCGGCGACCCCACCCGTCACCGCCTAAGCTGTCCGCCATGGTGAAGTGGATCGTGATCGCCGTGGTGGCGCTCGCACTGATCATTCTGGTCGTGGCTGTGTTCTCCGTGCTCAACAGGCTGAACGGGCTGGACCGCGCGGCGCGGCGTCTGCAGCGTCGGCAGGCCGAGGCGATGAAGCTCCAGCAGGGCGCCGTCGTCCTGGAGGAGTCCGTGGCCGGCCTGCAGCAACGGGCCGAGATCATGCAGGCGCAGCTGGCCGTCATCAAGGCCGGACAGGGCGCCTCGGACGGGAAACACTCCTTAAAGAAGGCTTGATCCGCGTGGTAGCGTGCGGCGTTCCCCGCGCGTTGTCCGAAAATTCCTCGGACCGGATCGCAATCAAACAGCTCCGGCATGGGCTGCTCTCAACAACCACACGTACGATGGACCCCGCATCACCCGTCAGGACCCTGATCCGATCGACTGGAGTTATCCATGGGCGCCCTCAAGCCGTGGCACATCGCCATCTTCGTCGTCGTCCTCGTGCTGTTGTTCGGTGCGAAGCGGCTGCCGGACGCCGCGAGGTCGCTCGGCCGGTCGCTGCGGATCATCAAGGCCGAGACCAAGGGCCTGGTCGACGACAACGACAACGTCGCCGAGAAGGCCGAGCCGCAGTACTCGCGCCAGCCGCTGCAGCCCGATGCGATCCACCAGCCGGGTCAGCCGGGTTACCAGCAGGCGCCGCCTCCCGGATACCAGCAGCCGGGCTACCAGCAGCAGCCCAACGGCCAGCAGTACCCGCCGCAGCAGCCGCCGGCCCAGCCGTACGTGGACCCGGTGCAGCGCACCAACGACCGCTGATCTGCCGTGGCCCTCTCCCTACGCCGTCGGGGACCGAGCAAGTTCGAGCAGGCCTCCGACGGTTCCATGACGCTCATCGAGCACGTCCGGGAGCTGCGTAACCGGCTCTTCTGGGCGTCGCTCGGCATCATCGCGGGCCTGGTCGTCGGCTTCATCATCTCGGGATGGGTCTTCGACATCCTGAAGCAGCCGTACTGCTCGCTCGACAGCTCCTGGATCGTCAACGGTGAGGGCGAGCGGGTCTGCAACTTCGTCGTGCTCGGCGTCGTCGACCCCCTGATCCTCAAGCTCAAGATCGCGCTGTGGGTCGGCCTGATCGCCGGCGCGCCGGTCTGGATGTTCCAGCTGTGGGCGTTCATCGCCCCGGGCCTGCACCGGCACGAGCGCAAGTGGGCCTACGTCTTCGTGGCTATCGCCACGCCGCTGTTCGTCGGCGGTGCGGTGCTCGCCTTCTTCGTCATCAAGCACAGCCTGGCCTTCATCCAGGAAGCCGGCATCCTGGGCGTGACGACCCAGCTCGAAGTGACGGCCTACGTCGGGTTCGTGACGAACATGATCCTGATCTTCGGGGTGGCGTTCGAGTTCCCGCTGGTCCTGCTGATGCTGAACTTCACCGGCGTGGTGAGCGCCAAGAAGCTGATGAGCTGGTGGCGGATCGTGGTGTTCCTGTCCTTCGGGTTCGCCGCCATCGCCACCCCGGACCCCGGCCCGTTCGGCATGACCCTGCTCGCGGCGTGCATGGTGGTGCTGTACCTGATCGCGACCGGCGTGGCCTTCATCAACGACAAGCGCAAGGGCCGCGGCAAGGAGATCTACGCGGGCCTGGACGACGACGAGATCTCGCCGATCGAGGACGACCGCGAGCCGGTCACCGCGGGCAGCCGGATCGAGACGCCGTCCTCGGTCGAGGCCCCGGAGCCCGTGTCGAAACCGTTGCCGCTGGAGAGCCGCTTCGACGACATGACCTGACGGAGCAGCCGGTAGCCTCCGGCTGTGACGAGCGACGACATCGCGGTGCTGGCCAACCCCCGGGCGGGGCGCGGCCGGCACCGCGGTCTGCTTCCCGGGGTCCTGGAGCGGCTGGGCGCCTCCGGCCGCGGCGTGCGGCTTCTCAGCGCGGACAGCGCCGAGGACGCCGAGAAGGCCTGTCACCGGGCCGTCGCCGAAGGCATCGGCGCGCTGGTCGCCGTCGGCGGGGACGGCACCGTGCACCGGGCCGTGCAGGCGGTGGCCGGCACCCAGGTCGGCTTCGGCGTGGTGCCCGCGGGCACCGGCAACGACTTCGCGGCCGGCACCGGCGTGCCCACCGATCCGATGGCCGCCGCGAGCGCCGTCGCCGAGGCGGTCCGCGAGGGGCGCGGCACCCCGGTCGATCTCGCCCGCGTCACCACCGGGCAGGGCGACGTGCGCTGGTACGGGGCGGTGCTGGCGGCCGGCTTCGACGCGATCGTCAACGAACGGGCCAACCGGATGCGCTGGCCCCGCGGCCCGCGCCGCTACGACCTGGCCATCGTGCTGGAGATGGCCCGGCTGCGCCCGCGCCGCTACAGCCTCGAGCTCGACGGCGTCGACCGCGGCTTCACCGGCGTCCTGGTGGCGGTTGGCAACTGCCGCAGCTACGGCGGCGGCATGCTGATCTGCCCCGACGCCGACCCCACCGACGGCCTGCTCGACGTGGTGGTCGCGGCGCCGCTGGGCCGCGGCGCCCTGGCCCGGCTCAAGCCGCGCCTGCGCCGCGGCACGCACGTCACCGACCCGCGGGTGGGCAGCTACCGGGCCCGGGAGGTCCGGATCGGGGCGCCGGACATCATCGCCTACGCGGACGGGGAACGCGTCGCCGCCCTGCCGCTCGTGATCAGCTGCGAACCGGGTGCGGTCCGGTTGTTGCGGTGATTTCGGCATCAGCGGCCGCCGACCCGGGCCGAACGGAGGGTGAAGCCACAGATCATCGGGAGGCAGCATGTCGATCGGTTCGCTCGGCTCGGGCACCGTGTCCACCGCCACGCTGGCGTCCGCCGACACGGCCGGACAGGCCGCGAAGGCCCGGGACGCCGAGAGCCCGACGATCGCGGACCACGTGGCCGCGGCGGAGGCGCAGGAGCCGATCCGCAGCGTCTCGACCACCCTCGGCACGCTGGTCGACACCTACCTCTGACCGCCTGACCCCAGTCGGAGTGCTAGACGGGGCAGCCGGCCAGGGCGAGGGTCGCTCCCAGGCCGTTGGTGCGGCCCGGCTCCGCCGCCGGCAGCACCAGGGCCGCGCAGCCCGCCTGGACCGCTCCCGCGTCGGCCGGGCTGTCGCCCACCATCAGCGTGCGTTCCGGGTCGGCCCCGAGCATCCCGCAGGCGCGCAGGAAGATCGCCGGGTCCGGCTTCGTGCGGCCCACCTCGTACGACAGGGCGAACGCGTCGACCAGGTCCGCCAGCCCCCACGCGGCGAAGTGCGGGCGGATGTCGAAGCCGATGTTGCTCACCACCGCCACCTTGATGCCCGCGTCGTGCAGGGTGCGCAGGGTCGGCCCGGTGTCCGCGTACGGCAGCCAGCCCTCCGGGCCCAGCAACCGCTCGTAGAGGGCGTCGGCGAGGCCCTCCACGTCCGTGCTGACGGTGGCGGCCAGGCCTGTGTAGGCGGCACGGTGGCTGTGTTCGTACAGGTCGCGGTCGGCCCAGTGCTCGGCCAGGTGGAGCGGCACCCGGTAGGGCAGCGGCCCGCCGGCGCGCCCGGCCGTGACCAGGCGGTCGGCCAGGATCGTGGCCTTGCCGCGGTCCAGCTCCCGCCCGCAGGCCGCGGCCGCGGCGAGCACCCAGGCCACCGGCTCCTCGACCTGCGCGAGGGTGCCGTGGAAGTCGAAGAGCACCGCGTCGACCTGGCGGCGCGACGGGAAGGCAGTCGAATCGGCGGCATCCGGCACGCCGTGCACCATACCTAGCGGCTGCGACGCAACTGTCGGCAACCGCCCGGCGGGGCATGACCTTCGTTGTGTCACACGCAAGCATTAGCCTTGTGTTCATGACGAGCCCCGCCGGTGATGTGAGCCCCGCCGAACGGTATGCGGCTTCGAAGCGCCGGGCGGCCCGGGCCGCCGAGTTTCCGGCCCTCGACGATTTCATGCTCGATGTCGGCTTCGATCTCGACGACTTCCAGCGCCAGGCCTGCGAGGCGCTGGAGCGCGGCAGCGGCGTGCTGGTCTGCGCCCCGACCGGCGCGGGCAAGACGGTGGTCGGTGAGTTCGCCGTGCACCTCGCGCTGCGCTCGGACGGCTCCGGCGTGCGCCGCAAGTGCTTCTACACGACCCCGATCAAGGCCCTGTCCAACCAGAAGTACCACGACCTGGTGGAACGCTACGGCGCCGACCAGGTCGGCCTGCTCACCGGCGACAACGTGGTCAACGGCGACGCCCCGGTCATCGTCATGACCACCGAGGTGCTGCGCAACATGCTCTACTCGGGCTCGGCGAGCCTGCAGGGCCTGGCGTACGTGGTGATGGACGAGGTGCACTACCTCGCCGACCGGTTCCGCGGCGCGGTCTGGGAGGAAGTCATCATCCACCTCCCGTCCTCTGTGACGCTGGTCTCACTGTCCGCCACGGTGAGTAACTACGAGGAGTTCGCCGACTGGCTGGTGACCGTGCGGGGGCAGACCGAGGTCGTGGTCAGCGAGCACCGGCCCGTCCCGCTCTGGCAGCACATGCTGGTCGGCAAGCGGATGTTCGACCTGTTCCACGACGCCGACGCGGCCCGCAAGCACGACGTGCACCCCGAGCTCCTGCGCTACACCCGCGAGATGCTGCGCCGGCTCGAACTCACCGACCGTACGGCCGGGCCGGGCTGGCAGGGCCGCGGCGGACGGCCCCGGCGCTGGCAGCCACCACCGCGCGCCGAGGTCGTCGACCGGCTCGACCGGGCCGACCTGCTGCCGGCCATCCTGTTCATCTTCAGCCGGGCCGGGTGCGACGCCGCCGTGCAGCAGTGCCTGTCCAGCGGTCTGCGGCTCACCGGCGCCGACGAGCGCGCCGAGATCCGCCGCATCGCCCAGGCCAAGGTGGCCAACATCCCGAGCGAGGACCTGTCCGTCCTCGGCTACTGGGAATGGCTCGACGGACTCGAACGCGGGGTCGCCGCCCACCACGCCGGCATGCTGCCCGCCTTCAAGGAGGCGGTCGAGGAGTGCTTCGTGCGCGGCCTGGTCAAGGCGGTCTTCGCCACCGAGACGCTGGCGCTGGGCATCAACATGCCGGCCCGCTGCGTGGTGCTGGAACGACTGGTCAAGTTCAACGGCGAGGCCCATGTCGACCTGACCCCGGGGGAGTACACCCAGCTCACCGGGCGCGCCGGGCGCCGCGGCATCGACGTCGAGGGGCACGCCGTGGTGCTGTGGAGCCCCGAGGTCGACCCCCGGCACGTGGCCGGCCTGGCCTCGACCCGCACCTACCCGCTGCGCTCCAGTTTCCGCCCGTCGTACAACATGGCCGTCAACCTGGTCGGCTCGGTCGGCGCGGACAAGGCCCGCGACCTGCTCGAGTCGTCGTTCGCCCAGTTCCAGGCGGACCGGTCGGTGGTCGGGCTGGCCCGGCAGGTGCAGCGCAACATCGAGACCATGCAGACGTACGACAACGACGGCGCCTGCCACCACGGTGACTTCGACGAATACTTCGCCCTCCGGGTCGCCATCGCGGACCGCGAACGCTCTCTCGCCCGTCAGGGCACCGCCCAGCGCCGCGCCGCCGCGGTGTCCTCCCTGGAGAAGCTGCGGGTCGGCGACGTCATCCGGGTGCCGCAGGGGCGCCGGGCCGGCCTCGCGGTGGTCCTGGAGCCACCCACCGGCGGTTTCGGCGAGCCCCGCCCGCTGGTGCTCACCCAGGACCGCTGGGCCGGCCGGGTCAGCCCGGCCGACTTCCCCGGCGCGGTCGACGTGCTCGAACGCATCCGGGTGCCGAAGCACTTCAACCCCCGCTCGCCGGGCGCCCGCCGCGACCTGGCCGCCACGGTCAGCGCGACGGGCCTCGACCGGCACGGCTCGGGCAACGGCCGGCGCGGCCGGGGCAAGGCAGCCCCCGGCGAGGACGCCGAGATCGCCCTGCTCAAGGTGCAGATGCGCCAGCATCCGTGCCACGCCTGCCCGGACCGCGAGGAGCACGCCCGCTTCGCCGAGCGCCGCCACCGCCTGTCCCGCGACACCGACGCGCTGCGCGACAAGGTCGCCGGGCGCACCGGCTCCCTGGCCCGCACGTTCGACCAGGTCTGCGCGGTGCTCGCCGGCCGCGGCTACCTGTCGGGCGACGGCGAGGTGACCGAGGCCGGCCGGATGCTGGGCCGGATCTGGACCGAGGCCGACCTGCTCGTCGCGGAGTGCCTGCGACGGGGAGTCTGGGAAGGGCTGGCCCCGGAGGAACTGGCGGCAGCGGTGTCCATGGTGCTGTTCGAGTCCCGCCGCGAGGGTGACGAACGCGCGTCGGTGCCCAAGGGCGCCACGACGGCGGCGGTGGACGCGTGCCACAAGCTGTGGGCCGAGATCGAGTCCGACGAGGCCGAGCACGGGCTGTCGCTGACCCGGGAGCCTGATCCCGGCTTCGTCTGGCCGATGTACCGGTGGGCGCGCGGGGAGCCGCTGGCCCGCGTGCTGGCCAGCGGCAACAACTACGAGACGGACATGCCGGCGGGCGACTTCGTGCGCTGGGCGCGGCAGGTGCTGGATTTGCTGGCTCAGCTCAAGGACGCCTCGGCGGCGACTCCGGGGGTGCGGGAGACAGCGCGGAAGGCGATGACCGCGGTCAACAGGGGGGTGCTGGCTTACCAGACGGCCCTCTGAGCGGTTCCCGGCGGTCAGCCCGGCCGGGGGCGGTGCGGCGGTGCGGCCAGGACGGCGGTGCGGCCGGGGCGGTGCGCCGGTGCGGCCGGGGCGGTGCGCCGGTGCGGCCAGGGCGGTGCGGCGGTGCGGTGCGGCCGGGGCGGTGCGGCGGTGCGGTGCGGCCGGGGCGGTGCGGCGGTGCGGCCAGGACGGCGGTGCGGCCCGGGCGGTGCGGCCGGGGCGGTAGCTAGCGCGCAGGTCTGGCACACTCCCGGCGTGGGCATGATTTTTGAAGGGCGGCGGCTGACGCCCGAGCAGGTCGCGGACCTCGCCGCCGATCCGTCGCTGACCGCCGACCTCCTCGATCGCGAGGACGACGTCCTCGACCTCGACAAGGCGTGGCACGGCATCCACTACCTGCTGACCGGCAGTGCCTGGGAGACCTCCCCGGGCGCCGGGGAGGCAGTGCTCGGCGGCGATCCGATCGGTGACGACCTGGGTTACGGCCCGGCCCGGCTCCTGCCGGCGGAACGGGTCCAGCTGGTCGCCGCAGCCCTGCGCGAGGTGACCGCTGACTCGCTGCGGGCCCGCTTCGACCCGGCCGCCCTGCTCGCGGACGAGATCTATCCGCAGGTCTGGGACGACGAGGACTTCGCGAACTACCTGCTGCCCAACTTTCTGAGCCTCCAGGCGTTCTATGTCGCCGCCGCGGAGGAGAAGCAGGCCGTCCTACTGGTCATCACCTGACCCGGTGCTGTCGCGGATCACCAGGTGGTGCGCGGCCACGATGCGGCGGGCCGGGCGGTCCGGGGGACGGGTGCCGAGGCGGTCGGCGAGACAGTTCAGCGCCTCCCGGGCGATCGCTTCCTTGTCCGGGGAGATCGTGGTCAGGGACGGGGTCGCGTACCGGCCGTCCTCGACGTCGTCGAAGCCCGCCACCGCCAGGTCCCGCGGAATCCGCAGGCCGCGCGCCAGCGCGACCTGCATCGCGCCGAGCGCGAGCTGGTCGCTGAAGCAGAACACGGCATCCGCCCGCGGCCCGGCGTCGAGCAGCCGGCTCATCGCCGCCGCGCCGTCGGCCCGGTGCAGCCGGTCCACCGGGATCTCCAGCGCCGGATCGGCCGGCAGACCGGCCTCGGCCAGCGCCTGCCGGTAGCCCTCCAGGCGGCGGGCCGCCGTGCCGTTCTCCAGATGCGGCTGCAGCCCGACGGCGGCGATGCGGGTGCGACCGATAGCGATCAGGTGCTGGGTGATCTCGCGGGCCGCGGCCACGCTGTCGACCGCGACGTGGTCCAGCAGGCCGTCCGCGTCCTGCTCGCCGAGCAGCACCACCGGTACGCCACCAGCGCCGCGGCGCAGCTCCTGGGGCGACAGTGCCCACGGGCTCAGCACGAGTCCGTCGATGACCTGGCCGCGTACGCCGTCGAGCAGCCGGCGTTCGTGGTCGGCGTCGCCGTCGGTCTGCTGGACCAGCAGCATCCACGAACGTTGCTCGGCCTCGCGGACGAGCAGGCCGGCCAGTTCGCCGAAGTACGGCGAGGCGATCTCCGGGATGGCCAGCGCCACCAGCCCGGACCGGCCGCCGCGCAGGTGCCGGGCGGCCGCGTTGGGACGGTACTGCAGCTCGTCGATGGCCTGCTGCACCCTGGCCCGGGTCTCCGGGGCCACCTGGGCGAAGCCGCTGACCACGTTCGACACCGTACGGATCGACACCCCGGCGCGTTCCGCCACCTGCCGCAGGCTCGCCGTCATGATCGACCTCCCATGGTGCAAACCCTACCGGCTACCACTTGCCACGTTGCATGCAACGTTGCAAAGTGAGGGGCATGACTGACACCGACGCCGGCGTGCGGGCTCGCGACGCCATCTACGACCAGGGGATCACCGCTTGTCCGGGCGCCTTCAGCGTCGCCTGGGCCGACACCATGCGGGAGGACATCGAGAAGGCGTTCGCCGAGGCCCGGTCCCGGCCCGGCGGCGCGGTCGGCCGTGGACCGCACCGCTACTACGTCGAGATCCACCCCGAGCAGCTGCGCGGCTTCGTCGACCTGGTCACCCACCCGTGGGTCACCGCGGTGTGCGAGGCGGTGCTGGGCCCGCAGTACGAGATCGTCGAGCTCGGCTTCGACGTCCCGCTGGCCGGCGCGGTCAACCAGCCGTGGCACCGGGACTTCCCGATGCCCGAGGTCACCCGCCAGGAACGGCGGCTCAACTCGCTGGCGTTCAACCTCACCGGCGTCGACACCACCGAGGAGATGGGGCCGTTCGAGATCGCCCCGGGCACCCAGTTCGACGACGAGCCGGAGTTCGGCCACGGCATGTTCCCGCCGAAGTCCTTCTACCCCCGGTACGAAGAGCGGGCCGTCCGCAAATATCCGAAGCGCGGCGACGTCTCGGCCCGCTCGGCGCTGGCGATCCACCGGGGCACCCGCAACTACTCCGACCTGTCGCGGCCTGTGCTGGTCCTGGGTGTGGACGCACCAGGCGCGGGTAACGGCGAACGGCACGACACCGCCGTCACCCGCGCCTATTGGGAGGCTCTGCCGGAACAGGTCAAGGCTCACCTGCACTGCCCGGTCGTGGAGACCCTCACCCCGATCACCCAGAAGCACACCATCGAGGGGCTCGTCATGGGTGAGGCCTGAGAAGTGACCCGGCCGAGCCCGGTCGGCTTCTCAGATGCCGAGGCGGCGTGAGCCCGCGGCGGCCTTGACGATGACCGGCACCAGGACGGTCGGGTCGAGGCGGGTACGCAGCGTCGGCACCCAGCCCGCGTCCGGTGCGAAGTCCGGGTCGTAGGCCGCGTTGTACGCCGCCACCAGGTCCACCGCTCGCGGCGCCTGGCTGCCCACCTGCACCAGGGTGCCCTTCGCGGTGATCTTCGTGCCCTTCCAGTACTTGATCAGGTCGCCGTCACCGACGTCGGCGCTGCGCACGAAGTAGTTGTTCTCCGCGTAGATGCTCGACTCGAAGCCCACGCCCAGCGAGTAGCTGTAGTCCTCGGCTGTGGCCACGTACAGGTTGTTGTAGATGTCCACCTGGCCGAAGCGGACCCGCGGCGCGCGCTGCACCACGTTGCCGAAGCGGTTGTGGTGCACCGTGACGCGCAGCTTGCCCACGTCCACGCCCGGGGTGTCCGTCGAGCCGATCAGCATCGTCTTGTCGTGGTCGTAGTAGTTGTTGTACGAGACGGTGACCAGATCGGAGCCGCGGATGATGTCGCTGGCCCCGTCGTGCACCTGGTACGGCCGGCCGAAGTACAGCGGCTGGGCGGCGTCGTGGTTGTTGCCGTCGCTGAAGGTGTTGTGGTCCAGCCACACGTTGGTCGCGCCGGTCAGCGACACCAGGTCGTAGAGCGAGTTCCAGTTGCCCGCCGAGCCGTCGGTGGGGTCCCAGGCCGGGAAGCAGTCCGCGGCGTCGGTGAACTCGATGTTGCGCACGATCACGTTGTGCACGTTCTGCAGCACCATGCTGCCGTGCTCGATGCGGGCGCCGTTGATGCCGATGACGGTCGTGTCGGACGGCACGGTGATCTTGATCTGGTCGCCCTGCCGCTTGGCCGAGCGGACCCGGGCCTCCTCCAGCGGGCCGGTGGGCTTGGTCGCCCGGCCCCAGACCGCCGGGTCGTACGCCTGCAGGAAACCCTCCAGGCGGTACGCCGGGTCGGCATAGTCCGCGCAGGTCAGCGGCTTGTTGTCGGCGTCGACGCTCATGCTGAAGCGGCCGTCGACGAGGACCAGCCGCGGGGCGGCCTCGCCGCTGAGCGCCGCGATGAGCTCGGCGCGGTTGTGCACGACGAAGGTGTGGGCGGCGTCGGCGGCGGAACCGCCGGTTGTGCCGGTGCCGGCGGCGGCCCATCCGTCGTCGGCGGCGAGGGGTTGCCGGGCCAGCCGCAGCGCCGCGGCCGACACGCCGGACGGGGTGTCGGCGGCTTCGGCGGGCAGGATCGGGCTGAAACCGATGGCCGTGACCAGGGCGGCCGCGGCAAGGGATCTTCCGCGCATGGTGCGCTCCAGGGAATCGATGCTCGAGGTGGGGGGAGGAAAACGCAGGTGAGAGTGGGAAAGCGCTTACCCCGAGCAACGGTTACACGCGTGTTTCGACGAGTCAATGCCCGCGAACGTGCAGGAAGTTTGCAGTGATCAATCTCCCGGCCGCGGAAGGGCCCGGCGGGCGGAAGGGGCCGCGGAAGGGCCCGGCG
>NZ_JBVJIR010000007.1:163597-183880 GCF_055586185.1 Actinoplanes sp. NPDC051405
CGCGGGCGGAAGGGGCCGGCGGGCGGAAGGGGCCGGCGGGCGGAAGGGGCCGGCGGGCGGAAGGGGCCGGCGGGCGGAAGGGGCCGGCGGGCGGAAGGGGCCGGCGGGCGGAAGGGGCCGGCGGGCGGAAGGAGCCGGCTGGCGGAAGAACCGGCGGAAGGGACGGCCGGCCGGGCTAGGGCCAGACGGTGGAGTGTGCGGCGAAGAGCTCCGGGTCGCTGTGCACCGGCACGACGCAGAGCAGATGCCCGCCGGGCGCCCGCATGATGTGGCAGTCCAGCCAGCGGTTGATCTCCACCGCCCCCAGCGCCGCCAGCCGGGCCGCCTCCGCCTCGTGGTCGTCGGTCTCGATGTCCACGTGGTAGCGCGGCGCATCGTCGACCGCCTGCACGCCCATGGTCAGCGCGGGCAATGCCTGACGCAGCATGATGAACTGCTCCTCGTGCGGCTCGGGCACCGCCGGAACGCCCAGCGCGGCCGACCAGAAAGCCGCGGCCGCGGGCGCCTCCGGCGTCGGCGTGTCGACGAACAGACCGTAGAGGCGGCTGCGATGCATGGGGACCAGGCTAACAACGCGGTACCGTGCCAGGCGTGCAGCTCGAGGCGGAGCAGTTCCGGGTGGAGCTGACCGGGTACGCGTACCGGATGCTCGGCGCGGCCGCGGAGGCCGAGGACGCCGTGCAGGAGACGCTGCTGCGGGCCTGGCAGCATGCCGGCCGTTTCGACCCGGGCCGCGGCACCTTACGCACCTGGCTGTACGGCATCGCCACCAACGTCTGCCTCGACATGCTGCGCAGCGCCCAGCGGCGAGCCCGCGCCGTCGACCTGGGCCCGGCCGTGGAGGCGGGCGCACCGCTGGGCGCGCCGCTGCCGCCGGGCGTCTGGGTCCGGCCGATCGCCGACGAGCGGGTGCTGCCCGGCGACGATCCGGCCGAGCATGCGGTGCGCCGGGAGTCCGTACGGCTGGCTTTCATCGCCGCCCTGCAACGGCTCTCGCCGCGGCAGCGCGCCGTGCTGATCCTGCGTGACGTGCTGAGCTGGCCGGCCCGGGAGGTGGCCGACCTGCTCGACACGTCGGTGCCGTCGGTGACCAGCTCACTGCAACGGGCCCGGGCCACCGTGCGCCGCGCCGAGACGACCGAGCCGCTGGAGCCGGATGCCGCGGCGCTTTTGGAGCGGTACTGCCGGGCGTTCGAGCGCTACGACGTGGCGGCGATGGTCGCGTTGCTGCACGAGGACGCGACGATGACCATGCCGCCGTTGCTGTGGTGGCTGCGCGGGCGCGAGCAGATCCGGCAGGTGCTGCTGCACGGCGACGGATCATGCCGGGACGCCCGGATGGTGCCGGTCGCGGCCAACGGCACGACCGCGTACTGGCAGGAGCGGCCGACCGGGCCGGGTGGGGCGTACGAGCCGTTCGCTCTGATGTTCTTCGAGACCCGGGACGGACTGATAACGGAGATCACCACGTTTCTCGACGAGCCGGCCGCGCAGTGGGGGCAGGATGGGACGCGTGCAGAGTGATTGTGAATTGGCCCGGACAGCCGCCCACGCCGGCGCGACAGTCGCCCTGAAGTACTTCGCCGAGCTCGCCGGCCTGCCGCGCGAGCTCAAGGCCGACGGCAGCGTCGTCACCGAGGCGGACCGGGCCACCGAGGCCGCGATCCGCGCCGTGCTGGCCGAGGCCCGGCCGTACGACGCCATCCTGGGCGAGGAGGGCGGCGAGACCGGTGCGGGCGCCCGGCGCTGGATCATCGACCCGATCGACGGGACGGCCCAGTTCGTCGCGGGCGACGACCGGTGGCTGGTGCTGGTCGCTCTGGAGGAGGCCGGCGAGATCGTCGCCGCAGTGGCCGCGGTCCCCGCGCAGGACCGGGTCTGGTGGGCGCGCCGCGGCGGCGGCGCCTATGAGACAAACCTCGACGGTACGGCGGACAAGCGCATCCACGTCTCCGACCGCCGCACCACGCTGAGCGCCGCCCGGCTCGGTGTCATCCCGGTCGCGCCGAACCTCTACCCCTCCGACCTGGCCATCTCCGCGCCGCTGACCGCTGTGACGCCGGCCGTGGAGTGGGACGTGCACGCCGGCCTGCTCGTCGCCGGCGGCACCCTCGACCTGGCCGTGCAGACCCGCGGCGAGGTGTGGGACTTCGCCGCCACCTCGTTGATCGTCACCGAGGCGGGCGGCTGTTACGGCGGCGTGGACGGCATTCGGGGGCCGCGCGCCGGTGTCTCCCTCTACGCCGCGAACCGTTCCCTGTGGCAGGCCGCGGCCGAGGTGCTCTGGCCGGCCTGAGCCGCGCTACGGGGAGGTGCTGGAGTTCAGCGCGAAGACCAGCGCCACGACCGCGCCGATGGAGAGCACGACGCTGATGATGCCCAGGACGCGGCCGATCAGCGCCGGCCCGACGCCGTGCGCGCCGCGCCCGCGGGTGCTCATGACGATGGCGGCGATGCCGAAGATCCAGCCCAGCAGGCAGAACGACAGCGGTACGCCGATGACGCCCAGGATCAGGGCGGTCCGGCCGGCGTTGCGGTTCGGCGGGGTCGGCGGCGCGGCGTTGCGCGGGTCCCACTGCAACCGGGGCGGGAGATCCTGCACCTGGGCCATGAGGTCCGAGGCGTACGTGGCCGTGCTGACCGCGACCACCCGGCCGTCGTACTGCTCGGTGGTCAGCAGGCCCTCGCCCAGGGCCTGACTCAGCTGGTCGATCACCTGGGTGCGGTGCACGGTGCCGATGCGCTCGTCCTTCATCGGTGGCGAACGTATCGCGCGCCGGGCGGGCCGCGCGGCGAAACCCGCACAGTCACCCGCACGGATGCGCTCAGGTCGGGGCGTGCAGCAGGATCGTCGTCCAGGCGCCGACGTGGACCCGGTCGCCGTGGCCGACGCTGCGGGTCTGCCCGGCCGTCAGCGGTTTGGGCTCGTCGTTGAGGTAGGTGCCGTTGGTCGAGCCGAGGTCGGAGACCAGCCAGACGCCGTCCACGCTCAGGGTCAGCAGGGCATGGCTGTGCGAGACGCCCGGGTCGGCGTCGGCCAGGTCGATCTCCGGGTCCGTGCCCTTCGACGTGCTCTTGCGGCCGATCCGCACCTGCGGGGCGGGCAGCGTCACCGTGCGCTCGGTGGGCTGCTCCGGGAAGTCGACACCCTCGATGGCGTTGGCCGCGAAGTACTCCCGGTCGGCGAACACGATCGCCGTCCACTGTGCCGTCGGCGGCCCGGCCGCCGGGGGCTGGACCAGCGCGGGCACCTTGCCGGTGCTGTGGTCGAAGCCGCAGTCCTCGCAGAAGCGGCCCGCCCCGGCCCGGGGCGTGCCGCAGTTCGGGCAGGGTTCCCCGCTCGGGAAGGCCGGCGGAGCGGCCGGGGCGACGCCCGGGCTGAACACCGCGGTGCCGCCGATCTTCGCGCCGCAGGTGTCGCAGAAGTCGTCGGTCGTGGACGCGTGGCCCTTGGGACAGGCGTACGTCATGACGACCGTCCCACCCGTACGGTCTTGGTCGAGCGGGTGTCCAGGGCCATCTCGTCGGCCGCCTCGACCTTGCGGCGCAGCCGGACCGTGCCGGTCGCCGCGTCCTCGATGTCGACGACCGTGGCCAGCAGCTCCTCGGTCGCCTTGTTGCCGCTCTCGTGGGCGAGCTGGGCGGCCCGGCCGAACTTCAGCGTCGCCGTCCGGTCGTCACCGGCCTTGCGCGCCTCGATGCCGGCCTGGATCGCGTCGGCCAGCTCGGCCTGCCCGGTGTAGTGCGCCACCTGACGGTTGATCCGGGTGGACAGCGCCGAGTCCTCGGTCCACACCGCCCGCACCAGGGTCTGCGCCAGCACGTTGTCACCCTCCACCACGGACACCCGGGCAGCGAGCATCTCGTCACCGGCCGCGCCCGGGGTCACGTCGACGCAGATGTGGTAGTCGCGGCTCTCCGAGCCCCACGAGCCCAGCGGGTAGCGGCCGGCCCGGGGACCGTCCTCGACCCGCTTGCCGGTCAGGTCGGCCACCTGCGGCTCGACCTGCTTGACGAAACGCACCGTCGAGTTCACCGGGGTCCAGACCTTGAGCTGCACGTCGGCGCTGGTCTTGCCCATCGCCGCGGTCATCATCTGCTCGAACGCGGCAGCCAGGTCCTGCGGGCGGGCGACGATGTCGACCGTGCCGAGCATCGCGGTGGCGATCTTGCGCAGCTCGGAGACCGTCCAGTTGGTGCCGACGCCGCGGCAGTCGCAGGTGAAGGAGCCGCCGAGCTCCTGCAGCACACCCTCGAGGTAGCCCTTGTACTCGCCGTTCTCGCCGTCGGTCAGCAGGATGGCGTGGGCGATGTCGCCCGGGCGCTGGGCGAACAGCTGACCGGCCAGCTTCAGCCAGGCGCCCATGGCCGTACCGCCGTTGGCCTGGAGCCGGTCGATCGCGCCGACCGCCTGGGCCCGGGTCTCCGGGGTGGCCACCGCGAGCTGGCCGGGCGCCGGGAAGAGCTGCTGGGCGGTGCTCACGCCGGCGATGATGGCGAAGCGCACGCCGTCGTCGATGCAGTTGACCGCGGCCTTGGCGGCCTGGCGGGCGGCGACCATCCGGCCCTCGGCCTGCATCGAACCGGAGCAGTCGACGATGATGATCTCGGTGGCGCCGGCCGTGCGCCGTCCGCCCTCCGCGCCGGACGAGGCGACGGTGACGATCGCGTTGACTTCGGTCGCGCCCAGGGCGAGGAACTCGTTCTGGAACGCCTCGGCGGTGTACGGCACGGGCTCTCCCTTAGCTGTCGAGGGTGTTGAAGGGGACGAGGGCGACGGTGATGTTGTCCGAGCCGCCCGCCGCGTTGGCGAAGTCGACGAGGGCGCGACCGGCCTCCAGCAGACCCGCCGAGTCGCGCAGCGCGGCCCGGACGGTGTCGGCGAACTCGGCCGGCTCGGTCAGGTAGTTCCACAGGCCGTCGCTGCAGAGCACCAGGTGGCCCGGGGTCTCGGCGAAGAAGGCACCGGTGCGCGGGCGGATCGTGCCCGCGTCCGCGCCCAGCCAGGCGGTGATGGCGTGCGCCTTGGGATCGTTCCAGGCCGACTGCGGGTCGACGCCGAGCGAGATGGCGTGGGTGGCCCACGAGTCGTCCTCGGTGAGCTGCACGGCGTCGCCCTCGACGGGCACCCAGTAGCCGCGGCTGTCGCCGACCCAGCCGTACCCGATCTCGGTGCCGCGCACGCAGGCCGCGACGATCGTGCAGGCCGGGTTGGACGTGGCCCGGCGCGGGTCGCCGGTCGCCGCCAGCGCGGCGACCGCGGTCCCGGCGGCGAGGATCGCCTCGGCGATGCTCTCCGGCAGCTCGGCCCCGGCGGTGAGCAGGGCCTTGCCGGTCACCTCGGCGGCGGTCTCCGAGGCGACGTCCGGGTCGAACGACGCCGACACCCCGTCGCAGACCACTACGTCGACCTCGGCGCCGCGGGTGGCCAGCCACATCGCGTCCTCGTTGCGGTGGTGCCGCAGACCCCGGTCGGTGACCGCGGCGGCGACCGGGCCCGCGTCGGCCTCGACGTGGTCGCGGGGCCGGGCCGCGAGCAGCCCGCAGTTGCCGCAGTAGCCGTCGTCGCCGACCGCGCCCGCCGCGCCGCAGGACGGGCAGTCCTTGCCGATCGCCTTGCCGGCGCCCGTGGCCAGCGGCTTGCCGCAGCTCTCGCAGAAGGCAGCCCCGGCGGCGCGCTCATCGGCGCACGAGGGGCAGTCAGGTCGGGAGCTCATGCGGTGCTACCCGCCTTCGGCATGCTCGGCCGGCCCGGCCGGGCGCGGCCGTAGCAGGCCGCCGGCGGGCGGATTTCGGTGCAGTCGATCATGCCCACCTCACGTGCGGGTCCTCGGCCGGGCCGCGTTGGCCAGGTCCACCAGCCGGATCTTCTCCGGCCCGTGGGCGGCCCGGGCCATCTCCCGGTACGCGCCCTCCAGCGCGAAGCGTACGTCCCGCTCCCCGGCGTACGTGGCGCCGGGCGTGCCCAGCACCGCGGCCGGCACCGGGGTCCCGCCGGTCAGCGTGCTCAGCGCCCGTTCCAGCAGCTCGGCCCGGAGCGCGGCGAGCTGGGCGGCCTCCATCTCGAGCCGGTCGATCAGGGCGGCCGCGGCCGCCAGGGCGGCCACGTCGGCCGCCGCCGCCGGATGCGAGCGGACCAGCGCGCGCACGGCGCCGACCTGGGAGCTGCGGTACGCCGCCGAGGTCCCCGGCACCCGGTTGTACGCCTCCACGGCCCCGTCGCGGTCCCCGGTGGCGAGCCGGCACCGGGCCAGCCCCGCCGCCGCGGTCGTGTACGCCGGGTCGGTGCGGCTCACCACGTCGTAGTAGCCCGCGGCCTCGGCCGGGCGCCCGGCCAGCTCCAGCGTCAGGCCCAGCGCCAGCTTGGGCGCGAGCTCACCGGGCAGGGCCGAGTAGACCGCGTCGAACTGCTCCTGGGCCCGGGGCAGGTCACCGGAGGCCAGCGCCAGGACACCGTCGTACCAGGCGACCCGCCAGTCCCCGCCGGCGTGCGCCGCGATGGTGTCGCGCATCCGGACCGCGTCGGCGAAGGCGTCCCGGCCGCTGCCGGCCGCACCCAGGTCGATCAGCGCGCGCAGCGCCCGCAGCTGCACTTCGAGGGTGTTCTCCGGGGCCTTACCGAGCAGGGTGAGGACCTGCTGCGGCTCGGTGACGGTGACCGAGGCCAGGAAGGCGGCGGCCGGGTCGGTCAGGTCGATCATCGGCGCGGGCAGGAACCGCCACTGCGGTTCGTCGTTGCGGGGGTCATGGTTTAGGTATCTCTGGTTTTGCGGCGAAGCCGCCATGGGCAGCTCGGTGCGCAGCTCGCCGGTGAACAGCCGGGAGGTGGCCGGGCGGGGGTCGCCGTCGGCGGCGAGCACCTCGCGCAGCACGCCCAGCATCTGCTCGGTCATCTCGCCGGCGTCGACGAACCGCTCGGCCGGGTCGGTGCGGGTGGCTCGCTGCAACAGCCGGTAGAAGGACTCGTGGCGCTGGTAGACCTCGAACTCGCCGCGGTCGGGCAGGCTGTCCTTGAAGGTGCTCTGGTAGCCGCGGAAGTCGGTGGTGAGCACGGCCAGGGTGCGCCCGATGGTGTACAGGTCGGACTGGATCGACGGGCCGGCCGTGGCCATCTCGGGCGCCTGGTAGCCCAGCGTGCCGTACAGCGCGGCGTCCTGGTCGTCGATGTGCACGACGCCACCGAGGTCGATGAGCTTGACCTGGTCGCCGGTCTGGATGACGTTGTCCGGCTTGAAATCGCAGAAGATCAAGCCGCGGTCGTGCAGGTAGCCGAACGCCGGCATGATCTCCAGGACGTAGGCCAGCGCCTGGTCCACCGGCAGCGGGTCCGGCTGGTTGTTGTTGGCCGTACGGCGGTCCTTGAGGATGCCCTTGAGCGACTCCCCGCCGACGTACTCCATGACGATGTAGCCGGCGCCCTCGTGCTCCACGAAGTTGTAGATCTTGACGATGTTCGGGTGCTCGACCTCGGCCAGGAAGCGCTGCTCGGCCACCGCCGCCGCGAGCGCGTCCTCGTCGCCGGAGTTGAGCAGGCCCTTGAGCACCACCCAGCGGTCCGAGACGCGCTTGTCGTTGGCCAGGTAGATCCAGCCGAGCCCGCCGTGGGCCAGCGCGCCGATCACCTCGTACTGCCCGCCGACCAGGTCGCCCTTACCGAGCTTGGGGGTGAAGTTGAACGCCTCGCCGCAGGACGGGCAGAAGCCGGCGGTGCGCCCGGGCCGGTCACCGCGGGCCCGGCCGACCGGACTGCCGCACTTGGCGCAGTACCGCTTGTCCTCGGGCACCTCGGCCACGGCCATGATCGCCGTGGCGGGATCGCGCTCGGGCAGCGGCGCCACGTCGACCAGGCCACCGCCGAAACGGCGGCGGCGGGATCCGGTGCGGGCGCTGCCGGTGCGGGCGGAGCCACCGGTACGGGTGGAGAGCGCAGCCGTGCGCACCGAGGGAGCCGTGGCCGTACGCGGCTTCGGGGGCGCGGCGACTCCTCCCTTGACCGGGGCCATGCCGCAGGTGTCGCAGTAGCCGTCCTGAATGGTGCCGGGACAGTCGCGCTGGCATTTCACAGAAGGCCGTCCCTCGCTGTCGTCGTGGCGGTGAGCCGGGCCACCGCGTCCTGGTACGCGTTCACCGCGGCCCGGGCGGCGTCGACATCGCAGGGCGCGATGTAGAGCGCGTCGCGGGCCCGTTCGGCCAGTGGCGCGAGCGCCGGATCCTCGGACAGCCCACGCCGGCCGGCCTTGGCCTGGTACGCGTCCAGCCGCCCGCGCAGCTCGTTGCGGGCCGCCAGCATCCCGGCGTTCCGGGCGGTGGCGTCGCGCAGGGCGGCAATCCGTTCCCGGGCCCGGCGGCTCCACTCGGCCAGCCGTGGACTGAGCAACGCCCAGTGCCCGGCGGCGGCGAGGGCGTCCAGAGCCGCCAGATCCGGTCGCAGGTCCGGGCCGGACACGACGGCGATGGCGCTGTCGGCGAAGCGGCCGGCGGCGTTCTGCTCGGCCACCGCCGCGGCCCGGGCCGCCTCGGCCAGCTGGTCGAGCAGGGCGTGCGCGTCGGTCAGGCGCTGGGTGAGCGCTTCCCGCAGCTCACCGGCCGAGGTGCGTTCCGCATCAGCCCGGTCCAGCAGCGAGCGGACGGTGGCCAGAGCCCGCTCGTCGCAGCCCAGCGGGTCCGAGGCGAGCGCGGAGGTGAAGTCGCCGAGCAGCCGGTCGGCCTCGTCCAGGGTCGCCGAGCGGGTCAGGCCGCGCAGGTGGGCCAGCGACGAGGCGACCGTGGCGGCCTCGGGCATCAGCCGGTGCCACACGTCGCCGGCGCGGACGGCCACGTCGACCGCGGTCTTGAAGGCGGCCTCCATCGCGGCGAGCAGCTCGGCCGGCGTGCACGTGGTGCTGACCTGGCCGGCTCCGAGCAGGCCGCGCTGGGCCAGTGGCACCGTCGTGGTCGAGAGGGTGATCGAGCGGCCGAGGACCTGGTGCACGTACGCGGTCTTCTCGGTGTCGGTGAACCGCCGCTGATTGCGCACCGACCGGGCCGAGGTGATGAGCGCGGTCAGCATGCCGTAGCCGTCCCACAGCTGGGTCAGCGCGGTGGTGGCGTCGGCCCAGGCGGCGGCCGTACGCCCGGTCAGTGGTCCCTTGTCGAGATCCTTGCGGGCCGTGTTGTCGTCGAGGTCCACCAGGTTCGCCGCCACGGCCGCCGCGGCCGCCTCCAGGCGCAGCAGCTCGCTGTCGGCGCGGCCGAGCAGGTCCTGGGTGGGTGCGGTCACGGCGGGTCAGTCCCGGTACTCGGCGACCGGCGGCTGCGGGGCGGCGCCGAAGTCACCGAGCCACCGCTCGTACGTGGCCTTCCAGGTGCCGTCGGCCCGGTTCTTGGCCAGCACCGCGTTGACGAAGCGGGTGAACTCCGGGTGGTCGTTGTTCATCGCCATGCCGTACGGCTCCTTGGTGAACGCGGGGCCGACGACCTTGGCGTACGGGTCCTGGGCGGCCAGCCCGACCAGGATGGTGTCGTCGGTGGAGATCGCGTCGACCTCGTTCTGCTGGAAGGCCACCAGGCAGTCACCGAAGCCGGGCCGGTCCACCGCGATCGGCTTGGCGGGATCCTTGGCGATGTTGTCGTACGAGGTGGAGCCCTTGGCCGCGCACACCTTCTTGCCGCCGAGGTCGCCCATGCCCTTGGCCTTCGAGGCCGACGAGACCAGCACCTTCTGCCCGGCGTCGTAGTAGATGGTGGAGAAGTTGACGTCCTTCCAGCGCGCGCAGTTGGCGGTCATCGTGTCGGCGACGATGTCGACCGAGCCGTCCACCGCGGAGCTGACCCGCTTGTCGTACGCGATGACCTTGATCTGGATCTTGTCGGGGTCGCCGAAGATGGCCTGGGCGATCTGCCGGCCCATGTCCACGTCGAAGCCCTCGACCTTGCCGGTGAACGGGTTGCGCGAGCTGAACAGCAGGGTGTCCTGGCTGGTGCCGAGCACCAGCCGGCCGCGCTTGTAGATCTCGGCCATGTAGGTGCCGGCCGGCATCTTGCCCGGGGCGGGCAGCGCGCCGGCGGGCTTGAGGCTGGCGCGCGGGTTGCAGGACGTGTCGACGGCGGCGGCGGGGCCGGTCGGCGCGGGTGCGGCGGACGCGCTCGGGCGCCCGGGCAGCGGGGACGAGTCGCCGGCGCAGCCCGTGGCGGCGAGCACGGACAGCGCGGCGACGGCGACGAGGGTGACACGGGCGCGCATCAGCGGTACTCCTCGAGTCGGGCGCGGATGCCGGCCACGGCGAGGCCGCAGATCAGCAGGGCGAGCAGCGGTCCGAGCACGGTGAGCAGGCCCAGCCCGCGGCCGGCCGCGCCGATCTCGTCGCCGAACACCTTCTTGCGGCTCTCCAGCGCCCGGTCGATGTCGTCGGTGAAGCCGGTGAAGGTCCGGCTGGTCTGCGGGCCGATGGCCAGCGCCACGGCGCCGTCGTAGTTGCCGCCGTTGTCGAGCTCGCGGACCTGGTCGTGGGCGCTGACGTAGGCGCGGTGGGCCTGGGCCGCGGACCGCACGTCCGCACCGGCGGAGCCGTCGGGCATGACCTCGGCGGCGTCGGTGAGCAGCTTGTCGAGCCGGCCGGCGGTCTGGTCGAAGTCGGCCTCCAGGGCGCCCTCGCCGGACCGGGCGGCCAGGGTCAGCGCCTCGTCGCCGCGCTCGCGCAGGGCCGCGATCCGCGTCTCGGCGAGCAGCGCGACCGGCCAGGAGCCCTCGGTGTCGGCCTCGGACAGGTGCGCGCGCTGCGCGATGAGCACCCCGCCCACGCCGACCGCCAGCACGAGGGTGATCGCCGTGGCGACCAGCAGCGGCACGTTGAACGTGCGGTGGGTCAGGCGGCTGAGGTGGCGCTGGGCCAGCACCAGCGCGGTGAGCAGCGCCAGCAGCAGCAGGATCAGCAGGGCGGTCCACCAGGAGCTGCGGGCGTCGCCGTAGCCGTCGTCGACCTCGCTCTGCGCGGCCTGGAACAGCGCCTGCGCCTGCGGCTGCAGCGAATCGCGGCTCAGGGTGGACGCCGAGGACAGGTACGCCGCGCCGATCGGCAGGCCCTGGCGGTTGTTGGCCCGGGCGCTGGCCACCAGGGCCGCATAGCGGGAGACGTCCGTGGACAGCTGCCGGATCGCGTCGGCCGAGCGGCCGGTCTCCGGGGTACGGCGGGCCGCCGAGGTCAGCGCGGTGGTGGCCCGGTCCAGATCGTCCTCGTAGCGACGGGTGAGGTCGGTCGGCTCCAGCCCGCCGGCCAGGAAAGCCTGCGCGGCGGTGGTGTCGGCGTCGGCGAGCGCGGAGTAGATCGTCTCGGCCTCGACCAGCAGCGGCTGGTCCCGGTTGCCGAGATCTGCGGTGCCGGTCGCGGCGGCCGACGCGGTGAGGCCGGCGACGAGGCCGGTCAGCAGGCCCAGGGTCACGAGCCCGGCGAGGATGAGCTGCAGCCGGCCGGGGGAGGTCCGCCGGAGCCGGGCGACGCGGTGCAGGACGCCACCGGAGGGGTTCGCCACGACCGGCACGGGCCGGTCGAGCTGTGCTGTGCTCAAGCTTCCTCCGTCGGTGCCGTGCGTGGTCGGGCGCTCACCCGCTCACTGTGCCGCACGCGCGCAAATGATCTTCTCCAGCGTCCCGGCCGGCCGAGTCTACGCACGAAAACGCACCCGGAGTGTCCCCCTCCGGGTGCGCGTTCGGCGTACGTCAGGTCAGGTCAGGGCGCGCTTGAGCAGCTTGCCGGTCGCGGTCATGGGCAGCGTGTCCACGAAGGTGACCAGTCTCGGGTACTTGTAGCCGGCCATCTGCTCCTTGCCCCAGGCGATGAGCTCCTCCTCGGTGACGGTCGCACCCTCCTTGCGGATCACGTACGCCTTCACCTCCTCGCCGTGGGTCTCGTGCGGCACCCCGATGACCGCGGCGAGCGACACCGCCTCGTGGGTCATCAGGACCTCCTCGATCTCGCGCGGGTAGACGTTGAAGCCACCGCGGATGATCATGTCCTTGGCCCGGTCGACGATGTAGTACCAGCCGTCCTTGTCGCGCTTGCCCAGGTCGCCGGTGCGGAACCAGCCGTTGTTCATCACCTCGGCGGTCGCGTCGGGCCGGTTGTAGTAGCCGCGCATGATGCAGTGCCCGCGGATGGCGATCTCGCCGATCTCCTCGCTGCCCTCGATCGTGTTCCACGACTCGTCGATCAGCTTGACCTCGACACCCCAGATCGGCACGCCGATCGAGCCCGGCCGCGGCTCGCTGTCCGGGTCGCTGAAGGTGGCCACCGGGGAGGTCTCGGACAGGCCGTAGCCCTCCAGGATGGTCCAGCCGAGCCGGTGGCGGACGTCCTTGATGATCTCCAGCGGCAGGCTGGAGCCGCCGCTGACCGTGCGCCGCATGGTGCGGGCGATCTTCTCCACGTCGACGTCGTCGGTCAGCGCGTTGAGCAGCCCCCAGTACATCGTCGGCACGCCGGCGAAGAAGGTGACGTTCTCCTTCTCCAGCAGCTTGACCGCGGCGGCCGGCTCGAAGCGGGGCAGCAGCACCAGCGTGGAGGCGCTGGAGAAGCCCGCGTTCATGTTGACCGTGGAGCCGAACGAGTGGAACAGCGGCAGCACCAGCAGGTGGGTGTCGGTGGCCGGCGCGGACTGGAACAGCCGGTTGCAGGTGAGCGCGTTGAGGATGAGGTTGGAGTGGCTCAGCTCGGCGCCCTTGGCCTGCCCGGTCGTGCCGCTGGTGTAGAGGATGACCGCGGGGTCGGTCTCGGCGGCGAGCACGGTCTCGAAGACCGGCGACTGCCCGGCCAGCGCCCGGCCCAGCGTCTCGGCGCCCTCGATCGGCGACTCGGCGGCCGGGTCGGCGGTGACCAGGAAGAAGTGCTCACAGGCGTCCACCTGGGCGAAGCCGGCGTGGCCCTCGGTGCCCATCGGCAGCTCGGGCGTGCCCTGGAAGCAGAAGTACGCCTTGGCCTGCGAATCGGTCAGGTGGTACGCGATCTCCCGCCCCTTGAGCAGCACGTTCAGCGGCACGACGACCGCGCCGGCCTTGAGGATGCCGTAGTAGAGCACCGGGAAGTACGGCAGGTTGGGACAGGACAGGGCGACCTTGTCCCCGGGGCCGATCCCCCGCGAGCGCAGCAGGTTGGCGACCTGGTTGGCCGCCGCGTTCACCTGCGCGTACGTCAGGCGCTGGTCGCCGAGGACGACAGCAGCCCGCTCGGGATAGTGACGGGCGCTGTCCTCCAGGAAGACGGAGAGGTTGAGCATGCGTGGGTCTCCTCGACAGATCCGCTGTGACGACGGTCTCAATCCCAACACGCCGACGGCACCCGAAGAACCCTCCGTTTCGATTTTGTTTCACATAGACCCAGCTCTCGCCCGGAGCACCGGCACGCCGGCCGCCACGACGGCGACGAGGGCACAGAGCAGCGCCACGCCGAGGTTCTGACCCCACGGCACCACGAGCTCGATCGCCTGCCCGATCTCCTCCTCGATCGAGCGCCGGGCCGCCAGCAGGCAGAACATCGCCACCGTGCCACCCAGCAGCGTGCCCGTCACCACCGCGAGCAGTGCCTCGCCCGACGTCACCCGCAGCACGTGGGACGTGCCGCCGCCGGCCAGGCGCAGGGCCCGGAACTCCTCGCGGCGGGCGGCCGTCGCCATCAGCAGGGTGTTGGCCACCGCGAGGCCCGTGTAGCCGACGCCCAGCGCGAGCAGCACGGCGAGGAAGATCTGCACGATCTCGTTCTCCTCGTCGATGTCGAGCTGCACGTACGCGCGGGCGGTGAGCACCCGCAGCCCGGTCGCCGGCACGGCCGGGCCGTCGAGCAGGACGGCCTCGGTCAGCGCGCCGGGGTCGTGCAGCCGGACCAGGTCGCGCGGGAGCAGGATCGCTTCCGGCGCGTCGTCGCGGACGGCGGTGACCGGCAGCGTCGCGGTGGTGCCGTCCGGGAACCGGACGTCCAGGCGGCGGGGCAGGTCCGCCAGTTCGCGCGACAGCACGACGCCCTCCTGACCGGCCGTCCCGGCCACGCCGTAGCGCGTCGTCTTGCCGTCGACTGTGACCAGCACGTGGCTGCTGAGGTAGGAGTCGCCGGGCTGGCCGGCCACGGCGGCGTCGGGCAGCCCCGGAGTGCCGTCGGGGGCGGCGACCAGCGCGGCGGGCACGTCGGCCGCCGCGTCCGCCCCGGCGGACTGGGAGATCGTCGAGACGGTCCCGGTGAGCAGCACCGCGAAGCCGATGGTGAGCAGCACAGGTGCCGCGGTCGAGGCGACCCGGCGGGCCCCGGTGAGGGTGCCTTCGCGGACCAGCATCCCGGTCGCGCCGCGCCGCCACGGCCAGGTCGTGAGCCGCACCAGCGGGACGATGATCACCGGAGCGAGCAGCGCGGCCCCGACGAGCAGCAGCATCGCGGCGCCCATCATGGCCGAGGACTGGGCGTCGGTGCTCATCGTGGGCAGGGAGATCAGCAGTGCGGCGCCCGCGATCACGCTCAGCACGCCGAGGGTCCAGCGGGGCCGGGTCATCGCCCGGTGCTCGATCGCCGCGTCCCGCAGGGCGTCCAGGGCGGGCACCCGGCTGGACCGCCGGGCCGCGGTCCAGACACCGGTCAGCGCGACCACGATGCCGAGTGCGAAGGAGCCGGCCAGCGCCGCCGGCTGCCAGGTCACGGCGAACCCCGCCGGTTCGAGCCCGGCGGCCACCAGCGGCGGCGCGAGCAGGGGAGCGGCCAGCGCCCCCAGCGGTACGCCCACCGCGCCACCCAGCACGCCGACGACCAGCGTCTCGGCGTACATCATCCGGATCACCTGGCCCGGGGTGGCACCGACCGCGCGCAGCAGGCCGATCTCGCGCCGCCGTTGCGCCGCGCTCAGCGCGCACGTGGAGGCGACCACGAAGATCGCCACGAAGGAGCCCAGCGAGACCATGGCGATCAGCAGTTGCGCGCCCAGCCAGCGGATCCGGGTCACGGACTCCGGCTCCAGGGTGTCGCGGGCCGCGCCGGACAGGACCGCGCCGCTGGTACCCACGGCCGCGCGGGCCGCCGCCGCGACTGCCTCGGCGTCACCGCTGACGGTCAGCCCGATGAGCCGGACCCCGGCGGACAGGGTGGCGGCGGTGGCGTCCGCGACGTAGAAGCCCGGGCCGTCGGTCGTGCCGGTCACCGTCCAGGTCGCCGGGCCGCGCGCGGTCAGCACGTCGACCCGTGAACCCGGTGCGTGGCCGGCCAGCGCGACCTCCCCGGGCCGCTCCGGTGGCGCGCCGGCATCGAGCCGGTATCCGCCGAGCGCCGCCGATGACCAGGCGTGTCCCTCGGTGAGCGCGGTCTGCGGGTCTCCGGTGGGCCGGCCGCCGATGACCCGCTGCACGTAGAAGGACGGGTCGGGGATCGCCGCGGTGACCCCGGGCAGCGCGGCGAGCCGCCCGGTCAGCCCGGCCGCCTCGGCGGTGGTCCACGAGCGGTACTCGGGGTAACCGTCGTCGTTGTCGCCGACCGACGGCGAGTGCACGAGCACCGGTGTCGCGGACAATCGCTCGGGGGTCTGCGGCTGCGACGACGCCCAGAGAGTGGTCGAGCCGGCCACGACACCCACGCCGAGTGTGATCGCGACGAAGGTGCCGGCGAACGCGGCGAACCGGTGCCGGACCATGTCCCAGGCGAGCCTCACTGCTCCTCCAGCCGGGCCATCCGCACGGCGATCTCCGGGGCGTCCGCCGGATGCTCGAGCACGTCCGCCACCCGGCCGTCGGCCAGCAGCAGCACCCGGTCGGCGTGCGCGGCCGCGTACGGGTCGTGCGTCACCATGACCACGGTCTGCGCGTGCCGGTCCACCGCCGTACGCAGCAGCCGCAGCACCTCCCGCGACGCCGTGGTGTCGAGCGCGCCGGTGGGCTCGTCGGCGAACAGCACCGCCGGCCGGGTCACCAGCGCCCGGGCGATCGCCACCCGCTGCTGCTGACCGCCGGAGAGCTCACTCGGGCGGTGCCGCGCCCGGTCGGCCAGCCCCACCTCCGCCAGCATCGCCCGGACCTCGCCCGCCGCCGGCCGCCGTCCCGCGAGCCGCAGCGGCAACGCGACGTTCTGCTCCGCGCTCAGCGCCGGGATCAGGTTGAACGCCTGGAACACGAAACCGACCCGGGCGCGGCGCACCTTGGTCAGCGCCCGCTCGGAGAGCCCGGTCAGACTCACGCCGTCGATCGTCACCTCGCCGCTGGTCGGCCGGTCGAGGCCCGCGGCGCAGTGCAGCAGGGTGGACTTGCCGGACCCGGACGGGCCCATCACCGCGGTGAACGTGGCCGGGGCGATCTCCACGTCGACCGCGTCGAGGGCGGTCACCGCGCTCTCGCCCGTACCGTAGATCCTGGAGACGGCCCGCAGCCGCACCGCCGTGCCGATGGTCGTGATGGTCATGGCCGAAGCCTTCCGGCCCGCCGGGCCCGGCACATTCCCCCGCGGGCGAGGATCGAAGGTATACCCAGCACTACCGAGCCGGGTGCGGCCCGCCGGTAGCGTGACTGCCCATGCCGGTCCGCAACGCGCTCGACGCGCTCACCATGCGGCCCACCCGGTTCCTCACGTCGTCGTGGCCGTGGCGCTCGCTGGCCTACCTCACCGGCGGCGCGATGATCGGCTTCGCCACGATCGTGGCCACCGTGCTGCTGCTGGCCGCGGGCGTGGTGCTGTCGGTCGTGGTGGTCGGGATCGCCGGGTATCTGGCCACCGTCCTGTCCGGGGTCGCTGTCGGCCGCCTGGAGCGGTGGCGGATGCGCCTGGTCGACCGCGAGGAACTGCCGGACCCGCACCGCCCACCCGGCACCCCCGGGCTGCGTCCCTGGCTCATGTGCCGCTTGCGCGAGCAGGCCACCTGGCGCGAACTCGGCTACACGATGCTCTCCGCGCTGGTGCTGTGCTGGATGGACGCGGTGGTCGTGGCCGCGGCCGTCTTCGCGCCCACGACCGTGCTGTTCGGCCCGTTCTACAACCGCGAGGACTCGCTCTGGCTCACCGTGCCGCTGGCCCTGGCGACCCCGGCCATTCTCGCCGTCGCGGCCTACCCGGTGACCGCGTGGGCCGGGGCCCGGGCGGCGATGGCCCGGGCGCTGCTGGCCCCGCGCAGCGACGACAACGACGCCAAACTGGTCGAGCTCAGCCGGTCCCGGGCCCGGCTGGTCGACGCGTTCGACGTCGAACGCCGGCGCATCGAACGCGACCTGCACGACGGCGCCCAGCAGCGGCTGGTCGCGCTGAGCATGCAGCTCGGCCTGGCCCGCCTGGAGCTGGCCGCCGGATCCCCGGCCGCGGTGCAGGTGACGGCGGCCCAGCAACTGGCCCGGGAAGCCCTGGCCGAGCTGCGCGAACTGATCCGCGGCGTGCACCCGAAGGTCCTCACCGACCGGGGCCTCGCGGCCGCCGTCGGTGACGCGGCCGGGCACGCCCCGGTGCCCGTCGACCTGGACCTGCGGCTCGGCGACCGGCTGCCGGACGCGGTCGAGGTGGCGGCGTACTTCGTGGTGGTCGAGGCGCTGGCCAACGTGGCCAAACACAGCGAGGCGACCCGCGCCGCGGTGACCGCCGGGATCCGCGGCGGCCGGCTCCACCTCGACGTCCGCGACGACGGCCGCGGCGGCGCCGACCCCGGCCGCGGCACCGGCCTGATGGGACTGGCGGACCGGGTCGCCGCGGTCGACGGCACGGTGGCGCTGTCCAGCCCGCCCGGCGGCCCGACCCTGCTGCACGTGGAGATCCCGTGCGGGTCGTGATCGCCGAGGACGGCGTCATCGTCCGCGAGGGCATCGCCGGCATGCTGCGCCACTTCGGCCACGAGGTGGTCGCGGCCGTCGCCGACGCGCCGGCCCTGCTCGCGGCCGTCGCCGAGCACCACCCCGACGTGGTGGTCACCGACGTGCGGATGCCACCGGGCTTCAGCGACGAGGGGCTGCAGGCGGCGATCGCGCTGCGGGCCGCCGACCCGGACCTGCCGGTCCTGGTGCTGAGCCAGTACGTGGAGCAGACGTACGCCGCCGAACTGCTCGACTCCGGCCACACCGCGGGCGTCGGCTACCTGCTCAAGGACCGCATCGGCGACGTGGCCGAGTTCGTCGACGCGCTGGTCCGGGTGGCTGCCGGCCGTACGGTGGTCGACCCGGAAGTGGTCCGGCAGCTCCTGGGCCGGCGCCGCGACCCGCTGGCCCGGCTCACGCCCCGCGAACGCGAGGTGCTGGCGCTGATGGCCGAGGGCCGCTCGAACACGGCGATCGCCCGCACGCTGGTGGTCAGCGAGGCGGCGGTGGCCAAACACATCGGCAGCCTGCTGGCCAAACTGGACCTGCCCCCGGACGTCGACGACCACCGCCGCGTCCGGGCGGTGCTGGCCTTCCTGCGCGGCTGAATCGACGCCGCCCACAGTCCGAACGCCACGGTGGTTGACAGCATGCGAGGGTGAGGCCGTACGTATCTCTGCGTGGTGCACGGGCTGCCGGGGGACCTGCTCGGGCTGCTCGAAGCCGGGCATCAGCGCCAGGTGTTGCGTCAGGCCGGCTCGGCGCAGCTGATCACTCAGGCGTTGCGGAGCTGGTCGAGGACCAGGGGGTCGATCTTTCCGGCGACGATGCGTTCCTCCAGGTTGGCGATGCCGGCCCAGGACGCCAGCGCCTCATCGAGGTCGGCCGCCTCCGCTCCCGCCGGGTGGCCCAGGGCGCTGAGCCGCTCGCGCACCTCGGCGCCGACGTCGCCGGCGAGGTCGAGCAGGGTTGCCGGGTCCGGGCGTTCGAAGTAGAGCGTGTGCAGTTCGAGCAGCCGGGTCAGCTCGGCGACCGGGTCCGGGTGGTCGTCCACGCGCAGGTCCACCACGACGTCGCTGGTGCCGCCGTACCCCTGGCCCTTGGCCACCACCAGCAGCGCCGCGCTCTGCCGGCCGCGGCGGTCGCCGCCGGCTTCGTCGCCCGCGCGCAGGGCGTCGAGCAGCCGGTACGCCAGGCGGGTCTGTTCCGTGCCGGCCAGCCAGGCCTTGCGCATCTGGTCGACCACCTGAGGTCCGGCCAGCATGTTGCCCTGGATGGCGAAGCCGTTCCCGGCCACGCCGCCGGCCCAGTCGTGGCAGGCCGAGCCGGTGAACGTCGCGCCCGGACCCTGCGTGCCGACCACGCCGACCTGCCGGTGGTCCACCGGGCCGGCGTCCGCGGCGATCAGGCCGGCGACCGTCTCGGCGGCGGGCACCCCGGTGGCCAGCAGGGCCAGGGCCTGCGGCCGGTACGCGAGGTTGGCGTACGACTGGGTCGCCACCGCGCCCACGTCCGCGAGGGCAGCGGGCACGGCTGCGCCGGCGCCCAGGAACTTGCTGGCCACAGCCACCCCGAGTGCGGCACCGTCGGCTGCGCGCGCCACGACAGAGAAGGTCATGAGCGCACGTTATCCGAGTCGTAACACGACAGGAGAAGACTGGGCCCGGGTGTCGCTCGACTTCGCCGGCGGCATCCGGTCGGTCTGATCACTGTCGCGCCCGCCGCCGCCCTCGGTTGGGGCCGACCATGGTCCGCCGTTCGCGGGCCGCGCCGGAGACGGCGCAGCCCGCGGTGCGGACCTCGAGCTACGGGCGGGGACGGTGCTTGCCGGTTCCTGACCCGCCCGTAGTTTCGCCCGCCCGTCGTTCCGTCAGCGGCCGAAGGCGAAGCGGGAGCGCTTCTTCTGCCGGCCGAAGCGGCCCTGCAGGGTGTCCGCGCCCTGACGCAGCAGCTTCGTGCCGCGGCTCGGTCCGCGCTTGGCCTCCACGGCGTCGCTGAGCTTGCGGGCGCCCGCCGCCGCCAGCGGAATGGCGATCGCCATGATCACGTAGCGCCTGATCAGGTTGAAGAACATCGGAGTCTCCTCGTCGCCGGTTGGGGTACGCCTCCTGATTACCCGTAGCGACGATCGCCACACGTGCCCCGGCCGCCGGTTACTTCGTCCGGGCGGGTGACAGCCGGGCCGCCAGTGCCTCCACGCCCGGTCCGGAGAGCCGGGAGAGGGCCGCGGGCCGGCCGGAGAGCAGCAGCTCAGGGCCGGATCGCCGCCCGGATCGGGCCGCCCGGGAGCCGGGTCACCGAGCTGGCCGAGCAGGCCGGGGTGACCAAGCAGGCGACGTGGAGCCGGCGTCTGGGCAAGCGCGGCACGGCCCAGTTGCGGCGGGCGCTGACCGAGCCGCGGGAGATCACCGATCCGTACCGGTGACGGCCGGTGGGGGGGGGGGGGGGGGGGGGGGGGGGGGAACGAGAAAACCCGCCCCCCATCCCAGAAGACAGGCAGGGGGGGGGTGGGTGTCTGT
>NZ_JBVJIR010000007.1:183886-209153 GCF_055586185.1 Actinoplanes sp. NPDC051405
GTCCTCCCCCCCCCCCCCCCCCCCCCCCCCCCCCCCCCCCCCCCTCCCCCCCCCCCCCCCCCCCTCCCCCCCCCCCCCCCCCCCCCCCCCCCCCCCCCCCCCCCCCCCCCCCCCCACCGGAGGTCGTGTGTCAGTCGTTGTCGCGCAGGTAGCGGACGGTGTCGTGGGCGGCGCGGGCCAGCAGGGACGCGTCCGAGCCCACGCCGACGAAGCGGAAGCCCAGGTCCGCGTACTCCTGGGCCTGCCGGGCGTGACCGGCCAGGATGCCGGCGGTGATGCCGGCGTTCTTGGCCGCGACCAGCACCTCGTCCAGGGCGGCCCGGAAGTCGGGGTGGGTGAAGGCCCCGGGCACGCCGAGGTCGTGCGAGAGGTCGCGCGGCCCGACGAAGAGCACGTCGACGCCGGGGATGGCGGCGATCTCGGCGATCGACGCCAGCGCCCGCCGGCTCTCCACCTGCACGATGCCGAGCACGCCGTCGTTGGCGGTCTCCAGGCCTTCGGGGCGCAGGCCGAAGTCGTACACCCGGTTGTAGGTGGCCACGCCGCGGTCGCCGGCCGGCGGGTAACGCAGGTGCCGGACCGCCGCGGTGACCTCCTCGGGGGTCTCCAGCCGGGGGAACATCACCCCGGTGACGCCGACGTCGAGGACCCGGCCGGTGCGGATCCGCTCGGCCGACTCGACCCTCGCGACCATGGCCAGCCCGTGCGCCTCGGCGGCGATCTGCTGGTGCAGCAGGGCCGGCTCGTCCCCGCCGCCGTGCTCGAGGTCGGCCAGCAGCCAGTCGAATCCGGCCACCGCGCAGGCTTCCGCGGCCAGCGCCGAGCCGAGCCCGAGGAACGTGCCGTAGAGCAGCTCGCCGGCCCGCAGCCGGTCCCGCAGGTCAGCCATCGGCCCGGCCCGCCATCCGCTCGGCCAGCCGCAGCAGCGCGGTGTGGTCCAGCGCGCCGTCACCCTGGGCCCGCAACGCGGCCATGAGCTGGGCCAGCAGGGCGCCCACCGGGACGACGGCGCCGGCCTCGCGGGCCGCCTCCAGCATGATGCCCAGATCCTTGTGGTGCAGGTCGACCCGGAAGCCGGGGGCGAAGCTGCGCGCGAGCATGCCGGCCGCCTTGCGGTCCAGCACCGTGCTGCCGGCCAGGCCGCCGGCCAGCACCCGCAGGCCGGCCCCGGCGTCGACGCCGCTGGCCTCCAGCAGCACGATCGCCTCGGCCACGAGCTGGATGGTGCCGGCGACGACGAGCTGGTTGGCGGCCTTCACCGTCTGCCCGGCGCCGGCCGGTCCGACGTGCACGATCGTGGTGCCGAGCGCTTCGAGCACGGGCCGGGCCGCCTCGGCGTCGGCCTCGGTCCCGCCGACCATGATGGACAGTGTGCCCTCGACGGCCCCCTGCTCACCGCCGGAGACCGGAGCATCCAGGGCCCGGACGCCCCGGTCCGCTGCGGCGGCCGCGACCGTGCGGGCGGTCTGCGGCCGGACGGTGGACATGTCGATGAGCAGCGTGCCCGGCCGCGCGTGGGCCAGGACGCCGCGGGAGCCGAGGACGACCTGCTCGACGTCGGGGGAGTCGGGCAGCATCGTGATGACCACGTCCGCGCCGGCCACGGCCTCGGCGACGTCCCGGACCGGACGGCCGCCCGCGGCGGCGAGCCGGTCGAGGCCGGCCCGGCCGCGGGAGTGGCCCGCGACGTCGTGGCCCGCCTTGACGAGATTGGCGGCCATGGGCGAGCCCATGATCCCCAGGCCGATGAAGCCGATGGCGTCTGGCATGCACGTACCCCCGTCCACATATATGGATGCTTGTCGCAGTGATGAATGCGACTCAAACTAGAGGAGCCCTGTCGGCCGGTCAAGCAAGCGATATGTATGGGAACCGGGTGTTAGGGTTCCGTCGCATCGACGACGGTCATGAACGTGGAGGTTCCCCGATGGCTCAGCGACTCCTCATCACCGGCGGCGCGGGAAAGGTCGCGGGGCTGCTGCGGCCCCGCCTCGCCGCCGCGGGCCGCACCCTGCGACTGCTCGACATCGTGGAACCGGCGCCGGTCGAGGGTGGCGGCGCCGAGGAGGTTGTCATCGCGTCGGTGGACGACCAGGAGGCCCTGGTGGCGGCGTGCGAGGGCGTGGACGCCATCGTGCACCTCGGCGGGCAGAGCAAGGAGGCCGGCGCCGAGGACGTGCTGCGGCGCAACGCGTACGGGACGTACTGCCTGCTCGAAGCGGCCCGGCGCAGCGGGGTCCGGCGCGTCGTGCTGGCCTCGTCCAGCCATGCCGCCGGTTTCCACCCCCGCGACGACGACCGCTACCCCGACGGGCTGCCGGCCGACCTCCCGCCCCGCCCCGACACCCTGTACGGCTGGAGCAAGGCAGCCGTGGAGTCCCTCGGCCGCCTCTACGTGGACCGGTTCGACCTCGAGGTGATCTGTGTCCGCATCGGACTGTGGTTCCCGACCCCGCCGCAGCTGCGCGGCCTGGCCCTGTGGCTCTCGCCCGACGACGGCGCCCGGCTGGTCGAGGCCTGCGTGGCGGCCGAGAGCCCGGGCTACCGGATCATCTGGGGCGTCAGCCGCAACACCCGCCGCTGGTGGTCGCTGGCCGAGGGCGAGGCGATCGGCTACTTCCCCAAGGACGACGCCGAGGTCTGTGCCGAGCGGCGCATCGCCGAGTTCGGTGAGCCCGACTTCGCGCACGACCCGCTGCTGAACCGGGTCGGCTCCTGGTGGTGCGACCTGCCGCTGGGTGAGCCGATGTGAGCCGTCAGCGGATGCCCTCGCGGCGCAGTGTCGCGGCGAGGGCGTTCGTGTGCGCGGTCACGGCCGCCACCACCTTGTCCAGGTGGGCGCCCTTGGCCAGGTCGGCCGGCATCGAGCAGGAGATGGCATCGGTGGCCGGGATGCGGTAGCCGACCGCGACGGCGACGCACGCCACCCCGGGCGTGCCCTGCTCGACCTCGAACGCCCAGCCGCGCCGGCGGACCGCGTCCAGCTCGGCGTGCAGCGCGGCCCGCCCGGTGATCGTGCGCGGGGTGAACGCCTCCAGCGTGTCCGGCAGCAGGGCGTCCACTTCGGCCTCGGTCAGGTCGGCGAGCAGCGCCTGGCCCAGCCCGGTGACGTGGGCCGGCAGCCGGCGCCCGACCCGGGAGATGACCCGCTCGGCCTCGCGCGATTCGCGACTGGCCAGGTAGAGCACGTGGGTGTCGTCGCGGCGGGCGTAGTGGATGGTGTGGCCCACCTCGGTGCGCAGATCCTCCAGCGTCTCGTACGCGTACCGCAGGGCCGGATCGCGGTCCAGATAGGCCGTCCCGGAGAGCAGGGCGTGCGGGCCGACGCCGAAGGCGGAGCCGCTCTCGTCGGCCTCCACCCACTTCAGCTCGCGCAGCGTGCGCACCAGCGCGTGCAGGCTGGACCGGGGGTAGCCCATCCGCTCCTGGAGCTCCGAGAGCGTCAGCTTCGTCGGGGAGGCGGCGAGCGTCTCCAGGATCTTGACGGTGCGCTCCGCGGACTTAACCGGCGACGAGTCATTGGCCCCGGTGGATGGGTGGGCGACCGGGCGGGATCGAGCTAGAGCCATGTCAGCCACCATCGCGGTCGATTGTTTCCGGACTGTTGACGGTCATAGTACCGAAAGCTAGCTTGTGCGTACTTGCCTTCCACAAGCTCGAAACGCTTCCACATATGTAGACAGGAGGCATCCCCATGTCTACCAGGAGACTGCTGGCGACGGTCATGGCCACGATGCTGGTCGCGACCGGACTCACCGCCTGTGGCGACGGCGGCGCCCCCGAACGGGACGCCGACGCCGCGCTGGACATCTGGATCCGCAAACCCCCCGGCTCCAACTCCGAGAAGACCGCCAAGGCGATCGCCACCGGACTCACCGCCTGTGGCGACGGCGGCGCCCCCGAACGGGACGCCGACGCCGCGCTGGACATCTGGATCCGCAAACCCCCCGGCTCCAACTCCGAGAAGACCGCCAAGGCGATCGCCGCCGGATTCACCGCCGCCACCGGCACCCCGGCCACCGTCACCGCGCTGTTCGAGGACTTCGAGACCAAGCTGCAGCAGGCCGCCGCCCAGAAGGACCTGCCCGACATCGTCATCAACGACACCGCTCAGCTCGGCACGCTGGTCAAGCAGGGCCTGGTCCGCGAGGTCGACAAGGCCGCGCTGGCCGGCGGCGCCGACCTCAGCCCGACGTCGTGGGACGCCGCCACCGGCGCCGACGGCAAGACGTACGGGGTCCCGTTCTCGGCCCAGTCCTTCGCGCTGTTCATCCGCAAGGACTGGCGCGAGAAGGTCGGCGCCGCGCAACCGAAGTCCTGGGCCGAGCTGGACGCGCTGGCCAAGGCGTTCACCGCCGAGGACCCGGACGGCAACGGCAAGGCCGACACGTACGGCTACGTGGTACCCGGCTCGACCAAGCGCGGCTACACCGCCTGGTACCTGACCAGCTTCCTGTGGTCGGGCGGCGGCGACTTCCTCAGCGGCGACACCGGTAGTTCACGACGGCCGTGAACACCCCACAGTCGGTCGCCGTGGTCGACGGCTTCAAGAAGCAGTTCTGCACCGACAAGGACGTCGTGCCGGGCGCGGTCACCCTCGAGACCACCCAGGCGCACCCGCTGTTCGAGACCGGCAAGGGCGGCATCTACTTCACCGGGCCGTACAACATGGCCCGCTTCGACAAGAACCTCGGCAAGGACAAGTACGAGATCGTCGCGCTCCCGGCCGGTCCCGGTGGTAAGGCCCAGTCGCTGGCCGAGGGGGAGAACGTCTACCTGATGGCCGGCTCGGCCAACGAGACCGGGCAGCAGAAGTTCGCCGAGTTCGCGGTCTCGGTGCGGGGCCAGACCATCGGCATGGCCGGCGACTCCGACGGCGGCATCGTCCGGCTGCCGGTCAACACCGGGGTGCAGCTGTCAACGGTCCGCCAGGACACCCGCTGGGCCACCTTCGAGCAGGTCTTCAAGACGTCCGGCCGCTACGTGCCGGCGGTGCCGGACTGGACGCCGTTCCGGCAGGCCGCCGCCGAGGCGATCAACACGATCGTGGCCGACTGCGGCTCCGACACCAAGGCCGAGCTCGACAAGCTGGCCCAGACCTTCGACGCGGAACTGACCAGGCAGGGGGTCAAGGGATGACCATGGCTCCCGCCGTGCCGACCCGGACGGACGCGCCGCCCGCGCCCGCCGCGCCGGCCCGGCGGAGCCGCCTGCGCCTCGCGTTGCGGCGGCATCTGCCGGCCTGGCTGTTCCTGGCCCCGGCCCTGCTGCTCTTCGCGGTCTTCAAGTTCGTGCCGATGGTCCGGGCCGTCGAGATGAGCTTCCACGAGGTACGGCCGTACCTCGGCGACCGCTTCGTCGGCCTGGCCAACTACCGCGACGTGCTCACCGACCCGTCGTTCACCTCGGCCATCGGTCACACCGTGGTGCTGGCCCTCGGGCAGACCCTCGGTTCGATCGTGCTCGGCTTCGTCCTCGCGCTGCTGCTCGAAGGCTCGTCGCGGGGCCTGTGGTTCGTCCGCACGGCCGTCTTCCTGCCCACGGTCGCCGCGATGGCCGTGGTCGCCGAGCTGTGGCGCATCCTCTACTACCCGGTCGGCGACGGCGCGATCAACACCATCCTCGGCTGGGTCGGCGCCGGGCCCTCCCAGTTCCTCAACTCGGCCGACTCGGCCCTGTGGTCGGTCATGGGCGTCGGCATCTGGCGCGGGGCACCGTACGACATGATGATCTTCCTGGCCGGCCTGGCCGGCGTCGACCGCGCCCTCTACGAGGCGGCCGCCGCCGACGGCGCCGGCCCGCTGCGGCGGCTGTGGCATGTCACCGTGCCCGCGCTGCGCCCGGTGCTGACCATCCTGCTGACCCTGGCCGCGATCCGCGGCCTGCGGGTCTTCACCGAGATCTTCCTGCTGACCAACGGCGGGCCGAACGGTTCCACCGAGGTGGTCATGACCCTGGTCTACAAACTCGGGCTGGAACGCAACGAGCTGGGCATCGCCTCGGCCGGCTCGGTGCTGTTGCTGCTGGCCACCGTGGTGCTGACCGTCGCTGTGCGGGCCTCGCGCCGGCGGGAGGCCGCGTGATGGGCCGCCGCAACGTGGGTGCCCGGCTGGACACCGCGCTCGGCTGGGGCGCTGCGCCGGGGCCGGTCGCGTTCGCCGCCCGGGTGCTGCTCTACCTGGTGCTGGTCGCGGTCTTCGCCGGGCCGCTGATCGCCTTGCTGGTCAGCGCCTTCACCCCGGTCACCGACCCGACCCGGCTCACGCTGATCCCGCGCGGGCTCACCCTGGACAACTTCGCCGCGGCCGTGGACCGCGACGTGCTGACCTACCTGGCGAACTCGTTCATCGTGGTCGGTGGCGGTCTGCTGCTGCAGATCCTGGTGAGCGTCTCCGCCGCGTACGCCTTGGCCCGCAAGCGTTTCCCCGGCATGCAGCTGGTCCTGCTGCTGATCCTGTCCACCCTGATGCTGCCCGAGGAGATCCTGGCCATCCCGCTGTCGCTGGTGCTGGCCGACGTGCCGGTGCTGCACGTCAACCTCATCGGCACCCTGGCCGGCATGATCATCCCGGTCGGGGCCTGGGCCTTCTCCATCCTGGTGATGACCGAGTTCATGAAGGAGATCCCGGCCGAGCTGGAGGAGGCGGCCCGCCTGGACGGCGCCGGCGACCTGCGGATCTTCTGGTCGGTGGTGCTGCCGCTGTGCCGGCCGGCGCTAGGCGTCATCGGCATCTTCGGCTTCACAATGATCTGGGACCAGTACATGCTGCCGCTGCTGGTCGCCGACGACGCCGCGAAGTTCACCCTGCCGCTGGCGCTGCGCACCCTGCGCAGCGACGATCAGGTGGGTCTCGGGGTGCTGCTCGCGGCCGCGCTGCTCGCGCTGCTGCCCTCGGTGCTGGCCTTCCTGGCCATGCAACGACAGTTCATGCGCGGCCTGACCTCAGGAGCCATAAAAGGATGACCACCTCGCTGCCGGTCGTCGCTGTGACGATCACGCCGATTGCCTTTCCGGATCCGCCGTTGCTCAACTCCGCCGGGGTGCACCAGCCCTGGGCGCTGCGCGCGATCGTCCAGGTCCACTGTGGTGACGAACTGGTCGGGCTCGGCGAGACCTACGGCGACGCCCCGCACCTCGCGTTGCTGGAGCAAGCAGCCGGGGCGCTCGCCGGGCTGGACGTCTTCGACCTGGCCGGGCTGCGGTCCCGGATCGCCGACGCCGTCGGGGTGGTGGACGCCCCGGACCGGCACGGGCTGACCGGCGGCTCCAGCTCCGAGAAGACCCTGGCCCGGGTCGTCTCGCCGTTCGAGGTGGCCCTGCTCGACCTCCAGGGACAGGTGACCGGCCGGCCCGTGTACGCGCTCCTCGGCGGCAAGGTCCGCGAGACGGTCCCGTTCTCGGCGTACCTGTTCTACAAGTGGGCCGGGCACCCCGGGGCCGAGCCCGACGAATACGGCGAGGCGCTCGACCCGGCCGGCATCGTCGCCCAGGCCCGGCGCATGATCGACCGGTACGGCTTCCGCTCGATCAAGCTCAAGGGCGGCGTCTTCCCGCCGGAGCAGGAGATCGACGCGATCCGCGCGCTGCGCGTGGCGTTCCCGGACATGCCGCTGCGCCTGGACCCGAACTGCGCGTGGACCGTCGACACCTCGGTCAAGGTCGCCGAGGAGACGGCCGGCCTGCTGGAGTATCTGGAGGATCCGACCGCCGGGCTGGCCGGCATGGCCGAGGTCGCCGCGCTGGCCCCGATGCCGCTGGCCACCAACATGTGCGTGGTGCGCTTCGCCGACCTGCCGGAATCGGTGGCCCGGGGCTCGGTGGGCATCGTGCTCGCCGACCACCACTACTGGGGCGGGCTCACCGCGTCGGCGCACCTGGCGACCATCTGCCGCACCTGGGGGCTCGGGCTGTCCATGCACTCGAACAGCCACCTCGGGATCAGCCTGGCCGCGATGACCCACCTGGCGGCGGCCACACCGAACCTGACGTACGCGGTGGACACGCACACGCCGTGGCAGCTCGGCGTCGACGTGGTGGCCGAGCCGCTGCGCTTCACCGACGGGTCGGTCACCGTCCCGGACGCGCCGGGGCTCGGCGTCGGCCTGGACCCGGATGCGCTGGCCCGGCTGCACGAGAACTACCTGAACTGCGGGATCCGGGAACGTGACGACACTGCGTACATGCGGCTGTTCGAGCCGGGCTACACCAAGCGGAGGCCACGATGGTGAGCGGGCACGCGTACCCGTGGGATGTGCTGGGTGATCCGGCCTTCGCCGGACGGGCGGCCGAGGCCGTGGACGCGGTGACGCTGGCGGCGACGTACCACTCGGTCCGGGCGGCGACCCCGCTGCATCCGGCGCGGCGGGTCGTCGACGCGCGTTACGCCGCGCTCTACCGGCCGGTCCGGCCCGCGGCCTGGGAGGGCCGGCTGCTGCGGGCCGCGGGCCCAAACTGGATGACCGAGCAAGACCCTTTCGGTACGGCGGCCAGCACGCTCCGGGCGGCGGGGCTGGCGGTCAACGCCTGGATCGTGCTGACCCACAACACCCGGCTGGGTCTCGAGCACCCGGAGACCGTGGTGGTGAACTGCTTCGGCGAGCGCTACCCGTACGCGTTGTGCCCGGCCCATCCGGAAGTCCGCGCGTACGCGGCGACCTTGGCCGGTGAAGCCGTCCGTGACGTGACGGTGGACGGGGTCTCGTTGGAGGCGTGCGGGCAGCTGGGCCTGGTCCACCTTGGACATCACGAGAAGACCGACGGTGCCTGGACCGCGGCGGAGGTTCGGCTGCTGTCCGTCTGCTGCTGTGCTTCGTGCCGTTCCGGTTGGCAGGCGGCGGGTCTCGTTCCCGATGAGGTCGTGGCCGGGCTGCGCGCGGGCTCTCTGTCTGATGACGTGCTGGCGGCGGTGTTGGCGAATCGGCACGCGAACACTGATGCCTTGCGGGCGGGGGTGCTGGCCGCTGTCCGTGAACAGGCTCCCGGGGTGCCGGTCACGTTGCACGCCAACCCTGATCCCTGGGCGACCGGGCCGTCGCCGGGTCTCACGCCGACCGCCGCGGCTGACGTCGACGCGCTGCTGGTGCCGGCGTGGCCGACCACTGAAGGCTCCGCCGAAGTGGTGCGCCGGGCTGCCGCGACGGGACTGCCGGTCGACGCCTATGTGACGGTGCTGCCACCGGCCGAGGCGGACGCCGTACCCGGGCACCTGGCCAGGCTACGGGCGGCCGGCGCGGCCCGGATCAGCTTGTACCACCTCGGTCTGGCGGGCCAGGACCGCCAGAAAGCGCTCCGGATTGCGGCAGCCGCCGCGTAGCGCGCTCCGCGGCTGATGCTTCGCTCGCCGGCTCCATCTTGGCCGTCCACGGTCAGTTTCGAAGGGCATGGATCGTGGCTTCACGGACCACCTCGATGCGGGCGTACCAGTCGGATCTTGCCTGCGGCGGCCCTGTCCCGCTACCGTGCACCGGCTTTGACGTATCTCTGACAGGGAGACATAGAGAGAATGACTGCTACCCAGACCCCCATCGGCACGGGCTCGAAGTCCTGGATCGTCGCGCTGGTGCTCAGCTTCTTCGTGGGCGTGCTCGGCATCCACCGCTTCTACGTCGGCAAGATCGGCACGGGCGTTCTCATGCTGATCACCTTCGGCGGGTTCGGCCTCTGGGCGCTGATCGACTTCATCATGATCGCGGTCGGGAAGTTCACGGACAAGCAGGGGCTCGCGCTCGCGCGCTGATCCGTGTCTCGGCGATGCCCGGTCGTGCCCCGCGAGAAGCGGCGGCGGGGCCGGGCATCGGTTCGTTCAGGCGCTCAATGTCCGCAGGTGGGCCAGATCCCGGCCGACGGCGGCCACCGGGTCGGTCATCGGGTAGTGGGCGTGCAGGGACAACGGGCCGGCATAACCGCGCTCGCGCAGCGTGCCCAGCGTCGCGGGCCAGTTGACGACCCCGCCGCTGTCGGCCAGCGGTTGCCAGGCGAGACCGGTGCCGCGCCAGGCCGCGTTCTTGACGCCCACGCAGGCGATCCGGTCACCGAGCAGGTCCAGGCTCATCGGCAGTTGTTCACTGCCTTCCATCGCCTGGTTGCCCGGGTCGAGGTAGACGGGCAATTCCTCCGTGAGGCGCAGGGCGTGCGCCGCCGACGGGTGGATCGTGCCGTGGTGCAGCTGCAGGGCCAGCCGTACGCCGTGCCGGCGGCCCAGCCCGGCCAGGGCGGCCAGGTCACGTCGCGCGATGTCGAGGATGCGCCGATAGCCGAGGGCGGCGTCGTAGCGCCACCAGCCGAGGCGGACCAGCGGCACGCCCAGCTCGGCGCACACACCGACGATCGCGTCGGCGGTGTCGTCGGCCCGGACCAGATCGGTGGTCACCACGCCGAGCTGCAGGCCGTGGCGGGTGAGCTCCGTGGCGACGTCCCTGAGCCGGGTGGGCTCGTCCGGTGTCACGGTCTGACCGTCACGCACGACCAGCTCGGCCCCGTCCGCTCCGAGCGCGGCCAGGGTCGCGGCGAGCCGGCCGGCCGGGAGAGCCCGGAACGGCTTCGTCATGACAAGCATGCGGATGTCTTCCATAGATGAGGACAACTCTAGCGTGGTCCGCCCCGGGGGCGGCAGGCGTCGAGATACTTCGATAGGTTCGGGCTGACCACTCCACGCCGGACCGTGACCCGGTCCGCGACGGAAGGAAGTTCGACCGTGCGACGACTGCTGGTGGCAACGCTCGCCACCGCACTGACCCTGGCCGGGACCGCGCTCCCGGCCCAGGCCGCACCCACTCCCGGCGGCGCCGGGCTGGGCGACGAATACTTCCCGGACTACGGCAACAGCGGGTACGACGTCTCGCACTACGACGTCCGGCTGCGCTACTACCCCGGCGAGGACCGCCTCACCGGCACCACCACGATCCTGGCCGCGGCGACGCAGGATCTCAGCTCCTTCCACCTCGACTTCGTGCTCGACGTGGCCTCCGTGAAGGTCAACAACCGGGCCGCCACCTTCACCCGTGAGGGCGACCACGAGCTGGTCGTCACGCCGCCGCGGGCGGTCAGCCAGGGCCAGACGATGACCGTCGTGGTGCAGTATTCCGGCGTTCCCTCCAACAAGGTCGCGGCCGGCTACACCGCCTGGACGCGCACCGCCGACGGCGCCCTGGCGGTCGGCCAGCCCGAGATCGCCTGGTGGTGGTTCCCGAGCAACGACCACCCGAGCGACAAGGCCACCTTCGACGTCTCCGTGGCCGTGCCCGACGGCGTCGAGGTGCTCAGCAACGGCGTCATGCCGCGCAACCCCACCCAGGACATCCTCGGCTGGAAACGGTGGAGCTGGCGCTCGCTGCACCCGCAGGCCACCTACCTGGCGTTCCTGGCCATCGGGCAGTACGAGATCACCCGGGACACCACGGCCGACGGCCAGCAGGTGATCAACGCCTACTCGGAGCTGCTGCCGCAGGACTTCGAGGACGCGGCCAAGGCCAGTGTCGAGCGCACCGCCGAGGTCGTCGAGTGGGGGAGCGGCGTCTTCGGGCCGTACCCGTTCGAGGCGCAGGGCGGCGTCGTGGGGCCGCCGGGCGCACTCGGCTTCGCCCTGGAGACCCAGACCCGGTCGGTGTACTCGTCCGGCTTCTTCCGCAGCGGCGCCAACATGTCGGTGGTCGTGCACGAGAACGCCCACCAGTGGTTCGGCGACAGCGTGTCGGTCGAGCGGTGGAAGGAGATCTGGCTCAACGAGGGCTTCGCCAGCTACGCCGAGTGGCTGTGGTCCGAGGAGCAGGGCGAGGGCACGGCCCAGGAGATCTTCGATTACCTGTACGCCACCCAGCCCGCCGACTTCTGGACGATCGCACCCGGCGACCCGGGCGCGGCCGATATCTTCAGCGGCGCGGTGTACGACCGGGGCGCCATGACGCTGCACCAGCTGCGCCTGGCCATCGGTGACGAGGACTTCTTCGAGCTGCTGCGTACCTGGGTGGCCGAGCACAAGGACGGTGACGCGAACACCGCCGAGTTCATCGCGCTCGCCGAGAAGATTTCCGGCCAGCAGCTCGACGAGCTGTTCCAGGCCTGGCTGTACACGCCGTCCAAGCCGGCGATCGAGGGGGTCTCCGCGCTGGCCCGTAAGGCGGCGCCGAAGGCCCCGAAGTCGTGGGCGAAGATCCAGCAGAACCACGAGCTGCTGCACGCACACTGATCGGTCCCGCTGAGGGCCCGGCCGGAGACGGTGGGGCCCTCAGTGCGGTTTCTCAGTGCAGTTTCGCCTCGTCGGCGGCCTCGCGGCCCGACTCCCAGCCCTCCAGGCTGGCCACCCGGAAGCCGCGCCCGCGCGTGGTGCTCGGGAACGAACGGTCCCGGGCCTCGCGCACCTGCACGTCCCGCGAGGCCAGCACGGGCAGCAGTGCCGCGGGATCGGCGGCCTGGTCCAGCGCGGCCCGGCTGGCCTCGGCGAGCCGTTCCCCGATCCGCACCGCGTAGCCGACCAGGAACGACTGCCGGAAGTTCTTGAGCCGCGACCGGCCCGCCTTGCCGCGCGGCTCGGTGCGCGCCATCGCCCGGTGCGCCTGCACCAGCAGCGAGGTGTGCAGCAGATCCACCGCGTCGATGTCGGCGTCGAAGCCGAAGACGGTGGCGAAGCCGAACTCGGGGGACCAGACCACGTGGCAGCGGTTGGCCCGGGCCACGGAGTTCAGCAGCGACGCCTTCTCACTCTCGTACGGATGGTCCACCCCGATCCGCCGGGCGTACGGGACCACGGCGCTCTCACCCCCGGCGGCCAGCAGCGCCTCGTCGATGCTGTGCCGCGAGATCAGCTCCTGGGCCTTGGCGCTGTACGCCTCCGCCTCGGCCGGGAAGGTCGTCGCCTCGGCCTTGGCCAGCAACGCCCGTACCCGTTCCAGCTTGGCGTCGTTGCCGGGCGCCCGCCGCACCGGCGCCGCCTGCCCGGGCGGCGGCACGAGCACCTCGATCGACGGCAGGCCGTTGAGCAGGGTCACCAGACTCAGCACGGCGTCGATCAAGGTGACCCGATCGACGCGGCGGTGGGTGGTGACCTGCCGCACGTAGTCGGCGTCGTCACCCCACCACGGGCGGGCGTCGAGCTCGGCGGCCTGGTCCCGCCAGCGCTCGTCGACCGTCCTGGGCCGGAAACCCCGCAGGTACGCGGCGACGGAGTCGACGATCAGCAGCGGCTGCACCCCGGTGCCGCGCCGGGTGACCAGGCGGTGCAGCTCGGCCGGCTGCCAGCCACGACGCCAGAGCCGCGCGGTGGCATCGAACAGTACCGTGGCCAGCACCGGATCCACCTCGCCGGCCGGCGCGACGGTGAGCGCGTCGAGGCCGTCCTCGTACCCCGTCCGCCCGCCGACGATCGCCGCGACCGTCTCCCGCACCGTTTCCACGCGGCCATGATGCCTGGTCGGGCCGGGCCACCACGCACAGCGGGGCCGCCGGGCGGCGCACGTCACCCGGGCGGTCGTACCGTGGGCCGCATGACGACGGCTGCTCAGCTGATGGCGTTCTGCGGCGTGGTGGGCCTGGGCGCGATGTCGCCGGGCCCGGACTTCGCGGTGGTCGTGCGCCGCTCAGCCCTGCGCGGACGGGCGGAAGGCATGGCCGCGGCCACGGGCGTGGCCACCGGCGTCTTCCTGTGGGCGGTGGCGGCGGCCGCGGGGGTGGCCGCGCTGGTCGCGACGGTCCCGGTGGTGCTCACGACGATCCGGTACGCGGGCGCGGCGTACCTCGCGTACCTGGGCATCAAGGCTCTGCTGGCAGCGATCCGTCCCGCCGCGGCCGGTCCGGACGCCGCGCCGGGGTCGACCGGCGGGGCGTTCCGGGACGGGCTGCTCTGCAACGCCCTGAACCCGAAGGCGGCGGTGTTCTTTCTGGCGCTGCTGCCTCAGTTCCTGCCCGCGCATCCCGGCACCCTCGACACGCTCACCCTCTCGCTGCTCGCCGTTGCGGTCACGCTGGTGTGGTTCTGCACCGTGGCGAACCTGGTGGCGGTGTTCCGGCGGGTGTTCGACCGGTCCGGGGTGCGCCGGACGCTCGACGGGCTGAGCGGTGCGGCGCTGCTCGGCCTGGGCGCCCGGCTGGCCCGGGGAGTCTGACGCGGGTCTCGCGACGAGACTGCCGGGCCGCCGCTCAGGATGGCTTCCTGAAGTCGCGGTATTCCAGGATGTAGCACCGCTCGACCGGGTTCGGCCGGTACGGGATCACCTTGTCCGTCATCCGGAATCCGATCCGCCGGTAGAACGCCAGCGCTCGGGCGTTGCTCTCGTGGACACCGAGCGTCAGGTGCGACACGTCTATGTGCTCCGCGAAACGGACCGCCGCCTCGACGAGCCGGGCGCCGAGGCCGGTCGGACCGCGGTGGCCCGCGCGGACGTAGACGGCATGGACGTGCGCGTGGTCGGGCACCTCCACCAGGGGCTCGACACTTGCCGATCCCACCCAGTCGTCGTTCCGGTCGACGGCGATGAAGGTCGCGCCCTGGTCGGAGGTCGCCTCGGCAGCCGCTCGTTCCCGCCAGAAGTCGTCGGTCAGGGCGGCCAGTTCGGCGTACGAGGAGCTGAAGGCCGTGGGGGTGTCACGGACCGCCTCGAGCCTGATCGTCCGGAGCTCCCGCCATTCTCCGGCCGTCATCCGCCGGACGAGGTAGGTCGTCGTCGACAAGGCTGTCCGGCCTCCTTCCGCATCGGTCCGATCGTCGGCGGTGATCGTAGGAGTGCGACGCTGAGTCTCAGCTGAGGCTCAGCGGGCCCGGATTAACGTGGCTCCGTGATCGAGATGTCACCACGGGAGCACCCCGACCACGAAGGCCGGGCCAGGAACGGCGACATCAGCGTCGCGTACGAGACCTTCGGCCCACCCGGCGGCATGCCTCTGCTGCTCGTCGCGGCCACCGAGGCGCAGATGCTGATGTTCCCCGAGGGGTTGTGCCACGCGTTCGTCGAAGCCGGTTTCCAGGTCACTCGCTTCGACCACCGCGACGCCGGCCTGTCGACCCATCTGGACGGGGTCGCCGCGCCCGGGCCGCTCCGGGCGGCGCTGCGCCCGTCGGCCGCGCCGTACCAGTTGACGGACATGGCGGCCGACGCCGTCGCCGTCCTGGATGACCTGGGCTGGCCGTCGGCCCACGTCGTCGGGTCCTCCATGGGCGGCATGATCGCCCAGACCATGGCGATCACCCACCCGGCACGAACCCGGACGCTCACCTCCGTCTCCTCCACTCCGTCGATCCGGATCGGCGCCCGGCCGCCGCTCAGAAGCCTGCGGGCGATGAAGGACATCCTGTCGGCGCCGGTCACCGACGCCGATCAGGCGGCACGCCGCGAAGTCGCGATCTACCGGCTGATGGGCTCGCCCGGCTTCCCGCTCGACGAGGACCTGATCGCGGACATCGGCCGGCGGTCGTACGAACGCCGGCCCAGCGACCCCGACGGCGGCCGTCGCCAGCGCGCCGCGGTCGCCGCCTCGAGAGATCGGCGTCCGGCCCTGGCCGGTCTGCGGGTCCCGGCGCTGGTCGTCCATGGCGAGGACGACGTCATGATGCGCCCGGCGGCCGGCCGCGCCACCGCGGCGGCCATTCCCGGAGCCCGCCTGCTGATGTATCCCGGTATGGGCCACGATCTGCCCGCGGCCCTGTGGCCACGGGTCGTCGAGGAGATCCGACGCCTGACCACCGGGCCCTGAAACGCCCGCGGGGGTCCTACGTGGCCGCCGGCCGGTACCGCAGGTCCACCTCGGCCGTCGGGTCGTCGGCGCCGACGCGATGCAGGTACACCGGGCTGCCACCGGCGTGGTCGTAGAGCCGGATGCCGTCACCCAGCAGCACCGGCGCGATGTGCAGGTCGATCTCGTCGATCAGTCCACGCAAGAGAAGCTGGCGGCCGATGTCCGCCGACAGCACCTCCACGTTCTTGCCGCCGGCTGCGGCCAGCGCGATCCGCACCGCCTCGGCCAGGTCGCAGTCGAGGAACGTGACCCGCTCGGCGGGCTTGGCGTCCTCGGGGTGGTGGGTCAGCACAAAGACCGGCCCGGTCCAGGCGCCGCCGTAGATGTTTGCGGCGTCGGGGAACCGGTCCCAGCCCTGCCGGCCGCCGAGGACGGCGCCCGTCGTCTCGACGTACTGGTCGATGAAACCGGGCCGCTCGGAGATGCCGGTGCTCATCCAGTCCATGTCGTGGTCCGGACCGGTCACGAACCCGTCCAGTGACATGGTGAAGTGCCACAGCACCTTGCCGTTCGCGCTCTGCGGTTCGAAGTCGCTCATGCCGTCCTCCCGGTGCGCTGATTCGCTCGTACCCAGGTTGAGACGGCATCCGCGACAAAACCTCATCGGTCGAGGGCGGCTCGATCCTCCGGGCGAGTTGGCACCCCACGATAGGGTTAGCCGCCATCAAGGGTGAATCCCAACGGTGGACCGCTCTGGCCGAGGCTCGACGAACCGCGTCCCGTGCGGCCGGCAGGCGAACGTGTCTGCTGGTCACGGCACTGACCTCGGTGCTCATGGTCTGCGCCTCGGTCGCATCTGCCTGGACCGCCAAGCCGGCAGTGAGCGGCACGCTGATCGCCGTACCTGTCTTCGTGGCCGTCCTGGGGCTGAGCGGTTCGCTGTTGCTCTACGTCATCGGCGCTGCTGTGGCGTACCGGTCGGTCGTGACCGATCAGGCGTCGGGGGCAGGCATGAGATTCGTGGTCGCGATCACCATGGCCGGCCGGGCGTTGTTCATGGGTACCGCGCTGGCCACGGTTCTTGCCGGTGTTCTGGTCGCCGCCAAGGGGCTACCGTCAGCCGCTGTCCTGGCGGTGGCTGTCGCCGTCGGGGTAGCCGTCCTCGGGCAGAAGCTCGGAGTCGTCATCCGGCACGCCGGAGCGGTGTAGAGGTCTCAGGGGCGCGGCGTGCGGCCGTGCGGTACCGGGCCGCGGGGTGCGGGGCCGCGCCGGGCCGGCCCTGGCCGGGTGGTGCGAGGCCGGGTCGGACTGCGCCTTGGGAGGCCGTGCGGTGCCGGCTTGCGGGCGGAGGGGCTGCGACGCGGCGCGGGAACGAGTGGTGAAGGCACCAGAGGGGAAAGGCCGAGCCCGGTCAGCCGCATCGCGACGGCCAGCAGGGCGGCAGCTACCGCGGCGTCGATCCAGTAGTGGTTGGCGGTGCCGACCACCACCAGCAGCGTGAGCAGCGGGTGGAGCAGCCACAGCCGACGCCACCGGCCGCGCGTCAGTGTCATCAGCGTGAACGCCACCAGCAGGGACCAGCCCACGTGCAGGGACGGCATGGCCGCGTACTGGTTGGTGACGCTGTCGGCGCCGAGGGAGCCGTAGACGCTGGGCCCGTACAGCTGCCCGGTGTCGATGAGTCCCGTGCGCGCCAGCATGCGGGGCGGGGCCAGCGGGAAGATCAGGTGCACCACCAGCGCCGCGCCGGTGAGCAGGGCCAGGGTGTTGCGCACCGGCCGGTAGTGGGTGGGCCGGCGCAGGTAGACCCAGAGCAGGAAGGCGATCGTGGCCGGGAAGTGCACGTACGCGTAATAGCTGTTCGCCGCCTCGATCACCGCGCCGGAGCGCAGCAGCAGGTGTTGCAGGGCGGTCTCCCCGGGCAGGCGCAGCAGTCTTTCCAGGTCCCAGACCCTGCTCGCGTTGGCCATCGCCGTGGCGACGTGGCCGTCGGCGACCAGCCGGCCCAGGCTGTAGGCGGCCCACAGCGCCGCGATCAGCGCCAGCTCGCGCAGCGGCGCCGGCCGGTTCCGCGGTACGGCCACGGGTGCTCGGGCCGGACGGTCGTGGGCGAGCGTCATCGCGGGACACCTCTGTTCACGGGGTGAGGGCCCGGACCGCCGGGGCGGTCCGGGTCACTCTCATCGGCCGGCGGTGACCAGATCCGAGCCGGTGTGTTCCGGCTCGCTCAGCTCGTCCGGCGGGACACGCAGCTTCTCGCCCTCCACGTCGATGTCCGGCAGCACCTGGTCCAGCCAGCGCGGCAGCCACCAGGCCCGGCGCCCGAGCAGCGTCATCACCGCCGGCACGATGGTCATCCGGACCACGAAGGCGTCGAACAGGATCGCCGCCGCCAGCGCGAAGCCGATGGACTTGATGAACGACTCGGGCGAGAGGATGAAGCCGGAGAAGACGCTGACCATGATGATCGCCGCGGCTGTCACCACCCGGGCTCCGTGCGCGAAGCCGTTGACCACCGCCTCGGTGGGCGGCGTGCCGTGCACGTGCTCCTCGCGCATCCGGCTGACCAGGAAGACCTCGTAGTCCATGGCCAGGCCGAAGACGATGCCGATCAGGAAGATCGGCAGCATGGGCATGATCGGGCCGGCCTGGTCGATGCCGAACAGCCCGTCGAGCCAGCCCCACTGGAAGACGGCCACGACGGCGCCGAAGGTCGCGATCACCGAGAGCAGGAAGCCGCCGATCGCCTTGATCGGTACCAGGATCGACCGGAACAGCAGCGTCAGCAGCAGGAACGCCAGCGCCACGATCACCGCCAGGTACGGCACCAGCGCGCTGCCCATCTTGTCGGACATGTCGATGTCGACCGCCGTGGTGCCGGTGACCGACAGGTCCGCGCCGGTGCGCTCGTGCAGGCCGTCGTTCTGGTCGCGGATCGCGTGGACCAGCGCCTCGGTCTCCGTGCTGTCCGGTGCGGTGGCCGGGATGACCTGCAGGATCGCGGTGTCTCCGGCCGGGTTGAGGGTGGGCGGGCTGACCGTGACGACCCCGGCCAGGCCCTTGATCGATCCGGCCGCGGTGGCGGCGGCGTTCTGCGGGTCCGGGCTCGACGCGGCGTCGACCACCACGGTCAGCGGGCCGTTGAAGCCCGGCCCGAAGCCGTCGGTCAGCATGTCGTACGCCTTGCGCTGGGTGGTCTCGGCGCCGGCCATGTTGTCGCCCGGCAGGCCCAGGCGCAGGTCGAGGGCCGGGATCGCGAGCACCAGCAGGCCCAGCACGGCGGCGACCAGGACGGCCACCGGGCGGCGGGTGACGAACTGGGCCCAGCGCAGTCCGGCCGACGGCTTGCCCGCGACGGCCTCCGGGTCACGGCCCCGGCGGCCCATGACGCGCTTGCCGGCGAAGCCGAGCAGGGCGGGCAGCAGGGTCAGGGCGATGAGCACCGCGACGACGACGGCGAAGGCGGCCGCCAGTCCCATCTCGGTCAGGACGGGGATGTTGACCACGGTCAGTGCGGCCAGGGCGATGAACACGGTCAGCCCGGCGAAGGTGACCGCGGAACCGGCGGTGCCGACCGCGCGGGCGACCGCCTCCTCGGCGCGGCGCCCGATGGTGATCTCGTGGCGGTAGCGGGAGACGATGAACAGCGCGTAGTCGATGGCCACGGCGATGCCGAGCATCAGGGCCAGCGTGGAGGTGTTACTGCCCAGGTCGACGAAGCCGGAGACTATCTGGATGCCGAGCACGGCGGCGGCCACGCCGAGGATGGCCGTCAGCAGTGGCAGCCCGGCGGCGACCAGCGAGCCGAAGGTGATGACCAGGACCACCGCGGCGACCAGGATGCCGAGGATCTCGGAGTTGCCCGGGCCGCCCTGCTCCTGGACCGCGTCACCACCGGCCTCCACGGCCAGGCCGGCGTCGCGGCCCGCCTCGGTGGCCTCGGTGAGCGCCTCGCGGTCGGCCTCGGTCAGCGCGGTGGCGGCGACCTTGTACGTCACCTGCGCGTACGCGACCGTGCCGGCCTGGTTGATGGTGCCCTGCAGCGGGTCGGAGACCGCGGCGACCTGCGCGCCGGTTTTGAGCTGGGCGACGGTCTCGGCGACGGCCGCCCGGTTGCGCTGGTCGGTGAGTTTCTCGCCGGCGGGGGCCGCGAACACCACCCGGGCCTGGGCGCCGTCCGCTCCGGCACCGGGGAAGCGCTGGCCGAGCAGGTCCATCGCCTCCTGGGCCTCGGTGCCCGGGATCTTGAACTCGTCGGAGGTGGGTCCCGACAACGTGGCCGCGCCCACGCCGAGTAACGCCAGCGCGGCGAGCCAGAGCGCGAGGATCAGTCTGCGCCGGCGGAAACTGAACCGGCCCAGCCGGTAGAGGTACGTGGCCATCGGTACTCCCGGGATCGCATCGTCAGGTGACCCCTGAAACGATCAATGAATCCCGGTTCCGGCGCGTCGTCCCCGTGCAGGCACCGCATACCATCGCCGTGGTATTTCCGGCCGGCCCCGGCTACTGCGACGAGACGACGACCCGGTCCCGCCCGCCCGCGTACGGTCAGCGTGATGGAGGAGACCGGCGTGATGCGGATGAAGCGGTGGTCCGACGCTCAGTGGCACCCGCTGCTGGTCGACGCCCTGCTCGCCGTCGTGCTGGCCGGGTTCGTGCTGAAGTCGGCGGTGCTGGAGCCGAGCTCCGACCTCACCGAGACCGTGACGATCGGCGACGTGCTGGTCGCCGTCGTGGCGTTCCTCGCCGTCCTGCAGCGCCGCAGCCGTCCCCGGGCCGCCCTGGTGATCGCCACCTGCGCCACCGTCGGCGGCATCACCCAGGGGGTGAGCAATCCCGGCCTGGTCGTGGTGCTCGGCGTGATCACCTATTCCATCGCGGCCCACCGCAACCGTCGCGACGGCTGGACGTGCGCGCTCGCAGCGGCCTCGGTGGTCTACGGCGCCGCCGTCGTCACCTCCGCCGGATGGCGCCCGGACGTGCTGGCCGTCTTCGCCTGGATCTTCATGGCCGCCGCGGTCGGGGACGCCGCCCGCAGCCACCGGGCCTACGTCGCCGAGGTCGAGGCCCGGGCGCACCGCGCCGAGCAGACCCGCGAGCAGGAGGCGCAGCGCCGGGTGATCGACGAGCGGCTGCGGATCGCCCGGGAGCTGCACGACGTGGTCGCCCACCACATCGCGGTGATCAGCGTGCAGGCGGGCGCGGCCACCCACGTGCTGGAGCGCCGGCCCGACCAGGTGGGTCCGGTGCTGGCGCACATCCGCGAGGCCTCCGACCTGGTGCTCAAGGAGATCTCGTCGGTGGTGGGCGTGCTGCGCAACTCCGACGAGCAGGCCAACACCGAGCCGGCCCCGGGACTGTCCCGGCTGCCCGATCTGCTGGGCGCCCTGCGGGCCGCCGGTTTCACCGTACGGAACCAGCTGCGCGGCGAGCCCCGCGAGTTGCCGGCGATGGTCGACCTGGCGGCGTACCGGATCGTGCAGGAGGCCCTGACCAACGCCCACCGGTACGGCGACGGCCGGGCCGTGCTGCTCGTCGAGTACGCCCCCAGCGGCGTCATCCTCGAGGTCACCAACGACATCCGGCCCGACCGGGACACCGAGGGCACCGGCTACGGCCTGCTCGGCATGCGCGAGCGGGCCACCGCGGCGGGCGGCACCGTGACCGCCGGCCCGCTCGGCGACGGCCGCTTCCGGGTGCACGCCGTGCTGCCGACCGAGGACGCCCCGGCGAAGGGCTGCCTGCGGTGACCATCCGCGTGCTGCTGGCCGACGACCAGACGCTGATCCGGGCCGGCTTCAGGATGATCATCGACTCGGAGCCGGAGTTCGAGGTGGTCGGCGAGGCGTCCGACGGCAGCGAGGCGGTGGCGCTGGCCCGTACGGCCCGGGCCGACGTGGTGCTGATGGACATCCGGATGCCGCGGATGGACGGCCTGGAGGCCACCCGCCGGATCGGCGCCGACGACAATCTGGCCGGGGTACGCGTGCTGGTCCTCACCACCTTCGAGAACGACGACAACGTGGTGCTCGCCCTGCAGGCCGGCGCGAGCGGCTTCCTGGGCAAGAGCGTCGCCCCCGCGGACCTGCTGCACGCCATCCGGGTGGTGGCCGACGGCGAGGCGCTGCTGTCGCCCCGGGCCACCCGCGGGCTGGTCAGCCGGTTCCTGAGCCAGCCGGAGGGCGGTGCCGGGCAGGTCCCGGTGGAGCTGACCGGCCTCACCGACCGGGAACGCGAGATCCTGGTGCTGGTCGCCCACGGCCTGTCGAACGACGACATCGCCGAGCGGCTGTTCGTCTCCCCGCTGACCGTGAAGACGCACGTCAACCGGGCGATGACCAAGCTCGACGTGCGCGACCGGGCGCAGCTGGTGGTGCTGGCGTACCAGCGCGGCCTCGTCCGCCCGGGCGAGCAGCTGCCCACCGGATAGCCGCGCTCAGGCCGACCTGAGCAGGGCCACCACCGGGATGCGGCGGCCGGCGCGGGTCTCGTGCTCGGCGAAGAACGGGAACTTCTGCTTGATCCCGGCCCACTCGCGGTCGTAGTCGTCACCGGACAGCGGCTCGGCCTGAGCCGTGAACCTCTCGCCGGGCAGTTCGACCGTCACCGCCGGGTCGGCCTGCAGGTTGCGGTACCACTGGGGGTCCTGGCGGGCCCCGTTGTTCGAGGCGATCACGAGGAGGCGGTCGCCGCTGCGGACGTACATCATCGGGCTGGTCCGCTCCTGGCCGGTGCGGAGGCCGACCGTGGTGAGCAGCAGCAGGGGCCGGTTTCCGAGCGATTTTCCGCCGTCGGCCCGGAACTCGTCGATCAGCTTGCGGTTGTAGGCCAGTACGTCCTCAGGCATGGTCATCCGGACATCATCGCGCGCGGCCTTGAGATTTCCACCTTGTTACAACTACCGTGGTCGATGCATGGGAGCGCTCCCATACTCATCCCCAGGAGTTGTCGAATGCGCTTGAGATCCCTCGCCTCCACCACCGCGGCCGCCGCGGCCGTGGTCGCCGGCACCGCGGTGCTCTGGCCCGGTGCCGCCTCGGCCGCCGAGTCCCCCTTCTACGTCGACCCGCAGACCAGTGCCGCCCGCTGGGTCGCCGCCAACCCGGGCGACTCGCGGGCGGCCGTGATCCGCGACCGGATCGCCAACGTCCCGCAGGGCCGCTGGTACACCCAGAACAACACCGCCACGGTCGCCGCCGAGGTGGACGCCTATGTGGGAGCCGCCGCCGCGGCCGGCAAGACGCCGATCATGGTTGTCTACAACATCCCCAACCGCGACTGCAGCGGGGCCAGCTCCGGCGGGCTGGCCAACCACACCGTGTACCGGCAGTGGATCGACCAGGTGGCCGCCGGGCTCAAGGGACGGGCGGCGGCGATCATCCTCGAGCCCGACGTGCTCCCGATCATGACGAGCTGCCTCACCGCGGCCCAGCAGCAGGAGGTCTATGCCTCCATGGCGTACGCGGGCAAGACGCTCAAGGCCGCCTCGTCCGCCGCCAAGGTCTACTTCGACGCCGGGCACGCGGCCTGGCTGTCCCCGGCCGAGATGGCCGCCCGGCTGGTCCGCGCGGACATCGCCAACAGCGCCGACGGCATCTCGGTCAACGTCTCGAACTACCGCACCACGGCGGACTCGACCGCCTACATCCGCAACGTCATCGCCGCCACCGGCGTCTCCCGCCTCAAGGGTGTGATCGACACCAGCCGCAACGGCAACGGCCCGCTGGGCAGCGAGTGGTGCGACCCGGCCGGGCGGGCGATCGGCATCCCGAGCACCAACGCGGTGTCCGACCCGATCCTGGACGCGTACCTGTGGATCAAGCTGCCGGGTGAGGCCGACGGCTGCATCGCCGGTGCCGGGCAGTTCGTCCCGCAGCGCGCCTACGACCTGGCGATCGCGGCCGGCCCGGTGAGCCCGCCGCCGGTCACGACCTCGCCCACGCCCACCACCCCGGCACCCAGTACGCCGGCACCGACCACCCCGCCGCCCTCGACGCCTCCGCCGCCGACCGGCACCTGCTCGGTGGCCTACTCGGCGAACGCCTGGTCGAACGGCTTCACCGCCGACGTGCGGATCACCAACCGCGGCGCCGCGCTGACCTCGTGGACGCTGACCTTCACCGTGCCGGCCAACGTCACGCTGAGCAGCGGCTGGAGCGGCACCTGGTCGCAGTCCGGCAGCACGATCACGGTGCGCAACGCGGCCTGGAACGGCTCGCTCGCCACCGGCGCCACCACATCGACGGGCTTCCAGGCCACCTTCACCGGTGCCGCGCCGGCCGGCCCGACGGACTTCGCCCTGAACGGCACGCCATGTTGATCAGACTGGCGGCGGCCGGCGCCCTGCTGATCGGCGCGGTGCTGGCCGCGGTGAGTCCCGCGGCCGCCGCCACGGCGTGCGACGTCACCTACACCGCCAACCAGTGGAGCACCGGCTTCACCGCCGACGTCCGGGTCACCAACAACGGCGCGCCGATCAGCGGCTGGGTCGTGACGTGGACGTTCACCGGCAACCAGCGGGTCACCTCCGGCTGGAACGCGCAGCTGACCCAGTCCGGCAGCGCGGTGACCGCGGCGGCGCCGAGCTACAACACCGCGCTGGCCACCGGGGCGTCGGCGAGCTTCGGCTTCCAGGCGACCTACTCGGGGACCAACCCGGCCCCGGCGTCCTTCGCCCTCAACGGCGTCTCCTGCAACGGCGAGGCCCCGCCGACCTCCACCCCGCCCAGCACCCCGCCGACCAGTACGCCGCCCAGCATCCCGCCCAGCACCCCGCCGACCTCGACCCCGCCGCAGGCCGGGTGCGGTTCCGGGGCCCGCTGCGACGGCTTCGAGGGCACCCAGGCCGACTGGGCGGTGACCTATCCGGACTGCTCGGGCACCGGCAAGGCGGCGTTCGACACGGCGGTCGCGCACAGCGGCAGCACGTCGCTGCGCGTCGACGGCACGGCCGGCTACTGCAACCACGTGTTCATGCGCAACACCTCGCTGCTGCCGGCGGGGGCGTCCGCGCTGTTCGTCCGCTACTGGGTGCGGCACACCACCGCGCTGCCGGCGGCGCACACCACGGCGGTGGCGTTGCGTGACGCCAACGACGGCAACCGGGACCTGCGCTTCGGCGGCCAGAACGGCGCCCTGCAATGGAACCGGGCCTCCGATGACGCCACGCTGCCGGAACAGAGCCCGGCCGGGGTGGCGCTGTCCGCGCCGCTGCCGACGGGCAGCTGGAACTGCGTGGAGTTCAAGGTGGACCAGAGCAACGGCACCATGCAGACCTGGCTCAACGGCACGTCGGTGCCCGGGCTGCTGCAGGACGGCGTGCCCACGCACGACATCGACAGCCAGTGGCTGAACCGCACCTGGCGACCGGCTCTGGCCGACCTGCGCCTGGGCTGGGAGAGCTACGGCGAGGGCGCCGACACCCTCTGGTACGACGACGTCGCCGTGGGAACCGCCCGCGTCGGCTGCTGAGTCACCGGCACCCGGGTGGGGGGGGGGGGGGGGGGGGGGGGGACGGGGGGGGGGGGGGGGATCAAGGAGGGCGAACCAGATGGCCAGGGGGGACGAACAGGGGGTTCCCTAGGTCCTCTGAAGAGACCGCCT
>NZ_JBVJIR010000007.1:209163-401604 GCF_055586185.1 Actinoplanes sp. NPDC051405
AACCTCTTCTGGCGTAATCCCCCCCCCTCTTTCCCCCCCCCCCCCCCCCCCCTGCCTCCCCCCCCCCCCCCCCCCCCCCCACCCCGGGTGACCGGGACACCTCAGAGCTCGAACCAGTACCGCCGGGCGGGACCGAACGGGGTCTCCCCGATGCCCTCGAAGACGCCGCCGCCCCGCTCGATCGTGCGCATCGAGGCGACATTGCCGGGCGCGCAGACGGCCAGCACCCGTTGCAGGCCCAGCCCGCGCGCCTCGTCGAGCATCCGGCCCAGCGCCCAGGCACCCAGCCCGCGCCCGCGAGCCGACGGCCGGATGCCGTACCCGAGGTGGCCGGCCCACCGTACGTAGTCGTCGTCGCCGTGGCGCAGCGCGATCCCGCCGAGCACACGATCACTCTCGATGATCCAGCGGTACGTGCACCGGTGCTCCGAGAGCCGGGTCAGCCAGGCCGCGAAGCCGGCCGGTGTGCCGACCTCGTCGGCGGGGCCCAGCCCGAACCCGTCCTCGTGCGCTCCCGGGCCCCACTCCGCGTGCGCCTCCAGCCAGGCCTGGTGCAGGTGGACGGCGGGCGTGATCAGCTCGGGCACGCGACGACGATACCGGCCACCACCGGCAACTCGTACGCAACTGCGTTCTTGTTCGGGGCAGGGGCCCCCACCACGATCGGCGGTGTCCGGACGGTCCAGACGAGGGCGAGGATTGATGAACGCCACCACCACGACGGCGGTACCGCCGGATCCCACCGGCGCCGCCACACCGGTCGAGTTCGCAGGACGCCTGCGCGCGTTGATGGCCCTGCGCAGACGCTCGCTGGACAGTGTCGCCAAGCGGAGCCGCGACGCGGGGACCCCTATCTCCCGCGCCACGGTCCACAATCTGATCACTGCCGCGAGCACTCCCCGGCAGGACTCCCTGGTGGGTTTCCTGCGCGGCTGCGGAGTGCCGCCCCGGGAGCAGATCCGCTGGCTCATCACGTTCCACAAGGTCTACCCGGAGGGCCAGCGCACGGTCAGGCCCCGGCCGGCCGCCGATCCCCGCGCGTGCTGAGGTGCGCGGTCACGGCTGCGTGGCCGCGTCGATCAGCACGGCCGCGTGGCCGGCGGTGCGGGCCAGCGTGATGCGGTCGATCTCGGTGTAGGGCTGCTTGCTGCCCGGCAGGGCGTCGGCGAGGCTGCGCACGGTCATCGTGGTGCGCGCGCCGCGAGCAGCCGGCACGACGTCGACCGCGATGAAGGCGTAGTCGTCGTAGCGGACCTGTGACCAGTCGACCACCTCGGGAACCCGGCTGCCGCCCAGGTGCCCGGCCGCCTTGATCTTGCTGTCCTGCTTGGACCACACGTAGCTGTTGACGATGTTCTCGGTGTTGTTCTCCACCTCGTTCGGGCCGCCGGGCGGCTGGTAGCCGCGGTAACGCTGACCGGCCGGCAGCTTCTGCGGCCCGGTCGGGGTGATCCCCGGGGGCGGTGGCGCGGCGGGGCTGGGCGCCTGCCGGAAGGGATAGCGCGGCCGGCCGCCGGAACCGACACATAGGTACGTGACGCCGTCCTTGGCCGGATGGATCGTCGAGCCGTCCGGCGCGGACCGGGTGCGCTTGCCGAACCGGATCGGGTCGGTGCGTTCGAGCAGGTGGTTGTGGCCCTGCACGACCAGGTCGACCTGGTACCGGCTGAACAGCGGGTCGAGCGCGTCGCGGACGCCGCCGTCGGAGGCGTGGTTGTTGGTCGTCGAGTACGCGCAGTGGTGCAGGAACGCGACCACGAAGTCGATGTCCCCGGCCAGCTCGGTCCGCCATTTGCGCAACGTGTGCTTGAGCCAGCTCAGCTGGGCTCCGCCGGAGTAGCCGGTGTTGGTCTGGAGCTCGGCCGAGAGCTCGTTGGCGTCGATGGAGATCACGCCCACGTTGGCGTAGACGTAGCGGTAGACCGACGGGCAGCTCTTCGGGCCGTTGGCCGGGAAGTCCAGCCGCGACACCAGGCCGCCGTAACCGTGGGTGGGGCTGTCGCCGAGGAACCTGGTGTTGCCGTACAGCGGTTCCATGTCGTGGTTGCCGGTGGTGAACATCCACGGCGTGTACGCGGCCAGCGGCTCGATCTGGTTGAGGAAGACGTCCCAGACGTACGGGTTGTAGAGGTTGCGGCCCTTCGGAGCGACGCCGGTCAGCGCCGTCGTGTCGTCGGCGGGCAGGCCGGAGCCGGACGGGTTGGCGTAGCAGATGTCGCCGGCCAGCAGCGTGAAGACCGGCTGCTGGGTGGCCATGAGCATGGTCTGGGTCAGCGCGGGACGTTTGTCGGTGCCGTGCGGCCCGGCCACCGGATCGTCCGGCAGGTACGAGTTGTCGTCGAAGATCCCGGACGGCCACTTCCCGCCGGCCGCGGTGACGGCCGCCGGGTTCTGGCCCCAGGCGTACTTCGGGTCTCTGGGCGCGGTGTTGGTGCCGACGTCGGCGAAGGCGGTGAAGGTGAACGGTGCCGCCACCGCGGACTTCCGGGCCGGAGCCGTGCTGAAGTGTGCGTCGCCGCTGACCGTGCCGTCGGACAGCCGGATCCGGTAGTGGTACACCGTGTCGGCGCGCAGCCCGTCCACGGTGGCCTTGAGATAGAACTGGCTCCCGATCGGACCGCCGGGGATCGCGTACTGGCCGACCAGGTGCTGGATCTCCGCCTCGGTCCGGTGGCCGTACCGGCCGGGCTCGGCGCCGACGTCGACGAACGCCCGCAGCTTGGACGGCAGCTTGCCGGTCTGGCTGACCAGCTGCGCGGTCACGGCCATCGCCGGGCGCAGCAGGCCGTCGGACGCCGGTACGAACGACAGGTGCCGGCCGGAGACCACCACCCCGGCCTTGCCCGCCTTGCCCCCACCGGCCGCGAAGGCCGCGTCGGCCAGCTGGAACTGGGCGTACGCGTACCCGCCGGCGCCCGCCATGACGGCCTTCAGCATCGAGCGGCGGCTGACCCGCTGCCGGGTCAGCTCCTGGGCGTTCCACTCGGTGCACTCGTCCACCGTGACGGGACGGCTACTCTTCGACAACTTCACGCGGCCATCCTGTCCGGCCCGGTCGGTTCGCGGGTCGTACACGCCCGGGCCGGCCGGAAAACCCGACGAAAGAGGTCCTCCGCAGCACGCCCGAAACCGGCCCGACACGGCCTCTGGCAAGTGAGGACTATCTAACGCGCGGTTGTTCCGGATGAAACTCCCGGGAAACCCCGCCTGCCTTGACTGACTCCCGTCACCAGCCGCCCGATCACGGCGAAAGTGCAGGTGGGAGGTCATGTCCATGCTCGCGGAGCAGCACTACCCGGTAGCGGTCATCGGCGCCGGCCAGGCCGGCCTGTCGACGAGCTGGTACCTGCGGCAGCGCGGCGTCGACCACGTCGTCATCGAACGCGACCGGGTCGCTCACGAGTGGCGCGAGCGGCGCTGGGACTCCTTCTGCCTGGTCACCCCGAACTGGCAGTGCCGGCTGCCCGGGATGCCGTACGACGGGGACGACCCGGACGGTTTCATGCCCGGTGCGGAGGTGGTCGGCTATCTCGAGAAGTACGCCGCGTCCTTCGACCCGCCGCTCGTCGAAGGTGTCGCGGTGACGCGGTTGCGCCGTACCCCGGCCGGGGTCTTCGCCCTGGCCACGACGGCCGGGAACTGCACCGCCGACCAGGTCGTCGTGGCGACCGGGCCCTATCACGCGCCTGCCGTGCCGCGGATCGCCGAGCGGCTGCCCGGCGGGGTCGCCCCGCTGCACTCCTCGCAGTACCGCAACCCGGAACGGCTGCCCGAGGGCGCGGTCCTGGTGGTCGGCACCGGCCAGTCCGGCTGCCAGATCGCCGAGGACCTGCACCTGGCCGGGCGGCGCGTGCACCTCGCGGTGGGCAGCGCGCCGCGGGCGGCCCGCCGTTACCGGGGCCGCGACACCCTGGCCTGGCTGGACGAGATGGGCCACTACGCCAGGGGGATCGACGAGTTCGGCGACGCGGACGAGGTGCGGCTGCGGGCCAACCACTACATGACCGGCCGTGACGGGGGCCGCGACATCGATCTGCGGGCCTTCGCCCGCGACGGCATGCGACTGTACGGGCGCCTGCGCACGCTGGACGGCCCGGCGGTGACCTTCGGCGCCGACCTGGCGGCCAACCTGGACCACGCGGACGCGGTCGCCGACGGCATCAAGGACGCCATCGACCGTTACATCGACGCGGCCGGCATCGACGCCCCGGCCGAGCAGCGGTACCGGCCCGTGTGGCGCCCCGACGCCGGCGAGCAGGCGATCGACCTGCACGCCGAGGGCATCAACACGGTCGTCTGGGCCACCGGCTACCACCGTGACCACCGCTGGATCGAGGTGCCGGTCTTCGACGGGCGCGGCTACCCGACCCACGAGCGCGGCGTCACCAGCTGCCCCGGCCTCTACTTCGTCGGCCTGCCCTGGCAGTACACCTGGGGCTCGGGCCGCTTCGCCGGGGTGGCCCGCGATGCCGGGTATCTCGTCGACCGGATCACCGCCGTCCGCCGGCACCGGGTCACCGAGGAGGTGAGCTGGCTCGCCGGCACACCCACCGAGACCTTCCCGGATCTCGAGTGGTTCACCCCGAGGGCCGCCGCATGAGAGACGCCCACCGGCACCTCGGCGTGCTCCCCGCGTACCCCTTCTACGGCGGACCGCCGGTCCGGCCGGACGTCACCGCCCGGGCGACCATCGACCAGCTGCTGGCCGACCTCGACGCCGAGGGCACCGACCGCGCGCTGATCCTGCCCAACTACGGCGTGCCCGACCCGGACGTGGCCTTCGGCTTCAACGAGCTGGTGGTCGAGGCGGCCCAGCGCGACGACCGGATCCGGTGCGGGCTCTGGGTCTCGGCCCGTGAGCAGGACGCCGAGCGCACCGCGAAGGCCCTCAAGCTCGCCGGTGAGAACGGCGTGCGGGCCCTCAAGCTCAGCTTCCTGCTCGGCGGCGGCGTCGACGACCCGGGCCTGGAGCCCATCTTCGCGGCCGCCCGGGAACACGACCTGGTCGTCCACGTGCACACCTCACCCGGCGCCGCCTCCGACATCGACCGCGTCGGACAGCTGGTCGAGCGCTACGGCGACGACGTCAAGGTGCACCTCGTGCACTTCGGCGGCGGGATGAGCGGCCACATCAAGCTGATCGGCGGCCGCTTCTTCGACTGGGTGGCCGCCGGCAAGCAGGTCTACACCGACCTGTCCTGGGCCATCGGCTTCGCACCCCGCTGGCTGGCCACCGAGATCGACCGGCGCGGCCTGGGCCACGACCGGGTGCTGTTCGCCAGCGACGAGCCGTGGGGCGACCACGCCGGCGAGCTGGCCCGGCTGCGCGCCGCCGTCACGGGCCGCGAGCTCGCCGGGGCCGTCTTCGAGACCACCTTCGACACGCTCTACCGATGAAGGAGAAGCCCATGACCGACCTCACCGACCTCGAGCAGAAGAGCCTGGAAGAGATCCCGCACCCGGCGCTGGCCGAGGGATCCAGCATCTACGGCGGCACCAAGGTCTTCCCCGACTACAAGGCCGAGGAGGGCGAGAGCTACTTCACGCTGGTGCACGGCATCGCGCACGAGTCCTCGGTCAGCTTCGTCGCCGTCCTGCAGGCCACCCGGGCGCTGCGCAAGGGCTTCGAGTCGGCCATCTACTTCTACGGGCCCGGCTCGCTGAACTGCCTGGCCACCCGCGGCTTCCCGACCACCGGCGCCTCCGCGTTCCCGGGCGAGCACAACATCAACAACTCGCTGAAGACGTTCATGGCCGAGGGCGGCAAGGTCTACTGCTGCCGCTTCGGGCTCTCACTGCACGGTGCCCGCGAGGAGGACCTCATCGCCGGCGTCATCCCCACCCACCCGCTCGACGTGCAGGACGCACTGATCCACTACGCGCGCAAAGGCGCGATCATCAACTCGACCTACATGTTCTAGTGACCGTCCAGATTCGCGCCGATCTCGCTGTCCGGGGCGTACGGGTGGCGACACCCGTACGCCGCCCGGCCGGGGCCGGCCCCAGCGACGACGGGCACCTGGTGATCGACGGCGGCAACGCGGCCCTGCCGATCAACCCGGACAGCCCGTACGAGGTCCGCGACGACAAGCTGTGGCTGGGCGAGGCTGACACCGGACTGTCGTTGCAGGTCGTGCGCCGCCCCCGGTTCTACGACCTGAGCACCGCCGACGGGGTGCGCTACGAACAGATCGCCCGGCTGCACGGCCGGGACGTGCTGGCCACCACCGTCGTGCAGACCTGCATCCGGTACGCCGAGGAGCAGCGCTGCCGGTTCTGCACCATCGAGGAGTCGCTGCGCTCCGGCGCCACGATCGCCGCCAAGACGCCCGCCCAGCTCGCCGAGGTGGCCGAGGCGGCGGTCCGGCTGGACGGCGTCCGGCAGATGGTGATGACCACCGGCACCACCACGGGAGCCGACCGTGGCGCCCGCAACCTGGTGCGCTCGGTGCGGGCGGTGCTTGAGGCCGTACCGGGCCTGCCGATCCAGGTCCAGATCGAACCACCGGGCGACCTGCGGGTCATCGACGAGCTGCGCGCGGCCGGGGCGGCGTCGATCGGCATCCACGTGGAGGCGCTCGACGACGAGGTGCGCCGCCGCTGGATGCCCGGCAAGGGCGCCGTGCCGATGGCCGAGTACGAGGCCGCCTGGGACCGGGCCGTGCGGGTCTTCGGCCGCAACCAGGTGTCCACCTATCTGCTCGTCGGGCTGGGCGAGGACCCGGACGAGCTGGTCGCCGGGGCGGGGCGGCTGATCGAGCGCGGGGTGTACCCGTTCGTCGTGCCGTTCCGGCCGATGCCCGGCACCCTGGCCCGCCGCGACGGCGTTCCCGGCCCGCCGCCGTCGCTGGTCCGCGAGATCAGCGAACGGGTCGCCGCGCTGCTGCGGGCCGCCGGCATGCTCGGCGCCGACCAGCGGGCCGGCTGCGCGGCGTGCGGCGCGTGCGGGGTGCTGCAGGCGGCCGGCGGATGACCGACCTCGTGCCCGTACTGCTCGGGTCGGCGCCCTGGGCGATCGAGCAGGCCGATGACCGCCGGGACTACCACCGGCTGCGCCACCGGGTGTTTGTCGAGGAACAGGGCCTGTTCGCCGGCTCCGACCGCGACGACCGGGACGACGACCCGCGCACGGTGGTGCTGCTGGCCCGGGCGGCCGACGGCACAGTGCTGGGCGGTGTGCGGGTCGGCCCGGCCACGGCCGGGGAGGACCTCGGCTGGTGGGCGGGCGGCCGGCTGGTCGTCGACGCCGGGGTCCGCGGCGCCCAGGGCATCGGACCGGCACTGGTACGGGCCGCCTGCGCGTACGCGGAGAACGCCGGCGCCCTGCGCTTCGACGCCACCGTGCAACCCCGCTGGGAGCGCATGTTCCGCCGCCACGGCTGGCAGACCGTCCGCCCGGTGACCCTCGCCGGCCACGCCCACCTGCTGATGCGCTGGCCCATCGGCCGGATCGCCGCGCTGGCCGCCGCCACCAAGAATGCGCTCGGCGACCTGGTCCGGGGGCTGGCCCCCGCGGGCTTCGCCGGTGACGACGGCGCACCCGTGCCCGGCTCCGACCTCATCGCCGCCTGCGACGCGATCCTGCCGTCCATGGTGGAGCGCGACCCGGACTGGGCCGGCTGGTGCGCCGTCCTGGTCAACGCGAACGACCTGGCGGCCATGGGCGCCGAACCGGTCGGACTGCTCAACGCGGTGGGCGCCCGCGACGCCGCGTTCGCCGCGCGGATCCTGGGCGGGCTGCGCCGGGCTGCCGACGCGTACGGGATGCCGGTGCTCGGCGGTCACACCCAGCTCGGCGTACCGGCGTCGCTGTCCGCCACCGCGCTCGGCCGCACCCCGCACCCGGTCCCCGGCGGCGGGGGACGGCCCGGGCACCGGGTCCGGCTCACCGCCGACCTCGGCGGGCGCTGGCGTCCCGGCCACCACGGCCGGCAATGGGACTCCACCAGCCACCGCACGCCCGCCGACCTGCGCACGATGCTGTCGTTCGTGGGTGCCGCCCGCCCGGCCGCGGCCAAGGACGTCTCGATGGCCGGCATCGCGGGCACCCTGGGCATGCTGGCCGAGGCGAGCGGCTGCGGCGCGGTCCTCGACGTGGCCGCGGTGCCACGGCCCGTGTCCGCGACGATCGGGGACTGGCTGACCTGCTTCCCCGGCTTCGCCATGCTCACCGCGGGCGAACTGCACACCGCCGACCCGGGACCCGCGGTCACCGCCGCCTGCGGGGACCTCGTGGCCGGCCGGGGCGTCCGGCTGCGCTGGCCGGACGGAGAACTGACCGAGGCGATCACCGCCGGGGTCACGGGATTGGGGACGGCTTGATGACCAGCATCAGGATGGCGGCGGTGGCCGAGGCCTTCGACCGCGACCTCGAGGGCGACTTCGCCCGCGTCGAGAAGCTGATCGCCGCGGCCCGCGCCGACGGGGTACGGCTGCTCGCCCTGCCGGAGGCGGCCCTCGGCGGCTACCTGGCCCACCTCGACGGCGACGCCGACCAGCCACCGGCGTTGCGCCTGGACGGCCCGGAGATCAACCGGCTGGTCACGCTGGCCGGGGACATGGTGGTCTGCGCCGGGTTCTGCGAGGCCGACGGTGACCGCCGCTACAACAGCGTGGTCTGCGTCGGCGACGGCCGGATCCTCGGCCGGCACCGCAAGGTGCACCAGCCCCTGCGGGAGAGCGCCAGCTACGACTCCGGGGACTCCTTCGTCGCCTTCGACACCCCGGTCGGCCGGCTCGGCCTGCTGATCTGCTACGACAAGGCGTTCCCGGAGTCGGCCCGGTCGCTGGCCCTGGACGGCGCCGAGATCATCGTGTGCGTGTCGGCCTGGCCGGGCAGCCGTACGGGGGCGCCCGCGGACCTGGCCGACGACCGGTGGACCCGGCGCTTCGACCTGTTCGACCGGGCCCGCGCGCTGGAGAACCAGGTGGTCTGGCTGTCGGCCAACCAGTCCGGCACCTTCGGCTCGCTGCGTTTCGTGTGCAGCGCCAAGGTCGTCGACCCGGGCGGGGACGTGCTGGCCACCACCGGCACCGCACCCGGCATGGCGGTCGCCGACGTCGCCGTCACCGAGGCGCTGGCCACCGCCCGGCGCTCGATGGCCCACCTGCGGGACCGGCGGCCGGACGCGTACCCGATGCTCGCCCCGTCGATGAGCTGATGCCGTCCGACCGCCCCGCCCACCACCCGAAAGCGGACTGAACACAATTGACTGTCATCCGGATCGCTGCCGCCGCGGCCCACTTCGGCCGCGACCTCGACCACGCCCTCGGCCGCATCGGCAAGCTCATCGCCGACGCCCGCGCGGCCGGGGCCGGGCTGCTCGTGCTGCCCGACGCGGCGATCGGCGGCTACCTGGCCGACCTCCGGCGCCCCGACCCGGACGCGCTGCCACCCGCGCTGCGGCCCGACGACCCCATCCTGGACAAGGTCGCGGGCCTGGCCCGGGAGATGGTCGTCTGCGTCGGCTACTGCGAGGCCGACGGCGAGCAGCGCTACAACGCCGCGATCTGCCTCACCGGCGACGGCATCCTGGGCCGCCACCGCAAGGTCCACCTGCCCGCCGCCGAGATCACCGCGTACGCGGCCGGGGACACGTTCGCCGCGTTCGACACCCCGGTGGGCCGGCTCGGCATGCTGATCGACTACGACAAGACGTTCCCCGAATCGGCCCGCACCCTGGCCCTGGACGGCGCCCAGATCGTCGCCTGCCTGTCGGCCTGGCCGGCCAGCATCACCAACCAGGCCCCGAAACTCTCCCAGGACCGCCAGTCCCGCCTGTTCGATCTCTACGACTGCGCCCGCGCGGCGGAGAACCAGATCGTCGTCGTCTCGTCCAACCAGACCGGCGCGGTCGGCGGCATGCGCTTCCTCGGGCAGGCCAAAGTGGTCGGCCCGGCCGGCAACATCCTGGCCCGCACCTGGGCCAAAGCCGGGCTGGCCGTGGCCGAGCTGGACGTGGCGGCCGAGATCACCGCCGCCCGCCGGGTGCTGCGCCACCTCGACGAACTCCGCCCGGCGACCTACCGCACCGGGCCGTCGTGAGGATCGCGCTGCTCAGCTACTCGACCCGGCCCCGCGGCGGGGTGGTGCACACCCTCGCGCTGGCCGAGGCCCTGGCCACGCTCGGTCACGACGTGACGGTGTGGACGCTGGGCCGCGGCGGCGGCTTCTTCCGGCCGGTCGACCCGGCGGTCCGGCTGCGGATCGTGCCGTTCCCGGACCGGCCCGGCGAAAGCGTGGGGGAGCGGATCCTGCGCTCGATCGCGCTGCTGCGGGAGGCGTTCGACCCCTCCGGGTACGACGTGGTGCACGCCCAGGACTGCATCAGCGCCAACGCGGCCGGCCGGTGTGTGCGCACGATCCACCACCTCGACCAGTTCACCACCCCGGAGCTGGCCGCCTGCCACGAGCGGGCGATCGTTGTGCCGTACGCCCACCTCTGCGTCTCGGCCGCGGTCGCCGCCGAGGTCCGGGCCGGCTGGGGGCCGGCACCGACAGTGATCCCGAACGGGGTGGACGCGGCCCGGTTCGCGGCCGCGGTGCCGGATCGGCGGCACGGGTCGTACGTGCTCGCGGTGGGCGGCATCGAACCACGCAAGGGGTCGATCGACTTGCTGGAGGCGTACGCGCTGCTGCGCCGGGATCTGCCGGAGGTGCGGCTGGTCATCGCGGGCGGAGAGACCTTGTTCGACTACCGCGATTATCGGGCGGCCTGGGAGGCCCGGGCTCGCGACCTCGGCATCAACCCGGTTGTGCTCGGCCCGGTCGCCCACGACGAGCTGCCGGGTCTGGTCGCCGGTGCTGCCGCCTTCGCCTTCCCGTCCACCAAGGAGGGCTTCGGCCTGGCGGCGATGGAGGCACTGGCCGCCGGGGTGCCGGTGGTCGTCCGCGACCTGCCGGTGCTCCGGGAGGTCTTCGGATCGGCGGTCGGTTACGGCACGGACCCGGGGTCGCTGGCTGCGGCACTGCTGGCGGCGGTCAAGGAGCCCGACCCGGAACGCGCGGCGGCCGGCCGGACCCTCGCCTTCGCCCACACCTGGGCGGACGCCGCCCGCCGGCACGTGGACTTCTACCGCTCCCTGTAACCGGCCGCTTCGCGAAGCGTCCATACCCGACGCGAGCCGGCGCACATCAGCCGAGGCGGCACCGAAGCAGGAACGGAGTGGACGGTCCGATGACCGCTTCGTCATGACGGTCGATATTCGGTGCCTGACCCCTGCATGATCGTCGGGCTCGCGATCCGATCGCTCGGTTGCCCCGCTGCACCGGCCACGCGATCGTCAGTGCCGTGACCCACGCAGATCGACGACGGTTCCTCGGCACCCCCGGATGAGTCCCGGCCGCAAGAAGACGACGACCTCGCGCAGCCGCAGCGCGCCCGCGCAATGGGTGCGCACCGGGCGGATCCTGGGCAAGCCCTGGTGGCAGGGAGTGAGCGCCCTGCTGGCGGTCGTCGCGATCGTGATCACCCTGCTCGTGTCGTGCGGTGCTGACGAGCCCGGCCCGGCCACGCCGACGAATCGGATCTCGGGCAATTGCAACGCCCAGGGCTCGGGAAACACCGTTTCGTGTCCAGGCGTCGCTGCTCGGAAGGGACCTCGACCGTGAAACAGGGTGTACGGGACAAGAGCGTCATGGTCTGGGTCGCAGTCGGCGCCGGTATCGCTGTCGGTCTCCTCGCGGTCGCCGCGATCGCCATCGTGGGTTTCTCCTTCCTGCTGGACCGGGGAAAGGCGGACGGCGCTGCTGCGGTGTCGGGCAGCGTCACCGGCAACTGCAACGCCAACGGCGTCAACAACCAGATCAGGTGTGGACCGCTGGGCCCGTCGATGGCCGGCATCGCGGTGCGGGAACGGCTCGACGAGATGGAACTCTGGTTCGACGGGCTGCCGGGAAACCTGCCCGCACCGCCCGCCGAACTTCGCGGAGCCGGCCTGAGTTGCACCGACGAGACGCTCATCGCCTGGTTCCGGACGATCGACGGGCTCTACTTCCACGACACCAGCAAGATCGTCGCTCTGAACGCCGGCGAACCCGATCTGGTCACGGTGACCGCGGCGAGCGTGGGCATCACCGCCCGCAAAGAGGTCCGGCCCGGCGAGGGCACCTGGATCGTGTGTCAGTGGGGCGGCGGCGGATGGGTCGAGAACCACATCATCGACATCGACACGCAGACTTTGCGGGCGGCACTCTCGGACGTGCCGGAGGGCGGGCCACCCGGTGACGCACGGGCCATGCCGCCCGCGTCGCTGTCGCTCGGCGACAAGTCCCAGGCGTTGGTGTCCCTGCAGCTGACCTCCAAGCCCGGCCACGTCTACAGCGGGGTCGTCTCGGTGACGACCTCCACGAACGGCAAGGCGTCCCGGCTGGACATCGGTGACGCGCAGACCCCGCTGCGGTGGATGGAGCTGCCCGGGCTCGAAGAAGGTGGTGACTACTACGCCCTGGACGACACGGGTACCTGGGTGAAGAACTGGCGACCGTACTGAGCGGGCGGAATGTCGGGGGGTCGTGTCACTCTTGGTCGGGAGAGGGGGCCGTCATGTCCTTCGAGTATGCGGGCGCCACGGTTGAGATTGTTGATGCCGCCACCATTCTGGCTGCTGCCCGGGTCAACCCGGTCGAGCTGCTGCGCCGAGCCACTTTCCCCGCCCCGGTGCGCCGGGCCACCCTGACCGTGACCAGCGCGGACACCGCCTCCGGGCCGGTGCACGTGTTCGTCGCGGAGATCCGCACCAACGATGACGACGTGCCCCAGCGGGAGCGCATCCGGGCGGTCGTGCTGGGCAACGACCCCGTCGGGACGCTGCTCGCGAAGCGGATCGCCGCCGGGGACCCGGTGACCACCAAGATCGTGGACGGGGTGGGGGCGGCGGCCGTCGCGGCGTACAAGAAGCTCGGTCTGGATCGGCCCTCCGGGCCGGCGGCGGAGCGGGAGCCGGGCGCCGCGGTCCTGGCCGACGCGGCCGCCGGGCTGCAGGCCGCGGTGACCTACGACCAGGAAGGCAGTGTCGTGCGGCTGCGGGCCGAGGTCGCCCGCGACGAGGTCCAGCCCGCCCACCTGGAGGCCATGGTCAAGCTGACCCTGCAGGCCGTGGTCGAGCTGATCGGTCCGGAGGCGGGGGAGCAGCCGCTGGCCGGCCGGCGGTTCGTGGTCAGCCGCGAGACCATCCCGCGGGTCGCCCCCACCACCCGGACGGTCACCCTCGACCAGGTCGGCGGCCTGGCCGACGTGGTCGCCGAGCTGCGCCAGATCGCGGTGTCGTTCCGGCATCCGGAGGCGATGGCCCGGTGGGGCGCGCGCCGGCCGCAGGGCATCCTGATGTACGGCCCGCCGGGCACCGGCAAGACCATGCTGTCGCGGGCGCTGGCCAACGAGATCGGCGCCGATTTCCGCGAGATCCGCACGCCGGAGATCCTGGACAAGTGGCTGGGCGGCTCGGAGCGCAACATCAAGCAGATCTTCCGCGACGCCCGCCGCTACCGGGTGCCGACCCTGATCCTGTTCGACGAGTTCGACTCGATCATCAGCTACGCGGGCTCCGGCGGCGACGCGGCCAGCCAGGCGATCAACGCGGTGGCCGGCATCTTCAAGCAGGAGATGAACGACCTGATCGAGGCCAACCCGAACGTCATCGTGGTGGCGACGACCAACTTCCCGCACCGGGTCGACGACTCGCTGATCCGTTCCGGACGGTTCGACGTCAAGATCTCCGTGCCCAAGCCGGACGAGGTCAGCCGGGCGGAGATCTTCCGCAAGATGATCGCCCAGCTGGCGGCCGTGCACGAGGAGCCCGGTTTCACGATGTTCGCCGACGGGATCGACCTGGCCGAGCTGGGCCGGCTCAGCCACGGCATGACCGGCGCCGACATCAAGGAGATCCTGCGCCGGGTCCAGCTGGCCAAGGCGATGCAGGACGCCCGCACCGGCGGCCTGGTCGACCCGATCAGCCAGCAGGACCTGATCACCAGCATCAACGACCTGCTCGGCCCCCGCTGACCGTGGCTGAGCGCAGGACGTACTCCACGCTCGTCTCCTGGATCCGTACCCGTTCGAAGCCGCAGCGTTCCATCAGGCGCTGGGACGCGGTGTTGACGATGTCGGTGTCGGCGTAGAGGGGGCGGATCGGCTCCCGGGCCAGGAACAACCGCAGGGCCCGGCCACCGGCCCCGCGCCCCCAGAAGTCCTGGCTGAACCAGCCGCCGAGATAGCGACGGTCGTCCCGCCACCACGCCAGCAGGTTGCCCGCGACCTCGCCGTCCACGAGCACCGTCTGCACGAGGACGGTGTCGTCACCGAGCACATGCTCGGCCCAGTAGCCCAGGTAGACGTCGCGGTCCGGAGCGGCGATGTTCGCCCGTCGCGCCGCCTCCGGCTGCTGCCGGTGGGTGTAGAAGATCTCCACGTCCGCCGGCGTGGTGTCGCGCAGCCGCACGTCGCCGGTCATGCCCGCGAGTCTGGCAGATGCGGGCGCCGGTGTGGCCTCCCTACGGCCGGGAGGCCGGTTCGCGCACGGCGTACGCCGCGAAGTCGGGCTCGGCCTCGGGCTTGCCGAAGTGGTAGCCCTGAGCCAGCTGGTAGCCCAGGCGGTACAGCTCCTCGGCCTGTTCCGCCGTCTCCACACCTTCCGCGACCGCGGTCAGGCCGAGGCCCTCGCTGACCCGGATCAGCGCCGTGGCGATGACGGCGTGCCGGCCGGCCATCGTGATGTTGTCGACGAAGGACTTGTCGACCTTGAGCACGTCCACCGGCACGGTCTGCAGCAGGCCGAGCGACGAGTGCCCGGTGCCGAAGTCGTCCAGGGCGATCCGTACGCCCAGCTCGTGCAGCTCGTTGAGGGCCTGCACGGCCTGGCCGCCGCCGAACACCGCGGTCTCGGTGACCTCGACGGTGAGCTTGCCGACCGGCAGCCCGGTGTCCGCGAGGGCGCGGGCCACCACGGCGGTGAACCCGGGCTGGGCCAGCTGCCTGGCCGAGACGTTGACGCTGATCCGCTGCGGCGCGCGGGGACCCCAGTCGGCCTGCCACTCGACGGCCTGGGCACACGCGGTCCGCAGGATCCATTCGCCCAGCTCGACGATGAGCCCGTTGTGCTCGGCGGCCGGGATGAACCGGTCGGGGGAGATCATGCCGCGTTCCGGGTGGTCCCAGCGGACCAGCGCCTCGACCGCCCGCAGCCGCCCGTACGGCAGCTCGACGATGGGCTGGTAGACCATCCGGAACTGGCCGGTGTCCAGCGCGGTGCGCAGCTCGGCACCCAGCCGGGCCTGCTCGTCCGCGGTGTCGTCGAGGTCGGCGGTGTGGCGGCGGTGGGTGTCGCCGACGGACTTGGCCGCGTACATGGCGACGTCGGCGCGGCGCAGCACCTCGACGGGGTCGGTGGTGCCCGTACCGTCGGCGACGCCGATGCTGACGCCGATCAGCAGCTCGTGGCCGCCGGCGTGCACGGGCGAGCGCAGCGAGCCGGCGAGCCGGGTGACGGCGGCGTCGGCCGTCGCGGCGTCCGCACCGGTGAGCAGGACCGCGAACTCGTCGCCGCCCATCCGGGCCACCAGGGCGCCGGGTCCGGCGGCCCGGGACAGGCGCTCGGCCACACCGACCAGCAGCCGGTCCCCGACGGCATGCCCGAGCGCGTCGTTGACCTCCTTGAAGTCGTCCAGGTCGAGCAGGGCCACCTGCAGCGGCCCGGCGGCCAGCCCCTCGGTCAGGCCCTGCTCCAGCCGGCGGCGGTTGGCCAGCCCGGTCAGGTCGTCGGCCATCGCCAGGTCCTCCAGCTGATCGGCCTGCTGCTGGACCTGCGCGACGAAGCCGGACATGCGCAGGACCACGAGGACGAACAGCAGCACGGCACCGACGGCGATCGCCAGCCGGTCCACCGGGTCGCCGCCGATGCCGGGCACGAACAGCAGCGCGGGGGCCAGCAGCGAGCAGACCGCCAGCAGCACCAGCCGGGACCGGCCCACCCGCGCGTCGCTGGGCCGGTTCGCCGTCGTGCCGGTCCAGCGCATCGAGGGGTGCAGCGCGGCCGCCGCCCAGGCGACGTAGGAGAGCAGCCAGCCGGCGTCGAGCAGGCTGCCGCCCTCGGAGTCCGAGTACAGCGAGACCAGCGAGTAGGCGACGTCCGCGAAGAGCAGCAGCAGTGCGGCCACGCTCAGCAGCCGGGCGCTGGCCGAGCGCCGCCCCGAGCTGGTGAAGAACCGGGCCAGGATGGCCAGCAGCAGAGCATCGGCGGCGGGATAGGCCACCCCGATGACCCGCTCCAGCGTCGAGGCGGTCGAGCCGGCCGCGATCGGGTGCATCACGAAAACCCAGAAGACCAGGCCGATGCCGATCGCCACGATCGCCGGGTCGACCAGACCGGCGAGATCACTGCCGCGGCGGCGGCCGCGGCTCAGCAGCACCAGACCGACAACCAGCATCGGGTACGCGCTCAGGTAGAAGAAGTCGGCCGCCGACGGGTACGGCTCCTGGTGCAGGATGTACTTGTAGTACTCCCAGACCAGGTCACCGCACACCCAGGTGGTCTGCCCGGCGGCGAACCAGTACCACATCGCCCGCCGCAGCGGCCGGTGCAGGCGTACCGCCAGCGGGATGACCAGGCAGGACAGCAGCCCGATGATGTTGTAGACCACATTCGCGGCGAGGCCGTCGTGCGGCAGCAGGTAGTAACCGCCCACGGCCAGCACGCCGAGGGTCAGCCACCACCGCCAGAGTCGTTTCTGTCGCACGGTGGGCAATCGGTCGCCGGCGTATTCATCTGAGGATTCCACCGGGGTCACACCGCCACTGTCTCGGTGCCGGTGACGGCGTCGTGGAAGTCGGGCTGGGCCACGGGCCGGCCGAAGTGGTAGCCCTGGGCCAGCCGGTAGCCGAGGCGGTGCAGTTCGGTGGCTTGTTCGGCGGTTTCGACGCCTTCGGCGACGGCGGTGAGGCCGAGGCCGTCGGCGACCTGGATGAGGGCGGTGGCGATGACGGCGTGCCGGCCGGCCATGGTGATGGTGTCGACGAAGCTCTTGTCGACTTTGAGGGTGTCGACGGGCACGGTCTGCAGCAGGCCGAGGGAGGAGTGGCCGGTGCCGAAGTCGTCGAGGGCGATGCGTACGCCGAGCTGGTGCAGGTCCTTGACGGTCTGCACGCTCTGCCCGCCCCGGAAGACGGCGGTCTCGGTGACTTCGATGATCAGATTGTGCGCACTCAGGCCCGTCCAGGCCAGTACTTCCGCCACCAGATCGGCGAAATCCGGCTCGGCGAGCTGGCGCGCGGAGACATTGACGCTCACGCGTGCCGGCGCGGCCGTACCGTGCGTGGCGTGCCAGGCGACGGCCTGGGCGCAGGCGGTCCGCAGGATCCAGGCGCCGAGCTCGACGATCAGGCCGTTCTGCTCGGCGACCGGGATGAAGTCCACCGGGTTGACGAGGCCGCGCTCGGGGTGGTGCCAGCGGATGAGGGCCTCCACGGACACGACCCGGGCGTCGGGCAGCGAGACGATGGGCTGGTAGACGAGGCGGAACTGGCCGGTGTCCAGCGCCGTACGCATCTCCGCCCCGAGCCGGGCCTCCGCGCGGGCCCGTTCGTCGAGCTCCACGGCGTAGCGGCGGACGTGGCTGCCGCCCTGCTCCTTGGCCGCGTACATGGCGGTGTCCGCCCGGCGCAGCACCTCGTACGGGTCGTCGGTGCCCTCAGCGTCGGCGATGCCGACGCTGGCCCCCACCAGCAGCTCCTGGCCCGCCACCTCCACCGGCCGGCGCAGGACGGCGGTGAGCCGGTCGACGATGCCGGCCATGGCCTCGGCCGACGCGCCGGTGACCAGGACGGCGAACTCGTCACCGCCCATCCGGGCCACGAGGTCGTCGCCGCGGAGGCGGTCCGCGAGGCGTTGCGCCACGACCGCCAGCAGCCGGTCCCCGACGGCGTGACCGAAGCGGTCGTTGACGTCCTTGAAGCCGTTGAGGTCGAGCATCGCCACCTGGGCCGGGCCGGCGGCCACGGCGGCCGCGAGCCGCTCCTCGAAGAAGCGGCGGTTGGGCAGGCCGGTCAGGTCGTCCCGCATGGCGAGGTCCTGCAACTGCCGGGCCTGCCGCTGAACCTGCGTGACGAAACCGGACATCCGCAGCAGGACCAGGACGAACAGCAGCACCGCGCCGACGCCGATGGACAGCCAGCTCAGGTGCGGGAAGCCCAGAGCGCCCTGGACGAACAGCAGGGTCGGCACGAGCAGCGTGCTGCCGGTCAGCAGGACCAGCCGGCCCGGTCCCACGCGGGGCCCGCCGGTGCGGACCGGGGCCGGGGCGGCGGCCGACGGATGCAGGGCCGCGGCGCCCCAGACGACGTTGGAGAGCAGCCAGCCGACCGAGATGATCCCCTCGAGCTCCGGGCGGTAGGCGGTGACGAACTGGAACCCGACGTCGGCGGCGAGCAGCGTGCCGGTGCCCGTGATCAGCAGGGCCACGCCGGCCGTCGGACGTCCCGAGCGGGTCAGCACGCGGGCCACGAGCGCCAGCAGCACGAGGTCGCAGCCGGGGTACGCGGCGCCGAGCAGCCGTTCCAGCAGCGGGATGGAGCTGTCACCGGCGATCGGGCCGATGGCCAGGACCCACCAGACCAGGCCCAGCCCGGTGGCGATGATCGCGGCGTCGAGCAGGCCGGCCAGGTCGCGGCCGACCCGGCCCCGGGCCAGCAGCAGCGTGCCGGCGACCAGCAGCGGGCAGCTGCCCAGGTAGAAGACGTCGGCCAGGGAGGGGAACGGCGACTGGTGCAGGACCTGCCGGTAGATCTCGTAGGTGACATCGCCGGTCAGCCGGAACCCGATGGCGGCGGCGAAGACGTACCAGCCCAGCCGGTCCTCGGGCCGGTTGCGCCGGGCCTGGACCAGCACCACCACGAGTGTCAGCAGCTCGAACAGGTCGTACAGCACCGCCCCGGCCAGGGTGCCGTCGCCCAGGAGCGGGTACGCGACGCAGATCAGCAGCCCGGCCGCCGTCCACGCCGTGACTCTCCGGTCGACCGCATTTGTCCGCACGACGGGCCATCGGCATCGGCGCCCGGCACTTGAGACTTCGGCCCACGGCGGGCAGCCGCCGGGCGGGAGGTCAGGCCGGCAGGGCCCGGTCGAGCAGCGCCGCGGTGTCCACGCCCCGGGGCAGCGTGCCGAACGAGTGGCCCCAGTCGCCGCCCAGCCGGCTCGCGCAGAAGGCGTCGGCCACGGCCGCCGGCGCGTGCCGCACGAGCAGGGAGCCTTGCAGCACCAGGGCCATCCGCTCCACGACACGTCGGGCCTCCGACTCCAGGTCATCGCCATCGCTGAGCAGCGCGGTCAGCTCGGCCGTGGCGGCGTCGAGGCGGGAGTCGGCGCCCGCGGCCGCGCCCACCTCGGCCCGGAACGCGTCCAGCCCGGCCGGGTCGCGGCGCAGGGCCCGCAGCACGTCCAGCGCCTGGACGTTGCCGGAGCCCTCCCAGATCGAGTTCAGCGGGGCGTCGCGGTAGAGCCGGGGCAGGCCCGACTCCTCGACGTAGCCGTTGCCGCCCAGGCACTCCAGGGCCTCGCCGACGACGGCCGGCTGGCGCTTGCACACCCAGAACTTGCCGACCGCGATGGCCAGGCGGCTGAACGCGCGCTCGCCGGCGTCACCGCGTACCCCCCGGTCGACGGCCCCGGCCAGCCGCAGAGCCAGCGCCGTCGCGGCCTCCGACTCCACCGCCAGGTCCGCCAGGACGTTGCGCATCAGCGGCTTGCCGATCAGCGGCCCGCCGAAGGCGGCGCGGTGCCGCGCGTGGTGCACGGCCTGGACCAGCGCGGCGCGCATCCCCGAGGCCGAGCCGGTCACGCAGTCCAGCCGGGTCATCGCGACCATCTCGATGATGGTCCGCACCCCGCGGCCCTCCTCACCGACCAGCCAGGCCACCGTCTCGTCGAACTCCGGCTCGCTGCTGGCGTTGCTGCGGTTGCCGAGCTTGTCCTTGAGCCGCTGGATCCGGAACGGGTTGCGCGCGCCGTCCGGCAGCACCCGCGGCACCAGGAAGCAGGAGAGCCCGCCCGGGGCCTGGGCCAGCACCAGGAACAGGTCACACATGGGCGCGCTGGTGAACCACTTGTGGCCGCGCAACCGGTACGTGCCGTCGGCGGCCGCGGTGGCCGTGGTCGAATTGGCCCGCACGTCCGAGCCGCCCTGCTTCTCGGTCATGCCCATGCCGGCGAGCAGCCCCCGCTTGGCCGCCGGCGTACGCAGCCCCGGGTCGTACACCCGCGCGGTCAGCAGCGGCTCGTAGACGGCGGCCAGCTCGGGTGCGTTGCGCAGGGCCGGGACGACCGCGTACGTCATCGAGATCGGGCAGGAGTGGCCCGCCTCGACCTGGCTCCACACGAACGTGCCGGCGGCCCGCGCGACGTGCGCCCCGGCCCGGCCGTCCGACCACGGTGCCCCCGCGAGCCCGGCCCCCACGGCGACGTCCATGAGGCTGTGCCAGGCCGGGTGGAACTCGACCTCGTCGATGCGGTTGCCGTACCGGTCGTGGGTGAGCAGGCGGGGCTCGTACCGGTTGGCGTCGGAGGCCCAGCGCTGAGCCTCCGGCTGCCCGCCCAGCTTGCCCAGCCGGTGCAGATCCTCGGTGGCCCAGCCGGCGCCCTCCCGGGCGAGGCCTTCGAGCAGGGCGGCGTCGGCGGCGATGTCGTGACCGGCCAGGGGTGGCGGCTGGTTGACGACCTCGTGGGTGGGTGGCATCCCCCGAATCTAGGCCGCCGCACCCGCCGGTGACGAGGGCGGGGACCAGGTGGCCGCCATCGCGGCGATCCGCCCGGCGACCCCGGCCGGGTCCACCACCTGGTGCAGGTGGCGCCCGGCGATCCGCTCCACGGCCCAGCCCCGGGCGGCGGCCTCGTTGGCGACCTGCTCGTACGGCGGCCCGAACAGCAGATAGCCGCACGGCTGCGCGTCCCAGCCCGCCGGCACGGGGATCTGCTGCTCGTAGTAGCTCAGCGGCAACCGCGGCTGCTCGGCCTCGACGGCCGCGCGGACGCCGGGGTCCGGCAGCATGGGGGCCACCTCGGTCTCGTCGAACCAGGTGGTCCAGGGCGGCAGGATGCCGTCGACGGCCTTGGCCCGCAGGAACGCCAGGGCCTCCGGCGGGACGACGGGGGTGGGCCCTTGCCGGGCCGGCACCGTCGCGTCCACGAACAGGCAGCCGACGACCGGCCGGGTGGCGGCCGCGACGATGACCGGCACGAACAGCCCGGCGTTGCTGTGCGCCACCAGCACCACCGACCGGTCCGCCGGGAGCCCGGCGATGGCCGCACCGACCAGCTCCACGACCCGGGGCCAGAACGGCGGTCCCGCGTCGCCCACCCCGGCCAGCGACGGCACGACGACGGTGGCTCCCCGGGCGCTCAGCTCATCGGCGACCGGGTGCCACGTCCCGGGCCCGACCGACGGGCTGTGCACCAGTACGAAAACGGCGTCCATGACGCTCACGCTTCCGGAAACGGGCCGCCGTGGCCAGGGCGGCGCGTGACGCCCATAGCGAAACCGGCTCCGCCGGCGGTATCGGCGGGCGCACTTTTTGACCGTAGCGTGCGCCGGCGACTACCCGCCGTCGAGACAGCCGGAGCGTTCGTCGCCCGAGCCGGAACTCGCCCGATCTTTAAGGTCTAATCGCGGGTGTTGGTCCGAAATGCCGCCCCACGGCACGTGTGCCGTCCTCTTAGGATGACCCGGCCCGCGCGCACATGCGGGCCGAAATGGGGGAGGCACGTGTTCAGACAACGGAAAGTGCGCGGCGCTGCGGCCGGGCTCGCTTGCGTGGCCATGGTCGCGACGGCGGGAATCCTGGCGAGCTCCGCGTCGGCGGATGACACGGGCACCGACGTGGCATCCCGCAAGCGGGCCGCGGCCGACGGGAAAGCTCCCGCCGGTGACAAGAAGTTGCTGGCGGCGGCCAAGGCCGCCGCGGAGAAGTCCGCAGCCCGCAAGAAGGCGGACGCCGGTGACGGCGCCGTGCACCTGGTGGTCGGTTTCAAGCCGGGGGTCGAGGCCTCCGCGGCCACCCAGTCCCTCGGTGCGGCCGGCCTGCGGGCCAAGACGGACGCCACCCTGGCGTCCCTCGGTGCTCGTCGCGTGACTGTCCCGGCCGCAGCCAGCGCCGGGACGATCGCGAAGCTGCGGGCCGACCCGGACGTGGCGTACGTGGAGAAGGACGGCATCGTCCGGGCCACGGCGGTCACGCCGAACGACGAGTACTGGTCGTACCAGACCGAGCTGCCCCAGATCACCGTGCCGGGTGCCTGGGACCTGACCACCGGATCGGCCGCGGTGAAGGTGGCCGTGGTTGACACCGGCGTGACGAACCTCGGTGGTGAGCTCGGCGACGCGTTGCTGCCGGGCTGGGACTACGTCAACGGCGACAGCAACCCGGCCGACGACGAGGGGCACGGCAGCGCGGTTGCCGCCCTCATCGCCGGGCGGGGCAACAACGGCACCGGTACGGCCGGGGTCTGCTGGCAGTGCCAGATTCTGCCGGTCAAGGTGCTGGACTCCGCGGGCAACGGCTCGATGGCCAACGTGGCGGCCGGCATCAAGTACGCGGCCGACAGCGGCGTGCAGATCATCAACGTGTCGCTCGGTGGTTACTCGAGCAGCACGGTGCTGCAGGACGCGGTCACGTACGCCCGCGGCAAGGGCATCCTGGTCGTGGCATCCGCGGGCAACGACGCGCTGAGCGACCGGCTGTACCCGGCCGCGTACGCGGACTCGCTTGCTGTCGGTGGCACGGACATCAACGGTGACTGGTTCCTCGACTACGACCCGGCGCTGGGCTACTACGGCTCGAACACCGGCGCCGACTGGGTCGACGTGGCCGCACCCTGGTGCACGGTCGCGCCGAACCTGGCCGGCTTCGCCAACGACAGCGGCGGCGGAGACGTCGGCGAGGACAACTACGGGTACTTCTGTGGCACCTCGGCGTCCGCACCCCTGGTGTCGGGCATCGCGGCGCTGGTGAAGTCGCGCTACCCGGGGGCGACCGTGTGGTCGCTGCAGAACAGCCTCACCAAGACCGCCAAGCAGACCGTCACGACGAACTTCACGGCGTTCGGCGAGGTGCGCGCGGCAACGGCGGTGACCACTGTGGACACCACCGCGCCGAAGATCACCGGGGCGACGCCGGCGCAGTCGGCCAAGTTCCGCGGCACGGTGACGGTGGGCGCGACCGGCGTCTCCGACACCGGCGGCGCGGGCATGTCGTACGGTGCGCTCTACGCCGACGGCAAGTACGTCGGCCGGGACACCACGACGCCGTACGCGGTCAAGTACAACAGCGGCCGGCTCAACCGTGCGGTGAAGTTCCAGTGGAAGGTGTACGACCGGGCGGGCAACTCGGCCGTCTACAACCGCACCCTGATCGCCGACAACAAGGTGCCGACGGTGAAGATCACCAGCGGCCCCAAGAACGGCGCGAAGGTCAAGGGCACGGTGACGCTCAAGGCCTCGGCCAGTGACTCGTCGGGCATCGCCCGCGTCGAGCTGCTGATCAACGGCAAGGTGGTCGCCAAGGACACCACGTCGGGCTACTCGTTCAAGATCAAGGTGTCGAAGTACGGCAAGAAGATCAAGGTGCAGGTCCGCTCGGTCGACAAGGCGGGCAACTCCGCCACGACCTCGGCCCGTACCTGGAAGCGCTGACAGCCGGTCCGCGCTCCTGGCACTGACGACGAAGGCCCAACCCCCGGCACGGGGTTGGGCCTTCGTTGTTGTCCCGGTCCGTTCGGGTCAGCTCCGCACGACGCTGCGGTCGGCCAGCAGCTTCGCCTGCTGCGGCCAGGTCACCAGGCTGGGTGAGAACCGCATGCCGGCGGCCGCGATCGCGGCCCGCAACCCGGCCTCGTCCGTGGCGGCCAGCTGCGCGTAGCTGGTGATGCCGGCGGCGACGAGCGCGCCGGCCATCTTCGGGCCGATGCCCTCGATCCGGGTGAGATCGTCCGGCGCGGTGGTCTCGGCACTGCGCTGCGCCGGTACGGCGTCAGCGGCGGAACCGGCGGGCACGGTCTCGTCGGCCGTCGTGCCGCCGAGCGCCGGAGCCGTCTCGTCCAGGGCAGCGTCGGGGCTCACTGCTGAATCCGGACCGGCCGGGCTGGTGGCGGCGGGCACGGCCTCGGCTGCGGACGCGGCCTCGGTGGCGGTGATGGGCTCGACGCCCGGTTCGCGGTCGGCGGCCAGGTCGTCGGCGAGGGCGGTGAAGGCGCGCTGGTCGCCCTCGGCCAGCAGGCGGGCCTGCTCCGGCCACGTCGCCAGGTTCGGCGAGAGGCGCAGCTTGGCGGCCTTGATCGTGGCCCGCAGCGAGGCGAGATCGGCGTCGGCGAGGTCGCGGTAGGTGCTGATGCCGGCGGCGGCGAGGGTGGCGGCGATCTTCGGGCCGATGCCCTCGATCCGGGTCAGCTTGTCGGCCGGGCGAGCGGCCCCGACCGGCGCGGCCGGCGTCGGCTCGGCCGGCGTCGATCCGGTGGCGACCGGCGTCGGCTCGGCGGCGACCGGCGTCGGCTCGGCGGCGACCGGCGTCGGCTCGGCGGCGACCGGCGTTGCGAGGACGGGCTCAGGCTCTGCCACGGGCTCGGCTGCGGCAATCGGCTCAGGCGCTGCGATCGGCTCGGGTGCGGCGACGGGCTGCGCCTCAGCGACGGGCTCCGTCGCGGTGGGCGCGGCGACGGGCTTCGTCTCGACCGGCTCGACATCCGGCGTGCCGACGGTGACCGGCTCCGCCTCAGGCGTGCCCGCGGCGACCGGCTCGACATCCGGCGTGGCGGTGGCGATCGGCTCGACATCCGGCGTGGCGGTGGCGATCGGCTCGACATCCGGCGTGCCGACGGCGATCGGCTCCGCCTCAGGCGTGCCCGCGGCGACCGGCTCGACATCCGGCGTGCCCGCGGCGGACGACCCGCCGTCGGCGACGGAGACGGTCTCGGCGGTGACGACCGGCTCGGCCGGCTCGACGGTCTCGGTCTTGGGCGTGGCCGTGACAACCGGCTCGGCCGGAGTGACAGCCTCGGTCACCGGCCGGCCCTCCACGATGGGCTCAGCGGCAGCCGAATCCACCTCGGCCGGCACCGCGGCCTCTGGTGCGGTTGTCCCGACGGGTGCGGCGACGGCAGCCGCCGGGGCGGCCTCCGCGGCCGCGGACCGCCGGGAAACGAGGATCCGGCCCCAGATCAGCCAGCCCGCGAGCAGGCCGACCAGGAGGGCGGCAACGATGGACAGGAGCGATGCCACGGCATGCCTCCGAAGACGAGGGTCGAGATGTAGGCGCGCAGCTTCGCACATCTCGATACCGGTCAGGTTGCGGCGTGCCGTTTTCGTGACCCCGGAAGGGTGATTTCCCCACGAGCCGGTCAGGCACGGGGCTTGAGCAGCGTGATCCGGCTCGCGCCGAGCTCGGTCACGTACAGGTTGCCGGTGCTCACGTCCTGCGTCACGTCCAGTGGCTGGCTGAATCCGGTCAGTCCGGTGATGCCGGTCGTGCGGTTGCTCAGCGTGCCGTTCGCCGCCACGTCGAATGTCTCGATGTCCTGGCCCGCCGAGTAGCGGACCACGAGCAGCTTGCCGTCGAGCGCCCCACCGCGGTACTCGATCGCGCCGTTCGCCGAGGCGTGCAGGCCCGCGTCGTACGTTCCGGCGAGGTCGAAGTTCGGGTCCGGCAGGGTGCCGGCCGGGTACGCGCCCACCTGGAACGGATCCGTGCCCGCGGTCGGGTTGCCGCCGGCCAGCACCCATTCGCAGCGTTGCGGGTTCGGGTGCCCGTAATAGCGGCCCGCCTTCACGTCGAACACGTAGTCCGTCTCCGCGGTCGGCACCGACGTCAGCGCCGGCACGGTCGGGCCGGTGTAGCCGCGGCGGGCGCAGGACGCGGGCAGCGGTGCCGGGGTCGCCGGAGTGTTGCCGCCGGCCGCCGAACCGTTGGTCGGGGCGTACAGGTGGCCGTTGCGGTGCCACACCAGGTCGTAGGCGTTCCGGACGCCGGTCGCGTGCAGGGTCACCGGAGCCCCGGCCGCGTAAGGGTTGTAGCTGCCACCGTCCGCGGTCTTCACGTTGATCGGCGTACCGGTGAACGCCGCCGGGTCGAAACGCAGCACGGCCGCGCTGAGCAGTTGCTCGGGGCGGTTGCCCCAGGTCGAGTCGGGTGCGCCCATCGCATTGTTCGCGCCCTGCGACACGTACAGCGCGCCGTCGGGTCCGAAGGCGAGCGAGTTGGTCTCGTGGTCCTTCACCGAGCGGGGCAGGTTCACCACCACCGGCGTGTAGGTGCCCAGGTCGGTGCCGCTGAGCCGGCCGATGCGGCCGGACCAGTCGGGCACGTTCAGCGGGCCGGTGAACTCGTAGTTGTCGGTGACCCAGAGGTTGCCCGCCGGGTCGAAGGCCATGCCGATCACCGTGCGGGCGGGCGCGCCGGGCAGCCCCAGGGCCGCCGCGTTGTCCCGGACCGCGGTGATGATCGTGGCGGTGCCCAGGGTGCCGTCCGCGTTGATCGGGAAGCGGAAGATGCGTCCGTCGAGAGTGCCCGCGTACAGGCGGTTGCCGGGGCCCTCGACCACCGTCGTGAAGGACGCGCCGGTCGCGACGCCGACCACCTTGTCGAAGGCGGCCGGGCCGCCCGGTCCGGTGCCGGACCCGGTGGTGAAGACGATGGAGTACGGCGTGAAGGCCCGCCCGCTCACGTCCTTCACCCCGGCGGTCAAGGTGAACCGGTACGCGGTGTTCGCCGTCAGCGCCGCGGTCGGGGAGAGGTTGACGACGTCTCCGCCGCCGCTGGTGATGGCATTGGCCGGCACCGCCACACCGTCGCTGACCCGGGTCAACGTCACGGTCGCCGACGTCAGCGTGGCCTGGTCGACGCCGCCGTTGGGCAGCACCAGATCCTCGACGACACTGCCGGTCGGCGACACCCCGGTGGCCCCGTTGGCCGGGGTGCTGGTGCGTACGCCGGGGATCGCCCCCGCGCCCGGCACGCTGGCGACGTCCACGTAGTTGAGCTTGGTGTTGGTGCCGCCGGCCGGGCTGAGCGTGAGCCGTCCGTCGGTGACGGTGACCGTCCGGGTCGCGGTGGCGTGCTTGACGGACGCGGTCGCGGTGAACGCGGCGACGGCGTTCTGGTCCTCGATGCTGAGCCAGTGCACGCTGTTCACGGCCGTACCCGCGTCACCGACCGCGGCCGTCACCGTGTAGGTCCCGTTCGGCACGACGGCCTCCCACGATCCGGGCGTGGTGACTCCGGTGGAGCCGGCCGGCAGCTGGGCGTGGATGAGCGTGGCGAGTCGTACGTCGGGCTGGGCGGCGGCCGGGTTCCGGTTGCGGCCGTTGCCGGCCAGGCTCAGCGGCGTCGTGGTGCCCAGCTGCACCCAGCCGTAGCCGCGAGCGGTGGCGAACGCGTCGCCGGAGTCGCGCACGTAGCCGGTGGGCGGGGCGGTGGCGGCGTCGGAGAAGTTCACCTTGAGCGCGAACGCCGCCGGGGTCGCGGTGACGGTGGCCGACGGCGGTGACTCGGTGCCGGTGCTGTCCACGGCGGTGACGGTGTAGCCGTACGCCGTGCCGTTGCGGGCGGTGGTGTCCAGCCACGCCGCGCGGGTCAGCGGGGCCGGGCCGGAGATCAGCGTGCCGCCGCGGTAGACCCGGTAGCCGGCCAGATCCGCGGCGGCCGACGCTGTCCAGGCCAATGCCACCTGGGCGTCGCCGGGTCTGGCGGTAACTCCGGTGGGTGCGGCCGGTGGACCGACCCGCGCGATCTCCAGGTAGTTGAGCTTGGTGTTGGTGCCGCCGGTCGCGTCGACGGTCAGCCGCCCGTCGCCCACCGGCACGGTCACGGTGGCGGTACGGAACTCGGCCGCCGTGGTGGAGACGAAGCCGGACACCGCGGTCACGCCCTCGACCCGGATCGTGTGCGCGCTGTCGTACGCGGGCTGGTCACCCACCGACACGGTCACCTGGTACGAGCCCGGGGACAGCGCGAACTCCCAGGCGCCGGGGGTCAGCACGCCGCTGGTGCCGCCGACGTCGCCGTACTGGAGGTGGATCACGGTGTTGAGCCGCGCGTCGATCCCGGCGCGAGCCCGATCGCGGGTGTTGCGGCTCAGGTCCAGCGGGTCGTGCGTGCCGGCCGCCACCCAGCCCGACCCGCGCGCCACGTCGAAGCCGAGCCCGGTGTCGGCGGTGTACCCGGCCGGGACCGCCGCGGCGGCCGGCTGGAAATTGACCTTCGCGACCGGGGTGACGGCCGCGTGCGCGGGTGCCACGAAGGCGAACGGCGCGACGAGTGCCGCCACGGCGACTGTCCACAGACGACGGCGCATGTTGGTCCCCCAGACCGGCCCCCCAGCAGGCCTGGCGGCAGCCTGGCACGGCGGCGGCGCGGCGCCCGCTGTCAGCAATCTGTCTGCGGTGTTCGCGCAGGTGAGGGGCCGGACCGAATGGTCGCGCTCCGACCGCTGGGCGTGAACGGATAGAGCGCCCGTAAGCGCCGATCATCGAGCGGATCCGCCGCACCCGGTACAGATCGGCGCGGCCGGCCCGCGAACGGCCGCGGTGGCCGGCCCGGCCCGCGAACGGCCGCGGCAGCCGGCCCGGCTCGCGGACCGCCGGAAAGGCCCGGCTCAGCGGTGGCGGCGGCGGGCGATCGCGTACAGGTCGCGGGCCGGGCCGATCAGCTGTCCCGAGGCCGGCCACACCGCCCGCAACTGCCGCTGCAGCGGCATCGCCGTCGGCACCGCGACCAGCGTGCCCGCCGCCAGCTCGGCGGTGACCGCGAGCGAGCTGAGCACCGCCGCCCCGCTGCCGGCCGCCACCGCGTGCTTGATCGCCGTCGTCGACGACAGTTCGAGCAGCGGGGCCGCCGCGGTCAGCGGGGCCAGGGCCTGTTCGAACGCCCGCCGGGTGCCCGAGCCGGCCTCCCGCGACACCAGCGGGGTCCCGGCCAGCTCGGCCGGGGTCACGCCGCGCCGCCGTTTCGACCACGGGTGCCCGGGGGCCACGACGACCGCCAGCCGGTCGGTGGCGACGGTCTCGGCGTGCAGGCCGGCCGGCGCTTCCGGGCCTTCGACGAAGCCGAGATCGACCTCGTTCGCCAGCACCGCGGCCGCCACGTCGGCCGAGTTGGCCGCGCGCAGGGTCACGCTGAGCCCGGGGTGGCCGGTGCGCAGGGCCACCAGCCACGCCGGCAGCAGGTATTCCGCGATGGTCTGGCTGGCGGCCACCGCGAGCCGGCTCTCGTGGGTCTCGCGCAGCGCGGCGACCCCCGTGGCCAGGGCGTCGGCCGCGTCCACGGCGGCGCGGGCCCAGTCGGCGACCAGGGCGCCGGTCGTGGTCAGGGTCGAGCCGCGCGGGGAGCGGTGCAGCAGCGTCAGCCCGAGGCGGCGTTCCAGCTCGCGCAGGCGGGCGCTGGCGGCCGGCTGGGAGATGTGGTGTGCGGTGGCCGCGCGGCCCACGCTGCCCAGCCGGGCGACGCTGAGCAGCAGGTCGAAGCCGGTCAGGTCGGCGAACGCCGGCGGCAGAGGCATAAGGCGAGCTTATGACCCCACAGGCGGGCGGCGGCTACCGGGGAGCCGCGCACGGCCGGAGAGTGGAGATCATGACCGTCCTGCTCGAACGTCCCGTGCGCCCGGCCCCGATCGTGATCGGCCCCAACTGGTTCGCCAGTGTCATGGGCACGGGCATCGTCGCCACGGCCGCGGCTTCGCTGCCGCTGCACGTGCCGGGGCTGCGGGCGCTCGCCACCGTCGTCTGGGCGCTGGCGTCGGTCCTGCTGGTCGTCCTGGTCGCCGCCGCGGTCCGGCACCGGCGGGCGTACACGGGGGACGTCGTCTCGGAACAGTTCTGGGGCGCGCCGCCGATGGCCCTGCTGACCGTCGGCGCGGGGACGTTGCTGCTGGGCCGGGACTGGATCGGGGAGCCCGCCGCCGTCGCGGTGGACGTGGTGCTCTGGACGGCCGGGACCCTGCTCGGGCTGGCGGTCGCTGTCGTGATCCCGTACCGGATGGTCACCCGGCACCGGCCGGGACCGGGCACGGCCTTCGGCGGCCGGCTGATGCCGGTCGTGTCGCCGATGGTGTCCGCGGCGACCGGCGCGCTGCTCGTGCCGCACGTTCCCTGGCCCGTCGAGCTGCTGGCGGCCTGCTACGCGATGGCCGGTCTCAGCCTCGTCGCGGCGGCGCTGGTGTTCGCCCGGCTGTGGCGCAGGCTCGTCTCGTACGGCCCCGGCGCGGCCCGGATGGTGCCGACGTGGTGGATCGTGCTCGGCCCGGTCGGCCAGTCGGTCACCGCCGTGCACCTGCTGGGCCGGGCCGCCGACGGTGTGCTGAGCGAGCCGTACGCCACCGCCGCGCAGCTGCTGGTGCTGCTCTACGGCGTACCGGCGCTCTGTTTTGCCGTTTGCTGGGCGGCCCTGGCCGCCGTGATCACCGTGCGCACCGCCCGGGCCGGGCTGCCCTTCTCGCTCACCTGGTGGAGCTTCACCTTCCCGGTCGGCACGGTCGTGACCGGCGCGAGTGGGCTCGCCACCCGCATCCCGTCGGCCCTGCCGGCCGCCCTCGCCGTGGCGCTCTATGCGATGCTGCTGGCCGCCTGGTCGGTCGTCGCCGTCCGCACGCTGCGCGCGGTGCGCCGGGGCGACCTCATCCGGCCGGCACCGCCCGCGTAGCCTCTGAGCAGGGCTGCGTCGAGATGAGTGAGGGAGTCGTTGGCCACGGACCTGCTCGCCGAGCTGGCCGGCGCACGCCGCCTGGCCGTCGCCCACGACCGGCCCGACCTCGCCGAACGGCTGGACCGCGCGACCGCCCAGCTGCACCGCGGCGATGTCACCGTGGCGGTGGTGGGCGAGTTCAAGCAGGGCAAGAGCACGCTGGTCAACGCCCTGCTGCGCACCGATGTGTGCCCGGTGGACCCGGACGTCGTCACCGCCGTGCCGACCGTCCTGCGCTACGGCACCGAGCCCTCGGTCACCCTGCACGTGCCCGCCGAGGACGGCTCGGTGGATCCCGTCACCGTGTCGTTCGACCAGCTCAGCGGGCATGTCACCGGCGCCGCTCCGGAGGCCGGGGCACGGGCGCCACGCAGCGTGGAGGTCCGCCTCGACCGGCGGCTGCTCGGCGCCGGGCTGTCCTTCGTCGACACGCCGGGCGTCGGCGGCCTCGACTCCGCGCACGGCAACCTGACCCTCGGCGCGCTGACCGGGGCCGCGGCGGCGCTGTTCGTCACCGACGCGTCCCAGGAGCTGACCGCCGCGGAGGTCGACTTCCTGCGCCGGGTGCTGGAGCGCTGCCCGGCCGCGTACTGCGTGGTCACCAAGACCGACCTGTACGGCGAGTGGCGGCGCATCGTCGAGCTCGACGCCGGGCACCTCGCCGCCGCCGGTCTCGACGTGCCGGTCGTGGCCGTCTCGTCGTTCCTGCGGCTGCGCGCCCAGGCCCGCGACAGCCCCGAGCTCAACACCGAGTCCGGCTATCCGCTGCTGGTCGAGCTGCTGCGCCGGGACGTGCTCGACGCCGCCCGCGCGGGGGCCCGCTCGGCCGCGCGCGCCGAGCTGGCGTTCGTCGTGGCCCAGCTGCGCGAGCGGGTGGTGGCCGAGCAGGCCGCGGCGAGCTCACCCGCGGCGGCGGAGACGCTGGTCCAGCGGTACGCCGAGAAGCAACGCCGCACCCGCACCCTGGGCTCCTGGCAGACCGTGCTCGGCGACGGCATCCAGGACCTCACCGCGGACGTCGACCACGACCTGCGCGAGCGCCTGCGGACCATGCTGCGCGCCGGGGAGGAGCTGCTCAACGAGTCCGACCCGCGTGACACCTGGCAGGAATTCCAGGCCTGGGCGGCCCGTGAGGCGTCCGCCGCCGCGGTGGACAACCTGATGCTGCTGGCCCAGCGCAGCGACCAGCTCGCCCAGGAGGTGGCCACCCGCTTCGACCTGGAGTACGAGGGCCTCGACCTGGACCTGCCCTCACCCGAGCAGGGGCTGGGCAAAGTCGGCGGCCTCGACGTGGACTTCCACCGCTCCGGCATGCAGCAGTTCCTCGGCGCGTTCACCGCCGCCCGGATCACCTACGGCGGCTTCTACATGCTCGGTGCCATCGGCGCGATGTTCAACGTGTTCATCGCCGCGCCGATCGGCCTGATCGCCGGCCTCACCCTGGGCCGGCGGCTGGTCAAGCAGGAACGCGAACGGCAGATCCAGCAGCGCCGCCAGCAGGCCCGCACCGAGCTGCGCCGCTACGTCGACGACGTCTCCTTCCACGTGGGCCGCGACTCCCGCGAGGCGGTCCGGCGCACCCAGCGGCTGCTGCGCGACGAGTTCACCGCCCGGGCCGCCGCCGTGGAGCGCTCGACGGCCGAGGCGGCGTCCGCGGTCCGCGAGATGGCCGCGCTGCCGGCGGACCAGCGCGCGGCCCGGGCCCGGCAGCTCGCCGCCCAGCGCGCGGAACTGGACCGGCTGGCATGACTCTGCTGCCGGAGGTGCGGGCGCTGCTGGACCGGGCGCTGGCCGAGACGGGCGACCCGGCCGTGCGGGCGGCGATCGGCGCTGCCCGGCGCCGGCTGGGCGAGCCGCTGCGGGTGGCCATCGCCGGCAAGGTCAAGGCCGGCAAGTCCACCCTGCTCAACGCGCTGGTCGGCGAGGGCCTGGCGCCCACCGACGCGGGGGAGTGCACCCGCATCGTGACCTGGTACGCCGACGGCCCGACGTACGCCGTCACGGCCCACCTGCGTGACGGCAGCGCCCGGCCGTTGCCGTTCCACCGGGCCGCCGGCGCCGTCCGGATCACCCTCGACCGGCCCGCCGAGCAGATCGACCACCTCGAGGTCCGCGTCCCCAGCGCCCGCCTGCGCCGGCACACCCTGATCGACACGCCCGGCATCGCGTCGCTGTCCACCGAGGTGTCCCTGCGGACCACCGCGTTCCTCGATGCCGAGGCCGACCGGCCCGCGCAGACCGACGCGGTCATCTACCTGCTGCGCCACATGCATGCCGACGACGTCCGCTTCCTGGAGTCCTTCCACGGCGACGACCTGGCCAGCGGCACCCCGGTCAACACCGTCGGGGTGCTCTCGCGGGCCGACGAGATCGGTGGCGCCCGGCTGGACGCGATGGAGGCCGCCGCCCGGGTCGCCGCCCGCTACGCCGCCGACGACCGGCTGCGCCGGCTCTGCCCCGTCGTCGTGCCGGTGGCCGGCCTGCTCGGCGCGGCCGGGGCGACCCTGCGCGAGGACGAGTTCCGCACCCTGGCCGCGGTGGCGGCGCTGCCGATGGCCGACGTGGTGGAGCTGCTGCTGACCGCCGACCGCTTCGCCGGCTCGGCGCCCGGGCGGCGGGAGGCGCTGGGCCGGTTGGGCCTGTTCGGTGTGCGGCTGTCGGTGCGGCTCATCCGCGAGCAGAAGGTGCACGACTCCGCCGACCTGGCCGCCGCGCTGACCGCGCACAGCGGCATCGACCGGCTCCGGGAGGTCTTCGCGGCCCAGTTCGTCGGGCGCAGCGAGGTGCTCAAGGCCCGGTCCGCGCTGGCGGTGCTGGACGAGTTCATCGACCCCGGCTCGGCGCTGGCGGCGCAGGCCGAGCGGATCCGGGCCAGCGCCCACGAGTTCGTCGAGCTGCGGCTGCTGCACCTGCTGCGGTCGGGCCGGCTGCCGGGCACGCAGGCGCAGCTGGCCGAGATGGATCTGCTGCTCGGCGGGGCGGGCGGGGCCGCGTACCTGCGGCTGGGCCTGCCGGCCGACGCGTCGCCGGAGGAGATCGCCGCGGCGGCCCGCGAAGCCCTGGCTCGCTGGCAGGCGCTGGCCGAGCACCCGTTCTCGGCCCGGGAGCTGCGCACCGCGGCGCGCGCGGTCACTCGTAGCTGTGAAGGGCTGCTGGCCGGCGTCGCCTGACCCCCGTCACCCGTCACCCGGCAGGGCGGCGAGCTTGCGGCGGACGGCCTCCGCGTCGGGGTGGTCCAGCTCGGTCAGGATGGCGAGGGCCTCGGTCCAGGCCCGCTCGGCCCGCGGTACGCGCCCGGCCGCCAGTTGCGCGTCGCCGAGGTGGGTGAGGGCCTGCGTCTGGTTGAACCGGTCACCGAGATCATGGGCGAGCCGCAGGGCGTGGCCGTAACACTCGATCGCCTCGTCGTGGCGGCCCAGGTGGTGGTGGGCGTAGCCGAGGCTGTCCCAGACGTGCGCCTGTCCGGCCCGGTTGCCGAGCCGCTCGTGCAGCGCCAGCGACTGCCGGCAGCACTCCAGCGCCTCGTCGTGCTCGCCCAGCATCGCGTGGTACCAGCCGACCTGGTTCAGCGCGTCGGCCTGGCCCCGCTCGTCGGCCGCGTCGCGGTACAGCGCGAGTGCCTGCCGGGCGTGGTCGACCGCGGCGTCGTAGCGGCCCTGATGGCCCCAGAGGTGGGCGAAGTTGCGGTGGGTGTGCGCCTGACCGATCCGGTGACCGGTCGCGGTGTACAGGTCGAGCGCCTGCTGCAGGGAGGCGATGCTGTCCGCGTAGTTGCCGCGAAGCGTGTGGGTGCGGGCGATGCTGGTGTGCGCCCGCGCCTGGGCGGTGCGGTCACCGAGCCGCTCGGCGGCCCGCAGCGCCGTCTGCCAGGCGGCGGCCCGCCCGGCCCAGTCGCCCTGCCGGTCCAGATAGGTGCTCAACGACCAGGTCAACTGCCAGGTGTACGCGTCATTCCCGGTCTCCGCGGTGTACGTGACCGTGGCCAGCAGCACCGGGTGCTCGGTGGCCAGCCAAGCCGTCGCGGCCTGCCGGTCGGCGAGCTGCTCCGGACGGGCGTCGGCCGCCGGAGGAGCCAGGGGCAGCTCGATGGCGCCCCGGGCCGGGTCGAGCAACCGGTCGGCGGCGTACGCGGTGTGCAGGTAGTGGTCGAGCAGCCGGCGCACAGCGGCGTCCCGGTCGGCAGCCGGGTCAAGATCGGCGGTGAGGCCGGCGGCGTACGACCGCAGCAGGTCGTGGCAGACGTACCGGCCCGGGAGCTGCTCGGTCAGCAGGCTGGCCCGGGTCAGCTCACCCAGCAGCCGGCGGGTCCCGGACGGCAGCAGCCCGGTCAGGCTCGCCACCGCCGCGGTCGCCGCGCTCGGCCCCGGATGCAGGGAGAACAGCCGGAACACCCGCTGCGCCGGGGCACTCAGCGCGTCGTACGACCAGGAGAACACCGACCGCACCCGCCCGGCCACGTCCCCGGTGTCCAGCGCGTCCAGCCGGTGGCCCTCCTCGGCCAGCTCGGCGGCCAGCGCGGCCAGCGGGAAACGCGACTGCCGGGCCCGGGCGGCGGTGATCGCCAGCGCCAGCGGCAGGCCGGCGCAGGCGGCGACGATCTCCTCGGCCGCGGCCGGCTCGGCGACCACCCGGTCTCGGCCGAGCCGGCGGACCAGCAGCTCCCGCGCCTCGTCGTCGGTGAGGATGTCCAGCGGCAGGGCCTGGGCGTCGGCGGTGGCCAGCAGGCCGGTGAGCTGATGCCGGCTGGTCACCAGGGCCAGCGAGCCCGGGGCGGCCGGCAGCAGCGGGCGGACCTGCTCGGCGTCGCGGGCGTTGTCCAGCACCACCAGCACGCGCCGGTCCGCGAGCAGGGTGCGGTAGCGGCCGAGCTGGGCGTCGCGGCCCGGTGGCAGCTGATCGGCCGGCACCCCGAGCGCGTCCAGGAAACCCCGGACCGCGTCGGCCGGGGCCAGGACCGCCTCGTCCTGGTCGAAGCCGCGCAGGTTCACGTACAGCTGGCCGTCGGGGAACCGCGGCGCCACGGTGTGCGCCCAGTGCACGGCCAGGGCGGTCTTGCCCACGCCGGCCATCCCGGACACCACCACGGCCCGCGCGGACTCCCGGTCGTGCAGGGCGTCCAGCAGGGCCAGGTGTGCCGCCCGGCCCGCGAACCCGGCGATGTCCGCGGGCAGCTGCGCCGGGCCGGAGCGGACGCCACCGGATGCCTCCCCGCGCAGCACCGAGCGGTGCACGTCCTGCAGGTCCGCGCCCGGCTCGGTGCCGAGCTCCTCGATCAGATACCGGCGGACGGCCGCGTAGTGGGCCAGCGCCTCGGCCGGGCGTCCCGCCGCCACCAGGGCCCGCATCAGCACCGCGGCCAGCGACTCGTGCAGCGGGAACTGGGCGGCCAGGTCAGCGAGGACCCGGATGACCTCGCCCGGGTTGGCGACCGCCAGTTCGGCCCGGGCCCAGGCGACGGCGGTGTCCGCGTACCGCCGGCGCCAGAGCTGCCGGGTCTGCGCGACCCACTCTCCGCCGAGGCCCGCCAGGGGCTCCCCGCGCCACAGCGCCATGCCCTGCCGCAGCAGGGCCACCCGCTGCTCGGCGGTGTGCTCCGGCCGCAGTGACCGGGCGGTCAGCTCGCCCAGCCGGTGCACGTCCACGGTGGCCGGGTCGACCTCGAGACGGTACGAGTCAGACGTGAGCACCAGAGGGCCTGGCACACCGGCGCGCTGCACGACCTGCCGGACCCGGGTCAGGTGCGCGTGCAGCGACTGCCGCGCGGACCGTGGCGGGGCCTGCCCCCAGACCCGGTCGATGAGCGTGGCGACCGGCACGGACCGCCCGGCGTCGGCGAGCAGAGCCGCCAGCACGGTCCGCTGCCGCGGGTGCCCGACGTCGACGCGCTCGGCGCCGTTCCACACCTCGACCGGACCCAGTAACCGGAAATCCCCCACGCCCGACCTCTCGTAGCCCGAGCCGTCGATCGAACCACAAGAATCCCGCAAGCGCCGTCTGGCAATGTCCTCATCGGAGGCCACCGCCATCGCCTCCGAGCGTCGGGCCCGGCCCTTCGGTGATCGGCAACCCGCCGATTCGGGGGCGCCGAATGGCCGAGTCCGAGCCCGCCGGGACAGGCCGCTGGCGCGCCCGCGTCATGCTGATCAGGTGCGCTTCATCCTGAACGTCCTCTGGTTCATCTTCGGCAGCGGCTTCATCCTGGCCCTGGGCTACGGGCTGGCCGCGCTGCTCTGCTTCGTCCTCGTGGTGACCATCCCGTTCGGGGTCGCGTCGCTGCGGCTGGCGTCGTACTCGCTGTGGCCGTTCGGCCGTACCCTGGTCACCCGGCCCTCCGCGGGCGTCGCCTCGGGCGTGGCCAACGTGCTGTGGGTCGTCATCGCCGGCTGGTGGCTGGCGCTGGGTCACGTGGTGGCGGGCGTCGCCCAGTGCGTGACGATCATCGGCATCCCGTTCGGCATCGCGAACTTCAAGCTGGTCCCGGCGGCGTTCTGGCCGCTGGGCCGCGAGGTCGTCGACCTCGACGAAGCCGCCGGCTGAGCGCGGGTCAGAGGCGGCTGTAGGCGGCCCGCAGCGCGGCGTGCCGCTTCTTGTCGGCCTGCTGGCGCCGTTGCTCGATCACCTCGGTGGTGGCGCGCAGCTGCCGTTGCAGGTTGCCGAGCGGGACGAGGCTCTCCGCCAGCCGCAACCGGGCCCCGGCACTCGCCAAGGTCCCCGGCACCTCGTTCAGCAGGGCAAGATCCGGCGTCCGGGCGGGCGGCACGGTGGTCCCGGTCAGCTCGGCCACTCTGCGTTCGGCGTACGCGATCTGGTCCGGCAGGGCCCGCAGGCCCGCAACGGCGTCGCGGATGTGGTTGTCATAGTCGCGGGCCGACCACTCCGCCCGGAACTGGTCGGTGGAACCCATGGTCCTGCCCATCACGGCCCGCATCACCGTGCCCGCCGCCCCGACGGCCGCGCCGAGGTGCCGGCCGGCCTCCTCGCAATGTCCCAGCGCCCGGGTGAAGAGCAGCGTCGCCACGACCAGTCGCTGATAGTGGCCGTCGTTGAGCCGCAGCGCGGGTTCGACCAGGCCGTCGATCTGCTCAGCCAGATGCTCCGCCCGGGCCTGCTGCTGGTCGATGCGGACGGTGAGTTCCTGCTGGCTGCGCCGTAGCTCCCGGATCCGTTTGACCGTGGCTATGTGCTTGCCGAGCGAACCGCCGAACCGGCCGGGAGCCGGTCGGCCGGCCAGCTCGGCCGTGGTCTGCTCGAGCCGCAGCTGATCGGCGTCGAGGGCGCCGGTCACGCTGCGGAAGACTGCCAGATGGGGGGCGAGCAACAGGCGTGCCTCGGCGTCGAGCATCGGCTGAGGATAGACACCGGCACACCCCGCGGGCTACCTCTCGTGATCGATCGGTCGCCGGGTGCGACTTTCGACAGTCCCCATCGGGCGAATGTGCTTGCCCGGGCCGGGCGGTTCGTCGATCATCGCCCGATGGCCGCCGATTTCTCCGTCAAGCCCACCCTCGTCGGCCCCCGCGTCGTGCTGCGCCCGTTCCGGGCCGCTGACTTCCCGGCCGTCCGGGACGCGCTGCGCGATCCCGAGGTCGTCCGGCTCACCGGCAGCCAGCCGATCGTCTGGGACGAGGCCGCCGAGCAGCGGCTGCGTCAGTGGTACGGCACCCGCGCCGACCGGCCCGACCGTCTCGACCTCGCCGTGGAGGAGCGGGCCACCGGCGCCTGGGTCGGTGAGGTCGTCCTCAACGAGTGGGATCCACCCAACCGCAGCTGCAACTTCCGGACCATGTTCGGACCCCAGGGGCGGGACCGGGGGCTGGGCACCGAGGCAGCCCGGCTGCTCGTCGGCTACGGCCTGGAACAGCTCGGCCTGCACCGCATCGCCCTCGAGGTGTACTCGTTCAACCCGCGGGCCCGCCGTGCGTACGAGAAGGTGGGTTTTGTCGCCGAGGGCGTCCTGCGGGACGCGTTGCGCACGCCGCAGGGCTGGGTGGACGCCACGGTCATGGCGATCCTGGCCGACGATTGGAAAGGTCAGGACCAGCAGGGATGACCCTCGCGGGCGCCCTCTGCGGTGAGGATCCGCTCCGCGGAGCCGTCCGCCTTGGCGATCACGATCTTCGGCTGGTTGACCGGCCCGCGGGTGAAGGCCAGCCAGCTGCCGTCCGGCGCCCAGGACGGGTCCATCTCGCGGTCCTCGTGCTCGGTCAGCTGCTTCGGATCCTTGCCGTTGGGGCTGATGGTCCAGATGTCCGCCGCGTCGCCCGGGTTACGGGTGTAGGCGATCCGCATCCCGTCCGGTGACCAGTTCGGGTCGACACCGGGACCACTGTCTCCCTCGGTCACCTGCAGGCCGGGCTCCTCCGGATCGTTGGCGTTCAGGATGAAGATCTGCCGCTCGCCCTTCACCAGCTTCCAGTAGGCGATCGCTCCGCCGCCGGGCGACCAGGCCGGATCATCCTTCATGCCGTCCGCCCAGGTCAGCTGGGTGGGCTTCGAGTCACCGATCTTGATGGTGAAGATCTGCGGGCTGCCGTCGACCTTGCGCAGGAACGCCAGCCTGCTGCCGTCGGGATTCCAGGACACCCGGCCGCCGGTGGCGTTCTCCACGACCTTCTGCGGTTCGCTGCCGTCGGCGGCCATCACCCAGATCGCGTTGCTGCCGTCCGACTCGTACCGGATCACCGCGACCTTCTTGCGGTCGCGGGACCACTCGGGCAGCACGTCGCCGCCGGTGTCCGCGACAGCCGTGCGGCCGGGCTTGCCGGGAGTGAGCAGGTAGGCGCTGGACTTGAGCTCGGGCCGCTGGTCACCGCCGGCGTCGACCTGGATGAGCATCCCGGCGGTGGGGAAGGTCAGCGGCGCGCTGACCGACGGGGAGCCCGTCGGCGGCGCGGCCGTGTCCCGGTCCTTGTCGCCGCGCCGGACCAGGGCGACCAGGACGGTGGTTCCGGCGATCATCGCGAGGGTGAGGGCACCGACCAGGATCAGCAGCTTGCCGTTGCGCCTGGCCGGCGGCCGGTCGCCGCCGGCCGGCGCCGGCGGGTAGTGCATCGGCGGGGGACCGGGCGGCGGCGGGGCAGGGCTCGTCGGCTGCGGGAAGGTGCGGGTCGGGGTCGCGAAGGGCTGCCCGTTCGAGGGTACGGAGGCAGCGCCGCGCGAGTAGGCCACCGGGCCTTGCGCCGCCCCGCCGCTGACCGGCCGGTCGGCCCGCACCGCGTCGCCGGGCAGGATCCGTGTCGCTGCTGCGCCCCCGTTGCCGTTGCCGCTGCCCGGCAGGATCTGCGTGGATCCGGCGTGGTCGGGGGTTCCCGGCGCGGTCTGCGGGCCGTTGCCCGTCAGGAGCTGGGTGGATCCGTCGTCGTCGTCGTCGTCGTCGTCGTGCGGGCCGGTGCCGATGCCCGTCACCGCGTGCGTCGATGCGGCAGCATCGTGCGGTGCCGTGCCCTTGGCCGGGCTGGCGAGGGTCGATGCGCCGGCGCCGGCGTGCGGTGCCGTGCCATTGGCCGGCGTGGCGTGCGTCGAAGGGCCGGCGCCGGCGTGCGGTGCCGTGCCGGTTGCCGGCGTGGATTCGGTGGTGTGGGGTGCGGCCGCCCAGGTGGCCTGGGCGACCCCCGCGGTAGCCGGCGCTTGGAGCAGGGTGTCGTTCCCGGCTTCCGGGTCCTGCCAGGCCGCCGTCGCGTCGGTGCCGACCGGCTCCGGACCGGCCGCGGCGACCGGGCTCGGCGGCGGCGCCACCGCGTCGTCGAACGGCGACACCCCGCCGGTGACCAGCGCCGTGGCCACCGCCGCGCCCATCGCGATGCTGTGCTCCGGATGCGGGTCGGCCACCACCGGCCGGTCGAACGCCGTCGCCAGCAGCTGCCCGATCAACGGGATCCGGGACGACCCGCCCGCCAGCAGCACCGCGTCCAGCTCGGCCGGCGCCACCCGCGCCGCGCGCAACGCCCGGTGCATCGCCGCGACCGTGTCGGCCAGCGCCGGCGCGATCATCGACTCCAGTTCGGAGCGGTTCAGCCGGACCCGGGTGTGCACGCCGGGCAGCGCCACCGGGATCATCACCTCGGTGTCGAAGGACAGCGCCTCCTTGGCCTCCACGCAGTCGCGGCGCAGCCGGGCCAGGGCGGTGACCACGTCGGGCTCGTTCGGGTCCAGGCTCTCGACCCGGTCGCCGAGCACGCCCAGGACGTGCCCGAAGACCGCCTCGTCGAAGTCCGCACCGCCGAGCTGCTCGATGCCCTCCGGCTCGCCGAGCACCTGGAAGCCCTCGCCCTCACGGCGCAGCACCGCCGCGTCGAAGGTGCCGCCACCCAGGTCGTACACGGCCACTGTCTCGCCCGGACCGATCCGGCGGGCGGTCGCGTGCTGGAGCGCCGCGGCCTCCGGCTCGGTGCGCAGCAGCGCCGGCCCGGTGTCGGCCAGCCGCAGCGCCTGGTCGAGCTGCTCCCGTTTGTACGGTCCCCAGTTCGCCGGGTGCGTCACGGTCAGCACCGCGGGCGGGCCGTCCTGCAGACGGATGACCGTGTCCAGTACGTGCCGCAGCAGCTTGGCGGTCAGCGCGTGCGCCGAGAACGGCACGCCACCGGCCAGGATCGGCACCGGGTCGCCGATGCGGCGCTTGAACTCGCGGGCCAGCCGGGCCGGCTCGGCCTGACCGCGGCGCTCGGCCGCCTCACCGATCAGCAGGCCGCCGTCGGGGCGCACGAACACCAGTGACGGGATCTCGGCCCGGCGTCCGCCCAGCCGGACCACCTCGGTGCGCCCGTCGACGCGGACCGCCGCCGCCGTCTGGGTCGTACCGAGATCGATCCCCAAGCCGTACTGCATCGCCACAGCTAGAGACCTTAAGGGCAACGCGCCAGCCCCGGCACCGCCGGACGGGCGGTGTCGCGGGTGGTTCTCCCGGCGCCGCCATCCGTACGAGGGACGGTGGTCAGCCCGGCTGCCGCCGCATGATGTGGCCGGTCGCGGTGAAGCGTTCGTTGCCGACCAGCGGGCCGGTCCGGGTCTCCCGCACGACGAAGCCCTCGCTGCGGTACAGCGCCAGCGCGTGCGGGTTGCCGTCGAGGACCGTGACCTCCGCGTGGTCGCCGGTGTGGGCGAGCGCGTGGCGCAGCAGGGCCCGGCCGATGCCGTGGCGGTAGTACGCCGGGTCGACGTAGAGCCAGGTGATCTCGTTGCCGTCGAGGGCCACGAAACCGGTCACCACGCCGTCGGTCTCGGCGACCCAGAGGAGGCCGACGAAGAGGCCCTCGCCCTCGGCGGTCTGTTCCAGGGTCAGAAAGGCGTCGAGGCCGGTGGAGTCGCGCAGCTCGTCGAGCCGGGCGGCGTCGTGGATGCGGCAGAGGGCGGCCCAGTCACTGTCGTCATACGCGCGGATCAGCACAGCGGACATCGTGCCGACAGCGCCCAGCTCACGCAGCTGAATTACTGAACGTTTCAGCCGTGTTGACAGGTCGTTACCCAGGGGATCAACATATCTGAACTGACTGATGGAAGCGCTCCCAAGGAGACCCTTTGTGATCCGAACCCTCGGCGCCGCCGTCCTGCTCGTGGCCGGCCTCACCGCCGTACCGGCCGGTCCGGCCGCTGCCGCCGACGAGGTCGAGCAGGTCGTCAACGGCGGCTTCACCACCGGCACCGACCCGTGGTGGGGCAATCCCGGGCCGCTGACCCTGACCGACGGCAAAGCCTGTATGGACGTGCCGGGCGGCACCAGCAACCGATGGGACGTCGCCGTCGGTCAGAACGACATCGATCTCGTCGCGGGCGAGACCTACCGGTACTCGTTCACAGCCAGCGGCGATCCCGATGGGCATGTCGCCCGGGCGATCGTGGGGCTGGCCGTCTCGCCGTACGACACGTACTTCGAGGCGTCGCCGGCGTTGACCGTCTCGGGCGACACGTACTCGTACACCTTCACCTCGGCCGTGACCACCGCCCAGGCGCAGGTCGCGCTCCAGGTCGGCGGCAGCGCCGACCCCTGGCGGCTCTGCCTGGACGACGTCTCGCTGGTCGGCGGCGTGCCGCCGGAGGTCTACGTGCCCGACACCGGGCCGCGGGTGCGGGTCAACCAGGTCGCCTACCTGCCGCGCGGGCCGAAGAAGGCCACCCTGGTCACCGAGACCACCACCAAGCTGCCCTGGCAGCTGAAGAACGCGGCCGGCACCACCGTCGCGCGGGGCACCACCGTGCCGCGCGGGGTCGACGTGTCGTCCGGGCAGAACGTGCAGACGATCGACTTCAGCCGCTACCACAAGCGCGGCACCGGCTACACGCTGGTCGCCGACGGTGAGACCAGCCGGCCGTTCGACATCGACGCCGCGGTCTACGAGCAGCTGCGCGCCGACGCGCTGAAGTTCTACTACACCCAGCGCAGCGGCATCGAGATCCGCGAGGACCTGCGGCCCGGGTACGGCCGCCCGGCCGGCCACGTCGACGTCCCGCCGAACCTGGGCGACGGCTCCGTGCCGTGCCAGGCCGGCGTCTGCGACTACAAGCTGGACGTGACCGGCGGCTGGTACGACGCCGGCGACCACGGCAAGTACGTCGTCAACGGCGGCATCTCCACCTGGCAGCTGCTCAACCAGTACGAGCGCACCGCCGAGCCGCGCAAGCTGGGCGACGGCACGCTGGCCATCCCGGAGAGCGGCAACAAGGTCCCGGACCTGCTCGACGAGGTCCGCTGGGAGCTGGACTTCCTGCTCAAGATGCAGGTGCCGGCCGGGCAGCCGCTCGCCGGCATGGTGCACCACAAGATCCACGACGCCAACTGGACCGGGCTGCCGCTGCTGCCGCACCTCGACCCCCAGCAGCGTGAACTGCACCCGGTCTCGACCGCGGCGACGCTGAACCTGGCCGCCACCGCCGCCCAGGCCGCCCGCATCTACCGCCGCTACGACAAGGCCTTCGCGGCCAAGGCGCTCGCCGCCGCCCGCACCGCCTACACCGCCGCTCTGGCCGAGCCGGCCCGCTACGCCTCCGCGGCCGACGGCACCGGCGGTGGCGCGTACAACGACGACAAGGTCGACGACGACTTCTACTGGGCCGCCGCCGAGCTGTACCTGAGCACGGGGGAGAAGAAGTACGCCGCCGACATCCTGGCCTCCCCGGTGCACACCGCCGACATCTTCGGCGGCGCGGCCGCCTTCGACTGGGCCAGCACGGCCGTGGCCGGCCGGCTGGACCTGGCCCTGGTGCCGAACAAGCTGCCCGGGCGCAACCAGGTCCGCGCGTCGATCGTCGCGGCGGCCGAGAAGTACCTGAAGATCCAGGCCGCGCACCCGTACGGCATCCCGTACGCCCCGGCGAACAACATGTGGGACTGGGGCTCCAACAGCCAGATCCTGAACAATCTGGTGGTGGTGGCGTCCGCGCACGAGATCACCGGCCGGGACAGGTTCCGTCAGGCGGTCTACGAGGGCATGGACTTCATGCTCGGCCGCAACGCCCTCAACCAGTCCTACGTGACCGGTTACGGCGAGGTCAGCTCGCAGAACCAGCACAGCCGCTGGTACGCCCACCAGCTCGACCCGAACCTGCCCAACCCGCCGCGGGGCACGCTGGCCGGCGGCGCCAACTCCTCGATCCAGGACCCGTACGCCCAGAGCAAGCTGACCGGCTGCGTGGGCCAGTTCTGCTACATCGACGACATTCAGTCCTGGTCGACGAACGAGCTGACCATCAACTGGAACGCACCGCTGGCCTGGATCGCGTCCTACATCGCGGACCAGAACTAGCCGGAACTAGAATCCATGGCGTGATCGACGTCGAGAAGCCCGTGTGGCTTCTCGACGTCGACGGCGTCATCAACACGATCAAGCCCGGCTGGGGCGCCGCACCGCGCAAGTCTCTGGTGTGGTCGGGGGCGGACAACACGTCGTACCTGTTGCGCTGGTCCCCGCTGCTGGTGGACCGGATCCGGGCCCTGCACACCGACGGCCGGGTCGAGGTCCGCTGGTGCACGACCTGGTGCCTCGAGGCCGAACGCCTGGAAACGCTGTGGCACCTGCCCGCGCTGATCCGGGCCCTGGACGCCGACCCGATGCCCCGCGGCGCGCTGTGCTGGCCGCTGAAGCTGGCGGCGGCCCGGGAGGTGCTGGCCGAGGGCCGACGGCTCATCTGGACCGACGACGAGGCTCTGCCCCCGCGGGGCCCGGCGCGGGACGAGCTGACCGCGGACGGCCGGGCACTGCTGATCGCGCCGCGGGCCAACCGCGGCCTGCAACCGGGCGATCTGCACCTGATCGAGAAGTTCGCCGAGGGACGGCGCCTGCCGACGCGCCGGGTGGCGGGCCGCCACCGCCATGCGGGCGACTGACCACGGCACGTCATCCACCCGCTCGGAGCAGCGCCCGGTCGAAGAAGTCGGTCACCCGCCGTTCGTACTCCTCGGGCTGGGCGGACAGCCCGCCGACATGGGCGCTGCCCGAGACCTGCCACCGTTCGGCGCCGGGACCGGCCGCGGCGGCGTAGCGGGGGCTGAGTTCCTCGCCGCCGATCCCGGCGTCGGCTTGGATGAGCAGGACCGGGCGTGGCGAGATCCGTTCCACCTGGCCGATCAGATCCGGTGGCGGCAGCCGGTCGGCGAATACCGCGGTGCCCAGCGTGGCGACACACACCAGCGGGAGGGTGAACCAGCGCCCGCCGGCAACGTGCCGGAACTCGTTGATCGATCGGAACCCGGCGCCCTCGGCGACCACCGCCCGGAGGCCGGGCGTGTGCGCTGCGGTCTCCAGTAACACCTCCCCGCCCACCGAGAACCCGATGGCTCCGATCCGGTCCGGGTCGACGTCCGCCCGGCTCCGCAGGACCGCCACCGCTGCGGCGACGTCGCGGTGCTCGCCCCAACCGTAGGAGTTGGGATCGCCCTCACTTCCCCCTTGGCCGCGCCGGTCCATGAGCAGTACGCCGTAGCCGTGCCGGGCCAGGAAGCGGGCGTACCGTTGCGCTCCGCGACGGCCGGGATAGGTGATCACCGCGGCCCGGTTGCGGGAGGGCACGTACCAGGCCTGGATGCCGGCACCGTCGGCGGCTCGGATCTGGAACACCTCGTGGGCGAGTCCGAGGCCGGCCGGATCGGGTGGCGGCGCCGACCGGTGGGTTCCCGCGTACGCCACCGCCAAGGGGTAGACCACCTGCAGCAGCAGGAGCAGGCCGGCCACCGTCAGCAGGCTCCGGCGCAGATACCGGCGCGGCACGGACTCGTCGCGCCGCCGGGCCCGCCACTGATCGACGCTCGTGACGACCACCAGGGCGACGCCACCGACCAGTGCGGCCAGCCCGGTGTAGTCGTCCCGGACCGGGGCGCCGTCGAGCAGCGCGAATCCACCTTCGAGTCCGGCGATCATCCCGGACAGGCCCACGGCCGTCGCCACCACGGCACGACCGCCCCGGCCCAGGCGATGTGCGGCCGCCACGGCCAGGCACAGCACGGCGAGCGGGACCAGACCGCTGACGAGGTGATCGCTCGCGACGGTGCCCGACTCCGGCTGGAGAAAGCTGTCGTCCACGAGATGGATGATCACCAAGGCGGTGACGAGCAGTATTCGTCGCATGTCACACCCTCCCGAGGAAAGCCGTCGTTTCTTCCTGGAGCCACCTGCTGTGGTGCTTGGGCACGCCGTGACCACCGGCATGAACCTTGAGGAGCGCATCCGGTATCTCGGCCGCGGTGGCACGCAGCACCGGTTCGGGAAAGAACGGGTCGTCCCTGCCGCCGACAATCAGTGTGGGTACGGGCATCGCGTGCAGCGCCCCGGTCGTGTCGTGCCGCAGGACCGCTGCCACCGTGGCCGCGAAGTCGGCCACGTCCCTGGGATCGGGATCGGCGCCGGATCCACCGAGCAGGTGGGCCAGCCGGTTCGCCACCCGCCCGTCCACTGCGGACGCCGTCAGCGCGCCGCGCAGCGAGCGCCAGTCCTTGCGCCGGCAGAGCGCCGCCCATGTCTCACACATCTGCCGGCCGGCCGGCGCCAACCGGGCACCGCTGACGACCAGCACCAGCTGGGACACGACCGCGGGGTGCCGCAGCGCCAGGTGCTGGGCGATCAGGCCACCGGTGGACAGCGCCATGACGTCGGCCTGTCCGAACTCGTCCCGCAGCACGGGCGCGTAGAGATCCGCCAGGTCCTCGGTCTGCAGCGCCGTCCCGTGGCCGATCCCGCGGGGGCGTTGCAGGACCGTGATGGTGCGCCCTACGGCGAGCCGGCGCATGGCATAGGCGTACGCCCGGGCGCGCGCGTTTCCCGGAGCGGGATTGTCGAAGGCCATCCCGGGCAGCACCACGAGTGGCTGCGGTCCGGTGCCGAATCGCGCGTAGGAGAATCGCCCCCGCAGGGCACCGGTGACGACGGCGGTCATGACATCACCGCCGCGCGGCGCCGCAGCCACCACACCGCCCCCAGCGCCGCGACGTTGATCAGCAGCAGGCCGCTCACCGCGGGTACGAGGTGCGCGAGCGCGCCGGCGGTGCCGCTGTTCCAGAACGTCCATGCGATCTTGAACAGGATCGCCGCGTTGACGACCGTGAGCGCCCACGCCGGGGAACGCCGCCACATCGCCAGCGCCAGTGCGGTGAAGAGCAGCGGCACGAGCAGGGCGATGGCGACCTTGCCCGGTGTCCACGGGCCGAGCAGGTAGGCGCGCTCGGCGTCGAGCATCTCGACGACCGCCGCGGAGGGTCGTTCCGGTGCGGGGAACCACGTCATGCTGGTCGCCAGCGCCACCAGGGTGAGGACGATGCCCACCCGGCTGCGCCGGTACGCGAACCAGCAATACGGGATCAGGAACAGCGGGCGGACGTACCAGCTCAGGATGTTGTGGTGCCGGTCCCAGGACCAGGCGGCCAGGTCGGTCAGCCAGGCCGTAACGGTGCTCATCTCGGGCCTCCGATGGTGTGCAGGTGATGAGGAGACCGTCGCCTCCGGCGCCACGGTGCCGCATCCGTAGACCTACGGGACCTGTAAGCCCGGGTGCCACCAGTACCTCTACGGATGCGGCCGGCAGGTCCCGTCGCGCACGGTGGTCCGGACAGCACCGCACCACCGTCAATCAGGAGGAACCCATGTCCCTGCATCCCGATCCCGTCCGAGCGCCGGCGCCCGCCGCGTCGACGTCGCCCCTCGTCCGCCTCGCCGGCCCGGCCGCGCTGCTCGCCGGGGCCGGGCTGGTCGTCACGCAGCTCGTCCAGACTGTCACCAGGAATCCCGACAAGGCGGCGATGATCGCCGATCCGCTGTACGCGTGGAACGGCGTCGCCCAGTTCGCGGTGATGTGCATACTCGTCGTCGCCGCGATGGGCGTCTACGAGCGGCAGTCGCAGCGGGCCGGCGCATTCGGCGTGGTCGGGGTCGTGGCGGCCGTCGTCGGGACGGTCAACGTGGCGGGCAACTACTGGTTCGAAGCGTTCGTCACGCCTTGGCTGGCGGGCGAGCTGCTGGGCTACCTGAGCACCGAACCCACCGGGATGGTGCTGCTCGGCGGGATCACCAGTTACGTCTTCTTCGCCGTGGGCTGGGTGCTGTTCGGCGTGGCGAGCCTGCGGGCGCGGGTCGTCCCGGCCACCCTCAGCATCAGCGTCGCCGTGGCCGGTGCGGCCGCACTCCTGGTTCTGCAACCGCCCATGGGTGTGCCGCTCGGCCTCGCCGTCGGTGCGCTCGGCCTCTGGATCGTGCGGCACCCCGACGTCGGCCGGGCCGGCCGGGAGACGTCATGAGCATCGCGGGTCGCGATGTCACCGTGGTCGGCGCCGGCATCGGCGGCGCCGCCGCGAGCCTGCTCCTCGCCCGGGCCGGGGCGGCGGTCACGTTGCTGGAACGCCGGGCCGACCCCGGCCCGGCCGGCGCCGGGATCCTGCTGCACCCGAACGGCTTGGCCGTGCTGACCGGACTGGGCCTCGGCGAGCCACTGCACGCCGCCGGGCGGGTGCTGAGCGACACAGTGGTGCACGCCGGGGGCCGAACCCCGATCGTGTCGATCGCGAGTCCCGACTTCGGCGGCGGCCTCGATCACCTGCTGGCCGTCCGGCGCAGCGACCTGCACGCCGTGCTGCTCGCGGCCGTGGCTGCCGAGCAAGGTGTCGACCGCCGGTACGGCGCCGAGGTGACCGCCGCGGACCAGACCGGCAGTGTGGAGCTGACCTGGCAGGGGCGCGCCGTGACCCTCACCGCCGACCTCGTGGTGGGCGCCGACGGCGTGCACTCGGTGATCCGCCGCGCCGGTGAGTTCGGTGTGACCGAGCGCGCCACCGGCGACCGCTACCTGCGTGGGCTCGTGCGCCGCCCGGAGGGCGTACGGCTGGCCGGCGAGTACTGGACCCGCCTGGGAGTGTTCGGCGGTGCGCCGGTGGACGCCGACATGCTGTACTTCTACGCCGACGCGGGTGCCGCGCCCGTCGCCGACGCCTTGGCCGCCGAAGACCTACCGGCGCTGCGCCGGGCCTGGGACCGGGAACTACCGAAGGCCGGCCGGATCCTCGACGCAGTCACGTCGCTCGACCAGCTGCTGGTCAACGACGTCGTGCGGGTCGACTGCCGGCGGTGGCACGACGGCCGGACCGTCCTGCTGGGCGATGCCGCTCACGCCATGGCGCCGACCTCGGGTCAGGGCGCGAACAGTGCCCTGGTCGACGCAGCCGTCCTGGCCGCCGAGCTGACCGGTCACGACCTGCTGTACCGGGCGCTGGAGCGGTACGCCCGGCGTCGCCGGCCTGCGGTGACCCGGGTGCAGGACCGGGCGCAGAGCCTCGCCCGCATCGCCGGTTTGTCGTCTCCTGTGCTGCGCGGAGTCCGCAACGCCGTGCTGCGTGGCCTCGGCAACGTGCCCGGCGCGGGCACCCGGATGGTCCGGGAGGCGCAGCAGGAGGATCCGGCGGCGTTGCTGCAGACGGTTCGGTTGCTCGATCGGCGTGGGTCGACCCTTTCACCGGAGGCCGACTGAGACGGGGCCGACGGCCGTACCATCCAAGGATGTTGATCGGACGGGAGGGTGAGTGCGCGCAGCTCGACCTGCTGATCGCCCGGGCCCGGTCCGGCCGGAGCGCCTCCCTGGTGCTGCACGGCGTGCCCGGAGCGGGAAAGTCGGCCTTGCTGGACCATGCGCGGCGGGCCGCCGGTGAGCTCAGAGTGCTGCACACGGCGGGCGTGCCGGCGGAGCAGGAGCTGCCCTTCGCCGGCCTGCACCAGCTGCTGCGGCCCGTGATGCATCAGGTCGAGGCACTCCCGCCACCGCAACGCCGGGCGCTCGCGGCGGCGCTGGCGCTGGCGGAGGGCGATGGCGCCGACCGGTTCCTGGTGGCGGCCGCCGTGCTGACCCTCCTGGCCGAGACCGCCGGCCGGGGCGGGCTGCTGTGCCTGGTGGACGACGCACACTGGCTCGACCGGGCCTCCCTGGACGCGTTGCTGTTCACTGCCCGCCGGCTCGACGCCGACGCGGTGGCGTTGCTGTTCGCGACCCGCTCCGACGAGGGTGCCGAACTGCTGAGCGCGGACCTGCCCGTCATGGAGGTGACCGCACTCGATCCGGCGTCCGCCTCGTCGTTGCTGAGCACCCGCACGGGCGCCGCGATAGCCCCGTCCGTGGCCGCCGAATTGACCGCCGCGACCGAGGGTAACCCGCTGGCACTGATCGAGCTGGCCGGCTCGTTGACCTACGACCAGTTGCGGGGCCGGGCACCCCTGCCGGATCCGCTGCCGATCAGCGCGGGCATGGAGCAGGCGTTCCTCACCCGGGTGCGGGCGCTGCCCGAGCAGGGCCGGACGTTGCTGCTGGTCGCGGCGGCCGAGGGCACCGGCGACCTGGCCGCCGTGCTCAGTGGTGCGGCCACGCTGGGCGCCGGCGCGGCAGAGGTGGAGGCGGCCGAGGCCGCCGGCCTGATGCGGGTGCGCGACGGTCGACTGGAGTTCTCCCACCCGTTGGTCCGGTCGGCCGTCTACGGCGCTGCCGGCGATGCCCGCCGACGGGAGGTGCACCGAGTCCTGGCCGATACGCTCGGCGCTGCCGCAGTCGACCGCCGGGCCTGGCACCTGGCCGCCGCGACCCTCGGCCCTGACGACCGGGTCGCCGACGATGTGGCGGCCTGTGCCGAGCGGGCCCGCTCGCGCGGCGGGTACGCCGTCGCGGCCACCCTGTCGCGCAGGTCCGCCCAGCTGGCGACCGACGCGCTGACCGGCGCCCGCCGCCTCGTGGACAGCGGCGAGGCCGCCTGGCTGGCCGGGCAGCCCGAGGCGGCGTACGCCCGGCTGCGGGAGTCGCAGCTGCTGGCCAGCGACCCGGCGCTCGACGATCGGATCGCCCTCCTGCGCGGCCGCTTCGAGTTGCGGCGCGGTATCGCCACGGACGCGTACCGGATCCTGTTCGAACGAGCGGGTTCGGCGGCGCGGCGGGCACCCGGTACGGCCCTGCGGATGCTGGCCGAGGCGGCCGACGCGGCGTCGATGATCGGTGACATCCCGGGCCTGGCCGCCGCGGGTGAGCGGGCGCGCGACGTGGCACCCAGCGGCGCCGAGGAGACCGAGTTCTGGCGCCATCTGATCATCGGCGTCGCCGACACGTACGCGGGCCGGCACGAGTCCGCGGCGGCGCACCTGACCGCCGCGATCTCCGCGCGTGACCGGCTCACCGATCCGTTCCAGCTCGCCCAGGCGGGCACCGCCGCGATCTACCTGGGCGACATGGGCGCGGCCCGCGATCTGCTGGAGGACGCGGTGCGGGTGGCGCGCGTCGGCGGCATGACGGGTGACCTTCCGTACGTGCTGGTGTCGGTGGCCGCGCTGGAGCAGAGCCGGGGGCGTTACGCCACCGCCCGGGCGATCTCCGAGGAGGGCCTGCGACTGGCCGAGGAGACCGGGCAGGACAGCGCCCGGTGTATGCACCTGTCGACCCTGGCGATCGGGGCGGCGATCCAGGGCGACGAGCAGGGTTGCCGGCGGCTGGTGGAGGAATCGCTGCGGCTGGCCCAGCCGCGCGCCCTGGGGCTGCCTGTCGGCCGGGCGGGGCTGGCGCTGGCCCTGCTGGACCTGGGCGCCGGCCGCTACGCCCAGGCCTCGGCCCGGTTCGCCGAGCTGGCCGAGGCGCCCGCGGGCGCGGGCCATCCCGGCGTCGTGCTGGTCGTCCTGTCGCAGTGGATCGAGGCTGCGGTCCGCGCCGCCGACCTGCCGCAGGCGAAGCGCACCTTGGCGCTGATGGAGGCGTTGAACGCCAACGCCGACGCGTCCGCGCGAGCAGGTGTGTTGTGTTCCCGGGCGCTGCTCGCCGACGACGAACACGCCGGCGCGTTGTACGAGGCGTCGTTGGCGGGGCACGCATCGGCCGGCACGCCGCTGCCGCACATGGCGCGCACCCACCTCCTGTACGGCGAATGGCTCCGGCGCACCCGGCAACGCACCCGCTCCCGCGAGCACCTGCGCGCGGCCATGGAAATGTACGAACGCCTCGGCGCCACGCCGTGGGTCACCCGGGCCAGGACGGAGCTGCGTGCCTCCGGCGAGACGTTGCAGCGCCGCGATGACGACGCCCGTGACCCGCTGACCCCGCAGGAACTGCGGATCGCCCAGTTCGTCGCGCAGGGACGGGCGACCCGGGACATCGCGGCCGCCCTCTTCCTGAGTCCCCGCACGGTGGAGTACCACTTGTACAAGCTGTTCCCGAAGCTGGGCGTGACCACCCGGGCCCAGCTGATCCAGGTGGTGACCGAGCAACCGGAGCTGGTCGACAGCGCCGTGTGAGACGACGCGCTGACGCCACGGCGGGCCCGGCACAGAGGCCGAGCCCGCCGATGGCGTCTCTTTGTCAGCGTCGCAGCGTCAGCAGACCCGGCCGGTACGGCAGCAGCCCGTAGTCGCCGCCGGAGCTCGGCGAGCGGCCCTGGTAGAGCAGCTGCAGGTTGCAGGGGTCGACCGTCATCGTCTGGTCGGCGTTGGTGCGGATCAGCTCACCGTGGCTGATGTCGTTGGTCCACGTCGCACCGCTGTTGGCCTTGCCCGCGAACGGGTTGCTCTCGGTCGCGGCCTGCGGTGTCCACGAGCCGTTCAGGCTGCTGGCCGTGAAGGACCGGAAGTAGCGGCCGTTCGCGCCGATGGCTTCGACGATCATCAGGTACTGGTTCTGGCCCTGGAGCTTGTAGACCTGGGGCGCTTCGAACAGGTTGTTCTTCGTGTCGCTCATGACCACGGTCGACGTCGAGCCGAAGCTGCCGGGGAAGTTCCCGATCGGCATGCTGGCCCGGTAGATCTTGCCGTTGTCGCCGGCGAAGAACAGGTACATGTTCGTGCCGTCACCGATCAGGGTCTGGTCGATCGGCCCGGTGTCGGAGCCGGTGATGGAACCGGTGAACAGCGGCTGTGCCGCCGACCAGCTGTTGGCGTTGGCCGGGTCGGTCGACGTGCGGTACGAGAACGCGGTCGGGCCCCACTGGTGGGCCAGGACCCAGATGTTCTTGGGTGCGAAGTAGAACAGCGACGGCGCGACGGTGCCGGCGTTCATCGTGTTCTGAGCGGCCGAACCCAGCTCGGAGAAGTTGTTGACCAGGCCGAAGTTCATCGAGCCCCACGAGGTGCCGGTGTCGTGGGTGGTGGCGTACACGAGCTGCTTGCCGTTGTAGGGCACGGTGGTGAAGTCCTTGAGCGACACCCAGCCCGACTTCGGGTTGGCCAGCTGACCGGTCGAGTTCCACCGGTACGACGACGGGAGCGCGCAGGCGGCCGGGGTCGTCGTGGGCGTGGTGGTTCCGCCGCCGGAGCCGGTGCACGAGGTGATCCGGGGGCGGGCGGTGGTGTTGCCGTTGAACATGGTGGTGAAGCCGAACGCGTTGCCGGAGCCGTTGGACTTGATCGTCATGACGGTGCCGCCGGCGTCCCAGGTCGCGGTGCCGTTCCAGACGGAGGAGACCTTCTGCGGCGCCGTGAGGGTCACGACGACACTCCAGTCGCTGGCTCCGGTCACGGTGACCGTGGAGTTGTACCGGTCGCCCCAGGCGGTGCCCGCGGTCAGCGTCGCGGTGCAGCTGCCTGAGCCGGAGGCCGGCGGAGTGGTCGGGGAGGTCGTCGGGGTCGTCGTGCCGCCGGCGTTGAGGGCGTTCAGCACCGAGGTGTAGGCGGCCTTCTTGTTGCCCGAGCCGTCGAACAGCAGCGGGTTCTCACCCGGACGCCAGGAGTCGCTGTCGCGGATGCCCCAGGCGGTGATGCCGGTGCACCGGGCCACCGCAAGGCACGCCTTGGTGACGGTGGCGTAGATGGTGGCCTGGTTGCCGCCCTGCGCGATGTCCAGCTCAGTGATCTGCACGTCGACGCCGAGGTCGGCGAAGCGTTGCAGGTTGGCCTGGTAGGTCGAGTCGATGCCGGTGCCGAGGTGGGACTGGAAGCCGACGCAGTCGATGGGCACGCCGCGGGACTTGAAGTCGCGGACCATGTTGTAGATGCCGGTCGACTTGGCGTTGATGCCGTCGGTGTTGTAGTCGTTGTAGCAGAGTTTGGCGTTGGGGTCGGCGGCGCGGGCGGCCCGGAAGGCGGCTTCGATCCAGTCGTTGCCGGTGCGCTGCAGGTTGGAGTCACGCCGGGCGCCGCTGCCGCCGTCGGCGAAGGCCTCGTTGACCACGTCCCAGGCGTAGATCTTGCCCTTGTAGTGGGTGGCGACCTGGGTGACGTGGTTGATCGCGGCGTTGCGCAGGGCGCTGCCGGACAGCGACTGGGCCCAGCCGGGCTGCTGGGCGTGCCAGAGCAGGGCGTGGCCGCGGACCTTGGCGCCCATGGCGACACCTTGGTTGAGGATGCGGTCGCCGTTGGTGTACGTGAACCGGCCCTGCGACGGTTCGGTGGCGTCCCACTTCATCTCGTTCTCGGGCGTGACCGAATTGAACTCACTGGTCAGGATCCGGGTGTAGGTCGCATCACCCAACCGGCCGGCCGCGATCGCCGCACCGAAGTAACGGCCCTTCTGGGCGGCCGAGGCGCCCAGCGTCGTGGCCGCGTCGGCGGACTGGGTGTAGACGACGCTCAGCCCGGCGGCGACCAGGCCGGCGACGCCTGCCGCCACCAGCACGATCCGCCGTCGCGGGGCTCGACGATGGGCGGGTGGATGAACAGACGCAGTCATGACGTGCCTCTCGGGAAAGGGAAGTCGCGCGAAAAAGGAGAGGATCGCGCGCCGAGAATGCTGCCACGGCAATCCGCGAACATCAACCGGAGAGCAATTTTCAATAACGAAAAGAATGACTTTCCCGAAGCCGTCGACGAAACGCATTTAAGGAAAATCAAAGGTGGGTAGCCGCAGGTGAGGGTTGTTCTGAGGCGACGAAAAAGCCGTCTGCCGATAATGCGGCAGACGGCTGCGAAAAGCCAGGGCCGGGCCGGCGCGGGGAGGCGCCGACCCGGCTGATCCGGTGCGGGGGTGGTTACTTGTAGGTGATGTCCGAGGCGCTGAAGAAACAATTCTTGCCGTCCGCGCCGGAACCGGTCTTCGGCGGCTCCGCGCCGGTGTTGTTGCCGGTGAAGCGGTCGCAGATCGCGATCTTCTTCTTGCTATCCCCGACGATCGTGATGCCGGAGAACGTCGCCGTGTCCCCGAAGTTGGTGTTGATGCCGGCCAGGGACTTGCCCGGCGCGCTCGCGGTGATGTTCTGCAGCACCACGGTCCGCTTGTACTGCGTCTTGCAGTTGCCGCACGAGCGGTAGAGCTTGCCGAAGTCGCTGACCTGGAAGTTGCGGACGGTCAGCGTGCCGCCGCCGTTGTGCTGGAAGACCTTGTCCGAGGCCGAGCGGGCGCCGCCACCGTCGACGGTGTAACGGGCCGAGGTGCCGCCCTTGAACGTGGCGGCGTCCTCGCCGACGTCCTCCCACCAGACGTTGACCAGGGTGCACGAGCCGCTGCAGTGCACGCCGTCACCGGCCGGGGCGCCGATGATGACGTTCTTGAGGGTGGCGCCGTCGGCCAGTTTGAACATCGGGTCCTGGCTCTCGCTCTGACCGCCGTCGCCGATGCCGAAATACCGCTTGAGGCCGCCGTCGAAGGTGCCCGAGACGTTGGTCGTCGCGCTGACCTTGACCAGGCCCTTGGCGGACGGCCAGGCCGTGGCGGCCGAGGCGTTCTGGGTGAAGGCGACCGCGGCGACGCCGAGACCGCAGGCCAGGACGGCCGCGATGGCAGTGCCCCGCCAGCGCCGGACCCGGCCGGGAGAACTCTCGGGAGATGTGGGGGACGACGTATCCATACCCGTCCAGTGGCCGGTGGCACCCGGGAGGTTGCCGCGCGTCGCAAGATTTCTTCGCCGGTTCCGCGGGTAGGCCGAGGACATGGCTGCGCCCGGCGTCCTCACCCGATACACGACCGCGGCCGCCCTGGCGCGGCTCGCCGACGAGGGCAGCCGGGTGGCGCTGCTGCTGCATGTGCTCGCGGTCGGGCGGGGCGCGGCGTTCGGCGGCCTGCTGATCGGTGCGCTGATGGTGCCCCATGTGCTGGCGGCGCCGCTGGTGGGGGCACTCGCCGACGCTGTCCGCCGGCGCCGGTTGCTGTACGTCGGAGGGCTGCTCGGATTCGCGGCCGGCGTCACCGGTGCGGCGCTGCTCGCCGACCCGGCCCCGGCCGCGGCGTTCGTGGCGGCGGTGCTGGCCGGCTGCTGCGCGCCGCTGCTGATCGGTGGTCTGTCCAGTCTGCTCGGCGAGCTCGCCGGCGATCGGCTGCCGCGGGCGTTCGGTCTCGACGCGACCTCCTACAGCCTGGCCGGCATCGTCGGCCCGGCCCTGGCCGCGGTCGTCGCCGGCTGGGCTGGGGCGCTGTGGGCGGTGGCCGTGCTCGCGGTCTCGTGTGCGCTCGCCGCGGCCATCGTGGTGACGCTGCCGGTGCCCGACCGGACCCGGCCGAGCGCCCCGCGAAACCGGGGGCAGGCGCTCAAGGCGCTGTGGCGGGAGCCTCCGCTGGCCGCTGTCACCGCGGCCAGCACCGTCAGCCAGCTGGGCTTCGGCGCGCTGCCGATCGTGGCCGCGCTGCTCGCCGCGGGCCTGCACGATCCGGCGATGACCGGCCTGACGCTGTCCGCGTTCGCGGCCGGCAACCTGGTCAGCTCGCTGGCCTACGCCCGGCTGCCGGTGCGCCGGCTGCGTCCCGAGCGGCTCATGCTGGCCGGGCTGGTCGCCATGAGCGTGCCGTTCGCGGTGCTGCCGCTGGTCGGCGGGCGCTGGCCGACCCTGGCCCTGTTCGTGGTCGCGGGCCTGATCAACGGGCCGTTGTTCGCGTCGTTGCTGGTCGTCCGCGACCGGGAGGCGCCGCCGGAGGCGCGGACCCAGGTCTTCACCATCGGGGCCGGGCTCAAGGTGACCGCCGCCGCGGCCGGGGTCGCCCTCGCGGGCCTGGCCACCGGCCACGGCACGACCGTCCTGCTGCTGGCCGTCGCGGCCAGCCAGCTGCTGGCCGGCGGCCTCGGCGCCGCGCTGCTCAGGAGGCGCCGGCCAGCTCCTCGAGTGTCGCCCGCGCTCCCTTGAGGTGCAGCGAGGACAACACCGAGCGGTACGCCGAGACGAACCGCTCGTTGTCGATCAGGTCCCCGAACAGGTCCCGGTCGGCGATGAAGGCCAGCGGGTCCGCACTCTGGCGCTGGGCCGCCGCGGTCAGGGTGTCCTTGAGCCGGTCCACCACCTCGATCGGGTTGCCCTGCTCGTCGACGCCCTCGGCGTACCGGGCCCAGCTGGCCACCACGGCGGTGGACCGCAGGATCTCGCCGCCGGTCTCGAGGTTGTGCCGGATCACCGGCAGCAGCCACTTGGGGATGCGGTCGGAGCTCTCCGCGCAGAGCCGGGCCACGGTGTCCCGCACCTGGGCGTTGGAGAAGCGGTCGATGAGCTGGTGCTTGTACTCGTCCAGGTCGATGCCGGGCACCGGCTCCAGGGTCGGCGTGGCCTCGCGGTCCATGTACGCCAGCAGGAAGTCGGCGAACAGCGGATCCTGGGCCACGTCGTGCACGAGCCGGTAGCCGGCCAGGTAGCCGAAGTAGCAGAGCGCCTGGTGGCTGGCGTTGAGCAGGCGCAGCTTCATCAGTTCGTACGGCTCGACGTCGGCGACCACCTGCACGCCGGAGTCCTCGAACGGGGGCCGGCCCAGCGGGAACACGTCCTCGAGGGCCCACTGGGTGAACGGCTCGCACACCACCGGCCAGGCGTCGTCCACGCCGAACCGCTTGCGGACCTCCGCGCGGTCGTCGTCCGTGGTCACCGGGGTGATCCGGTCGACCATGCTGTTGGGGAAGGCGACGTGCTGCTGCACCCACGCGCCGAGCTCCGGGTCCCGCAGGGTGGCGAAGGCGACGAAGCTGCGCCGGGCGGCGTGCCCGTTGCCCTGGATGTTGTCGCAGCTCATGATCGTGAATGGCGGCACCCCGCGCTCGCGCCGCCGGGCCAGCGCCGCCGTGATCAGCCCGAAGGTGGTGCGCGGCGGGTTGCCGGGCGTCAGGTCGTGCCGCACGTCCGGGTTGTCGGCGACGAAGTCACCGGTGACGGCGTTGAAGTTGTAGCCGCCCTCCGTGATGGTCAGCGAGACGATGCGCACCTCGGGTTCGGCCATCTTCTCGATGACGGCCTCGGGGTCGTCCGGCGCGAACAGGTACTCCTTGATCGAGCCGACGACCCGGGCCTCGAGGGTGCCGTCCGGCGCCTTGACGACCAGCGTGTAGAGGCCGTCCTGGGCGTGCATCACCTCGGCCATGCGCCGGTCGGCCGGCATCACGCCCACCCCGCAGATCGCCCAGTCCAGCGCCCGGCCCGCGCTCATCAGCCGGTCGAGGTACATCGCCTCGTGCGCCCGGTGGAAGCCGCCGACGCCGAAGTGCACGATCCCGGTCCGCAGCGCGCCGCGGTCGTAGGACGGGACCGGCAGCCCGGCGGGCAGGGACGACAAGTTCTGGGCATTGAGGGGCAGCATCGGCATGTCCTCCCAGCGCTGCTCTGACGGGCTCGGAGCCCCAGCATGGCATCCCGGGAGGCCCGTTGCCGGGCCCGGCGCGGCAGCACCTTTCTCACCGTCCGTCAACACGGGCACACGCGCCGCGCAAACGGGCACGGCCCGGTGGCGGATCGCCACCGGGCCGTCCCAATGCTCCCGGTCAGACCGGCAGAACCGCCGCCGGCTTGAGGCTGCCACCGGTCATGTGCCGCAGGTACGCGGGCAGAGTGAAGAATTCCGGGCAGGTCCGCTCGGAGAGCAGCACGGTCAGCAGGGTCCGGGCCTGACCGAAGCACCGGGCCGACTCCTCGTCCAGCGCCCCGGTCTCGGCGAGCACGTCGAGCTCCTCGCGCAGCATCCGGGTCACCAGGCCCGCGGTCACCGGCACGCCGTAGTCGGTCGGGGTGCCCGTCGAGATCCACTGCCACAGCTGGGTCCGGCAGATCTCCGCGGTCGCCGCGTCCTCCATCAGCCCGCCCAGCGCCACCGCGCCGCGCCCGCCCAGCCACGCCGCGACGTACCGCAGCGCCACGCTGACGTTGGTGCGCAGCGCGACCTCGCTGACCGTGACGGCGCTCGACTTGACGTCCAGCAGCTCCTTGGCGGTGACCCGCACGTCCTCGCGCCTGCGCACGATCTGGTGCGGCTCGAAGCCGAGCCACTGGTCGAAGACCTCCCGGCAGGTCTGCACCAGGCCGGGGTGGGCCACCCAGGAGCCGTCGAAGCCGTCGCCGACCTCGCGCCGCTTGTCCTGGCGGACCTGGTTGAGGGCCCGCTTGGCGGCCACCGGGTCCCGGCTGGGCACGACGGCGGCCATGCCGCCGATCGCGTGGGCGCCGCGCCGGTGACAGGTCTTGACCAGCAATTCCGTGTACGCCCGCATGAACGGCGCCGTCATCGTCACCTGCGAGCGCTCCGGCAGCACCACGTCCGGCCGGTTCTTGATCATGCTGAACAGGTAGTCCCAGCGGCCGGCGTTGAGTCCCGCCGAGTGCTCGCGCAGCTCGTACAGGATCTCCTCCATCTCGAAGGCCGCTGTGATCGTCTCGATCAGCACCGTCGCGCGGATCGTGCCGCGGGGGATGCCCAGCAGGTTCTGCGCGAAGACGAAGACGTCGTTCCACAGCCGGGCCTCGAGGTGGCTCTCCAGCTTGGGCAGGTAGAAGTACGGGCCGCTGCCGCGCTCGATCTGCTTGCGCCCACAGTGGAACAGGTACAGGCCGAAGTCGAACAGCGACGCCGAGACCGCCCGCCCGCCGATGCGCACGTGGCACTCGGGCAGGTGCCAGCCGCGGGGCCGGACCATGATGGTCGGCAGCTCGGTGCCGATCCGGTACTCCCGGCCGTCCGGCGCGGTGAAGTCCAGCGTGCCGTCCAGCGCGGCCCGCAGGTTGCGCTGGCCTGAGACGACGTTTTCCCAGGTCGGCGCGGTGGCGTCCTCGAAGTCGGCCATCCAGACCTTGGCGCCGGAGTTCAGCGCGTTGATCGTCATCTTGCGTTCCGGCGGGCCGGTGATCTCCACCCGGCGGTCCATCAGGTCCTCGGCCGGGGGCGCCACGGTCCAGGTGTCGTCGATCCGGACCTGCCGGGTCGACTCCAGGAAATCCAGCTCGGTGGTCCGGGTGGCCCGGCGGCGCCGGCGGCGGTCCAGCAGCTGGACCCGGCGCGCGCCGAACTCACGGTCCAGCGCCACCACGAACTCGATCGCCTCGGGGGTCAGGATCTCCGGGTACTCGGAGGGGGCGACGGTGACTTCTTCCATCAGAACTGCTCCGCTTCGGTCGAGCCGGACAGCGCGGTGGTGGAGCTGTCGGGGTTCAGGGCCGTGGAGACGGCGTCGAAGTAGCCGGTGCCGACCTCGGCCTGGTGCTTGGTTGCCGTGTAACCGTTGGCCTCGGCCGCGAACTCGGCCTCCTGCAGCCGCACGTACGCGCTCATGCCCTCGGTGGCGTAGCCCTGGGACAGCTCGAACATCGAGTGGTTCAGCGCATGGAAGCCGGCCAGTGTGACGAACTGGAACTTGTAGCCCATCGCCCCGAGCTCCTTCTGGAACCGGGCGATCGTGGCGTCGTCGAGGTTGCGCTTCCAGTTGAACGACGGCGAGCAGTTGTACGCCAGCATCTTGTCCGGGTGCACCTTGTGCACGGCCTCGGCGAACGAGCGGGCGAACTCCAGGTCGGGCTTGCCGGTCTCGCACCAGATGAGGTCGGCGTAGTCGGCGTACGCGACCCCGCGGGCGATGGCCGCCTCCGGACCGCTGCGCACCCGGAAGAAACCCTCGGCGGTCCGCTCGCCGGTGAGGAACGGCTTGTCACGCTCGTCCACGTCGGTGGTGAGCAGGTCGGCGGCCAGCGCGTCGGTGCGGGCGATGATCAGGCTGGGCACCCCGGCCACGTCGGCGGCCAGCCGGGCCGCGTTGAGCGTGCGGATGTGCTGGGCGGTCGGGATGAGCACCTTGCCGCCGAGGTGGCCGCACTTCTTCTCCGAGGCGAGCTGGTCCTCCCAGTGCACGCCGGCCGCGCCCGCGGCGATCATGGCCTTCATCAGCTCGAACGCGTTCAGCGGCCCGCCGAAGCCGGCCTCGGCGTCGGCGACGATGGGCGCCAGCCAGTCGCGATCGTGCTTGCCCGCCGCGGTGTCGATCTGGTCGGCCCGCAGCAGCGCGTTGTTGATCCGGCGCACCACCGCCGGCACCGAGTTCGCCGGGTAGAGGCTCTGGTCCGGGTACGTGTGCCCGGACAGGTTGGCGTCGGCGGCGACCTGCCAGCCGGACAGGTAGATGGCCTTGAGCCCGGCCCGCACCTGCTGCACGGCCTGGCCGCCGGTCATGGCGCCGAGCGCGTTGATGTACTCCTCGTCGTGCAGCAGGTCCCACAGCCGGCGGGCGCCCCGCTCGGCCAGGGTGTGCTGCTCACTCACGCTGCCGCGCAGCTTGACGACGTCGTGCGCCGTGTAGCTGCGGGTCACGCCCAGCCAACGGGGATCGCCGGCCCACGCCCGAGTAAGTTCCACGGCGGTGCTGCGCCCGCTGTACTTGGCCCTGACTTCGGTCAGCTGATCAGTCATGTCTGAAGCCCTTCCGTTACGGCAGAACTTCACTCTGATCGAGCGCACAACCCCTCCTGAAGGTGTTTGTGAGGAGAAGAAGTGCAGAAATTCTGCTAGCGTCAAAACGCATGACGGCTTCACCGACCGACGCGACCGTTGACCTCGTGACTCTGGGGCAGCGGCTGCGGCACCAGCGGCGGGCCAAGGGCATGACCCTCGACCAGCTCAGCGCCGCCGTCGGCCGGGCGCCCTCGCAGCTCTCGCTGATCGAGAACGGCAAGCGGGAGCCGAAACTCAGCGTGCTGCAGGCGATCGCGGGCGCTCTGGGCGTACCGATGCAGGAGCTGCTCCGGCCGGAAGCGCCGAGCCGGCGCGCCGGGCTGGAGATCGAGCTGGCCCATTTTCAGCGGGAACCGGCTTACACGGCCCTGGGTCTGCCGGTCGTGCGCGGCGGCCGGCGGCTGCCCGCCGACGCCCTGGAATCGCTGATCGGCCTGCACCGCGAGCTGACCCGGCTGCTGACCGAGCAGAGCGCCACCCCGGAGGTGGCCCGCCGCGCCAACCAGCAGCTGCGCGTCGAGATGCGCGAGCGCGACAACTACTTCGACTACATCGAGCAGGCCGCGGCCAAGGTGCTGGAGTCGGTGCGGCACACCACCGGCCCGCTGTCCCAGCGCGGCATCCTCGACATCGCCGCCCACCTCGGCTTCTCGTTGCACTACGTGAACGACCTGCCCGGCTCCGCGCGCTCCGTGACCGACCTGCTCAATCACAAGATCTATCTGCCGCAGGTGGCCAGCGGCAAGGGCCACGATCCGCGCGCGGTGGTGCTGCAGACGCTCGGGCACTTCGTGCTCGGCCATCACGACCCGGCGGACTACGGCGACTTCCTGCGCCAGCGGGTCGAGGTCAACTACTTCGCCGCGGCGCTGCTGATGCCGGAGAAGTTCGCCACCGACTTTCTGCGCGAGGCCAAGGCCGACCGGGCGCTCGCGATCGACGACTTCCGCGACGCGTTCGGGGTCTCCTACGAGACCGCGGCGCACCGCTTCACCAACCTGGTCACCCACCACTTCGGCATCCCGGTGCACTTCGCCCGGGTGCACGAGAGCGGCACGGTCTACAAGGCGTACGAGAACGACGACGTGCGCTTCCCGACCGACGTGACCGGTGCGATCGAGGGCCAGCCGGTGTGCCGCAAATGGGCGTCACGCACGGTGTTCGCGGCCGAGGACCCGTACTCGTCGTTCTACCAGTTCACCGACACCGGCAAGGGCACGTACTGGTGCACGGTGCACGTGGAGTCGACCCGCTCGGGGGAGTTCTCGGTCACGGTCGGGACGCCGTACCAGCATGCCCGCTGGTTCCGCGGCGGTGACACCACCCGCCGTACCGTGTCGGCCTGCCCGGACCCGACCTGCTGCCGCCGGCCGCCCGCGGAGCTGGTGGACCGCTGGGCCGGGCAGGCCTGGCCCAGTGCCCGGGTGCACTCGCACCTGCTGGCCGCCCTGCCGCCCGGCACCTTCCCGGGCGTCGACGCCCAGGACGTCTACGAGTTCCTGCAGCGCCGCGCCCAGTGACGGCGGCCCGGCCCGGCATTCGTGCGCGTTGTGTGGAGATCCTGTGCGGAGTCGGCCCGGGCGGTCACCGACGGGCCGTGCCGGTGATGAGATCGCATCGTCGGCACTCGCCGCCCCGGAGGGAGACTCCATGACATACGCCCTGGCCGTCGTCGCCGTTCTGCTCGGCGTCGCCGCATTCGTGTACGGCGGAGCCGACGACTCCCCAGGTCTGCAGCTGCTGGGCGCCCTGCTCGTGATCGGCGCGATCGTCCTCGTGGTGCGGACGGTGCGGCGCAGTCAGGGCAGGTCGAACGGCTTGCGGTAGACGCGGAAGTCCACGGGGGCAGCTCAGCGCAGCTCGGCGATCCTTGCCCGGGTGTCCGCCGGGGAGTCGGGGTGCAGGCGCTCGACGTCGGCCCGGATGTCGGCCAAGGTCCGGCCGGCCAGTTCCCGCCGCCAGGCCAGTTCGGCACCGCGCATCGCCTGGGCCAGGGTGCACGACTGCCGATAGTCGACGCCTGTGTGTACGCCCGGGCCTCTGCGCAGGATCTGGTCGCAGCGGAACAGCTCCTCCGGCCCCTCGATCGCGGCCACGATGTCCAGCAGCGAGACCGCGGCCGGGTCCCGGGCCAGCCGGAAGCCGCCGCGCGGGCCGGAGACCGACGTCAGGATCCCGGCCCGGACCAGAGCCTGCAGCTGCTTGTTCAGGTAGGCCGGCGGGAGCTCGTAGAAGGCCGCGAGGGTGCCGGTCGGCACCGGGGCGTCGACCCAGCTCAGGTTGAGGCACGTGTGGAGGGACCATTCGACGCCCTGACTCATCCGCATGGTCCTGGACTTTACATGTCCAGGATTCCGTGCCTATCCTGGACCCCCAACATCCAGGAACGGGGAACGACCATGACACTGGTACGCGCGGCGCAGGCAGAGGTCCTCGACAGCGACCCGGCCGGCGTGATCACCCTGCTGCTCGACCCCGAGCACACCGGCGGCGCCCTGACCAGCAACCGCACGCTGCTCAAGCAGGGCACCGACGGGGCTCCGCCGCACCGGCACACCCGCTCCGGCGAGCTGTTCTTCGTGCTCGGCGGCGCCCTCGAGGTGCTCGTCGGCACGGAGCTGCAGACCCTGCACGAGGGCGACGCCCTGTTCGTCCCGCCGGGCACCCCGCACGCCTTCGCCCCCGCCGACGGGCACGACGCCGACTTCCTCGTGGTCATCACGCCCGGCAAGCCGCGGTTCGACTACTACCGGCTGCTCGACGAGGTGCACCGCGGTGAGGCGACCTGGTCGCAGGTCGGCGAGACGCAGGACCGCTTCGACAATCACTACGTGGACAGCCCGGTATGGGCGGCCCGCCGGCAACAGGTCCGGCGATGACCGGCCCGGGGCGTCGCCGGGCCGCCCTGGCGCTGCTGGCGTTCGCCATGCTGATCGTCTCGCTGGACCAGTACATCGTGGTGGTCGCGCTCCCGGACATCCGGCGTGACCTGGGCTTCTCCGCTCAGACCCTGCAGGCCGTGGTCACCGCCTACGCCGTCGCGTCCAGCGGCTTCCTGCTGCTCGGTGGCAGGGCCGCCGACCTGCTCGGCCGCCGCCGGGTCCTGGTCACCGGGCTCGCGCTGTACGCGGCCTCGGCCCTGGCCGGCGGCCTCGCCCGCAGCCCGGAGATGCTGCTGAGCGCCCGCGCGGTCCAGGGTCTGGGCGGTGCCTTGGTCTTCCCGACGACGCTGGCGCTGGTCAACGTCACCTTTCCGGAGGGCCGGGCCCGCAACCGCGCGCTGGGCGTGTGGGGCGGTGCGGGCGCGGCCGGCCTGGTCCTCGGCGTCCTGCTCGGCGGTGTCCTCACGCGCGCGTTCGGGTGGCCGGCGGTGTTCCTGATCAACGCACCCTTGGCGGCCGCGGCGTTGTTGCTGGCGTTCCCGCTGCTGCCGGCCGATGCCCGGCGCGCCGAGGGGCGGTCGTTCGACCTGCTGGGCGCGCTCAGTGCCACCGGCGGCATCACGCTGCTGGTGTTCGCGCTGGTGAGGGGGCCGGAGACCGGCTGGGCCTCGCCGGTCGTGCTCGGTCCGGCGTCAGCCGGGCTGGCGTTGCTCGCCGCGCTGGTCGTGATCGAGCGGCGGGCCGCCGACCCGCTGGTGCCGCCAGGGCTGCTGCGCCGCAACGTCGTCGCGGCGGTCGGGCTCGCGGCGATGTTCGCGGCGACCTTCGGCTCGGTGCTGTACTTCCTGTCGATCTACTTCCAGGACGTGCGCGGCTACGACTCCCTGCGGACCGGCCTGGCCTTCCTGGTTCCCACTGCCGTGGTCGTGACCGGCTCCACGGTGGCGGGTCAGGTGGTGACCCGCTTCGGCCTGCGGCGCACCCTCGTCGCGGCGCTGGTGGTGGGCGCGGCGGGTGCCGCGGCGCTGGGTCCGGCGATGACCGAGGACAGCTCGTACGCCGCACTGCTGCCTGGACTGGTCGCACTCAGCCTCGGCGACGGGGTGGTCTTCACCGCCATGTTCATCGCCGCCGCCACCGGTGTCAGCGACCGCGAGCAGGGCATCGCATCGGGGCTTGCCTCCACCGGATCCGGGGTCGGCGCCGCGCTCGGCCTGGCCGTCCTGGTCCTCGTCGCCCAGCACGGCATCCGGGCGGCGGTCCTGACGGTCGCGGCCGGGATCGTGCTCACGGTGCTGATCGCCTCGGCCCTGCGACCGGCGACCACCGAGTCCCGGCCACCGATCCTCATGCGACCCTGCTGAGCCCGACCCGGGTTCAGGCGCGGCGCTGGGCGACGCGGGCAGTGCCGCGCGCCTGGCCCGGGACGACGGCCTGGGGCACCGGTATCCCGGCGCCGAGCCGGATCACCAGGGGAGCGTCGAGGAGGTCGCTGTGCTCCAGCAGGGTGTGCTCCTCCCACGACAGCCGGACGTCGGCCGAGCAGCGCGCCACCCGCACATGCGCGAGGCGGCCGGCCCGTACGGTCGCCGCCAGCCCCTGCACGGTGAACGTCACGGACAGGCACAGCCGCAGCTCGTACACGCGTTCCTGGTCGACGAGCACGTCGAGGTGCGGGTCGTAGGTCAGCCGGACCAGGTGGTCGTCCAGCGTGACCAGCCGGGTGACGTCGGCGTCGGCGGCCGTCTCCCGCGCGGCGGCGACCAGGCAGTGGTAGCCCATCAGCCCGGAGAGCAGGATCGAGCCGAGGTCCTCCTCGAGCAGGCCGCCGGCTGCGGCGGAGAGCTCCGCGCCCAGCGCTGCCCGGGCCGGGCCGGAGAGATGGCCGGGGATCGCACCGAGCGCGGCCTCGACCGGACCGCCCTCGGTGAGCTTGCGGGTCAGCGTCGCGTCGTCGGCGCCGAGGAAGTCGCGCAGGTGGCCGGTCACGATCCCGCCTCCTCGATCGTCGTCCGGCCCACCGCGGCGTGCCGGACCACGGAGATGGCGATCTCCGGAGCTGCGGTCCGCGCGGTCACCACCGCCGTACGGCTGCCCGGCTCGGCGGCCACCGTCACGTGCTGTCGCAGCCACCGCCGGCCCCTGGGCAGACGGATCACACCGGACCTCATAGCGACCATCTCCTCGTGATCACTATGCGCACGTCCGGCAAGGTTCCCGCGCGTTGAGTCGTTGATCCGCTCGTGTTCAGCCGTGGATGTAATCCTCCAGGAGGGCCGGCGTCAGTCCGGCCTTGTGGATCGCGCGCAGCGCCGCCAGGAAATCCCGCACGAAGGCCGGCCGGAAGTGCATCAGGATGATGTCGCCCGGCTGGACCCGGTGACCCTCCTGGTAGCGCACCTTGCCCTTGTGGACCGTCTCCTTCCACATGAACGCGGCCTTGATCCCGCAGTCGCGCGCCGCCCGCAGTGTGGTGGCGTCCTTGGTGCCGAACGGTGGCCGGAACAGCACCGGCCGGCGCTGGTAGCGGTGACCCAGCCGGTCCGCCGAGCCGCAGATCTCGCGGTGCTGGAAGGCGTACGACTTGCCGCGCAGCTCGGTGTGGGTGATCGTGTGCGCCTCGATGACCGCGCCGTGCTCCTGCAGGCGCGCGAAGTACGCCTCGTCGTCGTGGATGGCGTCGGTGGTCAGGAACAGCGTGACCGGGACGCCGGCGGCCGCCAGCAACGCCGGCGCCTCCGGCACCTTCAGGTAGCCGTCGTCGATGGTGATGAAGGCGACCGGCTGCTGCGTCGGGATCCGCGACAGGTACGGCACACTGCCCGACGCCGGCAGGGTGATCGGCACGGGCGGCGGTGCCGGTGGAAAGACAGGTATGTCGGCGGAGGTCCAGCCCTTGCCCCCGGTCGGCGCCGCGGGCGCCGTCACGAGCTGTTCGATCGGCGGCGGCGAGGGCGAGGCACTGGCCGAGGGCACCACCTCTGGCGCGCCGGAGCCGGCCGAGCAGGCAGCCAGGGGCAACCCCAGCAGGCAGACGACGGCGGTGGCGAGGGCTCGGCGGGGCATCGGCAAGATCACATGGGCAAGCTAGAGAACGCCCGCAACCGCACTCGGTGACCCCGGCGTCGCGGACACCGCAACCGATCTGGTCAGACCGTCAGCAGGTGCGGGATCCGGCCCGGGTCGGTCGGGGCCAGCAGATGCAGCAGCGAGCGGGCCGCCGCGATCACCAGCGCCCGGTCGTACGTGGTGGCGAACACGAACCGCCGTTCCGCCTCCGGCCCGGTGTCGCCGAGGTCGCGGGCGACCAGCGCCGCCGCCTGGTGCGGGCCCACCACCAGCACGTTCCACTCGCCGCGCAACGCGTCACCGGCGGTGAAGTGGGCGCCGCGGACGCCGGGCGCCGGTTCGTCGCTCAGGCCGGTGCCCAGCGCCGCCACCATCGGGCTGCGCTCGGCGATCGCGGCGTACCGGCGGGCGGTCGCGCGGGTGAAGTGCCGGGCCTCCTGGAAGCAGGCGAGCAGCACGGGCGGCTGGTGGCTGTCGCGGGCCAGTGCCTCCAGGTGCTTGCTGATCGGCATCAGCGTCGACTTGGTCGTGACCACCGTGGGGCGCCGGGCCGCGACGATCTCGAACGGCGTCCCGCCGGCCGGGCCGCCCATCGCCGGCCGCAGCAACGGCAGGTGGGCACCCGGCGGCGCGGGAACGGGCGGCAGGGGACCGGGGCGCCCGTACAGCCAGCCCTGGCCCACGGTCGCGCCCATCGTGCGGGCGATCGCCTCGTGTTCCGCCGTCTCCACCCCCTCGGCGAGGATGGTGGCCCCGCTGGTCTCGGCGTACGCCGCGACGGCAGCCACCACGTGCGAGGTGTGCGGATCCTGCGGGGCGTGCAGCAGGCTCATGTCCAGCTTGACGACGTCCGGATGCACGAACGGCATCAGCGCCAGCGACATCGGGTCGGCGCCCACGTCGTCCAGGGCCACGCCCCAGCCCGCCGCCCGGCAGCTCGCCGTCGCCGACAGCAGCCCGGCCGGGTCCGCCGCGATCGCCCGCTCGGTCATCTCGGTGACCACGCGCAGCCGGCTCTGCGCCCGGGCCACGACCGGAGCCAGGTCCTCGGGGCAGGGCGTGTGCCACGCCGTCGGCTCCATGTTGACGAACAGGGTCTGCTCCAGGCCGGCGTCCAGCGCGGCCCGGTACGCCGACGCCCGGCACACCCAGTCGAGCTCGTTGTCGCGTCCGGCCGCGCGGGCCGCGGCGAACAGCGTCACCGGCGACTCCCAGGGGCTGCCGGCCGGGCCGCGGCTGAGCGCCTCGTAGCCGAGCACGCGCCGGGTGGCGATGTCCACCAGCGGCTGGAAGACGGAGGTCACGGCGCGGCCGTCGATGACGTCATGGATGTTCCGCACGTCTTCGACATCGGCAGCCCGGGCGGAGGTCTGAGGAGTTGGATCGAGGTTAATACGAATTACCTTACTATCAGTGGTTCTATTAGCAGCCGGCGGCCGCTTAGCGTCACGGACATGAATCGACGCACCCTGTTGAAAGGTGCCGCTGCCGGGCTGGCGGGCACCGCCGTCGCCCCCGCCGCGGCTCAGGCCGCTCTGCCGGCCGGCATGCCCACCTACACCTACCTCCGTGACGCGCTGACGCTGCCGCTGAACTACAACCCGACCGGGGAGTTCATCTTCCCCTGCATCCGCGGCGTCTACGACAAGATCAGCGGCGCCCGGGCGCGGTACTACCTCTACTACGCGCCGCACGAGAAGCCGGGCGGCATCTGTGTCGCGTACGCGAACTCGCTCGCCGGGCCGTTCACCGAATACTCCGCCAACCCGTTGATCGACAATGTCCTGCCCAGTACGACGGTCAGCCATGTGTCGTCCCCGCACGTCATCTGGGACGCCGCCACCCGGCAGTTCTTCTGCTACTTCCACGGCGAGAACACAACCACCCGCGTGGCCCGTTCCGCGGACGGCATCAATTTCCGGGACGAGACGCCGATCCTCAGCACCCGGCTGGTGCCGGGCACGTCGGAGACCTCGTACGCCCGGGTCTTCGAGCACACCCTGCCCGGGCGCGGCAACAAGTACGTCATGGTCTTCATGGGCGTGAAGAGCGGGCGGCGGATCTTCTACGGCTGGTCACCCAACGGCTGGGACCAGTGGCAGTTCAGTCCCACCCCGCTGGTCAACCCGGAGGGCGACGGCCTCACCGACATCGCCGCGCCGGCGCTGGTCAAGCGCAACAACACGACGTACGTGGCGTACCACGGCAACGACGGCAGGATGCGGATCACCGAGGTCGGCAACGCCTTCGACCGGGAGAACCATCTGGGTGTCTTCTACAGCCCGACCGCCTCCGACAACGGCCGCGCCGCCGCGCCGTCGTTCGGCACCGACGGCGGGACGCCGTACATGTTCTATGAGGCCGGGCCGCGCCTGCAGGCCCGGATCTGCATCGCGCGCGCCGGCTGACGCCCAGAGAGCGCTCCCTTTCCCGGTGGTATCGAAAAACTTCGTTGGCTCTCTTTACTGTTAACAAGCTTTAACTTACGTTGGGCGTATCGCCGACGGAGCTTCCATCCATCGGGCAATGTCGATACCGACCGGGTTCTCCGGCGCGGTGCCGGCGTGCCCGCGGCAGGCCGGGTTCCCCCAAACTCCGGCCTGCCGCCCCCATGAAGAGGAGCGCTTCATGAGAAGAAGAACCACTCTGCCGCTGCTGACCGTTGCCACGGTCGGCGCCTCACTGTTCGTCGCCGTCGCGCCGGCCTCGGCACACGGCTACATCTCCTCACCGCCCAGCCGGCAGGCCAACTGCGCCCGCGGCGCGGTGGCCAATTGCGGTGACATCATCTACGAGCCGCAGAGCGTCGAGGCGCCCAAGGGCTCGACGCAGTGCAACGGCGGTGGCAGCCGCTTCGCCGTCCTCAACGACAACAGCCGCAACTGGCCGGCCGCCAGCGTCGGTTCGTCCGTGACGTTCAACTGGGTGCTCACCGCCCGGCACTCCACCAGCACGTGGGAGTACTTCATCGGCGGTACCCGGCTGGCCTCCTTCAACGACGGCGGCGCGCAGCCCGGGGCCACCAAGTCGCACACCGTCAGCATGGGCGGCTTCACCGGCCGGCAGACCGTGCTGGCCCGGTGGAACATCGCCGACACGATCAACGCGTTCTACTCCTGTGTGGACGTGAACATCGGTGGCGGTGGCGGCAACCCGCCGCCCACCACGCCGCCGCCGACCACCCCGCCCACCCAGCCCACGACGCCGCCGCCGACGACCCAGCCGCCGGCCGGTGGCACCTGGCGGGCCGGCACCGCGTACTCGCCCGGCAACGTCGTCACCTACGGCGGGGCCTCGTACAGCTGCCGGCAGGCGCACACCGCGCTGGCCGGCTGGGAGCCGCCGAACGTACCGGCTCTCTGGTCCCGCATCTGATCCACGCCCCGCGGACGGGTCCACGGCCACCGGCGTGGACCCGTCCGTCCGGCACCGGAGGAGGTGTCACCGTGCGTCGTCTGGCCACCGCCCTGCTGATGCTGATCACGCTGGCCGGCTGTGCCGCCGATCCGGCGCAGCCGCCACCACCGGCGTACAACAACACCGACGTGATGTTCCTGCAGATGAGCCTCGACTACATCCGCCAGGGTGAGCAGGTCGTCGCGCTGGCCGGGCGGCGGGCCACCAACCCGCGGGTGCGCACGCTGATCAACGAGCTGGGCGGGCAGTGGCAGAGCGAGGCGGCCACCATGGGACGCTGGCTGACCGGCTGGCAGCAGCCGCCGTCGGCCGACCCGGCCGCCGGCGCCCACGCCGGACACGGCGACCTGCATTCGCTGCGGCCCGCCGACATCGCCGAGCTCGAGGCCGCCCGCGGCGCCGACTTCGACCGTACGGCGGTCAGCCTGCTCCTGGGCCACCTGCACAACTGTGTCGAGGTGACCCGGATGGAGGTGACCGGTGGGCAGTACCCGCCCGCCAAGGCCCTCGCCGAGACGATGACCGCCCAGCGGCAGTCGCAGATCCAGGCCATGCTCGCCCTGGCCGCCTAGGCCGTCCGGCCCATATTGAAGCTTCAAACCAGCAGTACGATGGACGGGTGACCGCCGAACCGCCGCGCTGGCTCAGCCCCGACGAGTTGCGGGCCTGGCTGCCCGTGGGTGGCCTGCTGCTGAAACTGCCCGCCGCCCTGGACGCCCAGATGCAACGCGACTCGGGCCTGAGCCACTTCGAATATCTCGTGCTGGCCAACCTCTCCGAGGCCCCCGAGCGGACCCGCCGGATGAGCGCCCTGGCCGCGCTGGCCAACGGCTCGCTGTCCCGGCTCTCGCACGTGGTCAAGCGCCTGGAGGCGCGCGGCTGGATCGAGCGCAAGGCCTGCCCGTCCGACGGCCGCTACACCAACGCGGTGCTCACCGACGCCGGCTGGGAGAAGGTGCTGGCCAGCGCGCCCGGACACGTGGAAGCCGTCCGCACGCTGGTGCTCGACGCGCTGTCCCCGGCCGAGCTCGACCAGTTCGGCGCCATGGCCCGGCGCCTGCTGGAGCGCCTGGAGCCGGGCGACGCCCGTAATGCCTTTCCCGGCTGATCAACCGGCCCGATAATGTCGCGGGCATGGCCGAGCTCATCGCCCCTACCGCCCGCCTGCACAAAGCCTGGCTGCGCTCCCGCGACGACTGGAGTCGCGGCGTGCACCAGGACGGTGCGGGGTTGCGGCCGGGGGACGACGTGGACAGCCCGGACGGCTTCGCCGCCTGGGTGCGCCGGCTGCTGCGCGAGGCGGACCCGGCCGTGCCGGTCCCGGAGGGCCTGGTCCACTGCACGTACTGGTGGATCGTCGAGGACGACGAGGTGCTCGGCGCGATCGCGCTGCGCCACGAGCTCAACGACTTCCTGCTGCGGGCCGGCGGGCACATCGGTTACGGCGTACGGCCGTCGGCGCGCCGCCGCGGCCTGGCGTCGTTCGGCCTGGGTGCGGTCCTGCCGTACGCGGCCGAGCTCGGCCTGACCCGCGTCCTGGTCACCTGCAACGTGGCCAACGAGGGCTCCCGCCGCACGATCGAGCGCAACGGCGGCGAACTGGAGGACATCCGCGACACCGAGATCGGCCGGCTGCGCCGCTACTGGATCACCACGTCCGGCAGCTGAGTTCCATTCCGTCCTCGACCGGGAAGTCTACAGTGGTGTAGCCGTTGGCCGGGTCGCGGACGTAGGCCAGGTAGGGCGCCATGCTCGTCATGCCGGTGTCGTCGGCGACCACCAGGGCGCCCGGAGCGAGCCGCGGCTCCAGCAACCGCAGCACCGGCAGGCAGAGGTCCTTCCAGCCGTCCAGCAGCAGGAAGTCGACCTGACCGGGCACCGCGGCCAGCGTCTGGAGGGCGTCGCCGCGCAGGATCGTCACGGCCCGGTCGAGCCCGGCCTCGGCCAGGTTGGCCCGGGCCGCCGCCACCTTGGTGACGCTCAGCTCGGTGCTGAAGACGTGCCCGCTGCCGTTGTCGGTGACCCCGGCGGCCAGGTAGATCGTCGACACGCCGTAGGAGGTGCCGAACTCGACCACCGTGGCGGGGCGGGTCGCGCGTACCAGGGTGTAGAGCAGGTCGCCGCCGCGGGCCGAGATCGGCATGTAGACCTGATCCAGTGTGTCCGCGCGCTCCTGCGGCGGCGCGGTCACGAAGGGACGGTCGGCGGGCCACAGATCGGGGTCGCGCGCTGCCGCGTCGAAGAGGCGCTCCAGGAGCGCGGGAACGGGGGCGCGGGTCAGTGTGTTGGGCATGGCGGTAGACTAGACGCAACGTTGCGTCCAGGCAAGGTGCGCGGCAGTCCGAGGAGACAACATGAACCATCGCGGGAACCGGCACGGACGCAGCGAGCAGGCCCGGCTGAGTGTGTTGCAGGCAGCCGACGACCTGCTCGCCGAGAAGGGCTTCGCCCAGCTCACGATCGAGGGCATCGCGGCCCGCGCGGGGGTCGCCAAACAGACCATCTACCGCTGGTGGCCCTCGAAGACCGACGTGCTGTTCGACGCGTTCGCCGCCGACGCCGCGCAGGACCTGGAACCGGCGGACACCGGCGGCCTGGCCGGTGACCTGCGCGCACACCTGGAGAACCTCGCGCAGTACCTGACCCACTCGGACGCCGGCGCGGTCTTCCGCGCGCTCACCGGGCAGGCGATGCACGACCCCGAACTGGCGGCCCGGCTGCGCGCCGAGCACCTCACCCACCAGCGGGCACGCGACCGCCGCCCGCTGGAACGCGCGGTCGCCCGCGGTGACCTGCCCGCGGACACGGACCTCGACGCGGCCGTCGACCAGCTGGTCGGCCCGGTCTACTACCGCGTGCTGGTCACCGGGCAGCCGGTCACCCCGGACTTCGTCGAGACCCTGGTCCGGCAGGTGGTGCCGTAGGGCCGCTCAGCCGACCAGGCGGCGTTCCCAGGCCCAGGCGGCGATCTCCACCCGGTTGCGGGCCCCGAGCTTGGTCTGCACGCTGCCCAGGTGCGTCTTGACGGTGCCGACCGAGATGAACAACTGCGTCGCGATCTCCGCGTTGGTCAACCCGCGGGCGGCCAGCTTGACCACGTCCAGCTCGCGCGGGGACAGACCGCCGTCGTCGCCGGTCGGGGCCGGCGGGGACAGATGCTCCAGCAGCCGTACGGTGATCGACGGGCTGATCAGCGCATCCCCGGACACCGCCGCGCGGACCGCCTCCACCAGCAGCGCCGGTCCCGAGTCCTTCAGCAGGAAGCCGGCCGCGCCGTTGCGCAGCGCCTGGTGCACGTACTCGTCGAGGTCGAAGGTCGTCACGACGACCACCTTGATCGGATCCGCGACGCCCGGGCCGGCCAGCAGCCGCAGGGCCTCCAGGCCGTCCATCCGGGGCATCCGGATGTCGAAGAGCGCCACGTCGGGCTTGAGCTTGCGGGCCATCGCCACCGCCTCGACGCCGTCCGCGGCCTCGCCGACCAGCTCCATGTCGGGCTGCGCGCCGATGATCATGCCGAAGCCGGTCCGTACCATCGCCTGGTCGTCGGCGATCATCACGCGGATCACCGCGTCACCTCCTGGTCGAGCGGCAGGGCGGCGTCGACGACCCAGCCGCCGTCGATGCCCGGCCCGGCGGTGATGCGACCGCCGACCGCGCGGACCCGTTCGGTCAGGCCCACGAGACCGTACCCCGGCGCCTCGCGCGGCATCGCGGCGCGCGGCGCCGCGCCGTCGTTCGCCACCCGGACGAGCAACCAATCGGCGGTACGGCGCACCCACACGTCCGCGACCCGCGCGTCCTTGGCGTGCCGGCGGATGTTGGTCAGCGCCTCCATCACCACCCGGTACGCCGACGTGGACACCTCCACCGGGAGCCCCGCCGTGCTGCCGTCCACGTGCAACCGGGCGAGCACCTCGCCGGCGTTGCTGAACTGCTCCAGCAGCGGGGCCAGCTCGTCCACCCCGGCCAGCGGCGCGAGCGGCGCGTCCGGCCGGGCGTTCGGGTCACGCAGCACCCCGACCATCCGGCGCATCGAGGCCATCGTCTCGGCGCCGGCCGCCTCGATCTGCTCCAGCGCCAGCAGCACCCGCTTGGGATCCTGCTCGGCGATGAACCGCGCGCCCTGCGCCTGCACGACGATGCCGGTGACGTGGTGGGCGATGAAGTCGTGCAGGTCCCGGGCGAACTCGGCGCGCTGCTCGGCCCGGACCGAGTCCATCGCGCGTACCCGGGTCGACTCGATGATGCGCAGGTAGACCGCCAGGGCGATGACCGCCGTCGCGACCAGCCCCAGGGCCAGGCCGGCGATGACGTAGTCGTCGCTGGTGCCGGCCCGCAACGGCATGAACCCGATCGCCATGCCGAGCAGCAGCACGGCGCCGACCGCCCACCGGCTGTCGCCCCGCCGGCACACCACGAACAGGACCGCGAGCAGCCCGACCGACTCGGCCAGGCCGAAGCTGCCGCCGACGCCGCTCGACGCACCGCCGATCCCGATGGTCAGCAGCAGGGAGAACCCCGCCAGCAGCATGGCCGCCTTGGGCAGCCGGGCCGAACCCTGCCGGTGGGCGGGCAGCCAGACGGCGGCCGTCGACAGGGCGCCGATGAACAGCGCGAAGGCCAGCGGCAATCCGCCCGCGGACACGGCGGAGGCCAGGTCGATCAGCCCCAGCATGGCCATCACCAGCAGGGTGGCCAGCTGAGCGCCACGGCGGATCAGGTTCGGTCGCGTCAACATCGTGACCCAGCGTAACCGCTGCTCAACGCGCCTCCATCGGCCGAAAGACAGATCCGCCGCGGCTGCCGATCCCCGCTGCGGGCTGATGTGCGCAGTGTCCCCCGACCATCAGGCTGCTCCCAGTTTCACCGACTAATGGAGGACCCCTGATGAGAACGCAGTCCCCGGCCGCCGCGCCGACGACATTCACGGCCGGTCCGGATGACGGCATGACCGCCGTCGCCGCCGTGGACCTGGTCAAGGTGTACGGCAGCGGGGAGACCGCCGTCCGCGCCCTCGACGGCGTGACGGTCGGCTTCGCGCGCGCCCAGTTCACCGCCATCATGGGACCGTCCGGCTCCGGCAAGTCCACGCTGATGCACTGCCTGGCCGGGCTCGACACGGCCACCTCGGGCCGGGCACTGCTGGGCGGCACCGACCTCACCACGCTCAGCGACAAGGTCCTCACCCGGGTCCGCCGCGAGCGGATCGGCTTCGTCTTCCAGTCGTTCAACCTGCTCCCGCAGCTCACCGCCGAGCAGAACATCACCCTGCCGCTGGACCTGGCCGGCCGGCGGGCCGAATCCGGGCTGTTCGCCCACCTCGCCGACGTGCTGGGCCTCAACGGGCGGCTCACCCACCGGCCCAGCGAGCTCTCCGGCGGCCAGCAGCAGCGGGTCGCGCTGGCCCGGGCGCTGGTCTCGCGCCCCGAGGTCGTCTTCGCCGACGAGCCGACCGGCAACCTGGACTCCCGCTCCGGCGCCGAGGTGCTGTCGTTCCTGCGCGACTCCGTGCGCGAACTCGGCCAGACCATCGTCATGGTCACCCACGATCCGGGTGCCGCCGCGTACGCCGACCGGGTCGTGCTGCTCGCCGACGGCAAGGTGGCCGGTGAACTGGACCGTCCTGACCGCGCGTCGATCGCCGACGCCCTGCAGCACCTGGGGACGTACCGATGAACGTGCTCCGTACCCAGCTGGCCGGCGTCTCCCGGCGTCCGGCCCGGCTGCTGCTCACCGGGCTGGCCATGCTGGTGGCGTCCTTCGTGGTCTACGCCACCGTGCTGGCCCAGCAGATCACCGAGCGCACCATGCTCGACGGCCTCAGCGGCACGCCCGCCGCCGTCGACCTGGTCGTCGGCGGGGAATCGGACACCGGCAACGTGCCGGCCATCACCCGCGCCGAGCTGGCCCGGCTCCAGGCGGTGCCCGGCGTCGCCGAGGCGGCCGGGCGGACGGAGTTCGGCGGCCAGACCGGCAGCGACTACCTCAACATCACGGCCGACCCGGGCAGCGGCCCGCTGGCCGTCGCCCACGTCACCCAGGGCCGGTACCCGTCCGCGCCGGGCGAGATCGCGGTGACCCCGCGCACGGCGGACCGGATGGGCCTGCCCGTGGGCAGCACCGTCTCACTGATCACCAGCTGGGACGACGACGGCAAGCCCGGGAAGCCCGTGCGGCTCACGGTCACCGGTGTGGCCGACGCCCGCGACGACTACGGCTTCACCGCGTACGCCCCGACGGCCGCCGTCCTGGCGCTGAGCCCCGACACCACCCTGTACAAGGTGGACGTGCGCCTGGCCCCGGGAGCCGACGCCACCGCCGTCCGCGCGGAGCTCGACCGGATCGTGCAGAGCATGCCGGCCCCGGCCGAGGGCGCCGAACGCGCGCTGATCCGGGCCGGCGCGGACGTGCGCACCACCGAGGCGAACCGCGCGGCGTCCGAACTCAACGAGCTGTTCGCCGTCGTCGGCATGTTCGTGGCCATCGCCGTGGTCGCCGCCGGGCTGGTCGCCACCTCCACGTTCCGCATCGTGTTCGCCCAGCGGATGCGCCAGCTGGCGCTGCTGCGGGCGGTCGGCGCGGGACGCGGCTCGATCAGCCGGGCGCTGGCCGCCGAGGGCGCACTGACCGGATTCGTCGCCGGCCTGGTCGGCGTGCTGGGGGCCCTGGCCGTCGGCCACGTCCTGCCGCCGGTGCTGCGCGCCTTCGACGTCGCGGTGTCCTCGCCCGGCGTCCCGGTGCTGCCCGCGGCCGGGGTGATCCTGCTGTCCGTGCTGATCACCGTGCTGGCCGTGCTGGCTCCGGCGTTCTCGGCCGCGAAGGTGGCCCCGCTGGAGGCGCTGCGCTCGGCCAGCACCACCGGCGGCCGGCGCGACATCGGCAAGCTGCGCTGGGCGTTCGGGCTGCTGCTCACGCTGATGGCGGCCGGCGCGGCCGCGTACGTGATCGCCAACCTGCCGGACCGCGACGCGAAGAACTACACGCCCGCACCGATGCTGCTCACGGTGGTCATCTCCGGAGCGCTGGCCTTCTTCGCCCTGATGGCGCTGGGCCCGGTCCTGGTCCGCCCGGTACTGGCCACGGTGGGCTGGCCGCTGCGCCGGCTCGGCGCCGTCGGCCGGCTCGCGGTGGGAGGAGTGGGCGGAGCGCCCCGGCGGGCCGCAGCGGTGTCGGTCGTGGTGGCGCTCGGCGTCACGCTGATCGCCGGCGTCGTGGTGACCGGAGCCTCGGTCCGGGTGCTCGCCGACCGCGAGATGGCCTCGGCCGTACCCGCCGACTACGAACTCGCCGCCAACGCCGACGAGCGGGTCCCGGCCGCCCTGGTCGACCAGGCGAAAGCCAGCCCCGACCTGGCCCACGTGACGCCGTACCGGCGCCTCGACGCGGTCACGATCGGCGGCAACGAGTCGCAGCTGCAGGCCACCGACCTCGACATGGACGCGCTGCCGACCATGAAGAACATCGACGTGTCGGCCGGCACGCTGGCCGGCATCAAACCCGGCGCGGTGGCGATCTCCGGCTTCGCCACGGACCTGTCGGGGCTGGCGGTCGGCGACACCACGACGCTGACCAGCGGCAAGAAGAAGCTCCAGGTCACAGTCGCGGCGGTCCTGCCCGACACCGGGCCGCTGCAGTCGTCCCTGCTGCTGGACCCGAACGACCTGAGCAAGCTCGGAGCGCCGGCGACCTACTCCGGGCTGCTGGCGGACGCGGCGAAGTCGGGCGAGGACGGGCGTACCGCCGGGCAGAAGGCCATGCAGCAGCTGGTCCAGGGGCGGACGGGCCTGGGCGTCACGGTCCTGGCCGACCAGCGGGACCAGTTCAACCTGATCCTGAACGGCGTCCTGGCCGTGGCGATCGGCCTGGTCGGGCTGACGGTGCTGATCGCAGTGGTCGGCGTGGGCACGACAACAGCGCTGTCGGTGGTGGAACGAGTCCGCGAATCGGGTCTGCTGCGAGCGGTGGGCCTGTCCCGCGGCGGGCTGAGGGCGATGCTGACCGCGGAATCGAGCCTGTACGGGGTGATCGGCGCGACGATCGGCCTGGTCCTGGGAGTCCCGTACGCCTGGCTGTCGATCAAGGCTCTGGGGGTGAACGCTCCGCTGGCCTTGCCGGTGTGGCAGCTGGCGGCGGTGTTCCTGACGCTGGTTGTCTTCACGGCGCTGGCGGGGGTGTTGCCGGCTCGGCGGGCTTCGCGGGTCAGTCCGGTGGCTGCGCTGGCTACTGACGGCTGATTCGGTGGGATGAGGGGTCGCCCTCGGCGGTTGGTGACGCCGGGGGTGGCTCCTGTTCTGGGGTCGTTCCTGGCTTGTTGCGGGGTTCGTGCTTGGCCGCTCTTCCCTCCGGTTCCTCGCGCCGGTTCCTCCGGCCTTCTGTGCCGGTCTGGCTGCGTTTCTCCCTCCACTCCCTCTGCGCTGGCTGGGTTTTACCGGCCGATGTCCGCATCGACTTCGGGGCGTTCGCGGCCTCGTTCTTGTCGTACCCGGCGGATAGATTCCTGGGGTGACCGATCAGCCCGCAGAGCTTCCCGCCGAGACCGTGCCGCTTGATCGCGCGGATCTCGCGGCGGTGGATCCCGAGCTGCGCGAGCCGTTGCCGACGATCATGGCGGCGACTCCGCGGCCGTTGACCCTCGACGTGTTGCCGGCCCGGCGGGCGCTCGGCGCCGAGCTGCGGCCCACCGACGAGTTGTTGTCGCGGGACGGCCGGATCACGCTGGAGACCCGGCAAGCGGGGGAGACCAACGTCCTGATCGCCCGGCCCGCCGGGGTGGAGAGGCCCCTGCCCGGGGTCTTTTACCTTCACGGCGGCGGGATGATCGCCGGAGACGAGCGGAGTGACCTGCCCGGAGTCCTCGACTGGGTCGAGCGGGTCGGTGTCGTGCTCGTCTCGGTCGCGTATCGGCTGGCGCCCGAGCACCCGTACCCGGCGGGTGTTGAGGATTGTCACGCCGCGCTCACCTGGACCCTGGCTCACCGGGACGAGCTGGGCATCGACGGCCGGGTGGTGCTGGCCGGCACCAGCGCCGGTGGTGGACTCGCGGCCGGGACAGCGCTGCTGCACCGCGACCGCGGCGGTGCGGATCTGGCTGGGCTGCTGCTGATGTGCCCGATGCTGGACGACCGGAGGGTGGACGCGCCGGTGCGCCCGTACGACACGTGGAGCTCGGTCTCGAACCTGACCGGCTGGACCGCCCTGCTCGGGGCCGCCCGCGGCGGCCCGGACGTCTCGCCCTACGCCGCGCCGGCGCGCGCCACCGACCTGTCGGGCCTGCCTCCGACCTTCATCGACGTGGGCACGGCCGACATCTTCCTGGACGAGGACGTGACCTTCGCCCAGCGGATCTGGGCGGCCGGAGGCCGGGCCGACCTGCACGTGTGGGCGGGCGGATTCCACGCGTTCGACCACCTGGTCCCGGAGGCGCAGCTCTCCCGCGAGGCCCGGGCCGCACGGGTCGGATGGCTTAAGCGCATCTTCCGGCCCGGGCCCTACGTCACCGTGTAGTGCGCGACCGTTTCCTCGCGGCCGATCAGGAACTCGTCGTCCTCGGGATAGAAGACAGCCCGGGAGATGTCCGAGCCCGCGAAGCCCTGGATCACCTCGATCGACTCCCACCAGCTCAGCGTGACCACCTCGGTGCGGCCGTCACCCAGGTCCCGGGTCCACATCTGCGCGTCGATGTTGCCCGGCGTGCCGCGGTAGGCGGCCATGCCGGTGTCCTCGATGTAGGCGACGTATTCGGCGGCCCGGTCGGTGGCGACCCAGCCACGCCACATGCGTGCGATCACCCGTTCGACACTAGGCCGTGCACCATCCGCCGGACCAGCCCCGCGGCCTGCACCGGATCGTCACCCACCACCCCGAGCGCGTCGTACGCCGGGAACGACGTCGCCGCCACCACCCCGGCCAGCACCGCCTCGCTCTGCCCGGGCAGCAACCGCCGGAACTGCTCGCGCCGCCGCTCCTCGCGCCCGGCGAGATGCGCGGCGATGCCGGCGTCGACCGCGGCCAGCCCGAAGAGCGGCCGCAGCACCGGGCGCTCGCCGTGCCAGAAGCGACAGGTCTGCTCCACGACGAAGGCCAGCGCCTCGCCGGGGCCCAGCTCTCGCGACGCCGTCAGCAGCTGATCCATGCCGGCCCGGCCGGTCAGCTCGGTGAGCACCGCGTCGAGCAGCCCGGCCTTGTTGCGCACCTGGTTGTAGACGGTGACCCGGGTGACCCCGGCCCGGGTGGCGACGGCTTCGAGGGTGAACTCCCGCCACGGCACGGTGGCAAGCAACTCCCGTGCGGCGGCGATGACCGCCTGCCGGGTCGCTGCGGTGGCGTCGGCTCGTCGCATGGTCGATCCCCCGAAAGCTTGACGCCGTGTATAGCGAGTCACTATACACGCTGTATGACGAATGGAACTTTGATCGAGTTCGGTGGACTCCCGGGCACCGGCAAGTCCACACTGGCCGCTCATCTCGCGAACTGCAGCGGCGCGGTGTGGCTGCGCATCGACGAGATCGAGGGCGCGATGCGACGCAACGGGCTGACGGCGGGCCAGACCGGGGTGGCGGCGTACTCGATCGCCCACGACGTGGCGGCGAGCCACCTCCGGCGCGGGCTCACAGTGATCGCGGACGCGGTGAACCCGGTGGACGCGGCCCGCCTCGGCTGGCGGGACCTGGCCCGGTCGGTGCAGGCCCGGCACGTCGTGATCGAGACCTCGTGCCCGGACGCGGCCCGGCTCGACCGGATCGCCGAGCGGGAGCCGGACCTGCTCATCCCGCTGACGGCGGACGGCTATGAGCCGCGCACCGACGAGCGGCTGATCGTCGACACGACTCGGCCGTTGAGGGAGTGCCAGGCCGATGTGGCCCGCCACACCGGATTCACGCCGTAACTGACGCGTCGTGCCGAGTCCTGGGCCGATCCCAGACCGTCGCTCGTCGTCGTTGCCGGTCCTCGTTGTCGCTCGTCGCCGCCACCGATCCGCGACCGTCGCCGCCGATCCGCGACCGTCGCCGCCGCTCCGCGACCGTCGCCGCCGCTCCGCGACCGTCGCCGCCGCTCCGCGACCGTCGCCGCCGCTCCGAGACCGTCGCCGCCGCTCCGCGACCGTCGCCGCCGCTCCGCGACCGTCGCCGCCACCGCTCCGCGACCGTCGCCGCCACCGCTCCGCGACCGTCGCCGCCGCTCCGCGACCGTCGCTCCTCGCCGCCGATTCGGGACCGCCGATTCGGGACCGCCCATTCGGGACCGCCTGTCCGCGGCCGTCGCCCATCGCCGCGGAGCTGCGCGGAGCGCAGAGGCGCGGCGGGTCGCAGGTGCTCGTCCTCTGGCCGCCCGGCCACGGCCCGTAGCGGGATGCGTCGACTGATCCGGTGCCGCTCCTGCGGGCGGTAGGACGGGCCAACGACGGCGCGTACTAACCTGGACGCGTCCGCGCACGGCATCCCTGCCCGGGCTCGCCGCGACGCCGGACCACGTTGTGGCCGGGCCGTGACGCCCAGGGCCGGCCGGATGCCGAAAGCTCGGCCGGATGCCGAAAGCTCGGCCGGATGCCGAAAGCTCGGCCGGAAGACGCTGCTCGGCCGGGACCCCGCCGAGGGGCGGCGACTGGTCGCCTGACGAGGGGAGCTGGATCGGCGTGAACGACTGGCCACTTGCCGAGCTGCGGCTGAGCTGCCGCGAGGTCTCCCTACGACCTGTCCGCGAGCCAGACCTCCCGGCGCTCGCCGCGATCCTCCCCGGCGACTTCGAGCAGGACCCGCGCCTCGAACTCTTCCCGGGCCTGAGTGCCGATGCGAACCAGCGCCGACTCTTCTACCAGGGCTACTGGAAGTCGCTCGGCACGTGGTCACCCTCGGCGTGGGTGCTGCACTTCGCGGTCACGTACCGGAACGAGCTCGTCGGGGTGCAGACGCTGGAGGCCGACAACTTCCCCGTGCTGAAGACCGTGGATTCAGCGTCCTGGCTGGTGCCGGGCGTGCGCGGCCGCGGCCTCGGGGTGGCGATGCGAACGGCGGTGCTCGGCCTCGCCTTCGACCACCTGGGCGCGATCGCGGCGGTGTCGTCGGCCGTGGCCGGCAACGCGGCGTCGCTCGGGGTGTCGCGCCGCATCGGTTACGCCGACAACGGGGTCGGCCTGATCGTCGTCCCCGGTGGTGAAGTGGCCGAGCTGCAAAACCTCCGGCTCACCGTGGACGACTGGCGGTCCGCGGGGCACGGTAGCGATGTGACCGTCGGCGGGCTCACGCCGTGCCTGCCGTGGTTCGGGCTGCACTGACCTCATCGGTGCGCCGGTGGCAGGGTGAACCAGAAAGTCGCGCCCCGCCCGTCCTCGCCCTCGGCGTGGATCTCGCCGCCGTGGCGTTCCACGGCCCGGTGCACGGTCGTCAGGCCGATGCCGGTGCCCGGGAAGTCGGCCGCCTTGTGCAGCCGGGCGAACGGCCGGAACAGCTCGATCGCCTTGCCCGCCGGGAAGCCCGCCCCGTTGTCACGGATGTGGTACCTCGGGCTCTCGCCCGGCCCGCTCCAGCCCACCTCGACAACGGGCTCGGTCACCCGCCGGGTGAACTTGCACGCGTTGTTGATCAAATTTTCCAGGATGACCCGTACCAGGCCCTCGTCCCCGTCGGCGGTCATGCCGTCGGTGACCGTGAACCGGATCTCCCGGCCCGGTTCCCGAGCCGTGACCTCGCCGATCACCTGCCAGGCCGTCGCGGTCAGGTCGAAGCGTTCCCGGCGCAGCTCACCCCGGCTGGCCCGGGCCAGGATCAGCAGCGACTCGACCAGATCCGCCATCCGCCCGGCCGCCGCGTGGATGCGCTGCACCCGATGGCGGACCTGGTCGCTGAGCGGCTCGTCGTCCTCGTCCAGGATGGTCTCCGCGAAACTGCTGATCACCTGCAACGGGCCGCGCAGGTCGTGTGAGACCGAACCGCTGAACGCCTCCAGCTCGCGGTTGCGCCACTCCAGCTCCTCGACCAGCGCCGCCCGGGTCTCGGCGAGCTGCCGCGCCGCCCGTTCACCGGCCGCGTCGAGCTCGCGGCGCATCAGCTCCTCGCGGATGCGCCGGCTCTCGTCGAGGGACTGCTTGCGGCGGATCTGCCCGCGTACGTGGGCCCGCAGCGTCTCCGGCCCGTCGGCGGACCGCACGTAGTCGTCCGCCCCCGCGGCCAGGCAGTCCAGCATGGCGTCGTCGTGGTCCCCGATCATGATGACCGGGGTGTCGCCGATCTGCGGGACCTCTTTGATCCGGCGGCAGATCTCCCGGGCGTCGGCACCGGCGCCGTCGAGACCCAGCACGATGCAGTCGACCGGTTGCGCCGCCAGCAGATCCAGGGCGTCATCGGCGGTGCCGGCGGGCACCACGTCGTACCCGTCGTCGCGCAGGGCATCGCCCAGCGCGAGCAGCCGCTGCCGGTCCGACGTCACGGTGAGGACCTTGCCCGGCCCGTGCAGGCTCCCGGTGACCTCGATGGGCAGCTGCTCGGCGCTGGTCCGCAGCACGGCGGCGAGCTTGGCGAGCACGACGGCGAGGTCCTGCTGCTTGCGGACGAACGCGTCGGCGCCCGCCTCCAGCATCTGCACCTCGGTCGCGTAGTCGTCCGAGGCCGTCATCAACAGGCACGGAATGTCCCGCAGCGCCGGATCGAGCCGCAGCCGCCGGATCACAGTCGCGCCGTCGATGCCCGGCATGACCCCGTCCACGATGACGGCCTGCGGCCTGCGGTCAGCCGCCGTGCGCAGGCCCTCCTCACCGGAGTTGGCGGTGATGACGGCGTACCCCTCAGGTTCCAGCAGCTCCCGCAGCTTCTCCCGGAAGGTGATGCTGTCGTCGATGACCAGCACCGTGGTGCGGTCGTCGATGCGGAACGGGTCCTCGCCGAGCAACTGCCGCGCCCGCGCCACGACATAACCGGCGTCGTAGGGCTTGCCGACGTACTCGTCAGCCCCGGTCCGCAGCCCGTGCAGCCGATCGGCGACCTCCGCCTCGCTGGAGAGCAGCACGGTGACCGTGCCTTCCCGGCCGGGATGGGCCCGCAACTCCCGCAGCAGCTCGACCCCGTCGGCATCCGGCAGCAGCACGTCGAGCACCGCGACATCAAAATGCGCCCCGGCGAACGCCGCCCGCGCCTCAGCGCCGTTGGCGCACAAAATAGACCGGAAGCCGTCGGCCTCAAAAGCCTCGTGCAGATCCATCCGTACGGTGAGACTGTCATCGACGATCAGCACCGTGTGCTTGTCGACCGGCGGCCCGATGCCGGTCTCGCGGCGCCCTTCAGTGCCGCGATCGGCCTGATGAACGGTGGTCGCGGACGTGGACGGCTGGGCGAGCCGGCCGACCGCCTCGTGGGTCGGATGGCTCATCGCCGCACCCCCACGTCGGACGACAACTCGCCGAGGCGCCCGGCTATCCGTGAGGGCGGCATGATGGAGCCGGCCGCGCCGAGCAGCGCCGCCTCCCGCGGCATGCCGTAGACGACACAGCTCCCCTCGTCCTGGGCGAACGTGTGCCCGCCCCGCGCACGCATCTGCAGGAGGCCGAGGGCACCGTCCCGGCCCATGCCGGTGAGCAGGCATCCGGCTGCCGTCGGGCCGTATTCGGCGGCAACGGACTCGAAGAGCACGTCGACGGACGGCCGGCAGGAATGCCGGGGCGGTCCCTCACTGAGCCGCAAGTGACCATCGCGGACCAGCAGGTGACGATCCGGCGGCGCCAGCAGGATCCGGCCGTTGAGCGCCCGCATGGACATCCCGTCCACGGCGTAGCTGACGTTGCGCCCGGTCTGCCCGGCGAGCCAGTCGGAGAAGGCCACGGCGAACGGCTCACTGGCCGCGATGTGCTGCACGCAGAGCACAGGCGGCGCGAAACCGGTCGGCAGCGCGCGAAGCAACTCGGTCAGCGCCCCGGGCCCACCGGTCGACGCCCCGAGAGCGACCACCTTGATCCGCGGCTCATCGGTGGTGAGCAGCGGGGGAGCGGCCGGCGGACGCACGGCCGGCTCAGGTGTCGTACGGCTGCGACCGTCGAGGCGCGCCCGCGGGTGCGTGATGACGCGGATCCGCGACACCAGCCGTACGGTCGAGCACAGCCGGCGTGCCCACCCAGCGTCGGAATCGTCCCCGCGCGGCTTCTCCAGCACATCCACCGCGCCGGCGGCGAGCGCGTTGTAGGTGCTGAACAGCTCCTGCCGATCGGCTGAGGAGACGACCAGGATCGGCGTGGGGAACTCGGCCATGATGTGCTCGGTGGCGACGAGGCCGCTCATCGTGGGCAGCATCATGTCCATGGTGACCACGTCGGGCCGCAGCCGCCCGACCAGCTCGACGGCCTGTCCGCCGTCGAGTGCCTCACCGACCACCTGCAGTTCGGGGTCGGTCGCGAGCGCCTCGCGCAGGGCGTGGCGCATGGTCGCCGAGTCCTCGACCACCAGAACGCGGATCATGCGTGGCTCCCCTTTGGCACGGCCCGCCGACGAATGTCGCTGCGCCCGGTGCGGCGGACGAGGCTATCCGCGCGCCGGGTGTTCGCGCTCACGCCGGCACCAACCGGCGGATGTGAGCGAGCAGCTCTTCCTGGTTGAACTCACCCTTGACCACGTACGCGCTGGCCCCGACGGCGACGCCGTGCTGCCGGTCCTCGGCGCTGGCCCGGGAACTCACCAGGATCGCGGGCACCTCGGACAGCTCCGGATCAGCGCGCGTCTCGGCGACGAAGGTGAACCCGTCGATGCCCGGCATGTCGATGTCGGTGAGGTAGAGCCCGTAACGACGGGACCGGGCCATGTCCAGGCCCTCCTCGCCGGAGGCGGCGAGATCGACCTCGTACCCGGCGGACTCGAGAATGCTGCGCTCAAGCATGCGAGTGGTGAGCGAGTCGTCGACGACAAGAATCGGCAGCCGCCGGGGCGGCTCGGCAGGTGCGGTGCCGCCCGCGCCGAGCCGGTAGGTCTCCGCGATGAGCCCCTGAGCGTCCAGCACGAGCCGCGGATTGCCGTCGAGATCCATCGACACACCGCCGATCACCGGTGCCGCCGGGGCGAGATCGGGCAGCGGCCGCACGACCAGCGTGGAGGTGCCCGCGAGCCGGTCGACGCCGACGGCCACGGCCTGATCGTCGGTGCCCACGATGACGGCGACGGTGGGCCCGCCACCCTCCGGCACTGTCGTGCCTGCGTACAGCGCCCGGGCCAGGGGTAGGAACGGCACGGCCTCGCCGTCGTGCGCCATCTTCCCGGTGACGGCCGCGGCCGTGGCCTGCTCGGGCAACAGCCGTACGCACGTGCGTACGGAGTCGAGCGGCACAGTGGCGATGGTCCCGGCCGCCTCGAGAATAAGCCCGTGCATCGACATCAGCGCAAGCGGCAGCACCAACTCCACAGCGGCGCCCCGGCCCGCTTCCGTCCGCACTGATACATCGCCCCCGAGCTGGTCGGCGACGTCGCGGGCGACATCGAGCCCGATGCCCCGGCCGGCCACCTCGGTCACCGTCGGAGAAGTGCTGATGCCGCCACGCAGCACCAGCTCAACCAGAGTGTGCTCGTCGGGCGGCGTCCCACCGGGCATCAGCAGTCCACGGGCCTCCGCGGTGCGCCTGACCGCGGCGAGATCAAAGCCCCGCCCGTCGTCCGTGCACCGGAAAGCCACGTACCGTCCGCGCCGCTCGACCTCCACGACCACCCGGCCCTCGACGGGCTTGCCGGCCGCCAGGCGGTCCGCGTCAGGCTCGATGCCGTGCGCGACCGAGTTGCGAACGACGTGCAGCAAAGCGTTGTTGGCAAGGGTCAGCACCTGCGGATCCAGTCGCAGGTCGCCACCCCGGCCCTCGAACCGGACCCGCTTGCCCTGAGCGTCAGCGGCGTCGCGAACCGCGCGATGCAGGCCGGTGAAGATGCTCGAGGCGGACACCAGCCGCAGCCGCTCGGCCCGGCCCCGCACCTCGTCCAGCTCCCGCTCGACCTGCTCGACGGTGTCGGTGATCCGCCTGCCCAGCGCACCGAGGTCCGCGGCGAGACGGGCGGCGACAACCCGGGCAGCATCGCTGTGCGCGGCGGTACGCCCGACGCGGAGCTGGTCGGCGAGGGCCTCCGCCGAACGGGTCAACTGATCGAGCGCATACCCCCCGGTACGCAGCGGAGCGAAGCGAGCGTGGGCCTCACCGACGGCATCAAGAAGCTCATCGACATCGGCCGTCGCACCGCGCGCGGCGGGCGCGGCGTCGGGATGCGAGGGGGTCTTGGCGGCTTCCTCGCTCTTCGCCATTGCTTCGGCTCCGGCACCGCCAGGAACGCCTGCCGCGGACCGAGCCTCTTCGGACAGGGTGGTGCCATCGCCTGCTGCCAGCCGGGGATCGTCGGGTCCGTGGACCGGTGCGGGCTGAGATGCGGACGCCGCAGCCGTGTTGATCCCGCCGCTGCCACCGGCTGCGGACGGATCGGCCGCCTGGCGCCGCTCGGTTTCGAATCTGTCGGCACCTGCTTGCCCGCTATCGGCCTGCGGTCCGGTGCCTTGCGACTGGGCGCTCGGCTGGCGATGTCCATGGTGGACGCCCGGGTCCTCGTTGGTCCGACGTTCGCCGTCGTGTCGTGACCCGCTGAGCGCTCCGACGGCCTCATCGGGCTGGTGCCCGCTGATGGCCGGTGTGCCGTCAGCCCGGACCCCAATCGGTCGCCTTGGATCGCCCTCATCGTGTTGCGCGCTAGGGCTTCCTGGCTCTGGTCCGCCGGCTTGCCCCGGTCCACCGGCTTGCCGTGGGCCGCTGGGCTGTCGTCCCCTTCCGGTCTGTGGCTCGCCTTCGGCCTGTCGGGTGCCGGCTGCCGTCAGCTCTGACGCTGTCTTGGCTGTCCCGGTTGTCCCGGCGGACGCCGGTTGGCGATCCTGCGGATCGTGGACACCAGCCTTCCTCCGAAGCTCCACCTCCTGCTCCGCGGCGCGCCCTGGTCCCGTACCCCGATCGCCGGGTGCCTGCAGGCCGGGGGAGGGGCTTGCTCCCCCCGGAGTCATTCCCGGCGGGAACCGCAAGGGTGGCTGCGCCTGTGGTCGCGGCGGCTCGAGCGCGGCGACCCGTTCCTCGATCTCGTCGTTGAGGCGCAACAACTCCCGCATCTGGTCCGCGGGCACTGGCTCGCCGGCGCTGCGGTGCGGCACGAGCACTTCCTCGAAGGCGTGCGCCCGGTCGGCGATCTCCTGCTGGCGTACCACCCGGGCGGCGCCCTTCAGGGTGTGCGCGAAGCGCAGCAACCGTGCGACCAGGTCCGGCCCGGGCTGCTGGTCCAGGTCGAGGACGCCCGCGCTGATCTGGTCGATCAGTTCGCGCGCTTCGACCCGGAAGTAACGCAGCGGATCCTGGCTCATCAGCGCCGACCGGTGCCGACCAGGTCGAGCAGGTCGCCGGACAGACTCGACAGGTGCGCGGCGGTCTGCTTCGTCTGCACGGCACTCGCCTCCGTCTCCCGGGTCACCCGTGCGGTGTCCGAGGCGGCCACATTCACCTGCTCGACCGCCGTGGTCTGCTGCTTCGTCGACAGCTCGATCTCGCGGGTGGCGTCGTTGGTCGTGGCGACGAGCTGGGCGATGCGCCGGAACGAACTGGTCGCGTCATCGAACTGCCGCGAACCCGCATCCACGCTCTTGGCGCCGATCTCAGTGGCCATCACGGTGGTGTTCACCGCCCCGCGGACGTCATCGATCAGCGCGCGGATCTCCTTGGCCGACCCGGCGGTACGGTCCGCCAGTTTGCGGATCTCCTCAGCCACCACGGCGAACCGTCGCCCCCACTCGCCGGCGCCGCTGGCCTCGATGGTCGCGTTGATGGCCAGGATGTTGGTCTGCTCGGCGAGCTCGGACACCAGGTCGACGACGCCGCCGATCTGCTGGGATTTCTCACCCAGCGCCAGCATGTGCTGCACGATCTGGTCCACCTGGGAGCGGATGGCGGAGATCGAGGCCCGGGTCTGGTCGATCGTGGCGTCGCCGGTCTGGGCCGCCTCCGCCGTGTCCTCCGCGATCTTCGACACCCGCTGGGCGCTCTCCGCGATCTGCCGCGACGTGATCAGCAGTTCGCTGATGGTCGTGGTGATCTCACTCATCGCGCTGGCCTGGTCGCGCCCGCCGGTCGCCTGCTGGGCCGCGGCGGCCTCGAGCTCGGCCGACGAACTCTGGATGTGCCCGACGGCGGCGCCGACCTCACGACGCAGGTCGCGATTGAGCCGCCAGGCGATGTAGCCACCGCAGGCCATCGCGAGCAGGCCGAGCACGATGATCAGGACGATGCCCTGGGTGGCCCGGGCCGACGAGTCGCGCCGGGCGGTCTCCACGTCGGCGCGGACCTTGGCCGTCAGGGCGGAGATCGACTCCTGCAGTGCCCGGCGGGCCGGCCCGACCTCGGTGGCGTTGAGCTGGCTGATGTTCTGCAGGTTGGTGATCGTCTTGCGCTTCTCGATGACCGGCTGCAGCACCGCTGCATGCTGCGCCTCGGCGGTGGCGACGGCCTCCAGCAGGGAGATCGCGGCGCGATCGGTGAGCGTGCCACGCAACTTCACCACCAGGCCCAGGAACTCCTGCCGGTCCTGCGTGGTGAGGTTCAGATATTCCTCGTTGCCGTTGAGCAGGTACGCCCGATAGTCGCTGATCCGGCTCTCCGCCTTGGTCTTCAGGTGCTCGGCGCTACCCAGATCGTCGACGGCTTCCCGGATCGCATCGTCCTTCGCGTCGACGACGATGGACAGCGCCGCCACCGAGGACGCGCCCATGATCAGGGTCAGGGCCACGGTCAGCCCGAATCCGAGCCCGAGCTTGTTGCCGAATGTACGTTTGGCCATGCCCGTCACCGCTCCTCGGTGTTGTACGTGGTGTGTCCGGTCAGCTGATGGACGACCGCGCGCGCCGACAGCAGGTCCACGATCGGCCGCATGCCACCCGGCAGCGGGACCATGCCGCGCAACACGTCGCGTCCGGTGTTGCCGTCGGCCTCGTCGACGATGATCGAGGTCGGCACCCGGACGTGACCGTCGAGATCGTGGAACGCCAGCGCGAGCGGCGGAGCGCCCGCGGCGACCACGAGCCAGCGCGGACGGTCCGGCACGGGATGGCCGAGTAATGCCGCCAGGTCGTAGACGGGCACGATCGCGCCACTGAACCCGGCGACGCCCAGCAGCGCCGCCTGCGGTCCGGGCAACGGCGTGACCGGGCGGTCGGAGTGCACTCCCGAGGCCTGCGAGAGGCGCAACGCGTACGGGCGGCCGCCGGCCCGGACAGCCAGCAGCTCGGCGTACTCGGCGTCGTGCTGGCGCGCCGGCTCCGTGAAGGAACGATCGAAGTCGTCGCGCAGCTCGGCGAGGCGGTTCTTCACGTCACTGGGGCTCATCGATATGCCCCGCAAGCGTTGAGCTCCGCACGGCAGAGCGTGGTCAGGGCGATCCGGCCGAAGCCGCCGCCGAACAGTGCGATCCGCTCGTCGCGTTCCCGCCGGAGCAGCCCCAGCGCCCGATCCAGCTCGGGCACGGCGATCCGGTTCTCGCCCCGGCGCCGGGCGAGCAGGCCGAGCCGCAGCCGGGGCATGGCGAAGTCCGGATCCAGGTATGCGGCGAGCCGGTAGTGCCCGATCGCCACATCCACAGCAGCCCCGCCCTCCAGGCACACCGCGAGCTGGTGGTGGGCGTCGGCGTAGAGCCCGTCGACGTCGAGCAGGCGCCGGCACAACATCTCGGCTTCTTCGAGGCGGCCGGCGTGCGCCAGGAGCACGACGTGCAGCAGGACGTCACGCCGAGCGCGCCCGTCTGTCGGCTCGGCCTCCATCAGGCGCAGCGCCTCGGTGAAGCGCTCATCCAGCAGCAGCCGCATCGCACGGTCATGGACGCTGGACTCGACCGGCCCGGGCGGCACGGGTACGTGACCGCGAGCCGGCGCGGAGAAGGCAGGCACAGCGCCGGCTGAGGGAACCGAGTGCTGCTGCCGACGGTAGTAGAACGTGTGGTGCGTGTGCTGCGGTTCGAGCCCGTCCGGACGGCTGCCGAGCGAGTCGGTGTGCCCGAGGAACAGGTATCCACCCAGCGAGAGCGCCCTGGTCATCCGCTGGATCAGGGACTCCCGCACCTGCGGTGTCAGATACATCAGCAGGTTGCGGCAGAACACCACGTCGTACTGATCCGGGCGCCACAGCACCTCGTCGTCGGTCGCGACGTTGTACTGCTGGAAGCGCACCGCCGACCGGATGCCGGCGTCGAGCTCGAAGTCGCCGTCGTTCGGGTGGAAGTAGCGTTGCCGCACCGCGTCCGGGGTCTCCCGCAACGACCAGGCCGAATACCGGCCGGTCCTGGCCCGGTGGAGCACGGCGGGGTTCGCGTCGAGCCCCTGCACCGAGATGATCCAGTCCGGGCCTGGCTGCGTCTCGCGCGCCACGATCGCCATCGTGTACGCCTCTTCGCCGGAGGAGCAGCCCACCGACAACATGCGCAGCACCCGCTGGGTCGAGCGGGCCTCGATCCGTTCGGGCAGAGCGACCTCGGCGAGGACCCGGAACTGCTCACCGTGGCGATAGAAGTAGGTCTCGTTGATCGTCAGGTCTTCGGCCAGCGTCGTCAGCTCGTCGTCCCAGTCCTCCCGGGCCAGCCGGCCCAGATATCGGGAGCGGCTGAGTCCGTGCGTCTCGGACCGCTTGCCGAGCACCTCGGCCAGCTGAGCCGTGTCGTTGTCGTCGAACGTCCAGCCCAGCTTCGTGGCGAGCAGGCCACGGAACATCGTGACCTCGGCGGAGGCGGTCATGAGGTCACCGCCAGGGAGGCTGCGGCAGCCCAGACCTCATCGGGTACGAGCCGCATGCTCTGCAGAAGCAGCACCGGCGCGGCGTCGATCGTGCCGACGGCGGCGATGAGACGGGCAGGCGCGTCCCCGAGCAGAGCCTCATGGCGCCCTTCGGTGCCCGTGCTGACCGGCCGCACGCCGTGGATCTCACCGGTCGCGAACGCCACCGGGCCACGTTCCGTCCGCACCGCGACGAAGCGTGACACCGCGGCGTCGGCCCCGCCGAGCAGCCGCGCCACGTCGATCACCAGTGTGGGAATGCCCCGCATGATGCAGATGCCCTTCACGAACGCGGGAGTGCCGGCGAGGGGATGGGTCGCCAGAGGCCGCATGGTCTCGATGACCTCGTCGAGGCGAAGGGCACAGAGCAGCGGCCCGGCTCGGAAGACGAGCGAGCTGTCCCCCGCAGGCTCCTCTGCAGGTGGCGCCATTTGTCCGGGCTGCACCATTCGCTCAGGCTAGCGGTCATTTCTCCCTCATTAGCGAGAATGTTTCAGTCTGCTGGGTCCCATGCGGCACAGATGTCACTTCGGGACGGCGGACGACCGACCCTCCGGCAGCCGACCGCGGCAACTGCACCCGCTCAGCTTCGACTCGTACGCGTCCCGTGTCGTCCGCCCGCGCGACGATCTCGGCGTGGACTTCAGGAGGACGCCCAGCGCTCGTGTCCTACTTGAGGAGTACGCCAAGACCGTTCCTGCTGACGACGCGGCCGACGCCCGTTCCTCCATAGATTCGCCTCCGACCACAGGAACAGGAGGCCGAGATGACCACCACGCACGCCGTGCGGGCGGACGAGCTCGTCAAGGTGTACGGCGAGGGCGAGACAGCGGTGACAGCCGTCGACCGGGTGAGCGTCACGTTCCCCGCCGGGCAGTTCACCGCGATCGTGGGCCCGTCCGGCTCTGGCAAGTCCACGCTGATGCACCTGCTGGCCGGCCTCGACACGGCGACGTCGGGCTCGATCCTGGTCGGCGGCGTCGAGCTGACCGGCCTGGCCGACCGCGACCTCACGGTGCTCCGCCGCGACCGCATCGGGTTCGTCTTCCAGGCGTTCAATCTGCTGCCGACGCTCACCGCGGAGCAGAACATTCTGCTGCCCAGCGAGCTCGCCGGGCGTCGCCCGGACCGTCAGCGCCTTGCGCAGGTCGCGGCCGATCTCGGTCTGGCCGACCGGCTGCACCACTACCCGGCCCAGCTCTCCGGTGGCCAGCAGCAGCGGGTCGCCTGTGCGCGGGCGCTGATGAACCGTCCGGACGTGGTGTTCGCCGACGAGCCGACCGGCAGTCTGGACACCCGGACCGGCGCCGGTGTGCTCGACCTGTTGCGACGCAGCGTCCGGGAGTGGGGTCAGACCGTCGTGATGGTGACCCATGATCCGGTGGCCGCCGGATACGCGGACCGTGTCGTCGTGCTGGCGGACGGGCGCATCGTCGACGACCTCCGGGCGCCCACCCCGGACGGTGTCGCCGACCGCCTCCAGCGGCTGGGGGCCTGACGTGAGACGGACCGGACTGCGCCCACGCCGCCTGGTGCCGACCGGGTTGGCGATCGTGCTCGCCGTCGCCTTCGTGGCCGGCACGATGATCTTCAGTGACAGCGCCAAGAATGCGCTGGTCGACCAATTCGCCCGGGCGGCGCGCAACGTCGACGTGGTGGTCTCCGCCGCGCCGGGCGGCCGGCTCACCCCGGCCGATCTGGATGCCGTGCGTCGCACGGACGGCGTCGCGTCGGCCACCGGCCGCATGCGCGAGCGGCTACCACTGCTGGACCGCAACGGCCGCCTCGTGGCGACCTTCGGCACTCCCGGCTACGGCGTCGACGTCGGCGACGACCCGGCACTGCGGTCGTACGACCTCACCGAGGGTTCCTTGCCCGCCTCCGACGGTGAGGCGGCGATAGACAGCAAGACAGCGGAAACCACGGGGTACCGGATCGGTGACTTCGCCACTGTCGTGGACGCCTCGGAGCAGCGCCGCACGCTGCGCATCGTCGGCATCGTCGCGATCACCGGAGACGTCTCCACCACCGTGGTCACCCGTGCCGCCCTCACTCAGCTCACCGACGCCATCGGCTACCGGAACGTGGTGGCCACCGTCAGCGCCGGAGCCGATGCGGAGGCAGTTCGCGATCGCCTGCCGGTGCCGGCCGCGGCATCGGCCCGCACCGGCGATCAATTCCGGCACGATCTCGCCCAGCAAGCGTTCGCGCAGATCAACGGGTTGGCGATCGGCTTGTACCTGTTCGCCGCGGTGGCGGTGCTGGTGGCCGGATTTGTCATCGCGAACACGTTCGGAATCCTGGTCGCCCAGCGGCAACGGGAGACGGCGTTGCTCCGCTGTGTCGGCGCGCGGCGAGGTCAGATCCTGCGTTCTCTGCTCGCCGACTCCGCTCTGGTGGGCACCGCCGGTGCGATCCTGGGCATCCTGCTCGGATACGCCGTCGCGTGGGGGCTGCTGGAGGGCTCGGCGGCCCTGGGGGTCCGGCTGCCGGCCGGCGGCCTCGTCCTCACGCCCTACCCTCTGCTCGTGTCACTCCTCCTCGGGCCGCTGGTGACCATGGTCTCCGCTGTGGTGCCCGCGGCCCGGGCAACCCGCGTCCCGCCGGTCGCCGCCTTCCGGATGGTGGTGCCCGCCACGGGCAGATCGCGACACGTGCTGATCGTCGCCGCGACTGTGGTCGCGCTGGCAGGCACGCTGACGACGGTGGCGGGGCTGCGATTGGACCAGCCCGAAGCGGCGATGATTTTGGTGGTGGCCGGCGGCATCGGCAACTTCCTGGCCTTGCTGCTGATCTCACCCCTCGTCATCGGCAGGCTGGTCGCCGCGCTGGGGTGGCTGCCGGGTCGCCTGTTCGGGGTGCCCGCACGGCTGGCGGTCGCCAACGCCCGGCGCAATCCCGGGCGTACGGCCGCCACGACAGCCGCGTTGCTCGTGGGTGTGGGACTGATGGCCGGCGGTAGCACCATCGCCGCCACGGTGGACCGCACGGCGGAGGCTCAGCTCAACGAGGCGTACCCGGTCGACTATCTGCTCACCCCGGCCGACGGGCAGCGGGGCATCTCGCCGGCGGTCGGTGCGGGCCTCACCGGTGACCGGACGTTCGACCTGGTCGCCGAGGTCAAACAGGCTGACGGGCGGGTGGCCGGCGACACGGTGACAGTCGCCGGCATGGACAGCGCAGCGATCGGTACGGCGTACCGGCCTGAGGTGACAGCCGGACGACTGGCTGACTTCGGACCCGGCTCGGCGCTCGTGGCGGCAGGCCAGGGCAAGGTCGGTGACGAGCTGTCGGTTTCGGCGGCAGGTCGGAAGCAGACGGTGCGCATCGCCGCGGTGGTGCAGGCCGCAAGCCTCGTCGGCGACGTGATCCTGTGGCCCAGCGACTTCGTGGCGCTCTACCCGTCACAGCGGGACGACAGTCTGATCCTGGTCCGGTCGGCGCCCGGCATCGACACCTCAGCGGCACGGCAACGCGTTGATGCCGCCCTGGCCGCGCATCCGCTGGTGCGGGTCGACGACCTCGCTTCCGTCCGTGCCGAGCGCGGCGCTGCGATCCGGCAGATCCTCGGAGTCATCGCGGTCCTACTGGGCTTCGCGCTGGTCATCGCCTTGGTCGGCATCACCAACACGCTGTCCCTCTCCGTCCTTGAAAGAACCAGGGAGTCGGCTCTCGTCCGGGCACTCGGCCTGACCCGGGGTCAGCTGCGCGCCACCCTGCTCGTCGAGGGTTTGCTGATGGCTGCAGCCGGCGCCGTCGTCGGGGTGGCGTTCGGTGTGCTCTACGGCTGGCTGGCGTCGGAAGCGGCCTTCGGCCCCACCGATGCGCTGCTGACCGTTCCGGGCGGGCAACTCCTGAGCTTCGTGATCATCGCAGCGGTGGCCGGAGCCGGTGCGGCGGTGCTGCCCTCACGCCGAGCGGCCCGTGCTTCTGTCGTCGGCGCCATGGCGGACGCATGAAGCCTTCTATCGTGGTGGTCGTGTGGCGCATCGGCGCGTGGGTCCGACCCTGGCTTTTCGACGGAGCCGTGGCGGCGCTCGTCGCTGCTCTGGCCCTCTTCGAGTACCGCCTGCCGTGGCCCGTCAAGATCTGCGGTCTGGCCATGGCACTTGCGCTGATCTGGCGGCGGCATCTGCCGATGGTCGTGGTGGCCGTGGTCTATCTGCTGGCCCCACTGCACCTGTTGATGAGCAGCTACGTGCGGATGTTCGACATCGCTGTTCTGATCGCCATGTACGCCGCGGTGCTGTACAAGCCTGAGCTCCGCTGGGGAGTGGTCGCCGGGGCCGGGGCGGGTGTCGCGGTGCTGGTCGCCGCGCTCGTGGAGAACCACCGTTCCGGCAACTTCTGGGTGGTGTTCTGGGTTGTGGGCGCGGTGACGGTGGCGACGTGGGTCACCGCCTACGGGGTACGCACCCGGCGGCTGTACGTGCAGACGCTCGAGGAACGTGCCGCCACCCTCGAACGCGAGCGCGACCACTTGGCCCTGCTCGCCGTTGCCGAGGAACGGGCAGCCATCGCCCGGGAGATTCACGACGTCGTGGCGCACAGCCTCAGCGTGATGATCGTCCAGGCCGATGCCGCCGGCTTCACGCTCGAAGAAGCCGAAACGCCCGCCCGGGAAGCCCTGGAGGCGATCGCCTCGACCGGCCGCGAAGCGCTCGACGACATGGGCCGGGTGATCCAGCTGTTACGAGGCGCGGCGCTGCCGGCACCCGAAGCAGTGGTCGAGCCTGTGGTGCATTCGAGTGATCGATCCTGGGCTGCCGTGGCTCGAAGGCTGGAGCGTCGGGAAGATACCGCAGGTCCTGGTGCCGCATTCGACGGTTTGCTGGCCGAGGCGGACCGGGAGAATGGCGACGGGACAGAGCGCAGAGCGATCGGTCTCAGGGAGATCGACGGACTGGTGGCACGGTCCGGGCTACGCGTGGTGCGCGAGACCACAGGCGCGCCGGGTCGCCTCAGCAGGGCGCAGGAGATCGCGGCGTACCGGATCATCCAGGAGTCTCTGACCAACACCTTGCGGCACGCCGGATCGGACGCCGCGGTGACCCTGCGTCTCGCCTTCACGCCGAACTCCCTGCGTGTCGAGGTCAGCGACGACGGAGGCGGGAAGCGGCGGGTCACGACGGCGGTCACGGCTCGGCCGGGTCACGGCCTGGCCGGGATGCGCGAACGGGCCGCCATGCACGGTGGCAGCTTGGAGGCGGGACCGCGAGAGGATGGCGGCTGGCGCGTGGTGGCGACCATCCCACGCACGTCGAGTGAAACGATGACGGCGAGGAGCACAGCATGAACGGGGGCGACACGGTGGACGGCGCAGCCAGTGCCCGGGGCGGTGGCGGGTGATCAGAGTTGTCGTCGTGGACGACCAGGAGCTCGTGCGGCGCGGTTTCCGGTCGATTCTGTCCGCGCAGGACGACATGGAGGTCGTCGGTGAGGCCGCCGACGGGGCTGAGGCCCTGCGGATCCTGCGAGACGTCGACGCGGACGTCGTGGTGATGGACATCTGGATGCCCGTCATGGACGGCGTTGCTGCCACCGAGGAGCTGGTGGCGTCGGGAAACCGAGCCCGGGTGCTCGCGCTCACCACGTTCGACACCGACGAGAACGCCTTCGCGGCGCTGCAGGCCGGGGCCGGCGGCTTCCTGCTCAAGAACGCTCCGCCCGCCGAGCTGCTCTCAGCGATCCGGTCCATCGCCGCCGGCGATGCCATCGTTGCGCCCCGGGTCACCCGGCGGCTGCTCGATCGCTTCGCCGGGCAACTGGTGCCCGCGGTCCCGGCGGTGCACAGCTCCGCCAAGCGGCTGGCGACCCTCACCGACCGTGAACGCGAAGTGTTTCTGCTGGTCGCTCAGGGCCGGTCGAACGCCGATATCGCTGAGCGGTTGCATGTCGCCGAGACCACCGTGAAAACGCACGTCGGCCGGATTCTCGGGAAGCTGGAGCTGCGGGACCGCGTACAGGCGGTCGTGCTCGCCTACGAAAGTGGTCTGGTCCGGCCCAAGGCATAGATAAAGGTAGATGTAGCCTGGTTCCTCCATTGCCGAGATCGAGGAGGCGCCCGTGATACGAGTGCGAAGCCGAAGGGCGGCTTTGGTGGCGGCAGCCGTCGCGATGACCGCGGTGATCTACGGGCTGGTGCAGCTACCGGCGTCCGCGGACACCAGGACGGAAGTGCGGGAGGTGTTCTCGCCGGACGGCTCGATCCGGAAGGAGAACGTCCGGGTGGCCGATCTCCCGCGGACCACCAAGTCCGTCGACGTCACGGCCGAGGTGGTGACGATTCAACAGACCGGCGCGCCGGCCAGCCGCTACGACCTCGTCTTCGTCGGTGACGGCTACACGGCCGCGGAGCAGGAGCTGTTCCACAGCCAGGTCCTCGCCCGCTGGGCCCAGCTCAGTGCGGTGGAGCCGTTCCGGACGCTGAAGAACAACTTCAACGTGTGGCAGGTCAATGCGATCTCCGCCCAGTCCGGATCGGACAACGATCCGACCCTCGGCGTCGAGAAGGACACCGCCCTCGACGGCGAGTTCTGGTGCGGAGGCCTGGACCGGCTGGTCTGCGTCGACGAAACGGTGGCCGAGCAGTACGCCGAACTGGCGCCGGGCGCAGACCAGGCCCTCGTTCTGGTGAACAGCACCACCTACGGCGGCTCGGGCGGCAGCGTGACGGTGTCCAGCGGCGGCAACGCACTCTCCGGCGACATCGTGGTGCACGAACTCGGCCACTCGATCGGCGGCCTGGCAGACGAGTACGGCGGCGACCCGACCGTCTACCCCGGCGGCGAACCGGCCGACCCCAACACCTCAGTGGCCAACGAGGCGACGATGCGCGCCCAGCGACTGAAATGGTTCAGCTACCTGGGCAAACCCACCCCGGACGGCGGCGTGATCGGCACCTTCGAGGGTGCCGCCTATTACGACCGGGGCGTGTACAGGCCAAGCGAGAATTCGATGATGCGATCGCTGGGCAACGAGTTCAACCTGATCGGGATCGATCAGCTGACCGCCGCGATCCTCGCCAAGACCGGCTGACCGGCTGACCGGCTGACCGGCTGGCCGGGTGACCGGGTGACCGGGTGACCGGGTGGCCGGGTGGCCGGGTGGCCGGCTGGCCGGGTGGCCGGCTGGCCGGGTGGCCGGGTGGCCGGGTGGCCGGCTGGCCGGGTGACCGGGTGGCCGGGTGGCCGGGTGGCCGGGTGACCGGTCCTCGGCGGCGTAGCAGCGGCCGATCCAAGCGGATGCGAGGTGAGCGGACGAAGGGATTCAAGGACGGCGGACGAGTGCGGCGCGGGCGGGCCTGGGAGAGCAGGCCCGCCCGCACGCACAGCCTCACTTCGGTTCGTCGTGCTCCCCGCCGAACCACGAGCCGGCTGGCGCATGGTCATCGTGCCTCCGCGCCTGCGCCGGCGCAGATGGCCCTGCCGCAGAAGGCCCCGGCGGCGTCGGTCCCGCAACAGGCGATGTCGGGGATACACCTGAGGGAGTCGGGCCGGCACCTGAGGGAGTCGGGCCGGCAGCAGGCGAGGGAGGAGAAGCGGAACGCGGAGGAGTAGCTGTCGCAGAAGACACGGCGGCATGCCGCCCTGCGTCCGTGGTCTCCTCCCGATCGCCGAACCCGCGCCCGACCTCCGGCAAGCCGAATGACACCTCAGCCTCAGGAAATTCGGCCACGGACTCCCGCCGCCGAGACCCGAACCCCGCGTCACCCACCACGACAGGTGCGGCTCCGGCCGGCCCCCACGGCACCTCACCTCCGCCAAGCCCAGAAGCAGGACGAGACACCGACAACCCCGAACCGGCCTGGCCCGGCATCGAAAGATCACCCGTAGGCCGCGAAGCGAACTCCGAATCCGAAACGGCAGACCGAGACCCGGACTCCAGCTCGGACCCGTATCCCAGCCCGGACCCCGACCCGAGCCCCAAGCCGGACCCCGACCCGAGCCCGGACCCGGACCCGTGCCCCAAGCCGGACCCCGACCCGAGCCCGGACCCGGACCCGTGCCCCAAGCCGGACCCCGACCCCAGCCCGGATTCGGATCTGAACCCGGAACCAGACCCAGAGCCAGACCCCACTTCAGACCCAGACCTAACCTCAGACCCAGACCGCTGCTCGAATTCGGACCCGGACCGAAGGCCCAGCCCGGACCCGGACCCGGCCGCCAGCTCAGCCGCTGGTCCCGAGCCAGTCCCAGACCGCAGCTCAGGCCCGGACAGCAGCTCAGACCCAGACTGCTCCTGAGACCCGGACCCGGACCCGGACCCCCGCCCAAACCCAGACCCAGTCGTCAGCCCAGACCCAGGCGCCAGCCCGGCCCCGGCCCCGGCCTCCGGCCCATCCCCGCCAGCCACCCGCCGCGAATCCCCCACAGGCCACAACCGAGGCCGCCGCCGAGCCGCCAAATCCTCAACCCACCCGAACGCCACCACCGCCACCAAAGTCAACGCCAGCGAAGCAACCAGATCCGTAGGCCCGTCCAAATCCCCAAGATCATCCAGCGCCAGCACCGTCAGAACCGGCCAGATAGCCGCGATCGCAATGTTGTGCCACAGGTAGATCGTCACCGCCCGCGCATTCAACAGATTGACCGCCCCGTCCACCCGCGGCCGACGCTCGAGCCACGACATGTCCGGCTGCCACCGCAACGCCAGCAGCACGAAAGCCAGCGACCACAACGCCTGCGACTCCGACACCTCGTTGAGGTCCCAGCCCGACTCCGACGCGTGCCCCCGTAGCCAGTACAACGCCGCCAACCCCATGACAGCCGAGGCCGCGACCACCAGGCCAGGACGGATCCGGGCCAACCGGCCGTCGTGATGCGCGAAGCCGGCGATCCAACAGGCGCCATACGTAGCGAAGTCCCACATAGCCGCATCGGCCCGCCCGAACGGCAGCGAGAACCCGGTCTTGTCCAGCACCGCGATCAGCACGATCGGCGCCGCCACCGCCGCCCAGCCGATCTTCTTGTACGCCAGGTACAACAACGGCGACAGCAAAACGAACCACAGGTACGCCCGGATGTACCAGAGCGGCTCCCAGACGTCGATGCCCTTCTCGCTGCCCGGCGGGTCTCCGATCGGCAGCAGCCACAGGCCGAGTTTCCAGCTCAGCGGTTCGTCGCCGCCGTCCTCGTCGGTCCAGCCCAGGTACAGCATCGCGGGCACCGCGATCACCGCCAGCAGCCACAGCGGGGGCAGCAGCCGGCGTAGTCGGGAGGTGATCACCGCGCCCGCCGAGCGCCGGTCCAGGGACGCTGCCGTCAGCGATCCGGCCAGGGCGAACATGATGCCCATCGCGGGCAGCAGGATCGACAGCCACGGCCAGCCGAACAGGTGGTAGACGATCACCCGGACGATGGCGGCGGCCCGGAGCAGGTCCAGATAGCGGTTGCGCACCGGAGCACGCTAGCGATGCCCACCTCCCTTCCAGCACCTCCGGAGCGGCTCACAAGTACGCCCGGGCGGGTTACCCCGAAGGGGTGAAGTGTCCGGATTGTCAGTGCGATTGTGCGTCGCCGGTGATCCGGATGGGGCCAGGAAAGCGCAGTTCAGAGCGCCTGTCGCCGGGTTGTGGGGGAGAACTGGCCGAAACCTGCGGTAGTCACCGTTGGGTGGTGCCGGCGTTGGTTCACCTCGAGGGCGGCGTGCACGGGCGCGGCGCAGCGAGGCAAAGGGAGACACACGGGATGCGCAAGCCTGCTGTCGTAGTGACCGCCGCGGTCTCGGCGGTGCTGGCCGGCGGGATCATGGTGGCCACCACCGCGGGTGCGGAGGAGACTCCGGCCACGCCGGCGGCGCCGTCGATGGTTCTGCCCGACCTCCCGGCCATCCCGCAACTTCCGGTCGATGGCGGCGTGCCCGCGACTGCCGGGCTGCCCGCCGTACCCGGGGATCCGGCTGCTCCCGCCGGTCAGCTGACGCCCACCACCGGCGCTCATGCCCCCGCCCGGCCCGGGGGTGCTGTCGATCCGGCGAAGCCGGCGGCGGACCAGCCGGCCGCTCCCGGCGCAGCGACCACAGCTGCACGCCCGCCGGCGGATGCGGCGACCCGACCGGCGGCCGGCTCGCCGACGGCGGCCAAGGTCGACGACCGGGCCGACGAGAAGCCGGCGGCCGACAAGCCCACCCGTGGCGGCAAGCCGAACGCCTTCTCGGCCGCCCAGCGGGACGTGACCACCAGCCAGGCCCTCTCCACCGACCCCGGCGGCAGCGTCCAGCAGCAGGCGCTGACGCTGGTCAACGAGAACCGGCGGCGTGGTGGCTGTGACAACCTCACCGTTGACCGGCGGCTGATCGTGGCGGCGAACCGGCATGCCGCCGAGATGGCGCGGCGTGGCTACTTCGCGCACGAGGACTCGCGGGGGCGGCGGGCCGGTGACCGGGTCGAGGACGCCGGCTACCAGTGGTCGCGCTACGGCGAGAACATCGCCCGGGGCCAGGACAGCGTCGCCGAGGTCGTCGACGGCTGGATGAAGAGCCCCGAGCACCGCGAGAACATCATGGACTGCGGTCTGCGCGAGGTGGGCGTCGGGCTGGCCTTCAGTGCCGACCGTACGCCGTACTGGGTCCAGGACTTCGCGACCCCGCAGTGACCGTGAGACAGCGCTGAGCGACGACCCCGGTTGGTGACGTCCCGGATTGATGCCACAGTCGTACGGCGGACCTTCCCAGGTGCACGGATGTGCTTCGATGTGCGGACACATCTCCTGGGGAGGACGATTTTGGGAGTGCAGCGGGTTTCCGCACGCCTCGCGACCGCCGTGCTGGCGGTGGCGGTCGGCGGTGGGCTCGGCGCTGTGGTGCTGTCCCCGGGCGCGGCCGGCGCCGCGACCCGGACGGTCAGCGCCACACCGATTACCGCCGTCGTCGTCACGAAGGCCGCCGCGGCTTCGTGCTCGACGGGCAAGTACCAGAAGCAGGTCGAGGGTTACCTCAAGAAGATCGGCGGCTACGGCACGGTCTCGGTCGACGGCAAGCAGTCGGCCAAGGACTGCGCCGCGATCAAGAAGTTCCAGGTCCGCTTCGGCATCAAGCCGGCCGCGGGCCTGGCCGGGCCGACGACGCACGGAGTGGCCAAGCGGCTCGCCGCCACGAAGACGTCGAAGTGCAAGGCCAAGAAGTCGGGCTACACGTTCTGCGTGGACCTGACGAACCAGACGACCTGGGTGATGAAGAACGGCAAGGTCTACGCCAAGCCGACGGTCACCCGGACCGGCATGAAGGGGTACCGCACGCCGTCGGGCTCCTTCAAGATCAACAAGCGCACCAAGAAGGAATGGTCCGACCCGTACGAGGTGTGGCTGCCGTACTGGCAGCGCTTCATCGGCGGCCGGGGCTTCCACCAGACGACCACGTACATCCACGATGCGTGGCGGGGCTCGCACGGCTGCGTCAACCTGCTGCCGGCGGACGCCAAGAAGTACTACAAGATCGGCAAGATCGGCATGACGGTCAAGGTCATCGGCCGTCGGTCGGGCACCTGATCAGGTAGGCAAGCACAGAGACGGCCCGCCGGCATGAGCCGGTGGGCCGTCTTTCTTTTCCGGTACGGGGTCAGGCCGCGAGCTCCCGGTGGCTCGTCCGGGCGTGCGTGGTGAGCACGTCGTGACCGGGGAACGCCTTCTCGTCGCCGGTGGCGGTGAACACCCGCAGGCCCTGCCGGGTCAGCGTGTACGTGACGTCGGTGAAGTGGCTCACCGTGTCGTCGTGGTGCACGATCGTCAGTTCGTCGGCGCGGAGCATGGTCCCGTCCTTCGCGTACGCAGATGGGGCACGTGACCTGGATTACGGCCGCTGTGGGGCCACCGGTTCAATCCGTCGGCCGATTGTGCCTTCCGGCAGGCCCATTGACCAGGCCTGCCACTGAGCTTCCCGCCTCGCGTTGACCTGCGCAGTCGCCCACAGGTCGGCCGTCGTGCGGATTGCCGACACCTACCTGGTATCAAATCGTTCCGACCGATATAGATCAGCTGTCCGATCGGCCCGGGTTTTTCGTCGGTACCCCGGCATAGAGTGGCGCTCGTGTCCCGCCCTCACCGCCGCGCCCGCACCCTCCTGGTCGCGTTCATCCTGCTGCCACCTCTGACCGCGGCCTCCTGCGGCGACGAGCCGTCCGGCCTCACGGTCGGCGCCGCCGCGATGGGCACGGTCGCCGAGATCGTCGAGGCCTCCGGCTCGGTGACCGCCCGCGCCGCCGCCACGGTCACCTCGCCGGCCGAGGGCACCCTCGCCGAGCTCCGCTTCGACGCCGGTGACCAGGTCCGCAAGGGCCAGGTGGTGGCCGTGGTCGACTCACCCGCCGCCGAGCGCCGCCTGGAGCAGGCCGCCCGGGCCCTCGACGCGGCCTCCTCGGGCGGCGTGCCGTCCACCGGTGGCACCGCGGCGGTCACCGCCGCCCAGCACCGCACCGACCAGCGCGCCGACAAGGCGTTCACCGACGCCCGCGACGCCGCCGACAAGGTCACCGACGCGCAGCTCAAGACCGCGCTGCTGGCCCAGGTGAAGGCCGCCCAGCAGCAATACGAGGCCGCCTCGGACGCCGCCGGTGCCGCTCTGCGCTCGGTGCAGCGCGGCGTCGCCGGCCTCGGCCAGGCGGTCAACGCGCTCGGCACGGCGCAGCGGCTCCAGGCTCAGCAGGCGTACGACCTGGCCGAGGCGGCCGTCGACGCGCTCACCCTGCGCGCCCCCGTCTCCGGCGTCGTCCAGCTCGGCGGCACCGCCTCGGGCGGCACATCCTCGCTCACCGATCTGCTCGCCGACCCGGCCTCGGCTGCCGCCGCCGGTGCGCCGGCGCAGGCGCCCGTGGCCGGGGTCGATCCGGCGGTGCCACAGGGCGCGACGGTCGGCGCGGGCACCCCGATCCTCACCATCGTCGACACCGGCAAGCTCGGCCTGGCCGCCGAGGTCGACGAGACCGACGTGCTGCTGGTGCAGGCCGGCGGCAAGGCGACCGCGGAGCTCGACGCTGCCACCGGGGCGACCTACGAGGCCAGCGTGCGCGCTGTCGACCTGCTGCCGACCACCTCCGCACGCGGCGGCGTCTCCTACCGCGTGCGGCTCACCCTGGGCAAGGGCCGCTATGCGGACGGCCGGCCCGCGCCCACGCCCCGGCCGGGCATGAGCGCCATCGTCCGGCTCCAGGTGCGCGAGGCCGACGACGCGGTGACCGTGCCGGCGTCCGCCGTGGTGTCCGCCGACGGCCGCGACAACATCTGGACCGTCCGCGGTGGCAAGGCCGAGCGGGTGCCGGTCACGCTCGGGGTGCAGGGCGAGGACGTCGTGCAGGTGGTCTCCGGCATCGGCGCCGGCCAGCAGATCATCGTGGGCGGTGCCGACCAGGTCAGTCCCGGGCAGACCGTGCCGTGAGCGACATCCCGGCCATCGTGGCCACGGACGTCTCGCGCACGTACGAGCTGGACGGCGTCTCCGTCACCGCCCTGCGTGGCGTCTCTCTGACCGTGACCGACGGCGACTACCTGGCCATCGTCGGCACTTCCGGCTCCGGCAAGTCCACCCTCATGCATCTGCTCGGCGGGCTCGACCGGCCCACCGGCGGCACCCTGCTCATCGGCGGCCGCGACGTCGCCACGCTGTCCCCGCCCGAGATGGCCCGGCTGCGCAACGAGACCATCGGCTTCGTCTTTCAGTCGTTCCACCTGCTCACCCGGACCACGGCCCGGGACAACGTGGCCCTGCCGCTGGTCTACCGCGGCATCGGCCGCCGGGAACGCCGGGCCCGGGCCGGCGAGATGCTGGAACGCGTCGGCCTGGCGCACCGGATGGACCACCGGCCCAACCAGATGTCCGGCGGCGAGCAGCAGCGCGTCGCCATCGCCCGCGCGCTGGTCACCGGCCCGTCGGTGCTGCTCGCCGACGAGCCCACCGGCAATCTCGACACGACCACCGGCCAGTCGGTGCTGGCCCTGCTCGAGTCGCTCAACGCCGACGGGGTGGCCGTCGTCCTGGTGACCCACGACCGGGAGGTCGCCGAGCGCGCCCACCGGCAGATCGTGATGCGCGACGGGCTGATCGTCGAGCCCGCCCCGGCCGCGCCGGACCCCGGGGACGGCACCGCGTGAGACTGGCCGAGGCCTGGCGGGTCGCTCTCGACGCGCTGCGCGCCAACCGGCTGCGCAGCGTGCTGACCATGCTCGGCGTGGTCATCGGCGTCGCCGCGGTGGTCGCGCTCGTGGCCATCGGCACCGGCACCAAGCAGCAGATCGAGCAGCAGGTCGAGGGCCTCGGCTCCAACCTGCTCATCGTCGTGCCGGGCCGGCTCGAGGCCGGCTCCGCGCCGTCGGTGTCGACGCTGTCGCTCGACGACGTCGACGCCGTCTCCCGGGTCGTCGGCGACCGCAACCGGGTCGCGGTGACGGTGGCCTCCGGCGAGACCGTACGCGCCGGCAGCCGCAGCTCGTTCGCCAGCATGCAGGGCGTGCTCGAGACCACCCCGAGCGTCTTCGTCCGCCGCCTCGACCGGGGCGCCTACCTGACCCGCTCGGACGTCAACACCGCCCGCCGGGTCGCGGTCCTGGGCGCGGGCGTGGCCACCCAGCTCTTCGGCGACCGGGATCCGATCGGCCGGCAGATCACCATCGGCGGCGTCCGCTTCCGCGTGATCGGCACCTTCGAGGCGCTCGGCCAGAGCCTCGGCGTGGACCGCGACAGCGAGGTGCACATCCCCGTCACGGCCGCCCAGCGGCTGCTCGGCACCGACCGCATCGACGCCCTGGCGATCCGCGCGCCTGACCGGGAACGCATCGACACCCTCGGCACCGACATCGTCGCGGCCCTCGGCAAGCGCCATCCCGAGAGCGACTTCAGCGCGGTCACCCAGGAGCAGATCCTCGGCGTGCTGGGCGACATCCTGGGCGTGCTCACCGGCGTCCTGGCCGCCATCGCCGGCATCAGCCTGCTGGTCGGCGGCGTCGGCGTCTCCAACATCATGCTGGTGTCGGTCCGGGAACGCACCAGGGAGATCGGCCTGCGCAAGGCGGTCGGCGCCCGGCCCCGCGACATCGGCGTGCAGTTCCTGCTCGAAGCCGTCCTGCTCACCACGATCGGCGGGGTCATCGGCATGGCCCTGGGCATCTCCGCCGCGCTGCTCGTCGACCGGCTGTCCCCGGTGCCGGCCGCCGTCACCTGGTGGTCGCTGGCCCTGGCGTTCGGGGTGTCGGCGCTGGTGGGCATCGTCTTCGGGGTCGTGCCCGCGCAGCGCGCCGGCCGCCTCGATCCCGTCGTCGCGCTGCGGACCGAATGACCACGACCGTCCGCGAGCGCCGCACCGTGCCGGCTCCACTGCTCGTCCTCACCGCCATCGCGTCCGTCCAGGTCGGCAGCGCCGTCGCCCGTACGCTGTTCGACGACCTCGGCGCGGCCGGCGTCACGCTGCTGCGCCTGTCGATCGCGGCCGTGATTCTCGGCGTCGCGTTCCGTCCCCGGATCGGTGGCTGGTCCGCCGCCGCGTGGCGGGCCGCCGTACTGCTCGGCGTGGCCATGGCGGGCATGAATCTGCTCTTCTACCTGGCCCTGCGCACGGTCCCGCTCGGCGTGGGCGTGACGGTCGAGTTCCTCGGGCCGCTGCTGCTCACGCTGGTGCAGACCCGCCGGCTGGTCGACCTGTTGTGGGCCCTGCTGGCCGCCGGGGGAGTCGCCCTGCTCGGCCTCGGGTCCGGTTTCACGGCACCGCTGGGTGGACTGCTGCTGGCGTTCGCCGCCGGGCTCTGCTGGGCCGGTTACATCCTGGCCAGCGCGCACCTGGGCACGCTGGTCCCGGGGACGGGTGGGCTGGCGGTGGCGCTCGCGGTTGCGGCGGTGCTCGTTCTGCCGTTCGGCGCGAGCGGTGCTTCCGCCGTACTGGATCATCCGTCTCTGCTCGCCGGCGCGGCCGCGGTCGCGCTGTTGTCGTCGGTCCTGTCCTACGGCCTGGAGATCAACGCGCTACGGCGCATGCCCACCCGGGTCTTCGGCATACTGATGAGCCTGGAGCCGGCTGCCGCGGCCGTCGCCGGGCTCGTGGTGCTGCACCAGCGGCTCGGCCTGCGCGAGGTCGTGGCGCTGCTGCTGGTGAGCCTGGCCAGCCTGGGCGTCACTCTGGCCCAGCGCGAACCGGCGCCCCCACCGACCTCACCGGCCTGACCGGCGCGGCCAAAACCTCATGTCCGGGCCCGGGAGGCCGAACAAAGAACGTGTCGCTCAGGGTCCACGCCCCCGCATACGAGCTACGCGACCTGCACGGAGCCTCTCGTGCGGTCGCGTACCTCACGCTGGCCGCGTCGCCTTACGTCCTCGTGACGTCGTACATCGACCCGGGCGTCAACCTGATCACTCTGGTCGTTGCCGCGGTGATCTCTGTCCTGATGGCGTTCACGGGCGTGCTCTGCTGGCGCCGGCCCACCGCCGTACCCCGGTCGGGCTGGTTCATCGCACCCATCCTGGCCACCGCGGTGGTGGCCGGGCTGAACTTCGCCACCCACGACGCGTCCACCGGCTCCCAGCTCTTCTACCTCTGGCCCATCCTGTACGCGGCGAACTTCCTCAGCCGCCGGGTCCTCTACCTCAACCTGCTCCTGGTGTACGCGGGCGACGCGGCCACCGTGTTCGCGGTCCTCGGACCCCAGCGCGGCGCCTCCGACTGGGTCGCCATGGTGCTGGCCATGACGATGGCCGCCACGGTGGTGCAGAGCCTGCGGGTCCGCGCCGACCGACTGCGCGACGTCCTGGAACGGCAGGCGAACGCCGACCACCTCACCGGCCTGGCCAACCGCCGCTACTTCGACGACGCGCTGGTCGCCGAGGGGGCCTGGGCCCGGCGCACCGACGGCGCCCTGGCCCTGCTCACGGTCGACCTGGACCACTTCAAGGCGATCAACGACACCTTCGGCCACGCCGAGGGCGACCGGGTGCTGCAGGCGGTCGCCGAAGCGATGCGCAAGGTCGTCGGCGAAACCGGCGTCGCGGCCCGGCTGGGCGGCGACGAGTTCGTCATGCTGCTACGGATGGGCCGCCGCGCCGCCGTCGGCGTCGCCGACGCCCTGCGTTCCGCGATCGCCGACCGCACCGACCTGCTGGGCGGCCCGCCCGGCGTGAGTATCGGCATCGCCGTGCTGCCCGGCGACGTCAGCACGGTCGAAGACCTGGTCGCGGCATCGGACGCGGCGCTCTACGAGGCGAAGTCGTCAGGTCGCGGCCGGGTGTCCGTGGCCGGCGAACGGCACAACGTCGACCAGGTGCCTAGCTTTGTTCCGGACCCGCGGCCTTGACCAGCCCGAGAATCTCCCGGCGCATCCGCGGGTAAGGCCCCCAGCCGTCCCGCAGCACATGGATGTAGATCGCCTCGAGCGCGACATCGATCCGCTGCGCCAGCTCCTGATCATCGGGCAGCCCGAGCCGCACCGCCCGGGCGAAGTGATCGAGCGCCTCCATGTGCCGCCCCTGATCAAAGGCGCTGCGACCGGCGTTCTCGTGCACCACGCTGCGCAGCAGTTCCGGCGCCTCCGAACTGGCGGCCTGCTCGAACAGCCGATCGGCCTCGGCGTAGTCCCCCCGCAACCGCAACACGTGCGCCAGCTCGGCCTGCGCGATGACGGTGGCCTGCACATCTCCGGCCGACTCGGCGTGAGCGAGCGCCAGCCGGCTGGCGGCCGCGGCCATACCGAGCTCGTCCAGCAGCCGGTACACCTCGGCCCGCACACTCAGTAGCCCGGCCCGGGCGACGTTGTCCTGCTCGTCGGCCAGCGGCCCGTCGAGCCGCTCACCGAGCTCCCGCAGCGCGTCCCGGTCGTCCACGACCTCGCGCAGCGTGGCACCGTCCAGCCGCCACCGGATCGCGGCCAGATCCTCCGGACCCAGGGGCTTGGGCCGGCCGGGGACGGCGGGCTTGATCTCGGCGGGCTCCGGCCCGGGTACGAGCAGCGCGTCGGCCTTATCGTCGAGTTTCGAGGGCTCACCAGGTGCCGGCCCGCCGCTGGTCGGCTCAGCGTCGCTCGGCTCGGGCTGATCCTGAGCGGCGACCTCCTCCGGTGACATCGTGGTCGCCTCGTCGGCGATCCCGTTCACCAGTCCGGTGATGTCCAGGTTCAGCACGACCCCGTCGGCCTTCGCCTCTTCCGTGTTCTCCTGAACCGGCGCCTCGGCCGCCTTGGGCTTGGCCCCGAACCACGTGGGCCCGAGATCCGAGTCGGCGTACTTGCGCGGCTCCGACGGCCCCGACGTGATCAGACGCCCGATCGGCGCGGCGTTCGCGGCGGGGTTCGGGCCGGGCCGGGTGGCCGGCGGAACCGGGGAGATCGGCGTGGCGCTGCCGGCACCGGGCTTCGGGCTGTGCTGCGGCTCGGCCTCCGCGGGTGCGGCACCGGCCTGCTGCGCGTCGGTGGGCCGCGTGATCGGCACTCCGCCGGTGCGGAAGGCGGCTTCGGCCAGTTGCTTCGCTTGGTCCTGGCGGGCGAGCTCCGCGGCGCGGCGGGCCTCTTCCGCCTGACGTGCTGCTTCGGCCTGCCGGGCCGCTTCGGCGTGCTGTTCGGCTTCGAGCTGGCGGGCTGCGATCGCCGCCTGGCGGGTCGCTTCGGCCTGGCGGTCGGCTTCCTCGGCCTGGCGGTCGGCTTCCTCGGCCTTGCGTGCGGCCTCGGCGCGGCGGGCGGCGTCGGCCTGACGTGCTGCTTCGGCTTGGCGGGCGGTTGCTTCGGCTTGGCGGGCTGCGATTTCCGCGCGGTGGGCGGCTTCGGCTCGGCGGGCGGCCGCTTCAGCCTCGCGGGCTGCGATCTCAGCCTGGCGCGCGGCTCCGGCCTGGCGTGCTGCTTCGGCTTGGCGTGCGGCGTCGGCCTTGCGTGCTGCTTCGGCTTGGCGTGCGGCGTCGGCCTGGCGGGCGGCCTCGGCCTGGCGTGCTGCCTCGGCTTGGCGTGCGGCTTCGGCCTGGCGTGCTGCCTCGGCTTGGCGGGCGGCTTCGGCTTGGCGTGCGGCTTCCGCCTGGCGTGCGGCCTCCGCTTGCTGCGCCGCGGCCCGCCGAGCTGCCTCTTCCGACCGGTGCTGTTCCGCCGGATCGCCGTGACGTGGCTGCGCGGGCACGCCCATCGGCCGTACCGGAGGCTCGGGCTCCGCCGGAACACCACCGTGCCGCGGCTGACCGGGCCGGGCCTGAACGCCGGGATCGGCGAGATAGCTCTGGGCAACCTGCCCTGAACCGTCGGCCTCGCCCGGCCGCTGAGCGGGCACCTGGATCGCGCGACCCACGGGCGGCTGCTGAGGGCTGCGGTGCTGCCCCGGTACGTCGGTGTAGGCCACCGGCTCGCCGTGGGACGTCTCGCCGCCGACGGGCGCGGGGGAGCCCGGCCCCTGAGGGCCGATGGGCGGAAGCTCGCCGGTGACCGGGCCATCGGTGCCGTGGCGGGCCGGAAGAACCTCGCCCTCGAGCGCGGCCGGCACGCCCGTAACGGGCCTGACCTGGGCGGGAATGTCGTACGCGGTGACCCCGGGCTGCGGCGAACCAACGGTCGGAGCGGTACGCGACGGCGGCCGCTGCGACGGCGGCACGGCGGTCGGCGTACCCGTGGAGAGAATCATCGCGGTCCGCGGCCCACCGACGATCGGCCGCTCAGCGGTCGATCCGTCGTCGAACGACGCCCGGCCGCGCGAAGCGTTGGCCGCGGGCGGGGCAGCCGGCCCGCCACGCCGACCGCGGGGTGCGGCAATGCGCGGATCGGTGGCCTGCGGCGACGAGAACCGCGGATCATGCACCGGCACACCACGCGGATCCGTGCCGGCCGCCCCAGCCGGAAACGCCTGCGGCGACGCGAGCCGCGCGTCACCACTCTGCGGCGGCTGAGCGACCTGGGCATCGGCACTCTGCGGCGGCGGAGCGAGCCGGGCGTCCTGCGCAGGCGATTGCTGAGCGGCCCAGGCGTCCTGCCCAGGCGATTGCTGAGCGGCCCAGGCGTCCTGCCCAGGCGATTGCTGAGCGGCCCAGGCGTCCTGCGCAGGCGGCTGAATGAGCCGCGGATCCTGTCCCGGCCCTGCACCCCGCGGGTCACCCGGCGCCGAGAACCGGGGATCGTGCACCGGAACGCCCCGCGGATCGGTCCCGGCCGGGAAGCCGTGCGCGGACGCGACACGAGGATCGTGCGCCTGATCATCATTGGCCCACGGCGTGAAAGCCGCGGGAGCCTGCGACGCCGCCGGGTTATGCGGCGACTCACCGACCGCAGGCCGCCGGATCGGCGTGGGCGCGGACGGCGGAACCGGCGGAGGCGCAGCGGCCGGCATGACGGGCGGCCGGTTCCGCGGCCCGGCAGGACTGACGGGCGGCGCCTCCGCAGCGCGCCGATCCGGCGGGGGCATCGCCCCGGGCCGGAAACCGTCGGCGCCAGGAACCGGCCCGGCCGGACTGACCGGAGCCCGCTCGGCGACACCCGGCGCGCCGTCGAATGCGGCCGGACTGACGGGAGCCTGCCCGGCGACACCCGGCGCGCCGTGGAATGCGGCCGGACTGACCGGAGCCCGCTCGGCGACACCCGGCGCGCCATCGAATGCGGCCGGACTGACGGGAGCCCGTCCTGCGACCCCCGGCGCGCCGTCGAACGCGGCTGGACTGACCGGAGCCTGCCGGGCGGCCCCCGGTGCGGAATCGAATGCGGCCGGACTGACGGGAGCCCGCCCGGTGACCCCCGGCGCGCCATCGAATGCGGCCGGACTGACGGGAGCCCGCCCGGTGACCCCCGGCGCGCCGTCGAACGCGGCCGGACTGACCGGAGCCCGCCCGGCAACACCCGGCGCGGAATCAAACGCAGCCGGACTCACCGGCGCCTCGTCCGTCACCCCGGACGGCGAGACAAATCCGACCCGCGGCTTCCGCGTACCCCCAGCCGGCGCCTGGTCGTAGCCCGCAGCCCGCCCCTGATCGAACGCAGCCGGCGCCGCACCCTGCCGCCGCGTCCCCGGCCCGGCAGCGGCCGGCGCCTTCGGCACGCTCGGCAGCGCCGGCGTCGCCACCCGAGGCGTAGCCGTCGACGGCGCCGCCTTCACCACCCGCGGCGTAGCCGGCGGGTCAGCCTTCTTGATCACCCGCGGCGGCGCCGGCGGCGTGGCCTTGCTGAGCACGCGCGGCGTCCCCGGCGGTGGTGCCTTGCTCAGCACCCGCGGGCCCTCGCCGTCGTCCGGTGTCTGCGGTTCGTCGGCCTTGGCCGCCGCAGCCGGCCGCGGCGCCTCGGCGGCGGGCCGGTCGGACCACGGCTCGGCCGGGGCGATCCGCGACTCCTCATCCGGTACGGACGCAGCCGGCAGATCCCACGTGGTCCGCGACGGCCGGCGGTCCCGCCCCGGGGCAGGACGACGCTCGTACGGGAGCAGGTCCTCCTCGCGCAGGTCGTCGACGAGCGGGTCGAAGTCCTGGTCACGCCGCGGCCGGTAGAGGTCCGCCACGACCTCTTCCGCGGGCTCGTCCGGCACCGGCGGTGACACCCGGGCGCGGCCGGTGACCGGCTGCGGCACGTCGTCCCGGCGGCCCCGGCGCACCGGCTCGTCGACCGGGGCGTCGTCCCAGCTCTCGATGACCCGGGAGCGGCGGGACGCGGTGTAGCGCTGCTGCTCCTCCCAGTCGCGTTCGTCGAAGTCGCGGTCGTCGTACTCGAGCTCGTCGAAGTCGAGGCTGCGTCGCTGCCAGCCCTCGGCGCCGGGGGGTGAGACGGGGGCGGCGTCGAGGTCGGCCGGGGCGAACGCGGGGTCGTCAAGCCAGCTGGGGCGCTCACTGTCGAAGGCCTGCTTGATGCGTTTGTCGCGGTTCGGTGACCGTTGGTAGCCGTCCTGGCGGCGCTGGCGGCGGCGTTCGGCCAGCTCGTCGATGCCCGGATCGAGGGGGATCACCGGCTTCTGCGGAGTTTCCGGATTGTCGTCGAATTCGTCTTCTTCGACGTATCGGGCGCGGGTCGGGGGACGGCGGGTATCAGCGCCCCAGCGGGCCGCGACTGCATCCGCGTACGGGTCCCGGGCGGTCGCGGTGGTGTCCGCGTACGGCCGTTTCGGGTCGTCGTCGTACTCCGATTCCCAGTATTCGTCGTCCTCGAAGCTCATCGGGTCACCCCGGCACGACCCGCGGAGGGGCGCGACAGTGGCTGCGCCGAGCCGGCCCGCTCTCGCATCCGTGCCCCCCGTCCTCGCCGCCGCGCACGCCCACCCGCGCCCGGTAGCCCTTCCCCGCCGTACGAGTTGGAAGGTTAACCACGGATTTGCGTAGCGCGCTACCGCCCGCGGGAGCGCTTCATCCGGCCCTGGGGTCCCCCTGAACCCCGGAGCCGTCCCGGCGCCGCGGCCCGCCGAGAGAGTTCCATCGACAGACAGTACGGACGCGGACGCCCAGCGGTTCATTCTCTCGCGTGGGCAAACGGAAGGTTTTTGACAATTGACGTTGAGTGACGACGGTGGCTGCGGCGGTACTCCATTCATGAACCGCTCTCATTGTTTCGGCGACGTGGCCGGCCACGGAATTTAAGCCATTCTTAATGGCCGGCTGAGGAAAGCGACGAAGAATGGCGCGACGCCGGTCGATCTTGCCCTCACTTGTTGTGACCGTGGCGAGGGACACGTCGCGTATCCACGGATCATGGCCACCCCGGATGTCACGGTGGGAAGCACGGCCGGCCCGGCGCTGTGCCGGCCCGCGATCACGCCGTCCATCCCCGATGGCGCGAGCGCGATGTGACAGAAACACGACACCGAACGGAAGGGAGCGGATCATGCCGCGCCTCGACCTCGGCGCCGTACGCGCCACCTACCGGGCGGCGCTGCGCCGCCTGGACTCCTGGACCCTGTCCACGATGAACTCCCCGGCCGGCGGCCGACGCCCCCGTTAAGCCGCCACCTGCCGGGGCCCAGAAACGGCGGCGGGTGCACCCGCCGCCGTTTCGATCCCCAAGCCGGCCCGCCGCGAGCCGGCTGCCGAAGCTGGCCCGCCACGAGCCGGCTGCCGAAGCTGGCCCGCCACGAGCCGGATGCCGAAGCTGGCCCGCCACGAGCCGGATGCCGAAGCTGGCCCGCCACGAGCCGGCTGCCGAAGCTGGCCCGCCACGAGCCGGCTGCCGAAGCCGGCCGCTCAGAAGCGGCCGTCCTTGTTGAACGGTGCCGTGAGTGCCGGCAGCGCCAACCCCGCCCGGCACAGATCGTGCAGCAGCCGCGAAAGCTCAGCCCGAGTCAGAATTTCCAACTGCTCCGGCTCCCGATGCGGCACGTCCAGAGCCCGCGCCGCCTCCACAGCCCGCGCCCCGATCGCCGCCTCCACCGCCCACAACCGCTGGGCCAGCATCGCGATGTGCGCGGACCGGGTCAGTTCCTCGTGCAGCCGCAGCAACCGGCGCAGGTCGGCGGCCAGCTGTTCGATCGGCGGCCCGAGCGGCCGCGGCGGCTCCGCCCGGCGGCCGGCCCAGGATTGCGACACGGCAGCCCACCAGCGCGGCGAGTAGAGGACGACCGCGCCGATCAGAGTGGGCGTTACGGTGATGAGGGCGAGTTTCCCCACGTCGAGCAGGCTCACGGTGCGCTCCTTCAGCCCGCGTGCATGGATACCTCTCTGACGATCCGCCCGCCCGCAACCACCGTCAAGCTGGATTTGTGCGACGCCCGAAGTGGATCTCCGCAGGTCAGCGGGTGCGGCCGCGGCTCACCAGGCGGGTGATCGGCATCGGCGGCGCCGGAATGTCGGGACCGTCGTAGCCGCGGACCACGCCGAACGGTCCTCCTGTGGCGCGGTCCTCCCAGGCCTGGCGGGCCGTCACGATCTCGTCGTGGTCGCGGCCCACGAAGTTCCACCACATCACGAGCCGTTCGGTGAACGGTTCGCCGCCCAGCAGCATCAGCCTGGTCGCCGGTCCCGCGGTCAGGCGCAGCTCGGTGCGTCCCTCGCCGAGGTACAGCAGCGGCCCGGGCTCGACCGGCACGTCCGCCACGGTCGCCGCGCCGTCGATGACCAGCACCGCGTACTCGAAATCGGGTCTCAGGGGCAGTGCGGCCGTGCTCCCGGCAGTCAGGGTGATCTCCGCTCCCAGCAGGGGAGTGTCGCAGCGGGCGGGAGAAACCGCCCCGGCCAGGTCGCCCATCAGCACGGTCGCGGAGAGGCCGCCGTCGGTGAGCACCGGCAGCTCCGCGTGCTGGGTGAAGGCCGGCGGTCCGCCGCGGGTCGCGTCCGGCAGGGCCACCCAGAGCTGAACCCCCTGGAGTACGCCGCTGTTGTCGGCCGGGGTCTCCTCCGAGTGGGAGATGCCGCGCCCGGCGGTCATCAGGTTGAGCTGGCCCGGTTTGATCTCCTGCAGGCTGCCGAGGCTGTCGCGGTGCACGATCTCCCCGGCGACCAGCCAGCTCACCGTCTGCAGGCCGATGTGCGGGTGCGGGCCGACGCGCATCCCGGCCGAACCCGCGAGCCGGTGCGGCCCGTACGCGTCCAGGAAACACCACGCCCCGACCATCCGCCGGTGCTTGCTGGGCAGCGTCCGGGTCACCTCCAGCCCGCGCGGCCCGCCGAGGGCGACCGGGGTGCCTTCGAGGATCTCCACCCCGGCCGGGTACGTCGTCGCGTCAGGAATGCTCACCGTTGAAAGCTACCGCCGTTCCCGCGCTCAGCGGAGCGGCTCGCAGCAGGCTTGCGCCCAGCGCCACCAGTGCCAGGGCGAGCGGCGCGGTGACCGGCACGACCAGCAGCGTCGCCGTGCGGCCCTCCAGCAGCCCGCCGAAGCCGACGATCGAGACGCCGAGGACGCCCAGCGTGCACATCGTCGCTCCGATCGCGGCCCGCGCGGCCGACTCCGTGGTGATCACCGTGGGCCGGGGTGTGTCGAAGCGGCGGAAGATCAGCACCAGGACGGCGGTGACCAGCGCGGCAGCGGCCAGCCAGAGCGGCCGGGTCGCCCACCAGCCGGCCGACCCGGGTGCTCCGGTGGTCAGGCCGCGGGCCGCGACCAGGACGACGAACGCGGCGGTCAGGTGCCAGAGGAACGCCGTCATGGCCAGCCCGTTCGCCGCCACCACGGCCTGCCACACCCGGGCCCGGTTCAGCAGCCGGGTGGCGGGCACGCGTACCAGCAGGACGAGACCGATCAGCCAGACCGCGTGCGCGGCCAGTGCCACCGTCGGCGGCGACATGTTGGACACCGTCCCGCCCGGCACGCCGACCATCGACACCGGGTACGGGCCCACCGTCGTCAGCAGCAGCACCGCGCCGAGCCCGCCACCGGCCAGCAGCAGGGCGAGCCGACGGCCCCCGCGTTGCAGTGTCCCGTCGGCGTAGAAGAAGCCGAGCTGGTGCACACCGGCCCAGACCACCAGCAGGTTCAGGACGGCGATCCGCGGGTGCCCGGCGAAGCGCAGCACGTCCACGCCGACCGCCACGGCCAGCAGCAGCACCGGCACCTTGGCGCCGAAGCGCTCGTGCAGCCGCCACATCACCGGCGCCAGCGCGACGAGTCCCAGGTAGACGGCGAGGAACCACAGTGGCTGCACGGCCGTCCGCAGCGCCACCCGGACCAGGCCCTGGTCCTGGCCGGCCAGTGCCACGCCGAGGGCCAGGGTCAGCCAGACGGCGAGGAAGACCGCGGTCGGGCGCAGCAGCCGGGCCGTACGGGACCGGGTGAAGTCCGCGTAGCCGCCGCCGCGGCGCCGGATGGAGGCCAGGGCAGTCGCGTGCGCGAAGCCGCCGACCAGGAAGAACACCGGCATGACCTGCAGCAGCCAGGTGATCGGCTGCAACCGGGGAACCAGGGCCAGCACGTTGGTCACGCGGGTGCCGCCGTCGGCGCCGGTCACCGGTACGGCCATCAGCCAGTGCCCGGCGATCACCACGCCGAGCGAGGCGACGCGGAGCAGGTCGACGTAGCGGTCACGGCCGGGCGGGGTCGCGGCCGCCAGGGACGCGGCGGAGGCGCCGGGCACGGTGGTGGAGGTCATGCCGGATACCCTGCCGGGCCGGTGACCTGGGCGGATGGGTGCGCGTACTCAACTCGGCCCGGGTACCGGCGCTGACATCGCGCGCTGCCGGCAGTACGGTGGCCGCTGCTTGGAGGACCAGGAGGTCGACGTGCGTCCCGTACTCGCTGCCCTGCTCGTCGCGGCTCTCGCCGGTTGCAGCGCCGACCAGCCGAAGCCCGTGAATAGCCCGCCCAGCGCCGCCGCACCGAGTGCCGTACCGACACCCTCGGCCCGGCCCGTGGCGCCCGCGCAGCTGCCGCAGGGCGGTACCAAGATCTTCCCGGCGTACCGGGTCGTCGCCTACTACGGCACCGCGGGCAACAGCGCTCTCGGGGTGCTGGGCGAGGGCAGCCCGGACAAGATGCTGCCGAAGCTGCGGGCCGCCGCGAAACCGTTCGCCGGTGGCCGCAAGGTGCAGCCCGCGTACGAGTTGATCGCCAGCGTCGCCCAGGCCGGCCCGGGCGCCGACGGCAACTACAGCCGGATGATCCCGCTGAGCCGCATCCAGCAGTACGTCGACCACGCCCGCCGGCACAAAATCCTGCTCATCCTGGACCTGCAACCGGGCCGCGGCGACTTCCTGCCGCAGGCCCGCCGGCTGGAACGCTTCCTGGTGCAGCCGCACGTCGGGCTGGCCCTGGACCCGGAATGGCGGATGCCCGAGGGCAAGGTGCCCGGCAAGACCATCGGCCGGGTCGGTGCCGCCGAGGTCAACCGCGTCTCCGCCTACCTGTCCGGCCTGGTCCGGGCGCACCGGCTGCCGGAGAAGCTGTTCGTGCTGCACCAGTTCCGGGCGTCGATGCTGCCGGACATCACCCGGATCTCCAAGCAGCCCGGGCTGGCCCTGGTGCAGCACGTCGACGGCTTCGGCACCCGCTCGGAGAAGGACGCCACCTGGAACAGGCTGCGCCGCCCGAAGCAGTTCCACCTCGGCTACAAGCTGTTCTACGACGAGGACGTCAAGCGCTACCGGGCGGCCGACGTGCTCAAGTTCAAGCCCGTTCCCGAACTGGTGAGCTTCCAGTAGCGCCCAGGCTGGCCGAGCCCAGCACCCGGGTGATGGTCACCTCGATGACCACCCGCTGCGGGTTGGGCCGGGGCTGGCGGTAGCGCTCGGCGTAGCGGCGCTCAGCCTCGGCCACCGACTCCGGGTCGTCGCGGACCACGGCCCGGCCCTCGATCGTGCTCCAGCGTGGACCGTCGACCTGGCAGATCGCCACCCGGTCGCCACCCGCACGCACCTGCCGGACCTTGGCCGAGCCGCCGGAGGCGATCACCCGCAGCAGGCCCGCCGCCGGGTCGACGGTGGCACCGACCGGCACCACGTGCGGCGAGCCGTCGGCGCGCAGCGTGGTCAGGGTGCAGAGGTGCCGTTCGGTCCAGAACTCCAGGACTGCCGGGGCTGACAGGGACAGACGACCACTCATGCTGGCTCCGCCGGTAGGTGACCCTGGCGCACCGCGGCGACCAGGCGTTGGTGGTCGCTCTCGACCTGGTCCGCGTACGCGCGGGCGAACTTGCACAGCATGTCGTCGAGCTTGTCGCTGCTGCCGATGTAGCCCGCGATCATGGACGCGCCGCTGGTCCGGGCGTGGCTCTTGGCGAGCAGGTAGCCGCAGATGCCGGCGTAGTCGGCCAGCGCGCCCGCGTTGATGTCCTCGACCAGGATCGCGCCCTTCATGTCGCGGAACTGCCGCACGTAGAACTGCAGCTCACCGACGGTGGCCCAGCCCAGCAGCGGGTCGCTGACGGTCTGCAGAGCCTGCTGGTACTCCACCACGCGCTGGCCCTGGTGCCGGTGCCAGGCCACCGAGCCGTGCTGGTGTTTCGCGATCACCGACCGGCGGGCCTGCTTGAGCTGGAGGAACACCACGTCGTCGGGGCTGCTGCCCTCGCACAGCGCGACGTACGCCCGCAGCCCCACCGACCCGACGCCGACCACCTTGTGCGCGATGTCGACGATCCGGTAGCCGGCCAGAATGCGCGCCCAGTGCGGTGGCAACGTGTTCAGATAGCCGTCCAGCGCCGCGGCGAGGTGGTCGAGCTCCTTGTCACTGGGCCGGGTGATCAGCGGCGGCTCCTGGACCAGCCGTACGGTGCCGTCGCGGTGCTCGGTGAAGCGCGGCAGCGCCCGGTCGCTGGTGCGCCGGCGGGCCCGGCGGGCGGCCCGTTCGATCTCGTCGCGGAAGCCGGGCTTGGTGGCCGCCTTGCGCAGGTCGTCCACGTCCAGGGCGGCGAACGAGCGGGCGAGCAGCGGCAGCTCGGCCAGGTGGCCGATCTGCTCGCGGTACTCCTCGACGCAGTGCTTCACCGCGTCGGCGCAGGCGTGCTCGCGGAAGCCGTTCTGCCGGCCGGCCACCCAGACGCTGGTGACCAGCCGGCGCAGGTCCCATTCCCAGGCGCCGGGGTGGGCCTCGTCGAAGTCGTTGAGGTCGAAGACCAGCTCGCGTTCGGGCGAGGCGTAGAAGCCGAAGTTGCCCAGGTGGGCGTCGCCGCAGATGACCGGGGTGATGCCGGTGTGCGGCAGGGGAGCGAAGTCGTCGGCCATGATGTTGGCCGAGCCGCGCAGGAACGCGTACGGCGAGGCGATCATCCGGCCCACCCGGACCGGGACCAGCCAGGGCAGCCGCCCCTCGTGCGCGTCGACGATCTGCTGGACCGGGTCGACACGGTCCGGCGCCGGGGTCCAGTGGGCGAGGTCGGAGCGCGGCGAACGCTCGCGCAGGGAACGGCCGAGTTCGTACCGCTCGGTGCGCGACGGGGCGGACTTGCGCAGCGACGCGAAGCCGTGGTCACGACGGGTGTCGAGCACGACGTGGCCGGCCGGCGGCGGGGAAACCGGTGCTGCGTCCATCACCGCCGAGCGTACGGGTCCGCACCGGTCCGGCTGTTGACGAGGGTCTTGTTATCGCTAACAATGACCGTCGGGTCCACCCTCCGGGACACCCACGCCCATGGTGGTGCGCGACGGGACGAGGTGCGGCGATGGATGTGCACGCGGCGCGCAGCCCCGCCATGACCGATGTCGCCCGGCTGGCCGGAGTCTCGCACCAGACCGTCTCCCGGGTCCTCAACGACCATCCGAATGTGCGCGAACAGACCCGCCTGCGGGTACGCGCGGCCATCGCCGAGCTGGGTTACCGGCCCAACCGGGCGGCCCGGGCGCTGGTCACCGGCCGCTCCCAGCTGATCGGCATCGTCGCGCAGAACAGCACCCTCTACGGCCCGGCCTCGCTGCTGGCGGCCTTCGAGCAGGCCGCGGCCGAGGCGGGTTTCGCGGTCAGCGTGGGCAGCGTCGGACGCCTCGACCGGGAGTCGATCGCGGGGGCCGTCGAGCGGCACCTGGACCAGCGGGTCGCCGGCCTGGTCGTGATCGCGCCGGTGAAGTCCGCGGACGACGCCCTCGAGGGCATGCCCGCCGGGGTGCCGCTGGTGACCATCGACGGTGATCCGCAACGGTCGCACACTCTGGTGACCGTGGATCAGGCCGCCGGGGCGCGCGCCGCCACCCGGCACCTGCTCGCCGCCGGCCACCGTACGGTCTGGCACATCTCCGGCCCGCCGGAGTGGTACGACGCGGCCTGGCGCATCGAAGGCTGGCGGGCGGCCCTGCACGAGGCCGGCGCCGAGGTGCCGCCGCTGGTGAACGCCGACTGGTCGGCGGCCTCCGGCTACGACGCGGGCCGGATGCTGGCGCGGATGCCCGAGGTGACCGCGGTCTTCGCGGCCAACGACCACCAGGCGCTCGGTCTGCTGCGGGCGTTCAGTGAGCACGGCCGCCGGGTGCCGCACGACGTGAGCGTGGTCGGCTTCGACGACGTGCCGGAGGCGGCCTTCTTCATCCCGCCGCTGACGACCGTGCGGCCGTCCTTCGACGCGGTCGCCCAGGCCGGCCTGGACCTGCTGCTGGCCCAGATCACCGACCCCGCCACGCCGCCGAACCGCGTGGTCATCGCCCCGTCGCTGGTGGAGCGGGCCAGTGTGGCCCCACCTGCCTGAACGGTTTCATCAAGGTTGCCGCGTTGTAACCACAGAGCCGTTGACATCGGAAATGTTAGCGCTCACACTCGATCCCACGCCGCCTGTCGTGTGGTCTGTGACACGCCGGCGCAACGCCGGATTCCCCTTCCCGGAGGTACTCAGTCATGCCCGTCGCTCCGTCCGAGACCTATGTGATCGGCGTCGACTTCGGCACCCTCTCCGGGCGGGCCGTCGTCGTCCGGGTGTCCGACGGCACCGAGCTCGGCTCGGCCGTCCACGAATATCCGCACGCCGTGCTCACCGAGGCCCTGCCCGACGGCACCCCGCTCGGCCACGACTGGGCACTGCAGGTGCCCGGCGACTACGTCGAGGTGCTCCAGCAGGCGGTGCCCGCCGCGGTGCGCGCTGCCGGCATCGACCCGGCGCAGGTCGTGGGCATCGGCACCGACTTCACCGCGTGCACCATGGTGCCGACGCTGGCCGACGGCACGCCGCTGAGCGAGCTCGAGGGCCTGGCGAGCCGGCCGCACGCGTACGTCAAGCTCTGGAAGCACCACGCCGCGCAGTCGCACGCCGACCGGATCAACCAGCTCGCCGCCAAGCGCGGCGAGGCCTGGCTGCCGCGCTACGGCGGCCTGATCTCCTCGGAGTGGGAGTTCGCCAAGGCGCTGCAGCTGCTCGAGGAGGACCCCGAGCTGTACGCGCGGATGGACCGCTGGGTCGAGGCCGCCGACTGGATCATCTGGCAGCTCACCGGCTCCTACGTCCGCAACGCCTGTACGGCCGGTTACAAGGGCATCCGCCAGGACGAGCACTACCCGTCGCCGGAGTTCCTGAGCGAGCTCAACCCGGACTTCGCGAGTTTCGTCGCCGACAAGCTGGACCAGCCGATCGGCCAGCTCGGTGCCGCCGCCGGCACGCTGAGCGCCGAGGCCGCCGGCTGGACCGGCCTGCCCGAAGGCATCGCGGTGGCGGTCGGCAACGTCGACGCGCACGTCACCTCGGCCGCCGCCCAGGCCCTCGAGCCCGGCCAGATGGTCGCCATCATGGGCACCTCGACCTGTCACGTGATGAACGGCGCCGAGGTCGCCGAGGTGCCCGGCATGTGCGGCGTGGTGCACGGCGGCATCGTCGAGGGCCTGTACGGCTACGAGGCCGGGCAGAGCGGCGTCGGCGACATCTTCGCCCACTACCTGCGCTACCTCGCCCCCGAGTTCACCCATGAGCACCTGACCGAGCTGGCCTCGCGGCAGAAGCCGGGCGAGCACGGCCTGATCGCGCTGGACTGGCACAGCGGCAACCGCTCGGTGCTGGTCGACCACGAGCTGTCCGGCCTGCTGGTCGGCGAGACGCTGGCCACGCGGCCCGAGGACGTCTACCGGGCGCTCATCGAGGCGACCGCGTTCGGCACCCGGACCATCGTCGAGACGTTCAACGCCGCCGGCGTGCCGGTGCGCGAGTTCGTCGCGGCCGGCGGGCTCGTCAAGAACCCGCTGCTCATGCAGATCTACGCCGACGTGCTGCGGATGCCGCTGTCGGTGATCGGCTCCGACCAGGGTCCGGCGCTGGGCTCGGCGATCCACGCGGCGGCCGCCGCGGGCGCGTACCCGGACGTCCGTGCGGCCGCGGCGGCGATGGGCCGCAAGCAGACCGCGGTGTACCAGCCCGACCCGGCCGCGGCCGAGGTCTACGACGAGCTGTTCGCCGAGTACACCAAGCTGCACGACTACTTCGGCCGCGGCGCCAACAAGGTCATGCGCAACCTGCGGGCCGTTCAGCGCCGGGTGGCCGCCCGGTGAACCCTCTCGACCGCCATCAGCACGCCTACGGACAGGAGTCCACCCGATGAAGCCGCAGATCTGGTTCCTCACCGGCAGCCAGCACCTCTACGGGCCCGAGACCCTGGACCAGGTCGCCTCCCAGTCGCAGCAGATCCAGCAGCTCCTGACGACCTCCGGGGGCATCTCGGCGGAGATCGTCAGCAAGCCGGTGCTCACCGACAGCGCGGCGATCCGGACGGTCATGCTGGAGGCCAACGCCGACCCGGCCTGCCTCGGCGTGATCGCCTGGATGCACACGTTCTCCCCGGCCAAGATGTGGATCACCGGGCTGGACGCGCTGCGCAAGCCGCTGCTGCACCTGCACACCCAGCTCAACCAGGCGCTGCCGTGGGCGTCCATCGACATGGACTTCATGAACCTCAACCAGGCCGCGCACGGCGACCGGGAGTTCGGCTACATCCAGACCCGGATCGGCGTGGCCCGCAAGACCGTCGCCGGGCACGCGGCCGACCCGTCCGTGGTGACCCGGATCGACGGCTGGGTGCGGGCCGCGGCGGGCGTGCAGCGCCTGCGCAGCCTGCGGCTGGCCCGCTTCGGCGACAACATGCGCGACGTGGCCGTCACCGAGGGCGACAAGGTCGAGGCCGAGCTGCGCTTCGGCGTCTCGGTCAACACGTACGGCGTGAACGACCTGGTCGCGGTGGTCGACGCGGTCCCGGACAGCGAGGTCGACGCGCTGGCGGCGGAGTACGCGGACGCGTACACGCTGGACCCGCAGCTGGTCCGCGGCGGTGACCGGCACGAGTCCCTGCGCTACGCGGCGCGGATCGAGGCCGGCCTGCGGCAGTTCCTCACCGAGGGCGGCTTCGGCGCCTTCACCACCAACTTCGAGGACCTGGGCGGGCTGCGCCAGCTGCCCGGCCTGGCCGTGCAGCGGCTGATGGCCGACGGCTACGGCTTCGGCGGCGAGGGCGACTGGAAGACCTCGGCGCTGCTCGCGGCGGTCAAGGCGATGGGTACGGGCACCGGCCGCGGCACCTCGTTCATGGAGGACTACACCTACCACTTCGGCCCGGGCGAGCAGAAGATCCTCGGCGCGCACATGCTCGAGGTCTGCCCGAGCATCGCCGCCGACCGGCCGTCCTGCGAGATCCACCCGCTGGGCATCGGCGGCCGGGAGGACCCGGTGCGGCTGGTCTTCGACGCCGCGCCCGGCCCCGGCGTGGTGATCGGCATGGCCGACCTCGGCGACCGGTTCCGGCTGGTGGCCAACACCATCGAGGTCACCGCGCCGGACGAGCCGCTGCCCAAGCTGCCGGTGGCCCGCGCGGTCTGGAAGCCGGCCCCGTCGCTGGCCACGTCGGCCGAGTCCTGGCTGACCGCCGGCGGGCCGCACCACACCGTGCTCACCCAGGCCGTCGGGGCAGAGCCGCTGCGCGACTTCGCCACGATGCTCAACACTGAACTTCTGCTGATCGACGAGAACACGACCACGCACGACTTCGCCGATCGGGTGCGTTGGAACCAGGCGTACTACCGGCAATACGCGCGGTAAGTACGTATCGCCTGCGTAACAACAGTGTCGAGAAATGTTTACTTATGATCGCACGTGCGGGAAAGTTGCCCGGTCGTGCGCCCACCATCGCAAGGAGAGAACGATGAAGTTGACCCGGCTCGCGTCAGTGGCCACGGCCATGACGCTTTCGGTGGCCCTGGCCGCCTGTGGCTCGAGTGAGAAGACGGCCGACTCGCAGGCCTCCGGTGCTGCCGACAACAGCGGCGCGCTGATCGGCGTGACCATGCCGACGCGTTCCTCCGAGCGGTGGATCGGTGACGGTGACAACCTCAAGAAGCAGCTCGAGTCCAAGGGCTACAAGGTCGACCTGCAGTACGCCGAGGACGACATCCCGACCCAGGTGAACCAGCTCGACAACCAGATCACCCGGGGCGCCAAGCTGCTCATCATCGCCTCGATCGACGGCACGGCGATCACCACGCAGCTGCAGAGCGCCAAGGAGAACAACATCCCGGTCATCGCCTACGACCGGCTGATCCGCAACAGCCCGAACGTGGACTACTACGCCACCTTCGACAACTTCAAGGTCGGCGTCCAGCAGGCGACCTCGCTGCTGGTCGGCCTGAAGCTGCTCAAGGAGGACGGCACCACCAAGGGCGACGCGAAGGGCCCGTTCAACATCGAGCTGTTCGCCGGCTCCCCGGACGACAACAACGCGACCTTCTTCTTCAACGGCGCGATGTCGGTCCTGAAGCCGTACATCGACAACAAGACGCTGGTGGTCAAGAGCGGCCAGACCGACTTCAAGACCGTCGCCATCCTGCGCTGGAAGCCGGCCGTCGCCCAGGACCGCATGGAGAACCTGCTGACCTCGACGTACAAGGGCGGCACCAAGGTCGACGGCGTGCTGTCGCCGTACGACGGCCTGAGCATCGGCATCCTCTCCGCGCTCAAGAGCAACGGCTACGGCACCGCCGGCCAGCCGTACCCGGTCGTCACCGGCCAGGACGCCGAGCAGGCGTCGGTCAAGTCGATCATCGCCGGTGAGCAGTTCGCCACCATCTACAAGGACACCCGCAAGCTGGCCGACACCACCGTGCAGATGGCCGACGCTGTTCTCAAGGGCCAGAAGCCCACGACGAACAACGACAAGGACTACGACAACGGTGTCAAGGTCGTCCCGGCCCAGCTGCTGGACTCGGTGATCATCTACAAGAGCAACTACAAGAAGGAGCTCGTCGACTCGGGCTACTACAAGGAGTCGGACCTCAAGTAATCCGTACCGGTGCCCGCCGCCCCACCCGGCGGCGGGCACCGCCTCCTTCGCGCGCGTGCGACCCTGGGGAGTTCCATGAGCGACACCATCCTGCGGATGCAGGACATCACCAAGACGTTTCCCGGGGTCAAAGCGCTCCAGGACGTCAATCTGACCGTACGTCGCGGCGAGATCCACGCGATCTGCGGCGAGAACGGCGCCGGCAAGTCCACCCTGATGAAGGTGCTGTCCGGGGTCTATCCGCACGGCTCCTACGACGGTGAGATCACCTTCGAGGGCGAGGAGTGCCGGTTCTCCGGCATCCGCGACAGCGAGCACCGCGGCATCGTCATCATCCACCAGGAGCTGGCGCTGGCCCCGCAGCTGTCCATCGCCGAGAACATCTTCCTCGGCAACGAGCAGGCCACCCGCGGCCTGATCGACTGGAACCGCACCAACCACGCCGCCGACCAGCTGCTGCGGCGGGTGGGCCTGCACGAGAGCCCGGTGACCCCGATCCTGGAGCTGGGCGTCGGCAAGCAGCAGCTCGTCGAGATCGCCAAGGCCCTGTCGAAGGAGGTCCGGCTGCTCATCCTCGACGAGCCGACCGCGGCGCTCAACGACGAGGACTCGGCGCACCTGCTCGGCCTGCTGCGCGGGCTGCGCGACGAGGGCATCACCTGCGTGATCATCTCGCACAAGCTCAACGAGGTCATGGCCATCGCCGACCGGGTGACCATCCTGCGCGACGGCCGCACGATCTCCACCCTGGACCTGGCGACCGACGAGGTCACCGAGGACAAGATCATCTCCGGCATGGTGGGCCGCGACCTCGACCACCGCTACCCGCCGCACGAGTCGCACGTGGGCGAGGAGGTGCTGCGGATCGAGGACTGGACCGTGCACAGCCCCACCCAGCACGGCCGGGTGGTGGTCAGCAACGCCAACCTGAGCCTGCGCCGCGGCGAGATCGTCGGGCTGGCCGGGCTGATGGGCGCCGGGCGCACCGAGCTGGCGATGAGCGTCTTCGGCCGCTCCTACGGCATCGGGATCTCCGGGCGGATCATCAAGGACGGCAAGGAGATCCACCTGCGCTCGGTGCGCGACGCGATCAACCACGGCATCGCGTACGCGACCGAGGACCGCAAGCGGTACGGCCTGAACCTCATCGAGGACATCAAGCGCAACATCTCCGCGGCCGCCCTGGGCAAGCTGGCCAAGCGCGGCTGGGTGGACGAGAACGAGGAGTTCAAGACCGCCGGCGCCTTCCGCAAGAGCATGAACATCAAGGCGCCGAGCGTGCTGAGCATCACCGGCAAGCTGTCCGGGGGCAACCAGCAGAAGGTCGTGCTGTCCAAGTGGATCTTCACGAACCCGGACGTGCTGATCCTCGACGAGCCCACCCGCGGCATCGACGTCGGCGCCAAGTACGAGATCTACACGATCATCAACCGGCTCGCCGACGAGGGCAAGGCGGTGCTGGTCATCTCCTCCGAGCTGCCCGAGCTGCTCGGCATCTGCGACCGGATCTACACGCTGTCGGCCGGCCGGATCACCGGTGAGGTGCCGCGGGCCGAGGCCACCCAGGAGAACCTGATGACGCTGATGACCAAGGGAACGGAGTAACCGCGATGTCTGTCGCACCCACCAACGCCGACTACGCGGTGGCCGAGTCACCGGCGGCGCCGGCCGGCCCGACGGGGGACTCACCCCGCCGGTACAACCTGAACCTGCGCCAGAGCGGCATCTACATCGCGTTCGCGCTGATCGTCGTGCTGTTCACCGTGCTCACCGGCGGCGACCTGCTGGCGCCGCAGAACATCAGCAACATCATCGTGCAGAACTCGTACATCCTGATCCTGGCGATCGGGATGATCCTGATCATCATCGCCGGGCACATCGACCTGTCCGCCGGCTCGGTGGTCGCGGTCTGCGGCGCGGTCGCGGCCGTCCTGATGGTCGAGCAGAACGTGCCCTGGCCGCTGGCGCTGCTCATCACGCTGGTCGTCGGTGGCCTCATCGGCGCCTGGCAGGGCTACTGGATCGCCTACTTCGGCATCCCGGCCTTCATCGTCACGCTGGCCGGCATGCTGCTGTTCCGCGCGCTGACCCTGACCATCCTGGGCAACCGCGGCATCGGCCCGTTCCCGGACGAGGTCCGCACGCTGTCGAACGGCTTCACCGAGGGCTACCTGGGCAACGTCGGTCTCGGCGCGCTCGGCGGCGCCGACCTGTTCAGCCTGCTGGTCGGCGTGATCGCGGTCGGCGGCATCGTCTTCACCCAGTGGCGCACCCGCTCGGCCCGCCAGCAGTACGGCCAGGTCGTCGACCCGCTGCCGCTGTTCATCGGCCGCATCGCGGTGGCCTCGTTCCTGGTCATCGCCGTCATCGTGCAGCTGGCCCGGTTCAAGAACCTGCCCTGGGTGCTGGTGCTGCTGGCGTTCCTGGTGCTGGCGTACTCGCTGCTGACCAACCGGGCGGTCTTCGGCCGGCAGATCTACGCGGTCGGCGGCAACCTGCAGGCCGCGACGCTGTCCGGCGTCAAGGTCAAGTCGGTCATCTTCTGGATCTTCGTCAACATGGGCGTGCTGGCCGCGCTGGCCGGCGTCATCTTCGCCGGCCGGCTCAACCAGGCGAACCCCACGGCGGGCGCCAACTTCGAACTCGACGCGATCGCGGCGGCCTTCATCGGCGGCGCGGCGGTCCAGGGCGGCGTCGGCAAGGTGGTCGGAGCCATCACCGGTGGCCTGATCATGGGTGTGATCAACAACGGCATGTCGCTGATCGGTGCCCAGAGCGAAACGGTACTGCTGGTCAAGGGCGCAGTCCTGCTCGCAGCAGTGGCCTTCGACGTCTGGAGCAAGCGCCGCGCCGGCGCTTCCCGTTAGGGAGGTTCCGGGCGACGGGTGATAGGGGAGAAACGGCGGCGGCCCTTGGGGGGACCGCCGCCGTTTCGCATGTCCGACGATGGCATTGAAACGCATCGTTCTCCGGAGGCCATCGTGGCAACCAGCCCTCCTGTCCACCCCGCCGGCGCACCCCGCCGCGGCAGCCACCCTCGGCGCGGCGGCGGCGCAGTCGGGCCGGTACTTCGGTACGGCGATCGCGGCCAACCGGCTCGGTGACTCGACGTACGCCACGATCGCCGGCCGCGAGTTCAACATGATCACCGCCGAGAACGAGATGAAGCCGGACGCGACGGAACCCCAGCGCGGCCAGTTCACCTTCAGCGCCGGCGACCAGATCTACAACTGGGCGACCCAGCGCGGCCTGAAGGTTCGCGGGCACACCCTGGCCTGGCATGCCCAGCAGCCGGGCTTCTGGGGCAGCCTCAGCGGCAGGGCGTCTACAACCTGATCCGCGACTTCAAGTCCCGCGGCGTGCCGATCGACTGCGTCGGCCTGCAGACCCACTTCATCGGCGGCAGCTCCCTGCCGGGCAACTTCCAGACGACGCTGTCGAGCTTCGCCGCGCTGGGCGTGGACGTGGCCCTGACCGAGGTCGATGTCACCAACTCGTCCACCTCGCAGTACGCCGGACTGACCCAGGCCTGCCTGAACGTGCCCCGCTGCGTCGGCATCACCGTCTGGGGCGTACGGGACAGCGACTCCTGACGCTCCAACGAGAACCCGCTGCTGTTCGACGGCGGCGGCAACAGGAAGGCCGCGTACACCTCGGTCCTCAACGCCCTGAACGCCGCCGGCCCGGTCACGCCGTCCTCGCCGACGTCAGGCCCCGGCTCCCCGACGCCCTCGACCCCGCCGGGTCCGGGAAACCGGATCCTCGGCACCCAGTCGGGCCGGTGCCTGGACGTATCGAACGCGACCCAGACCAACGGCACGCGGGTCCAGCTCTACGACTGCAACGGCGGCACCAACCAGGCATGGACCCTGACCTCGAGCAAGCAACTGACCGTGTACGGCAGCAGGTGCCTGGACGCGGCGGGCTCGGGCAACGGCTCGGCCGTACAGATCTACAGCTGCAACGGGCAGACCAACCAGCAGTGGAACGTCAACAGCAACGGCACCATCACGGGCGTGCAATCGGGCCGCTGCCTGGACGTCCGGGGCACCGGCAACGGCCAGCAGGTGCAGATCTACGACTGCAACAGCCAGGCGAACCCGCGGTTCAGCCTGAGCTGACCTGGCGAAGACGATCGCGGTGTGGCGGCAGCAACTTGCCGCCACACCGTTTCGCCGTCCGGCGTCCGGAAGTTTGGGACAGTGAACGCATGGTGCCCACGCTGATGCTGGTGGGCCTGGTGCTCGGCCGCTGGTGGCGTACGACCCTGGTGGCCGCCACGCTGGGCTGGCCCGTCCTGCTGCTCGCCGACGGCCTGATCGAACCGGGCTGGAACATCGCGGCGGCGGCGGGCCTGTCCGCGGCCAACACAGCCGCCGGCATCGTGGTCCACCAGGCGATCCGCTGGGCCGTACGACGCGCGACCACCCGGGACCAGCGCAACCACCCCGAGCGCGCGGCCCCCGAGTAGCTGTGGACGGGGCCTGCCATTCTGGTGACAAAAGTAAATGGACGGCTACGCCGCGTCTTGCTGGGGGTTGTGGTGACAGTGCTTGAACGTCGTCCCCGTGGGTTTCGCGGTTCCACCAAAATGCGGGCCGTCCCGGACTGCCGTGGGATCGCCTGGCCGACGTCGGGGATGCCTACGGCGGCGCTTCCGCTCTGTTGTCCGCGGTGGCCTTGTGCGGCGTCGGTGCGTCGCTGGTCTACCAGCAACGACAGCTCCGGCAGGAGATGGTGATGATCCGGCGCCAGCAGCACTTCGAGCTCGTGCGGCTGGGGATCGACGATGTCGAGCTGCTGCATGCGGTCGATGAGGAACTTGCCGAGTCCCCGGACGGCCGGCAACAGGCCTACCTCAATCTCATGACGAACTACTGGCATTCCATGTGGGAGCTCGGCGAAATCGACGATGAGGAGCTCCGGCAGTTGGCGTCGTCGCTCTTCCGCGGAGAACTGGGTCGTCGCTGGTGGGGCCGATACGGCGAGAGCTGGATCGGAACGCGGCGGCGGCCGGGCCGCCGCCGCTTCATCGACATGATGTCCGAGGTCTGTGCCGCGGAGGGTGTGGCCGCCGAGACTCGGACCGCCGCCGCTCCGCCGCGAACCGTGGATCGACACCAGGCCCTGGTCATGATGGCCACGGCCGTGATCGTCGCCGTGATCGTCGGTGTCAGATCTCTGCGGCTCCGGGCTACCGCTGACTGAGGTGGTCGGATTTCACGGCCGCGATGAAGTCGGTTCACGCCGATGATTTGAGGGTGAGCATCCCGCCGTGCGGGTTCTTGGAGTCGCGAACGTAGACGTCCCCGTCGAGCCCGAATGCCGTCTCGAGGCAATGGCTGGCGGCGGCCGATCGTGTGCTCTTGAACCAGTTCTTGCGCAGGGCGAGCGACATTGAGTCTCCATTCGGTAAAGGCAGAGGTCGGCCCCAACGGGTCAACGACCGAGATGGGGCGAGCGGCTCACCGTTCGGGACTTAATCACCCGAAAGGTCCGGTTCAGCCGGAACGCCATATTAGGACGGCACACCAGTCGACCAGTCAGCGGGCCGCAGCCAGGCCGAATCCGGCGGGGGTGACCTCCGGGAAGACTTCGGCCAGGGACCCGAAACCGCACCGCTTCTGCAGGATCTCGCCGATCACCGCGCGATAGTCCGTCGTCGCCGCCAGGTCGCCGGCGACCAGTGCGCCCGCCGACAGCCCCGGCCACGTGCCGTAGACCGTGCCGCCCCGGACCCCGCCGCCCATCAGCAGCATCGCGTTGCCGTGGCCGTGGTCGACCCCGCGGGACGCGTTCTCCGTCACGCGCCGGCCGAACTCGCTCACCGTCACCACGGTCACCGAGGCCATGCCGGCCGGGCCCAGGTCGGCTGCGAACGCCGCCAGCGCCGTGGAGGTTTCGAGCAGGTTGTCGTGCATGCGCTGGCCCTTGACCGCCGTGCCCAGGCCTTCGTGCATGTCCCAGTCGCCGGAGTCGACCGCCGCCGCGGCCAGGCCCACCTTCGCCTTGATCAGCCGGGCCACGTCCTTGAGGGCGTTGCCCAGGGGCGTGGCGGGGTAGGCCGCGCCGTTGGCCGGTGCGTACGCGGTGGCGCGTACCCCGGTGGTTGCCGCCAGGGCCGCGTCCGCCGCCAGGGCGGGACCGGCCAGCAGGCCGGGCGCGGTCGCGTACATCTTGCGCAGCGACGCCGCCATCGGGCGGTTCGCGCTCTCGCCGGCCAGCGTGAAGCCGTCGACCGAGGCCATCGACACGTCGGAGAAGGCGCCGCCGAACAGCCGGGCCGGCATCGCGTTGCCCATCGCCACCGCGGCGAGCGGGCCGGTAGCACCCGTCATCCCCAGCATCCGGTCCAGCCAGCCGCTGCGCAGGGACGTGCCCGCGGCCGCCCGTTCCATCTCTTCCATGGCCGCGAAGTGCGAGCGGGTCGGGTTCGGCTGGCCGACCGCGTGCACGGCGGCCAGGCTGCCGTTCTTCCACATCGGCAGCAGCGGGGCCAGGCCCGGGTGCAGGCCGAACATGCTGTTGCCGCCGATCGCCTGGCTCTTGGGCAGGGCGATCGTCGGGCGGGCCTTGTAGTAGTCCGGGTCGCCGATCGGGGCGATCGCCGACAGGCCGTCGAAGCCACCGCGCAGCGACAGCACCACGAGGGTGTCGCCGGTGTAGCCCTCGGCGGCGTACGCCAGCCGGGTGGACAGCCCCTCGCCGACCAGGCCGGCCAGCGCCCCGGCGGCGCCGGCGGCGAGGACGCCCCGGCGGGTGAGCAGCTTGTTCTCGTCGCAGCAGGCCTGTGCGGTCATGGCGGTCACCTCAGCTGGAAGGAGGGCGAGTCGAGGACGAGAGCGATCAGGTACGGCAGACTCCCGGCGACCGACTCCTTGCTGGTCAGAGAACTCGTCGGCAGCTTGCCCGCGACGCTTAGCACGGCGGCCACGTGATCGGCGGGCAGCGGGGTGCCGACCAGCCGCCGGGCCAGCGCGTCCACCAGCGCCCCGTACGTCTTGGGCAGCACCGGCACCAGGGACGTGAGCAGGTCGGCGGGACGGGTGAGCTGCCTGGGGTACCAGCCGGCCGCGAGGTTCAAGTGGCTGTTGCAGCGCATGAGGAACGCCGACGGCGACGCCCACGCGGCGGCCACGTCCGGGAAGCCGTTCGGCGGGCTCCAGCGGAACGGGGCGTTCCCGGCGTTGACCAGGTTGTTGTAGAGCGCGTCGAGCGCTTTCACGCCGGAGGTCTCCGGGCCCAGGCCGAGGGCGCGGACCGTGGCGGTCAGGTCCTCGAACGGCGTGCGCACCTTCTGTCCGATCGACGCGGCGAATTCCGGCGAGGTGAACAGGGCCCGCAGCACCGGCCCGATCGACGTGTCGTTGTCGAGGTACACCTTGGCCAGCTTCGCGACCAGGGTGGCCGGGGCCTCGTCGGCGACGAAGCGCAGGCAGAGCTTGGTGGCCAGCCGCTCGGCGGTGGCCGGGTGCTTGGCCAGGTAGTCGAGGAACGCCAGCGCGGCCGCCTCGCCGCCCTCGGCTGTCGCGTTCGCGTGGCTGAAGCCCAGGATCCGCACGGCGCCGGTCGCGTGCTTGGCCGCGGTGTAGGTGTAGGTCCCCGCGGTCGTCACGGTCAGGCCGGTGAGCAGCTTGGCGGCGGCCTGCACGTCGGCCTCGGTGTAGATCATGCCGACGGTGTGCAGCTCCATCAGCTCGCGCGCGTAGTTCTCGTTCGGCAGCGCCTTGGTCGACGACCGGTTGTCCAGGTACGTCAGCATCGCCGGGTGTCGGGCCGAGGCCTTGAGCATGTCCGCGAAGCGCCCGAAGGTGTACTTGCGGGTGACCGTCCGGTCGTAGTCGCCGCGGCTGTCCCAGACCCCGCTGGACGGCGCCGAGATGTGCAGGTGGTTGGCCCAGAAGGCGGCGGTGGTCTCGAACAGCTGCCGGTTGCTCCAGATCGCCCGGGCCACCGTGGCCCGGCCCAGCTGGCCGAACGCCTCGTACGAGTGCTTGGGCAGCTTGGCGCGTACCGTCGCGATGTCGGCACCGGCCAACGGCAGCCGGGTGAGCAGCGCGTCCAGCGCCGAGTCGTCGATCTTCGCCGGGTCGAGCTGGCGGTCCAGCCAGGCCGGCACGCCCAGCTTGGCCAGCTCGGCCAGGGCCGCCGGGGTCGGGCCGAAGGTGGCCCGGCGCAGCAGGTGCGCGAGCGGGTCGGCCGAGACGAGGTCGGTCGGCACGGTCGCCGCGGCGGCGGGCGCGGCCAGCGCCACGTCGAGGGCGAGGCCCCCGGCCGCGGTCACGGCGACGGCGGCGGCGCCACCGAGAACGGCGCGGCGGGTCGGCTCAGGCTTCGTCTGCATGCCAGGCCCTTCGGCGCGATCCGGCACCCGCCGCGCCGCCGCAACCGGACTCTCACCGCTCGCAATGCGCTTGCACCCGTCGCGTCCCGGCGTCCCGGCACGTACGCTCAGGGCTGTGGATCAGATCGATGCGGTACGGACCCCGGCGTCCTGGGTCGTGGTGGGTCTCGACAACGGCGGCACCTGCAACAACGCGACCGTCCTGGACGCGACGGGCCAGTTCCTGGTCGATCATCTGGTGGAGAATCCGAGCCTGGTCACCGAGGGCCCGGAGTCCGCGGTCGAGCAGCTCGCCGAGGCCTTCACCGGCATCCTCGCGCTGACCAGCACCCCGCGGACGCTGGTGCGCGCGGTCGGGCTGGACACCCCGGGCCCGGCCAGCGCCGACGGCGTCATCTCGTCGAAGGGCTCGACGAACTTCTCCCAGGTCTCCTGGCACGGCTTCGACATCCGCGGCGCCCTGCAGGCACGGATCGGCCTGCCGGTGGTCTACAACAACGACGCGAACGCGGCCGCGCTCTACGCCCACCACCGGCACTTCGGCGCCTCGGCCATGGAGAAGTCGTCCGTGGCGGCGATCGTCGGCACCGGCCTGGGCGGGGGAGTGGTCGAGCTCGGCAAGGTGGTCAGCGGTGCGGCCGGCATGGCGGGCGAGCTGGGCCACGTGCAGATTCCGCTGCACGGCGTGCTGGAGGAGGACCAGCCGGTGCCGGAGTGCAACTGCGGCTTCGCCGGCGACGTGGAGAGCATCGCGTCGCTGACCGGCATCGCGAAGAACCTGCTGCCGTACTGGCTGCGGCGGTTCCCGGACCACCCGCTGGCCGGGGAGCCGATCAGCCGGGCGGCCAAGCTGCTGCGCGGGTACGGCGAGAAGGAGGACCCGCTGGCCCTGGCGGTCTTCGAGCAGCAGGCCAAGGCGATCGGCAAGCTGTTCACCATCGCGGCCAACTTCACCGACCCGGCCGCGTACTTCCTGGGTGGCGGCGTGGTCGAGGCGGCGCCGCACTTCCGCCAGTGGTTCCTCAACACGGTTCGCGAGCACACCCAGCTGCGGGCCGAGCAGCAGGCCGCGGCGACCTTCGCCCTGGTGCCCGACCTCGACATGGCCGGGGCCCGGGGAGCGGCCGTCGCCGCGCTGGAGACCGTACGCCCGGTCGGCTGACCGCCCGTTGTCCACTGTGGTTGGGCAGGCATGACCGCGCGTCCCCCGAGTAATTCCCGGGCACTCCTAACACCTGTGACGATGCATCGACACCACTAGATATTGATCGACTCGCTCGGTAGCGTCCTGTGTGCCGTCCGTGGCGGGGGCCCCGGAGGCACCGAAGGGGGATCACTGATGCGACGTAGCATCGCGACCGTCGGAGCACTCGTGCTCGGAATCGTCGCGCTCACTCCGGGCGCGACACCGGCCGCTCCACACCAATCCGACCCAGGGCTGAGCCCGGCCGACAAGGCTGCTGTCGACGCCGGTCTGCCGGTGGCCGCCAAGCCCAAACCCGGCGCCAAGCCCGCCGGGGTCAACCCGTTCCTGGCCATCCTGCCCGACCCGGCGAAGGCCGACTACAGCGGCTGGGCCGCCTACATGAAGAAGCAGGCGGCGGCCAAGGCCGCCGCCCGCCTCAAGGCCCTCGCCGCGGCACCGTCGTCGGCGGCGGCCAACGCTGCCGCGGCCGCGGTGGTTGTCGACGAGGACGAGCCCGCGGGCACCCGCGGCTCCAACGAGGATCCCGCCTCGGCCCAACTGATCAAGAACTTCGGCACCGGCAGCGGCCAGAACCCGGCCATCCGCATCCTGGGCGCGCTCACTCCCGAGAGCGTCACCCCCGCCGCCCGGGCCGCCACCCCGGAGGACGACGGGTCGATCCCGCTGGCCGGGGCCACCGGCATCGGCGCCGCCCGCCGGGCGATCGTCACCACCGCCGCCATCGGTGACGGCCCGCACGGCTCCGCCGGTACGGGCACCAACGACTTCGACTTCTACTCGCTGCAGGCGACCGCCGGGCAGGTGGTGACCGTGCAGACGGCCACCCCGACGGGCGCGCTGGACACGCTGGTCGCGCTCTACACGCCGGACGGCACGATCGTGGCCAGCAACGACGACGCGGCCGGCTCCTTCGACAGCCTGCTGCAGTACAAGGTCCCGGCCACGGGCACCTACTACGCGGTCGTCGCGGCGTACAGCGGGCTGCCGGCCGATCCGTTCGATCCGGCCAGCGGGGACGGCGGGGCCAGCGAGGGCCCGTACACCGTCACCATCTCGGCGGCCTCGGACGACCAGGACTTCTTCGCGATCAAGCTCAGGGCCGGTGACGTGCTCGGCGCCTCGGCCAAGGGCGCGCCGTCGTACCTGACGGTCTACGACACCAACCCGCGCGAGGTGCACGGGTCGGACCAGGACGCCACCTACATCTACCCGCCGGCCTCGCCGCTGCCCGGCGGCGGTAACGCGGCCACCGACTACGTGGCGACCAAGGCCGGCTGGCACTACGTGGGCGTGGCCCGGGGCTCCGGCAGCTACGACATCACCGTCGAGGCCTACCGGCCGGTGCTGCAGGGTGCCAAGCCCGTGCAGACGCTGTTCCTGGACTTCGACGGGGCTCGGGTCAACACCGGTGTCTTCGGTGGCACCGGCAACGTGACGCTCAGCCCGTTCGCCGCGTTCCTCGCCAAGTGGGGCATCCCGCGCGTGCAGGAGGACGAGGTGATCGACGCGGTGGTCGCGAGCGTCACCGAGAACATCAAGCAGGATCTGATCGCCAGCGGTCTCAACAGCAAGTTCCGGCTGAAGATCCTCAACAGCAAGGACCACGCGGACCCGTGGGGCCAGGCCAACGTGAGCCGGATCGTGGTCGGCGGCACGATCGACGAGTCCGGGGTCGAGACCATCGGCATCGCGCAGAGCATCGACCCGGGCAACTTCGAGACCGAGGAGACCGCCCTGGTGCTGCAGGACGTGCTCAGTGACCCGGCCGGTGGGCCGGCCTCGCTGAACACGTACCTGACCCCGGCCAGCGACCGGGTGGCCTTCGTCGGCCAGGCGGTGGGCAACGTGACCGCGCACGAGGCGGGTCACTTCTTCGGTGACTGGCACACCGACAACGCCGACGAGACGGCCAACCTGATGGACTCCGGTGGCGCCAACTTCGACGTGCTCTTCGGCGTCGGCCCGGACGGCGTCGGCGGTACGGCTGACGACGCGGACGTCGACTTCGGCGAGAGCCAGTTCAGCCCGGCGGAAGGCTTCGTCGGCACGGAGGACACGCTGGGCCGGATCGTCTTCGGTCTGACCAGCTGACCCCTCGGACACGGCAGGGGCGTCCCGGACATCCGGGGCGCCCCTTTCGCTGCCCCGGTCAGTCCTTCATGGCGGTCTCGATGTCGGCGTGCAGCGACAGATAGTCGATCAGGCCGAGGGTGTCGAGCAGGCGCCGCAGGAAACCGGAGGGGGCCGCGAGCCGGACCCAGCCACCGCGTTCCATCGCGCGGCCGTGTGCCGTCACCAGGACGCCGACGCCCATGGAATCGCAGAAGTCGAGTCCCGACAGGTCGACGATGATGCGAGGGCTGGGACGTTCCACGAGGCGGCTGAGGTTGGCCTTCAGCGACGGCGCGGTGTCGATGTCCAGGGAGCCGCGCAATGTCAGAACGGCCGTGTTGGGCGGGTGGTGCGCGACCGAGACCTGCATGGCGGTGTCGCTTTCGTCGGGGGCGGGCAGGGGTCAGTCAGGTCAGTCAGGGGTCGTGGCGGACAGGACAGGTGGGTGTCTCCACCCTAGGCGAGGACGCGCTCGGCGGCAGACTCAGCCCGGAGTACGTTGATCACGTGAGCATCGACAAGGGTGACGTCGCCCCGGACTTCGAACTACCCGACCAGCACGGCACCGCGCGACGGCTGAGCACGCTGCTCGCCGACGGCCCGGTCGTGCTGTTCTTCTACCCGGCCGCGATGACCAGCGGCTGCACGGCCGAGGCCTGCAACTTCCGGGACCTGGGCGCGGAGTATGCCGCGGCCGGCGCGCAGCGGGTCGGCATCAGCCGGGACAAAGTGGACAAGCAGCGCCAGTTCGCCGAGCTGCACGGCTTCGACTACCCGCTGCTGTCCGACCCGGAGAACACCGCGGCCGAGGCGTACGGGATCAAGCGGCGGATCCCGCTCGGCCCGCTGAGCGTCAAGCGGGTGACCTTCGTGATCGACACCGACCGCACCGTGCTCGACGTCATCCACAGCGAGCGCGACATGAACGAGCACGCCGACCGGGCCCTCGATGTGGTCAAGGCCCGATCGGCGCGGTAGTTCGTCAGACCTCGTCAGACCGCGTTGCGCCACTTGCGGCCGCTGCGGCCGATCAGGCGGTCGGCGTCCGTCGGGCCCCACGAGGCGGCCTCGTAGGTCGGGATCGGCGACATGTCGTTCTTCCAGTGCTCGATGATCGGGTCGACGATCCGCCAGCACTGCTCGACCTCGTCGGTGCGGATGAACAGCGTGGGGTCGCCGAGCAGGGCGTCGAGCAGCAACCGCTCGTAGGCCTCCGGCGACTCCTCGCGGAACGTCTGCTCGTACGAGAAGTCCATGCTGGCCGTGCGCACCCGGAACGAGTGGCCGGGGACCTTGGCGCCGAAGCGCAGCGAGATGCCCTCGTTGGGCTGGATCCGCAGGATCAGCGCGTCCGCGTCCAGCTCGGTGAGCTGGTTGGTCGGGATCGGCAGGTGCGGCGGCCGTTGGAACTGCAGGGCGACCTCGGTCACCCGGGCGGGCAGCCGCTTACCGGTACGCACATAGAACGGCACCCCGGCCCACCGCCAGTTGTCGACGTTGAGCCGCATGGCCGCGTACGTCTCCGTCCGCGACAGCGGGTCGACGCCGACCTCGTCGCGGTAGCCGGCCATCAGGTCGTCGCGGGTGCCGCCGCGGGTGTACTGGCCGCGGACCGCCAGGTCGGCGATGTCGCGATCGGTGGGCAGCCGGATCGCCTGCAGCAGCTTGACCTTCTCGTTGCGCAGCCCCTCGGCGTCGAACGAGGCGGGCGGCTCCATGAGCGCCAGGGCCAGGACCTGGAGCACGTGGTTCTGCACGATGTCGCGCATCGCGCCGGCGTGCTCGTAGAAGCCGCCGCGGGTGCCGACGCCGAGGGTCTCAGCCACGGTGATCTGCACGTGGTCGACCCACGAGCGGTTCCAGATGGGCTGGAAGATCGCGTTGGCGAAGCGCAGGGCGAGCACGTTCTGGACGGTGTCCTTGCCCAGGTAGTGGTCGATGCGGAAGACCTGCGGCTCGTCGAACGCGGCGTGCACGATGCCGTCGAGCTCGTGCGCGGTGCGCAGGTCGTTGCCGTACGGCTTCTCGATGACGAGCCGGGCGAACGAGCCCTCGCGGGCGTGGTTGAGCCCCGCGCCGGCCAGCCCGTTGATCACCGGCTGGAAGGCCTCGGCGGGCGTCGAGAGGTAGAAGATCCGGTTGCCCGCGGTGCCGCGGGTGGCGTCGAGCTCGTCGAGCACCTCGGCCAGCCGCTTGTAGGTCTCCGGGTTGTCGTAGCCGCCGGAGACGTAGCGGATGCCGCCGCCCTGCAGCTGCGGCTTGTCGGCGAGGCTGCGGCCACCGAGCGCGCTCTCGGCGAACTGGTGGTCCTCCATCGCCGTGCGGGCCACGCCGACCAGGGCGAACTCGCCGGGCAGCCGGTTGTGCCGGGCCAGGCTCTCCACCGCCGGCAGCAGCTTGCGCCGGGTGAGGTCGCCGGACGCGCCGAAGATCACCAGAGTGGCGGGCGGGGCGTTGCGGTCCTGTGCGAGCTGGGGAACGGTGTCCATCGTCAGGTCTTCCTCCGACCGCGTACGTGAGCTTCCGTGAGAACTTTACGCAGCGCGGGCTCCCACCGGATCAAACCGGTACGCCGATGCGACCAGGCCCATAGCCGCAAAAGTGGCAAACTGGGGAGTAAGGTGCCAATCGGCAGAGGGAGATTGCTCGTGAAGTACCGGCTCGTGACCCGCAGCGACTTCGACGGGTTGGTCTGCGCCGTCCTGCTGCGTGTGCTCGACATGATCGACGAGATCACCTTCGTACACCCGAAGGACGTGCAGGACGGCGTGGTCGACATCACTGAGCGTGACATCTTGACCAACCTGCCGTTCGCTCCGGGCGCTTACATGGTGTTCGACCACCACCATTCGGAGACGCTGCGTAACAAGGGCGACCGGTCGAATCACGTCATCGACCCGGACGCGCCGTCGGCTGCCCGGGTCATCTACGACTACTTCGGCGGCGCGGAACGCTTCCCGGAGATCTCCGACGAGCTGATGCGCGCCGTCGACCAGGCGGACTCGGCCGACTACGCGCTGCACGACATCCTCGACCCGCAGGGCTGGACGCTGCTCAACTTCCTGATGGACAGCCGCACCGGGCTGGGCCGCTTCCGGGAGTTCCGGATCTCGAACTACCAGCTGATGATGCTGCTGATCGACGCCTGCCTGCAGCTGCAGACGGTCGACGAGATCCTCGAGCTGCCGGACGTCCGCGAGCGCGCCGAGCTGTACCGCGACTGCTCGGCGATGTTCGTGGAGCAGCTGCGCCGGGTCAGCCACGTCGACGGCGACGTGGTCGTGGTCGACCTGCGCGAGGAGGAGACGATCCACGCGGGCAACCGCTTCATGGTCTACGCCCTCTACCCGGAGGCCCGCGTCTCGATCCACATCATCTGGGGCCGCCAGAAACTCAACACAGTCTTCGCCTGCGGCAAGTCAATCCTCGACCGCACCTCCCCGGTAGACATCGGCGAAGTGATGCTCCGCTACGGCGGCGGCGGCCACCAAGCAGCAGGAACCTGCCAAATCCCTCACGAAGACTCCGCACGAGTACTAACAGAAATCATCCAAGCCCTGAAAACCCCACGCCCGGTCAAGGTCTGACGGGGTAACCGCACCCGAAGTCCCGCCGAGCGACAGTCAAAGTCAAAAGAAATACAGCGGGGCGGGAAGCCGAACCTTCCCGCCCCGCCAAGTTGCAGGTCGTGGGTCTTGCCCTGGACCCCACCCGCCGGTCGTGTTCCGCGCCCCACGCGCATCAGCACGACACACCCGCGCCCACCTGCGCGGGACGTCTGTCACTCGGTCGGGCCGTCCTTGTAGCTCCAGGACGTGACCCGTGGTGTCTTGGCCGCGCCGACGAGTTCCTTGTCGTCCGGCTCGGCATCGGGCGCTTCGGTCGCGGCGGCTTCGGTCGCGGCGGCTTCGGTCGCGGCGGCTTCGGCCGGGCGGCGGCGTGCGCGCAGCACCGCGACGGCTCCGGCGGCTGCGGCCAGTGCGGCGACGACCCAGCCGGCGATGGTCCAGAAGCCGGGGCCGTCGTTGGCGTCGATCAGGGCGGCGAAGGTGGCCGCGTCGGCGTCACCGGTGTCGCTGGTGCCCGTACCGTTGTGTCCCCCGGAGTGGGGTGCCGCTTGCTGGCCGGGCGCCGCCGGGGTGAGGGACAGCACGACCGGCGGCAGGGGAGCGCCCTTGGCCGGGTCGGCGTAGGTCGCCTGCAGGGTGAAGCTCATCTGGGCGGAGGCCGGCATCGGGCCCATCGCGACCGGCAGGTCCGCCGACTTGCCGGGGGCGAGCGCCTTGCCGGGCATCGCGGTCCAGGTGATGTCCGCGGCGGTCTCGGCGATCGCCTCGCCGTGGATGCCGTCCATCGCGGTGGCCAGCGACTTGGTCGTGATCAGCGGTGCCCAGTCGTCCACCGACAGCGGGTAGGCCTCGGCGACCGGCAGTTCGGCCGGCAGCATCAGCTTGACCTTGGTGATCGGGCTGCGGGCGGTGTTCGTCACCTTGAACGTCACGTTGGTGCCGCTGCCCTGCGGTGCGCTGGGCGGGCTGACTGTGACGTCCGCGGCGGCGGGGGATGCCGCGCAGAGCACACCTGCGGCGACGGCGGCGGCCAGTACGCCCGCCCGGCGGTGCTTCTCGAGGTTCCTCACGAGGGGTAGTTCGGCTGGGACGCGTCAATGGTTCAACCGTGCCGGACTTTCTTTTCGGCGAGTTCGGCATGATGGTCGGCATGCGTGACGTGGCCATCAACAGCGACATGATCAGACTCGGACAGTTCCTCAAACTGGCCGACCTCATCGACACCGGCGGAGAGGCGAAGATCCTGATCGCGTCGGGGGACGTGACGGTCAACGGCGAGGTCGACACCCGGCGCGGGCGGCAGTTGCGGCCGGGGGACGTGGTGGTCGTCCAGGGACGGTCCGCGCGGGTCGCCTGAGGACAACCGGGCAACTTCGATACTCATATATGCAGCACTGTGTGACCAGTGGTTGACATCCTGTCGATCACAGGCATCTACTGAGTCCGGTGTTACCGGCGTCACAGATGCCGGAGTCCGATCCGCCTCGCCGGGGAGGCTCCATGTCTCGTGCACATGTCCGCGCGGTTCTCTCGGGGACTGCCGCAGCCCTGCTGGCCGTGTCGCTCGCGGGATGTGCCGGCTGGGGTGGTGACAGCGCCGGCTCGGGCGGGGCGAACAGCATCGACGTGCTGATGGTGAACAACCCGCAGATGATCGACCTGCAGCGGCTCACCGAGGCCAACTTCACCCGGCAGACCGGCATCAGCGTCAACTTCACGGTGTTGCCGGAGAACGACGTCCGGGACAAGATCAGTCAGGAGTTCTCCAGCCAGGCCGGGCAGTACGACGTGGCCTCGCTGAGCAACTTCGAGATCCCGATCTACGCCAAGAGCAAGTGGATCGCCCCGCTGGACGACTACGTCGCGGGGGACAGCGCGTTCAACCAGGCCGACATCCTGCCGCCGATGACCAAGTCGCTGACCGCCGACGACGACAAGCTCTACGGCGAGCCGTTCTACGGTGAGTCCTCGTTCCTGATGTACCGCAAGGACGTGCTGGACGCGCAGGGCATCCAGATGCCCGCAAAGCCGACGTGGCAGCAGGTGGCGGACATCGCCGCGCAGGTCGACGGCAAGCAGCCCGGGATGGCCGGCATCTGCCTGCGCGGCCAGCCGGGCTGGGGCCAGGTCTTCGCGCCGCTGACGACGGTGGTGAACACGTTCGGCGGCACCTGGTTCGACGCGGACTGGAACGCCCGGGTCGACGCGCCGGAGTTCAAGCAGGCGACGCAGTTCTACGTGGACCTGGTGCGCGCGCACGGCGAGGTCGGCGCCCCGCAGGCCGGCTTCACCGAGTGCCTGAACAACCTGGTGCAGGGCAACGCCGCGATGTGGTACGACGCGACCAGCGCCGCGGGCACGCTGGAGGCGGCGGACTCCCCGGTCAAGGGCAAGATCGGGTACGTCGCCGCGCCTGTCGTCAAGACCCCGAGCTCGGGCTGGCTGTACGCGTGGTCGTGGAGCATCCAGCAGGCGAGCGAGAAGAAGGACAACGCCTGGAAGTTCATCTCCTGGGCCTCCAGCAAGCAGTACGAGGAGCTCGTCGGCGGTCAGCTGGGCTGGTCCAAGGTGCCGGCCGGCAAGCGCGCCTCCACGTACGCCAACCCGGACTACCTCAAGGAGGCGTCGGCGTTCGCCGAGCCGACCGAGCAGGCCATCTCCAGCGCGGACCCGCGCAATCCCGGCGTGCAGCCGCGCCCGGCGCTCGGCATCCAGTTCGTCGACATCCCGGAGTTCACCGACCTCGGCACCCAGGTCTCGCAGTACGTCAGCTCCGCGATCGCCGGGCAGATGACCGTCGACGAGGCGCTGAAACGGGGTCAGCGGCTCGCCGACGACGTCGCGGAACGGTACCGATCGCGCGAGAACGGCTGAAGGGGGCGACAGCGATGACATCCGTGGCCGAGAAGACGGGATCCGGCACCACCGGTCTGACCCCTACGCCGCCCGGTGCGGCGCGCCGGGCCGCCGGCTGGGCCCGGCGGGCGCCGCTGATGCCCGCGCTCATCTTCATGATCGTCGTGACCCAGCTGCCGTTCGTGGCGACGCTGGTCATCTCGTTCATGGACTGGAACGCCTACTACCCCGACGAGCGGGGCTTCGCCGGCTTCGACAACTTCCGGCGGGTCTTCACCGACGTCAACATGCGTGACGCGGTCTGGACGACGATCCTGCTGACCGTCGGGGTGGTGCTGATCAGCCTGCTCCTCGGGCTCGGCATCGCGTTGCTGCTGGACCGCAAGTTCCGGGGCCGGGGCGCGGTCCGGACGATGATGATCGCCCCGTTCCTCGTGGTGCCCGTCGCCGCCGCCCTGCTCTGGAAGCACGCGCTCTACAACCCCGAGTACGGCCTCTTCAACGGCGCGCTGACCTGGGTGTGGGGGCTGTTCGGCTCCGACAACCCGCCGCAGCCCGACTGGATCAGCAACATGCCGCTGTGGTCCGTGATCTTCGCCCTGGTCTGGCAGTGGACCCCGTTCATGATGCTGATCCTGCTGGCCGGTCTCCAGGGACGCCCGCTCGACGTCGTCGAGGCCGCCCGCATCGACGGTGCCAGCAGCTGGCAGATCTTCCGCAGCATGACGCTGCCGCACCTGCGCCAGTACCTCGAACTCGGCGCGCTGCTCGGCTCCATCTACATCGTGCAGAACTTCGACGCGGTCTTCACCATCACGTCCGGCGGCCTCGGTACGGCGAACCTGCCGTACACGATCTACCAGATCTTCTACCAGGCCCACGACTACGGCCGGGCGTCCGCCGCCGCCGTCGTGGTCGTGATCGGCACGATCATCATCGCGACGTTCGCCCTGCGGACGGTCTCGTCGCTGTTCAAGGAGGACCCGGGCCGATGACCACCACCTTGACCCGCACCGCGCCCAGCCACCAGGCCGTACCGAAGAAGAAGGACCGCGGCGGGCCGTGGCTGTCGCTGCTCGCCTGGGTGGTCGGCCTGCTGTTCGTGCTGCCCGTCGTCTGGATGGTGCTGACCTCCTTCCACAGCGAGGCCGACGCCGCCACCAATCCGCCCGCCGTGGCCGCCCCGCTCACCCTGGAGGGCTACCGCGAGTTCTTCTCCGGCGGCGCGAGCCCGTGGCCGCCGCTGCTCAACTCGCTGACCGCCAGCGTCATCTCGACCCTGCTGGTGCTGCTGCTGTCGTTCCCGGCGGCGTACGCGTTGTCGATCAAGCCGGTGAAGAAGTGGACCGACGTCCTGTTCTTCTTCCTGTCGACCAAGATGCTGCCCGTGGTCGCCGGTCTGCTGCCGTTGTACCTGTTCGCGCAGAACACCGGCCTGCTGGACAACATCTGGCTGCTGATCGTCTTCTACACCTCGATGAACCTGCCCATCGCGGTCTGGATGATGCGCTCGTTCCTGTCCGAGGTGCCGGTGGAGATGCTCGAGGCCGCCTCGATGGACGGCGCCGGCCTGGCCAAGACCCTGCGCTCGGTCATCGCGCCGGTGGTCATGCCCGGCATCGCCGCGACCGCGCTGATCTGCTTCATCTTCAGCTGGAACGAGCTGCTCTTCGCCCGGGTGCTGACGGCCACCGTGGCGGAGACCTCCCCGGTGTTCCTGACCAGTTTCGTCACCAGCCAGGGCCTGTTCCTGGCCCAGCTCTGCGCGGCAGCCTTCGTGGTCTCGCTGCCCGTGCTCGTGGCCGGCTTCGCGGCTCAGGACAAGCTCGTGCAGGGCCTGTCCCTCGGCTCGGTCAAGTAGCCGCCCCTGATCCACACTCCGCCCCGATAGAGGTGACCGGCCCCGCCCCCCGGGGCCGGTCACTGCGTCGCACGACCGAATTTTTTCCCCGAAAGGGGTAGGAACCGGTGCGCCCCGGGGTACGTCTGACCGCCTATGACCAGACTCCGCGGCTTGTGGACGGCCGCTGCCGCCGTGACCTTGTTCCTGCTCAGCGCCTGTGCCCAGCCGACCGCCGCCGGCGCCCCGAGCACCGGCCCGTCGCCGGACAGCTCTTCGGCCCCCGCCACCGGCGGCGACGGCGACGCGCTGGTGCTGCGGGTCTCCTCCGCCGGGGGCTTCGTCCCCCCGAGCGCGATCGTCGGCCGGCTCCCCGAGACCAGCGTGTACGCCGACGGCCGGGTGATCTTCAACGGCCCGGTCACCCTGAGCTATCCCGGCCCCGCCCTGCCCAACCTGCAGTGGGGCACGATCTCCCCGGCCACCCTGCAACAGCTGCTCGACAAGGCCGTCGCGGCCGGCGTCAGGCCCGGCACCGACTTCGGCCAGCCCGGGGTCGCCGACGCGCCGACCACCGAGGTCACCGTCGTGACCGCCGCGGGGAAGCGGACCGTCGGCGCGGTGGCACTGCGTGAGGCCCGGCCGGACGACCCGCAGCTCACCAAGGCCCAGCAGCAGGCCCGGACGAAGCTGCGCACGTTCGTCGACCAGCTCGGCGACCTGACGACCCAGCTGATGACCGGTGAGCCCCAGCAGTACCAGCCGGAGATCATCGCCGGGATCGTGCAGCCGTACGTGGAGCCCGCGGACCAGCCCGGACGCCCCCGGACGGCGGAATGGCCCGGCCCGGCGCTGCCCGGTGAGCCGCTGAACCCCGATCTGAAGCTCAGCTGCGTGACCGCCACCGGCGAGCAGCGCGACGCCGTCCTGGCCGCGGCCAAGGACGCCACCGCGAACACCCCGTGGGTCTGGGCCAACAACGGCTGGTCGGTGCTGCTGCGCCCGCTGCTGCCGGACGAGACGGGCTGCGCCGACCTGAAGGCGGGCCGATGACCCCGATCGGCGAGCCCTTCGACCCGTCGCCGGTCCGGCGGCCGGCCCCGCGCGAAGCGGACAGCAGCGGGCCGGGACAGGCGACGCCCGTCCCGGCCCGCGCGGCCTGCCGGCCCTCGCTTACTTCACCCCGAGCAGATCCACCACGAAGATGAGGGTCTCGTTCGGCTTGATCACGCCACCGGCGCCGCGGGCGCCGTAGCCGAGGTGCGGGGGGATGGTCAGCTTGCGGCGGCCGCCGACACGCATGCCGACCACCCCCTGGTCCCATCCGCCGATGACCTGACCGGCGCCCAGGCCGAAGTCGAACGCCTCGCCCCGGTTGTACGAGGCGTCGAACTCCTTGCCCGAGGAGAACGCGACCCCCACGTAGTGGACGGTGACCTGGTGGCCCGGCTTGGCCTCGTCGCCGTCACCGACGACCAGATCCTCCACGACCAGCTCGGCCGGCGGCTCACCCGCGATGGGGCCGACGTCGGGCTTCTCCATGTGTCCTCCTGATTTGTGTGACTGCATGGCCATGCAACCACAGCGGGATGTTTTTCCGGGCAGCGCCACCCACGGTGGTGAACGACTGAGCGCTGATCTCCGTACTGTTCGCCGGGAGGCCGGCCGCCGCCGCACCCCGCGAGCACGAGGAGAAGGCATGACCGTCGTACGCCGTACCGCTGCGCTGATCCTGGCCGGTGGGATCGCCGCGGCCACGACACTGCTCCCGGCAGCGCCCGCGCTCGCGCACGGCGCGCCGACCGAGCCGCTCAGCCGTACCGCGGCGTGTGCCACCGGCGGCGAGCAGGCGGGCTCGGCGGCGTGCAAGGCGGCCCTCGCGGCGAACGGGCGGGCCTTCGGCACCTTCGACAACGTGCGGGTGCCCAACGTGAACGGCAAGGACAAGCAGTTCATCCCGGACGGCAACCTGTGCAGCGGTGACCTGCCGGAATTCCAGGGCCTGGACCTGCCCCGCACGGACTGGCCGACGACGAAACTGGCCGCGGGCAGCACGCTGACCATCAAGTACCGGGCCACCATCCCGCACCAGGGCACTTTCCGGGTCTACCTGACCAAGCAGGGCTACGACCCGAAGCAGCCGCTGCGCTGGGACGACCTGGGCAGCAAGCCGATCCTGACGGTGCAGGACCCGCCGCTGCGCTCCGGTGCCTACCGGATGAGCGCCGAGCTGCCCGCCGACCGTACGGGGCGGCACGTGCTCTACACGGTCTGGCAGACCTCCAGCACCCCGGACACCTACTACTCGTGCTCGGATCTGCAGCTCAAGGCCCCGACGGTGGTCGCCGCGACCAAGCCCAGCAAGGCCGCCGCGGCGCCGAGGCCGAAGGCGTCCCGTTCGGCCGAGCCCGGCGTGGTGGCCTCACCCCAGGAGGCCGCCGGCCCGGCCGCCGCGGGCGTGCCGCAGCAGAGTGACGACACCTGGCTGCGCCCGGCGGCGCAGTCGCAGGACACGCTGGACCGGGTGGCCCTGGGGCACCAGATCATCATCGCGGCCCTGATCGTGATCGCGGGCGTGCTGGCGGCCGCCGGCTTCCAGCGGTTCCGCCGGCGGTAGCACTCGCACGGCCCGCGGGCGCCTACCCGGCGTTCGATAGCGTGGGCGGCGATGACGAGCAGAGTGCGGTGGCTGAGTGCCGGAGTGGTCCTGCTGATCGTGATCGCGGGGCTGGTGATCCGGCGAGCCGTCGCCGACACTCCGGCGCCGCGTGCCCTGTCCTCCGCTCCACCGCCACCCAGTACTTCCTCAACGCCCAGTGCTTCGGCCACGCCCAGTGCTTCTGCGGTGACGCCCAGTGCGTCGCCGAGCCCGCAGGGCTGTGTCGACACGATCCTGGCCGGGCTGTCGCCGGCCGAGCGGGCCGGCCAGGTGCTCATGATCGGCACCCCGGTCGGCGACCCGCGCGAGCTCGGTGACGTGGTCGCCCGGCACGACCTCGGCGGGGTCTTCCTGGCCGGACGCAGCTCCCGGTCCGCGGCCGGCCTGCGCGCCGACATCACCGCCCTGCAACGCCGGGCCGGGACACCGCTGCTGGTCGCGCTGGACCAGGAGGGCGGCAGCGTGCAGACCCTCAAGGGCCGCGACTTCCCGCTGATCCCGTCGGCCCAGCGGCTCGGCGCCGGCCCTGCGGCGAAGCTGCGTGGCACCGTGCGCGACACGGCCCAGCGCCTCGCGGGGATCGGTGTGACGGTCAACCTGGCGCCGGTCGCGGACACGGTCCCGGCGAAACTGGGGGAGGGCAACCCGCCCATCGGCGGCTTCCACCGCCAGTACGGCTCCGACCCTGACGCGGTCGCGGCCGACATCGAGACGGTGGTGGCGGCCTCGCAGGGTGCCGAGGTGCTGACCATCCTCAAGCACTTCCCCGGGCTGGGCCGGGTCCGCGCCAACACCGACACCGCCGTCCGGGTCGTCGACAACACGACCACGGCCGACGACCCGTACCTGAAGCCGTTCGTGGCCGGGATCAAGGCCGGGTCGGCCGGGGTGATGATCTCCTCCGCCACGTACCCGAAGATCGACGGCTCGTCCATCGCGGCGTTCTCCAAGCCCATCGTCACCGGCCTGCTGCGCGAGCGGCTCGGCTACACCGGGCTGGTGATGTCGGACGACCTGGGCGCGGCCGACTCGGCGTCGTCGCTGCCCGCCGGCGAGCGCGCGGTGCGGTTCGTGGCGGCGGGCGGCGACCTGGCGCTGACGATCCGGCCGCAGGACGCGGCACCGATGTCGGCGTCGCTGATCGCGGAGGCCCGTACGTCACCGGCCTTCGCCACCCGGCTCACCGACGCGGCCCGGCACGTCCTGCGGGCCAAGGACCGCGCCGGCCTGCTGACCTGCTGACCGGTCAGCCGGTGGCGCGCAGGCGGGCGATCCCCGTGCGCCGCGAGTCGTAGTCGACGCCGAGCGCGGCCAGCGCGGGCGTGGCGTCGCTGGTGGTGCCGAACAGGCCGAGCAGCAGGTGCTCGGTGCCGATCCGGTCGTCGCCCATCAGCTTCGCCTCGCGGGCCGCGCTGGTGACGGCGTGCTCAGTCGTGGGGGCTCGGTCCCCGGGCCGGCCAAGGCCGACACGGGCCGGGCCGCGATGCCGCGGCGCACGCTCAGCAGGGCCAGGAGCAGGTGGTACGCACCCACCTCGCGCCCGCCGACCCGCTCGGCCCGTTCCCGGGCGCGGACCACGACGCGCTTGGCCCGGTCGTCGAAGGCCCCGAAGGGCGACTGCTCGTTCATGGCGGACCTCTCCGCTCCACTATGCACCGTGGTGTTGACCTGGAGCGCGCTCCAGGTCCTAGCGTCTCCGGTATGCAGACGATCGAACTGGGCACCACCGGGCAGCAGGTCAGCCGGATCGCGCTCGGCGCCATGCAGATGGGCAACGCCACGAACGAGCAGGACTCGGTGCACATCCTGGACCGCTACCTCGAGATCGGCGGGTCGTTCATCGACACCGCGGACTGCTACGAGTGGTGGGCGAGGCGGGACAGCCGGGGCGGGGAGAGCGAGGAGCTGCTCGGCCGCTGGCTGCGCCGAGGTGGGCGGCGCGACCAGGTGTTCCTCGCGACCAAGGGCAGTGCGCTGCCGGAGTATTCGCCGCAGCTGTGGGACGCCGACGGCACAGCGAACTGGGACCTGGCCCGGCGCACCTTCGCCGGCGCGGGCGGTGACACGCTGCGGCACGCCCTCGACGGCAGCCTGCGGCGGCTCGGCACCGACCACGTCGACCTCTACTACGTGCACGTCGACGACCGGGCCACCCCGCTGGAGGAGACCCTGGAGGCGCTGGCCGGGTTGGTGCAGGCCGGGAAGATCCGGTACCTGGGCTGGTCCAACGTGCGGACCTGGCGGCTGGAGCGGATCCGGCAGCTGTGCGACCGGTACGGCTGGCCGGCCCCGGTGGCGCTGCAACAGCAGCACTCGTACCTGCGGCCCCGTCCCGGCAACGACAGCGTGTCCATCGTCGGGGCCGAGCAGCTGGACTACCTCGACACGCACGAGGACCTGACGCTGGTGGCGTACTCGCCGATCCTCAAGGGGATCTACGACGACCCGGCCAAGCGGGCCGGGCACTGGGCCATGGAGGCGTACGCCGGGCCGGACACCGACGCGCGGCTCGCCGTGCTGGCCGAGATGGCCGCCGAGGTGGGCGTCACGCCGAACCAGCTCGTCCTGGCGTGGCTGATGCAGCAGCCCTCGCCGCGGACGGTTCCGCTGGTCGGGCCGCGGACGCCGGAGCAGTTCGAGGCGGCGCTGCCGGCCCTGGACGTGAAGCTCGGCGAGGACCAGCTGCGCCGGCTGAACGCCGCGGGGGTTTAGGCGTTCGGCGTTCAGGTCTTCGGGCGGAAGCTGTCGAAGACCAGTTGCAGGTCGTCGCGGTCGGCCTTCCAGCGGGCGTCGCTGGTCTCCCACCAGATGCCGTACGCCTGCTTCTTCGAGGTGATGAAGCCGCGGTTGTTGACATGGCGGCGGTTGCTGCCGTTGAAGGTGAACTCCCAGTCGGCGGCCTTCTGCCAGTACTTCACCGGGACGATCTTGATCTCCTTGTAGCCCGGGAAGTCACCGGCCGCGACCCGGTACTCGGCCTTGCCCTCCCAGTCGGCCTCCGGATCGGGCTGCGGCTTGTTGGTCTGGTCGATGCCCAGCACGTGGCCCTTGCCGTCGCGGAAATAGACGATCGAGCCCCGCTTGGACTTCGACCAGCCCTCGGGGACGTAGACCCGGAAACCGGTGGGGTCCCGGTAGTCACGCCAGCCGTCGGGCAGCGGCGGGCGGGCCACCGGGTTCCCGGCCCGGCCGGTGGGCGCGGTGCTGGCCGGGGTCCCGCTCGGGGCGGGGGCAGATCCGGCCGGTACGCCGGCAGGGTCCGTCGATGATGTGCCCTGGCCGGTCGTCCCTGGACCGGTGGTGGCCTGGGCGGATGCCGTCGGCGCGGCGGTCGGGGCTGTTCGGGGAGTCCCGTCGCCGTCGTCGCGCAGGGCCCACCAGGTGGTGCCCGCGCCGGCCAGGACCACGGCGGCGACTCCCGCGGCCAGCAGGGACTGTCGCCGCCGGGGGTCGGCCGTTCTTGGACCGGGGACCGGCGCGGTGCCGCGCGGGGGAGCGGCCTTCGGCTCGGCCTCGGTGACGGGCTCGGGTTCAGTGATCGGCCCGGACTTGGTGACGGTCTCGGCTTCGGTGATCGGCCCGGACTTGGTGACGGTCTCGGCTTCGGTGATGGGCGCGGCCGCGGCCGCGTTCTCGACTTCGGTGATGGTCTCGGGCCCGGTGATGGCCGCGGCCTCGTTATCGGTGATGGTCTCGGCCTCGGGCACCCGTTGCCGGGGCACGACCGGTGCCGGTGCCGCGGCCGGGGCCGGTGTGGTTTGCGCCGGTGCCGCCGCGGGTCCGCGTTCCGCGACGCGTGCCTGTGCCGGCTCCGAGTTCCGTGTCGCGGTGGGTGCGGGGTCGGCGTCGCGTGGCGTGGTGGGTGCGGGGTCGGCGTCGCGTGGCGTGGTGGGTGCGGGGTCGGCGTCGCGTGGCGTGGTGGGTGCGGGGTCGGTGTCGCGTGGCGTGGTGGGTGCGGGGTCGGTGTCGCGTGTCGCGGCGGGTGCGGGGCCCGCGTCGGGTTCCACTGCCGGAGCGGGAGCGGGAGCGGGAGCGGGAGCCGGAGCCCTGGCTGCGGCCGCCCGGACCGGCCCGTCGCGGTCGCGGTCCCGGTCACGCCGGCTGCTCCAGGGCCACCGCGGGCGCGGAGGAGCCGCCGTTTCCCCGCTCGCGGCCTCTTCCAGCAGCGCCCGGGCCTCTTCCAGGTCGAGACGCGCGGCCGGGTCCTTGCGCAGCAGGCCTTCGAGGACCGGCGCCAGCACCCCGGCGTGCCCGGCCGGGGCCGGCTCGTCGGAGGCGACCGCGGTCAGCGTCTCGAACACCGACCCGCGCTCGTACGGCGAATGCCCCTCCACCGCCGTGTACAGCGTCGCCCCCAGCGACCACAGGTCGGAGGCAGGCAGCGTGGTGCCGTCGCGGACGCGCTCGGGCGACATGTACTGCGGGGAGCCCAGCACCATGTTCGAGCTGGTCACGACGCCGTCGCCCTCGATCGTGGCGATGCCGAAGTCGGTGAGGACCACCCGGCCGTCGTCGCCCAGCAGCACGTTGGCCGGCTTGACGTCGCGGTGCCGGACGCCGGCCCGGTGCGAGGCGTCGAGGGCGTTCAGCACGGCCAGGCCGATCTCGGCGACCCGGCGCGGCTCCAGCGGGCCCTCCTGGTCGATGACCTCTTTCAGCGAGCGTGACTTCACGTACTCCATCACGATCCAGGTGGCGCCGTCCGCCGCGATGACGTCGTACACCTGGGCCGCGTTGGGGTGGCTGATCCGGGCCGCCGCCCGGGCCTCGCGCAGCGTACGCTGCTGCACGGCGTCGCGGTCGGCCTCGTCGATGTCGTCCGGCGGCACGATCTCCTTGATCGCGACGTCCCGGTCGAGCACCTCGTCGCGGGCCAGGAAGACCCGGCCCATGCCGCCGACGCCGAGCGTCTCACCCAGCCGGTAGCGACTGGCGACGACGACCGGGCCCACTGTCATGACACCGCCATACCCGATGACAGCACCGGCCACTCCTGCCGCACGGGGTTAGGATGCGGCATGGACGAGCTGTCGCTGCTCGACACCAACGGGATCCTGCGCCAGCCGTGGATCACACCCGACCGGACCAGTGCGGGTCTGGGCTGGTCCGGGCTCTACGTGTCCACCCAGCGCGAGCAGCCGTACCGGGCCGCCTTCGACGCCGCCCGCAGCCACCTCGTCATCCTGCACCTCAACGGACCCGTGACCGTGCGCCGCGGGCACCTCGGGCTGACCAGCGCGCGCACGGTCGCCCCGGGTGGCTTCTTCGTGCACCCGGCCGGCAAGGACCTGACCGTGGAGCTGGGCGGACCGCTCGACACCGTGCACGTGTACCTCGACGACGACGCGTTGCAGCAGGGGCAGGACGGGCCACCGGTCACCCTGGCCGAGGAGCTGGGCGTGGCCGATCCGCTGCTGGAGCAGCTGGTGCTGGCGCTGGACTCGGTGTTGCGGCAGTGGGAGCCGTCCGCGCGTACCTATGTGGATCAGGTCGCCGGCCTGCTGGCCGCGCAGCTGGCCCGCCGGCACGGCACCCGGCGGCCGCCGGCCGGGCCGGACGAGCGGCGCCGGCCGGCCGGGCTCAGCGAGCGGCAGCTGGCCCGGGTGCGCGAGCTGCTCACCGAACGGCTCGGCGAGCCGGTGCCGCTGGCCGACATGGCCGCATCGGCCGGGCTGAGCGTCAGCCACTTCTCCCGGCAGTTCAAGGCCCGCGTCGGCCAGGCCCCGCACCAGTATCTGCTGCGCCTGCGGCTCGACACCGCGTGCCGGCTGCTGCGCACCGGCACCATGCCGATCGCCGCGGTCGCGGACCGCTGCGGCTTCACCCACCAGGAACATCTCACCCGGGTGATGCGCCGGCACCTGCAGACCACACCCGCAGCGGTACGGCGAGACGGTTGAGTGGGCCGTCGTTTCGTGCAGCGACGCGATGGTTTCGTGCAGGAAACGGCGGCGCAACCGTGGGAGGTTCGCACCATGACGTCCTTCGCGTACACGTCCGGCCCGGCCCGGGTCGTGTTCGGGCCCGGGGTGCTGGACCAGCTGCCGGAGGAGGTGCGCCGCCTCGGCCGCAGCCGGGTGCTGGTGGTCTCCGGCGCGGGCACGGCCGACGCCGCCGCGCGGGCTGCCGCGAGCCTCGGTCCGCTGCTGGCCGGGCACTTCGCCGGCGCCGCGATGCACACCCCGGTCGATGTCACCCGGGAGGCGCTGGAGCTGGTCCGGGGCCTCGACGCGGACTGCCTGGTCTCGGTCGGCGGCGGCTCGGCCACCGGGCTGGGCAAGGCGCTGTCGGTGCGCACCGGGCTGCCGCAGATCGCCGTGCCGAGCACGTACGCCGGTTCCGAGGTCACCCCGGTGCTCGGCGAGACGGACGAGACCGGCAAGACGACCCGCTCCGCGCCGGAGATCCTTCCCGAGACTGTTCTGTACGACGTGCGGCTGACTCTCGGCCTGCCGGTGCCGCTCTCGGTCACCAGCGGGGTCAACGCGATGGCGCACGCGGTGGAGGCCCTCTACTCGCCGGACGCGAACCCGGCGACCGGCGCGCTGGCGCAACGGGCGATCACCCTGCTGGCCCGCGCGCTGCCCGGCATCGTCGCCGATCCCGGTGATCTCGAGGCCCGTTCGGACGCCCTCACCGGGGCCTGGCTGGCCGGCATCTGCCTGGGCACCGTACGGATGGGGCTGCACCACAAGCTCTGCCACCTGCTGGGCGGCTCGTACGGGCTGCCGCACGCGCCCACCCACACGGTCATGTTGCCGCAGGTCATGGCCCACCAGTCGGCGGCCGCCCCGGAGGCGATGCGGGTGGTCGCCGAGGCGCTCAACGTCCGCGACGCCCCCTCCGGCCTGTACGACCTGATCACCTCGTGGGGCGGCCCGGCCTCACTGCGGGAGCTGGGCATGGCCGCCGGTGACCTGGACGAGGCGGCGCGACGGGTGGACGCCGACGGGGTCCGTGCACTGCTCGGGGCCGCGTACGAGGGCACCCGCCCGCCCGGACCCGCCGCCGTGCCGGACTTCAGCGCCCTGACCGGCCAGGTCCTGGCCAGTTTCGCCGCGGCGCCCGATCCGCGGGTCCGCACCCTGGTCACCGACCTGGTCCGGGTCCTGCACGACTACACCAACCGCAACGACCTCACCCAGCAGGAGTGGGAGTACGCCGTCGACTTCCTCACCCGCACCGGCCGGCTGTGCTCACCCACCCGTCAGGAGTTCGTGCTGCTCTCCGACACCCTCGGCGTGTCCAGCATGGTCGACCTGCTGAGCAACTCGCGCACCCCGCAGACCACCCCGTCGGCGGTGCTCGGGCCGTTCTATGTGCCCGGGCCGCCGCCGGAGCCGCTCGGCGCGGACATCGCCGGTGGCCTGCCCGGTACGCCGCTGTGGGCCGACGTGCTGATCGCCGACGTCGCGGGTGAGCCGGTGGCCGGTGCGGTGGTCGACGTGTGGCAGTCCAACGACGACGGCTTCTACGACGTGCAGCTCCCCGAGCAGGCCGGACCGGTGCTGCGGGCCCGGTTCACCAGCGACGACGACGGCCGGGTGCGCTTCTGGTCGATCCTGCCGTCGGAGTACCCGATCCCGGACGACGGCCCGGTCGGGCAGATGCTGGCGGCGACCGGCCGTCACCAGTACCGCGCGCCGCACCTGCACTTCATGATCAGCGCGCCGGGCTACCGCCGCCTGGTCACCCAGCTGTTCGTGGCCGGCGGTGCCTACCTGGACTCCGACACCGTGTTCGGGGTCAAGGAGGACCTGATCGTCGACTTCGCGCCCGGCTCCGGCACCCCGCCGGACGGCCGTGCGGTCGAGCAGTGGCACCAGGTGTCGTACACCTTCCGGATCGCCGAGGAGAAGCTGTGACAGACGTGGTCGAGACCGACGTGCTCATCGTCGGCAGCGGGCCGGCCGGCAGTGCGGCGGCGATGCTGCTCAGCACGTACGGCGTGCCGAACATCATGGTCACCAAGTACAGCCGGCTGGCCGACACGCCCCGCGCGCACATCACCAACCAGCGCACGATGGAGGTGCTGCGCGACGCCGGCCTCGAGGAGCAGGTGGTCGCCCTGGCCACGCCGCAGCACCTGATGGGCCAGACGCCGTTCGTGTCCGCGCTCAACGGCGAGGAGCTGGGCCGGCTGCACACCTGGTACACCCATCCGTCCCGGCAGGCCGACCATGACCTGGCCTCACCCACGGCGATGTGCGACATGCCGCAGCACCTGATGGAACCGGTGCTGGCCGGTGCCGCCACCGCCCGCGGCACCCACCTGCGCTACGACACCGAGTACCTGTCGCTGACCCAGGACGACGACAGCGTCACCGCGACCGTGCGCGACCGGCTGCGCGGCGACGAGTACCAGATCCGCGCGAAGTACCTGATCGGCGCCGACGGCGGGCGCAGCAAGGTCGCCGAGGACATCGGCCTGCCGATGGTCGGCCGGATGGGCGTCGCCGGCAGCATCAACATCGTCTTCGAGGCCGACCTGACCCGCTACGTCGCGCACCGGCCCAGCACCCTCTACTGGGTGCTGCAGACCGGCGCCGACGTCGGCGGCATCGGCATGGGCCTGGTGCGCTGCGTCCGGCCGTGGCACGAGTGGCTGATCGTCTGGGGCTACGACATCGACGGCGAGCCGCCGGACCTCACCGACTCCTACGCCCGGCAGATCGCCCACCAGCTCATCGGCGACGACACCGTGCCGGTCACCATCAAGTCGTCGTCGGCCTGGACGGTCAACCACCTGTACGCCGAGCGCTACCAGCAGGGCCGGGTGTTCTGCGCCGGCGACGCGGTGCACCGGCACCCGCCGTCGAACGGGCTGGGCTCCAACACCTCGATCCAGGACGCGTACAACCTGGCCTGGAAGCTGAAGCTGGTGCTGTCCGGGGCGGCCGGGCCGGGGTTGCTGGAGTCGTACAGCGCGGAGCGGGCGCCGGTCGGCGCGCAGATCGTGGAACGGGCCAACCGCAGCATCGGCGAGACCGGCCGCATCTTCCAGGCGCTGGGCCTGCTCTCGACCGAGGACCCGGACCAGATGCGGGTGAACATGGACGCCCGCAAGCTCCCCGGCGACGCCTCGGAGAAACAGCGCCGGCTGCTGCGCGAGGCGATCGCCTTCAAGGACTACGAGTTCAACACCCACGGCGTCGAGCTGGACCAGCGCTACCGCTCGGCGGCGGTCGTCGGCGACGGTACGCAGGCGCCGGCCAACCCCCGCGACGAGGAACTGTTCCACCACCCGACGACCTGGCCCGGTGCCAAGGTGCCGCACGCCTGGCTGGGCCACGGCACCGAGCGGATCTCCACCCTCGACGTGGGCGGCCACGGCCGGTTCACGCTGCTGACCGGGATCGGCGGCGAGCCGTGGGCCGCGGCGGCGGCGACGCTCGCCACCACGCTGGGGGTCCCGCTGACCGCGGCGACGATCGGCCCGGGGGCCGACTACGAGGACCTGTACGGCGACTGGGCCCGCCTGCGCGAGGTCGGCGACACCGGCTGCGTGCTGCTGCGCCCGGACAACTACGTGGCGTTCCGCAGCCCCGGCCTGCCCGGCGATCCGGCCGAGGTGCTCGCGGCGGCGCTGCGCCAGGTGCTGGCCCGCGACCGGGCCGTTCCGGCGCCGTGAATCGGACAGGCCGGATCACCCGGAAGTGGCCCCCGCTACCCCTAGGGTGGAGGGGACCAGGCCTGGGGAGGGAACATGCGGATCAGTGACGTTCTTCGTGTCAAGGGCGGGCAAGTCGTGACGGTGTCTCCGGAGACGCGCGTCGACGCTCTGCTGAAGGTGCTGGCCGAGCACCGGATCGGCGCCATCGTGGTGTCCGCCGACGGATCCAGGGTCGACGGCATCGTCAGTGAGCGCGACATCGTGCGGGCCCTGGCCGTACGCGGTGCCGCGGTGCTGGCCGAGCCGGTCACCGCCATCCACACCGCCGAGGTGCACACGGTCGAGCCCGACGCCCCGATCGAGGACGTGGAGCGCTTGATGACCGAGCGGCGGTTCCGGCACGTGCCGGTGGTCGTCGACGGCACCCTGCGCGGCATCGTGAGCATCGGCGACGTGGTCAAGGAACGGATCGGCGAACTGGAGACCGAGCGCTCCTCTCTCGCCGGCTACATCACCGGGGAACGCTTCTAGCGCGTCCCTCCAGGAAGGCGCACCGTGGCCCGATGCCGCGGTGACGCTGAAGCCTGCCACCCCCCCCCCCCCAGCCCGCCGGGACAGCCGACGCCCGCGAGAACGGCCGCATCGTCCGCGGCCTGATGCGTCAGGCTGCTGCGGCCGACGTCCGGCTGCTCCACTGTCCCGAAGGGCTCCTGTCCGGGTACGCCGAGGAGCAGATCGCGGACTGGGACGACGTCGACTGGGACGCCGTCCGTGACGAGCTCGGCTCGGTGGCTGAGCTGGCCGCCGAACTCGGGATGTGGGTCGTGCTGGGCTCGGCGCACCCGCTGACCCCGCCCCACCGCCCGCACAACAGCCGCTATGTGATCTCCGACCAGGGCCGCGTCGTCACCCGCTATGACAAGCGGTTCTGCTCGACCCGCGATCAACAACTACTGGCTCAGCCTGTCGGTGCCCGCGCAGAGCGCCGGGCTGATGCCCTCGGCGATCATCGGCCCCGACGGAAGCGAGCTGACCGCGGTCGCCGCGCCGGACCAGCCGGCCACCGCTGTCAGGGCGGCCCGGGGACGCGTACGCCCCCGAGCCGGCCTGTCTCACACTGCGCTGAGTGGCTCCGCGGGCGACATCCGCCGGGTCACGACGTGCACCGCGAAGAGCGCGTACCCCGTCAGCACCGGCACCAGCGCCGGGTGCACCAGCACGGCGAGCACCGCGGCCAGCACGACGACCCCGCCCGCCGCCGCGGCCGCCCGGCCGTGACCGGGCAGCGTGGCCAGGGCCGCCCGCCAGCTGTGCTCCGGGTCGGCGCCCACCGCCACGATCACCAGCGCGCCGTAGCCGGCACCCGCCGCGGCGAGAGCCACCGTGAGCGCCACCAGCGGTGCGCCGCCCGGGACGGTGCCGTTGCGTACGGCCAGCACGTCGATGACCACCAGCAGCGCGGCCGTCGCGGTGGCCAGGCCGGCGACCAGACCGGGCGCCAGCGCGCGCCGGAACGTCGCCCAGCTCGCGCGGGCGGTCGGCCAGCGGTCGTGCTCCAGGTGGTGGTGCACCGCAGCGCTGCCGGCCGCCAGCGCGGCGCCCGCCGTGACCAGCGGCAGCGCCGCGAGGATGACCAGGAAGCCCAGCAGGGCCAGGTCGGTGGCGATCCGGACGGTCTCGCGCCAGTCGCGTCTCATCCCTTGAGCCCGCTGGTGTTGATGCCCTCGACGAGCATGCGCTGGAACGCCACGAAGAACAGGAACACCGGGATCAGCGACAGCAGCGACATCGCGAACATCGGCCCCACCGAGCTCTCGCTCGTCGAGTCGATGAACAGCGTCAGCGCCACCGGTGCCGTGTAGTCCTGCAGCTCCGACAGGAACACGAGCTGCCGGAAGAAGTCGTTCCAGGTCCAGATGAACGAGAAGATCGCCGTGGTCACCAGGGCCGGCCGGCTCAGCGGCAGGATGACGTGCTTGAAGATCGAGTACGGCGACGCGCCGTCGATCTTCGCGGCCTCGTCCAGCTCGCGCGGGATGCCCCGCATGAACTGGACCATCAGGAACACGAAGAACGCCTCGGTGGCCAGGAACTGCGGCACCAGCAGCGGTAGGTACGGCCACTCGCCGCCGACCCAGCCGAGGTTCCGGAACAGGATGTACTGCGGGATGATCAGGACGTGCCCGGGCAGCAGCAGGGTCGCGATCATGATCGAGAACCAGAACTTGCGCATCCGGAACCGGAGCCGGCCGAAGGCGTACGCGGCCAGCAGGCACGACACCGTGTTGCCCAGCACGGTCAGCCCGGAGACCATCGCGCTGTTGAGGAAGAACCGGCCGAAGTTGACGTCGAACTTCTGCCAGCCGGAGCTGAAGTTGCCCGGCGTGAAGCTCTCCGGCAGCAGCCCGATGTTGCTGGCGATCTCCTCGGGTGACTTGAAGGACGTCCCCACCATCCAGATCAGCGGGTAGAGCACGACCAGCAGGATCAGGATCAGGACGAGCAGGCGCAGCCGGCCGCGCATCAGTGCTCCTCGGCGTCGGAGTAGTGGACCCAGAACCGGCCGGTGCGGAACAGCACCACCGTGATCAGGCCGATCGCGAGCAGGAACACCCAGGCCATCGCCGAGGCGTAACCCATGTCCAGCTCGACGAAGCCCTTGATGTAGAGGTTCAGCGTGTACATCAGGGTGGAGTCGACCGGCCCGCCGGTGCCGTTGCTGAGCACGAAGGCGGACGTGAAGCCCTGGAAGCCGTTGATCGTCTCCAGCACCAGGTTGAAGAAGATCACCGGGGACAGCATCGGCAGGGTGACGTTGCGGAACTGCCGCCACCGCCCGGCGCCGTCGACCGAGGCGGCCTCGTACAGCTCCGTCGGCACCTGCTTGAGCCCGGCCAGGAAGATCACCATGGGGGCGCCGAACTGCCAGATGGCCAGCAGCATCAGGGTCTCCAGGGCCCACCGCGGGTCGTTGACCCAGGGGGCGCCCTCGATGCCGAACAGGCTGAGGAACGAGTTGAAGGCGCCGTCACGGTTGAACATGCTGACCCACACGATGGCCAGCGCCACGCTGCCGCCCAGCAGCGACGGCAGGTAGAACAGGCCGCGGAACACGCCGATGCCGCGCATGGCCCGGTTCAGCAGCAGTGCCACGCCGAGCGCCGCCGCCAGCTTGAGCGGTACGGCGACCAGCGCGAACGTCAGGGTGACCTGGACCGCGTGCCAGTAGGTCGGGTCCGACGTGAACATCTGCCGGTAGTTGTCCCAGCCCACCCAGTTCGCCTCCGACAGCGGCGTGAGCACGTCGTAGTCGGTGAAGCTGAGGTAGAGCGAGAGCAGCATCGGGACAGCCGTGATCGCGAGCAGCCCGATCAGCCACGGGGACAGGAACAGGTACCCGGGCAGGTTCTCGGAGTGCCGCTTCCCGCGCCGGTGGCCCGGACCCTGCTGACCAGCAGGGTCCGGGCCGGCGGGGTCGATCCGGCTCTGAGCCGTTCGCACCGTAGTCACGACGATCGTCAGCCCTGACCGATCGCGGCCTTGGCAGCGGCGATGAACGCGGTGCCACCCTGGGCCGGGGTCTGGCGGCCGTACTGGACCTCCTCGGCGATCCGGATCAGCTCACTGCGCACCTTGCTGTGCCCCTTGAGCGGTACGGACGGCGCCGAGCTGAAGGTCTTGCCCAGCTCGGTCTGCACGGCGATGGTCTGCTTCATGCTCGGGTCGGTGACGCTGTCGGCCACCACCTGGCGCACCTCGAGGTTGGACGGCAGCCCCCGGTCGGTGCCCAGGATCTTGCCGGCCTCCGGGTCGTTGGCCAGGAAGTTGAGCACGTCCACGGCCTGCTCCTTGTGCGGGCTGCCACGGAACACCGAGAAGTACATCGACGCGCGCGCCCACTGGGCCTTCTGGTCGCCCGGGTACGCCACCACGCCGAGCTCGTCCTTGGTGTTCTTCTTCAGCTCGGGCATCTGGTTGGCCCAGACCCACGAGGTCGCGGCCTTGCCGGTGACCACCAGCTGCTTGCTGATGTCGGTGGCGTTGCCCTCGTGGATGACGTCCGGGGTGGGGGTGGCGCCGCGGTCCCGGGCCCCCTTCCAGAGATCGAACCAGGCGGTGACGTCCTGCTCGGTGAAGCCGAGCTCCTTGCCCTTGTACAGGTCCTTGCCCTGCTGCCGGAGCCAGACCCAGAACGCCTGGTAGACGGCGCTGGCGTCCTGGGTGCCGGGCACCTTGGCGACCTTGGAGACGTTCTCCGCCCAGGCGATGTGGTCCTCCCAGCTCATCCCCGTGGTGGGGGAGGGCAGCTTGAACTTGTCCAGCAGGGTCTTGTTGAAGACCAGGCCCTGGGTGTTCTCGCCGAAGGCCACGCCGGCGAGCTTGCCGTCGACGATGCCGTACTCCTTGAGGCCGGGCGGGAACTTCGACAGGTCGAGGCGCCCGTCGCCCGCGTACGGCGTCAGATCGAGGGTGACGTTGCGGCCGGCGTACTCGGCGATGAAGTTGTCGTCGATCTGGAACACGTCGGGGGCGTTGCCGCCGGCGGTGAGCGTGGCCAGCTTGTCGAAGTAGCCCTGGTTGGCCTGCCAGGTCTTCTTGAACGTCACGTTCGGGTGTTTCTGGGTGTAGAGGTTGAGCGCCTTCTCGGTCAGCGTGGCGCGGTTCTCCGCGCCCCACCAGAAGAAGGACAGCTCGACGGGCTTGTTGGGGTCGCTGGACTCCTCGTCGCCGCCACAGGCGGCGGCACCGAGAGCCAGGGGTATGACCAGGGCCGCGGCGAGAAGCCGCCGTCGGGTCGCGGTACCGTGGCGGCGCGTGGTTCGCACGTCCGTCGGCGGGGCTTTGTCCGGGTACATGGTGCTCACTCCTTGGCGTAGGAGGCGACAGCTTCGGGGGCGGCGGCAGCCGCGTTGCCCGGATCCGCATGGCTGTGCGGATCCGGGCCCGGTCCCGTCGAGTCGCGGATGACCAGTTCGGTCTGAAGGCTCGCATGGGCAGTGGTACGACGGTCGTCTCCGTGCGCGAGGAGCATGTCGACGGCCGCTCTTCCCGCGGCGGCGGCAGGTGTGGCCACCGTGGTCAGCTTGGGATGGATGAGGCGGCTCAGCGCGATGTCGTCGATGCCGACGACGCTGATGTCCGCCGGGACCCGCGCGCCCAGGGCGTGCAGGCCCTCGATGAGGCCGATGGCCATGAGGTCGTTGTAGGCGAGCACGGCGCTGACCCCGCTGCGCAGGACCTGCTCGGCGACGGCGGCGCCGCCGTGCTCGGTGGGTGGGTTGGGGCCGATGACGGTCAGCTCGGCACCGCCGGCGCGGGCGGCCAGCGCCGCCGAGCGCCGGATCTCCTTGCTGGTCCAGGAGCCCCGCGGCCCGGCGATCAGGCCGATCCGGCGGTGGCCCAGGCCGGCCAGGTGGTCGACGGCGAGCCCGGCGCCCTGGGCCACGTCCATCACGACGGTGGGCAGGCCGGTGATCTGCCGGTTGATCACGACCAGCGGCACCTCGCGGCTGAGCAGCTCGATCAGGCTGTTGCTCATCCGCGGGCTGCACAGCAGGATGCCGTCGACCTGCTTGGCCAGGGCGCGGACCAGGTCCTCCTCGACCGCGGCGTCCTCGTTGGAGTCCGCGACGAAGATGTGGTAGTCGCGCTGCCGGGCCTGGCTCTCGGCCGCCTTGATCAGCGGCGGGAAGAACGGGTTGGCGATGTCGGCCACGATCAGGCCGACGTTGTACGTGCGCCCGGTGATCAGGGCCCGGGCGGCGCGGTTGGGCCGGTAGCCGAGCTGCTCGGCACAGGCCAGCACGCGGGTACGGGTGTCCGGGTTGACCAGGTGCGGCGCCGAGAACGTGCGGGAGACCGTGGAGATGTGGACTCCGGACTCCCGTGCGACGTCGCGAATCGTGGCTGGCACGCCGGCCCTTCCTTCGATGGGGGTGCCCTGTGGTCGGGGTCACTCTGGGGGCCAATTAATGCAAACGGTTGTAGCTGTGTCAACGGCCTTTTGTTGCAGGTTCATGACGGCTGTCCGCATTGCAGGTCCAGTTCACGATTGGTGATTAGCATAAAAGCGGACGAAGCCGCCCTGAATTCTTGACGGCGAGCGATCGACGTGTTTAGTTCTGCTGCAAACGTTTGCAGTGAGGAGACGCGGTGGACGCACGACGGCGCTACGCACTCGTCGGTACCGGGGCCCGGGCCGAGATGTTCCTGCGGGCCCTGGCCGTCGACCACGCCGGCACGGCCGAACTGGTCGCCCTGGCCGACGTCAACCCGAGCCGGATGGCGGCGCACAACCGCTGGCTGACCGGGCTGGGCGGGCCGGCGGTGCCCACGTACCCGGCGGCGGAGTTCACCACCATGCTGGCCGCCGAACGGGTCGACGAGGTGCTGGTCACCAGCGTCGACCGGACCCACGCCGACTACGTGGTGGCCGCGCTGGAGGCGGGTTGCGACGTCATCACCGAGAAGCCGATGACGGTCGACGCCGAGGGCTGCCGGCGCATCCTGGACGCGGTCGAGCGCACCGGCAAGCGGGTCCAGGTGGCGTTCAACTACCGCTTCAACCCGCTGCACGAGGCCGTCCGCGAGGTCCTGGCCGCCGGTGAGATCGGCGAGATCGGATCCGTGCACTTCGAATGGCTGCTCGACGTGCGGCACGGCGCCGACTACTTCCGGCGCTGGCACCGCGACAAGGCCAACTCCGGCGGCCTGCTGGTGCACAAGTCCGGCCACCACTTCGACCTGGTCAACTGGTGGCTCGGCGCCGAGCCGGCCCAGGTGTACGCCGACGGCCGGCTCTTCTTCTACGGCGAGGCCGGGCAACGCCACGGCTACGCCCGCGACTACGAGCGCGCCCACGACGCCCCCGCCGCCGAGGGCGACCCGTTCGCCCTGCGCCTGCGGGACAACCCGCGGTTGCGCGAGCTGTACCTCGACGCCGAGGCCGACGACGGCTACCGGCGCGACCAGAACGTCTTCGCGCCCGGCGTGACGATCGAGGACGACATGGCGGTGCTGGTGCGCTACGACACCGGCGCCACGATGACGTACCACCTGACCGCGTACGCGCCCTGGGAGGGCTACCGGCTGATGGTCAACGGCAGCCGGGGCCGCCTGGAGCTGGAGGTGGTCGAGAGTAACCACGTCAGCGCGGCGGGCGCGGGCGAGGTCAAGGGGGCCGCGATCCACGGCGTGACCGAGGCCGAGGAACAGGGCCGGGCCACGCTGACGCTGCGGCCGTTCTGGGCGCCGCCGCGTGAGTTGCCGTTGCCGGCGGGGTACTCCCGGTCCGGGCACGGCGGCGCCGACTCGCGGATGACCGACGTGCTCTTCGGCGCGGCCAAGGACCCGCTCGAGCGTTCCGCCACCGCCCGCGACGGCGCGCTCGCCCTGCTCACCGGTCTCGCCGCCAACCGCTCGATCGAGACCGGGGCGCCGGTCCGCGTGGCCGACCTGCTCGACCTGCCCTGACCCGACCCGCCCTGACCCGACCTGCGTCACCCGACCTGCCCTGAGCCGTCCCTTCCCGACGAGGTGTCCATGTCAGACCTGCTGTTCGCGGCCGAACCCCGCCAGCGAGACATCGCCCGTGAGCTCTACGCGCTCGTGGCCGACCTGCCGCTGATCTCGCCGCACGGCCACGTCGATCCCGGCCTGCTCGCCGAGGACGAACCGTTCCCCGACCCGGCCCGGCTGATCATCGTCCCGGACCACTACATCACCCGGATGCTGCTCAGCCAGGGCATCCCGCTCGCGCGGCTCGGCGTGCCCAGCCGTACCGGTGACCCGGTCGAGACCGACCCCCGCGCGATCTGGCGGCTGCTCGCGGAGAACTGGCACCTGTTCCGCGGCACGCCGTCGCGGCTCTGGCTGGAACGCACGTTCGCCTCGGTCTTCGGGGTGACCACCCGGTTCGGCCCGGCGACCGGCGACGCGATCTACGACGAGATCGCCGCCAAGCTCGCCGAGCCCGCCTTCCGGCCCCGGGCGCTCTTCGAGAAGTTCGGCATCGAGGTGCTGGCCACCACCGAGTCGCCGCTGGACGAGCTGACCCGGCACGCCAAGCTCGAAGCCGACGGCTGGGGCGGTCCCGGCGGCCGGGTGATCACCACGTTCCGCCCCGACGACGTGGTGGACATGGAGTTCGAGGGCTGGGCCGAACGGATCGGCCGGCTGGGCGAGCTGACCGGCGAGGACACCACGACCTACCGCGGCTACCTGGCCGCGCTGTGGTCCCGGCGGCAGGCGTTCAAGGCCGCCGGCGCGACCTCCTCCGACCACGGGCACCCGACCGCCCGTACGGTGCAACTTCCCGCCGCCGAAGCCGCCCGCCTGTACGAACGCGGCCTGCGCGGGCGCGCCTCGGCGGCCGACGCCGAGGAGTTCCGCGCGCACATGCTGGTCGAGTTCGCCCGGATGTCGATCGAGGACGGGCTGGTCATGCAGCTGCACCCCGGTGCGGTCCGCAACCACAACAAGAGCCTGCACACCGGGCACGGCCGCGACGTGGGCGGCGACATCCCGCAGGCCACGGATTTCGTGCACGCCCTGACACCGCTGCTCGACGCGCACGGCAACGACCCGCGGCTGCGGGTGGTGCTCTTCACCCTGGACGAGGACACCTTCACCCGGGAGCTGGCCCCGCTCGCCGGTGGGTACGCCGCGCTCTACCTCGGCGCGCCCTGGTGGTTCCTCGACTCGCCGGACGGGCTGCGCCGGTTCCGGGACGCGGTCACCGAGACCGCCGGCTTCTACAACACCGCGGGCTTCACCGACGACACCCGGGCCTTCTGCTCGATCCCGGTCCGGCACGAGATCGCCCGGCGGGCCGACGCGGCGTACCTGGCCCGGCTGGTCGCCGAGGAGCGGCTGCCCCTCGACGAGGCCGCCGAGACCATCGCCGACCTGGCGTACCACCTGCCGAAGAAGGTGTTCCGGCTGTGACCAGGATCGTCGAGGTCGAGGTGCACGACGTCCGGTTCCCGACGTCCAGGACCGGCGACGGCTCGGACGCCATCAACCGCGGCGACTACTCGGCCACGTACGTGGAGCTGCGCACCGACGGGCCGCACGTGGGCGCCGGCTTCACCTTCACCAACGGCCGCGGCAACGAGCTGACCTGCGCGGCGGTCCGGGCGCTGAGCCACCACGTGGTCGGGCGGACGCTGAGCGACCTGGCCGCCGGGCCGGCCGCGTTCGTCCGGAGCCTGACCGCGGACCCGCAGCTGCGCTGGCTCGGCCCCGAGAAGGGCGTCATCCAGCTGGCCACCGGGGCGCTGGTCAACGCGGTGTGGGACCTGCGGGCCAAGTCCGCCGGGGCGCCGCTGTGGCAGCTGCTGGCCGAGATGTCCACCGAGGAACTCGTCGCCTGCGTCGACTTCCACCACATCAGCGACGCGCTGACCCCGGCCGAGGCGGCGGCGATCCTGGACAAGGGCCGGGTGGGCATGGCCGAGCGCCTCGCCGACGTGGCCCGCGACGGCTTCCCGTCGTACACGACCTCGGTGGGCTGGCTGGGCTACCCGGACGACAAGGTGCGAGCGCTGGCCCGGGCGGCGTACGACGAGGGCTGGCGGGCCATGAAGATGAAGGTCGGCGGTGACCTCGACGACGACGTGCGGCGCGCGGCCATCATCCGCGCGGAGATCGGCCCGGACGCGCTGCTGATGATGGACGCCAACCAGGTGTGGGACGTGGACGAGGCGATCGCCGCGATGACCCGGCTCGCCGCGTTCGGCCCGTACTGGATCGAGGAGCCGACGCACGCCGACGACGTGCTCGGCCACGCCCGGATCCGGCGCGCGGTCGACGAGCTCACCGGCGGCGCCTGCCGGGTGGCCACCGGTGAGGTCGCCGCCAACCGGGTGATCTTCAAGCAGCTGCTGCAGGCCCAGGCGATCGGCGTCATGCAGGTCGACGCGTGCCGGGTGGCCGGCGTCAACGAGGTGCTGGCCGAACTGCTGATGGCGGCCAAGTTCGGCGTACCGGTCTGCCCGCACGCGGGCGGGGTCGGGCTGTGCGAGCTGGTCCAGCACGTGGCGATCTTCGACTACCTGCGGGTCGGCACGGCCCTGGAGGGCCGCATGATCGAGTACGTGGACCACCTGCACGAGCACTTCGAGGATCCGGTACGCACCCGCGAGGGCCGCTACCTGCTGCCGGACCAGCCCGGTTACAGCGCCACCATGCGTCCCGCCTCGATCGCGGAGTTCTCCTTCCCCGGCGGACCGGCATGGCGGTGACCACCACGCCGCTGCTCGGGCTGGCCGGCCTGGCCCGGCTGCCGGAGCAGAGTCGCCCGCTGGTGCGCCCCGGTGACGTCCCGGCCGGGATCGTGCACCTCGGGCTCGGCGCTTTCCACCGGGCGCACCAGGCGGTCTACACCGAGGAGGCCATCGCCGCGGCCGGCGGTGACTGGGGCATCATCGGCGTGGCGCCACGCTCCGCGCAGATCGTCGCCGACCTCTGGGCCCAGGACCGGCTGTTCAGCGTGACCACGATGTCCGGCGCGGGCGCCGGCACCCGGGTGGTCGGCTCTCTGGCGGGGGTCCGGCATGCGGCGGCGGATCCCGGCGCGGTGGTCGCCCTGCTGGCCGATCCAGCGGTACGGGTGGTGACGCTGACCATCACCGAGAAGGGCTACCGGCTCGACCCGTCGACCGGCCGGCTCACCGCCGACGCGGAGCTGCGGGCCGACCTGGGCACCGACCGGGCGCCGGTGACGATCCCCGGACTGCTGTTGCGCGGCCTGCTCGCCCGCTGCCGCGCCGACGCCGGTCCGATCGCGGTGCTCAGCTGCGACAACCTGCCCTCGAACGGGCGCCGGGTGCGCAGCCTGGTGGAACAGGCCCGGGAGCTCGTGGCGGGGGACGCGACCGGCTTCGGTGAGTGGCTGGGCGCGAGCGTGACGTTCCCCGGGTCCATGGTGGACCGGATCGTGCCCGCGAGCACGCCGGTGACGCTGGAGCTGGCGGCGGCCGCGCTCGGTGCGCGGGACCTGGCGGCGGTGCACGGGGAGCCGTACCGGCAGTGGGTAATCGAGGACCGTTTCCCCGGTGGCCGGCCCGCCTGGGAGGTCGCCGGTGCGGTGCTGACCGATGATGCCGGACCGTGGGAGCGGCTGAAGCTGCGTACGCTCAACGGGGTGCACTCGGCTGTCGCGTACCTCGGGGCGCTGGCCGGGCGCGAGACCATCGCCGCTGCCCTGGAGATCCCCGGGATGCGCGCGGCGATGACCCGCTTCGTCGCGGAGGACGTGGCCGGCAGCCTCGAGCCGCCCCCCGGCGTCTCGGTCGTCGGTTACGGTGACTCGGTGCTGGACCGGTTCGCCGACCCGGCCATCGCGCACCGCACCCGGCAGGTGGCGATGGACGGCACGCAGAAGCTGCCGCAGCGCGTGCTGGACACGATCATCGACCGGCGCGCGGCCGGAGCATCACCCCGCTGGGCGGCCCTGGTCGTCGCGGCGTGGATGCGTTACGTGCAGGGGACCGCGGACGACGGGCAGGCGCTGCCGCTCGACGACCCGCTGGCCGACCGGATCCGCGAACGGCTGGCCGCCGCGCAGTCCACCCCGGCGGGCGTGGCCGAGGCGCTGTTCGGGCTGGACACGGTGTTCCCGGCCGAGCTGGCCACCGACGAGACGGTCCGGGAGCTGGTGGTCGGATGGCTGGCCGCACTGGACAAGCACGGCGTCGAGGCGACCCTGGCGGGTGCGGCGTGACGGCGACGGCCGGGCGCCGGGCCGAGGTTTCGGAGGGAACGGCATGACGGCGACAGTGGCGTTGATCGGTGCGAACGGGCACGGGCGGTCGCACCGGCGGCGGATCGCCGAGCTGGAGCGGACGGGGTCGGTGCGGTTGGTGGCGCTGGCCGACGTACAGGCGATAGACCCGGACCCGCCGGTCCCACCCGGCGTGGCAGTCTTCACCGACCACCGCGAGCTGCTCGCGGCCGCGACCCCCGACGTCGTGGTGATCTGCACGCCGCCGCACACCCACCTGCCGATCGCCCTGGACGCCCTGGCGGCGGGCTGCGACCTGCTGCTGGAGAAGCCGCCGGTGCCGACGGTCGAGGCGCACGCGACCCTGCAGGCGGCGGTGCTGTCCTCGGGCCGGTCGTGCCAGGTCGGCTTCCAGGCGCTCGGCTCGCTGGCCGCGCAGACCCTGTTCGACGCGGTGCACGCGGGCCGGCTCGGCGCGATCGAGAGCGTGGCCACGGTCGCGTCATGGCGGCGCGACGACGCCTACTACGCCCGTGCGCCCTGGTCCGGCCGCCGGGTGGTCGACGGCCGCCCGGTGCTGGACGGGGCACTGGTCAACCCGCTGGCCCACGCGGTCATGCAGAGCCTCGCGGTGGCGGCCGCGGCGGGCGCGGGGAAGCCGGTGCTGCTGGAGGCCGAGCGGTACCGCACCCGCGACATAGAGGTGGACGACACGGCGTTCGCCCGGATCACCTTCAGCGGTGGGCTGCGCATGATGGCGGCGGTGACGCTGGCGGGGGAGGACTTCATCGCCGGCGAGGTGATCGTGACGGGATCGGCCGGCCGCTCCACCCTGGAGTATCCGACCGACCGCCTGGACCTGCCGGGCATCACGGCGCCGGCCGGCCGCATCGACCTGCTGGAGAACCTGGTGGCGCACCGGCGGGACCGGGCCGGGGTCGCGCTGGTCGCACCGCTGGAACGGACGGCGGCCTTCACCGCGGTGGTGCAGGCGTTGACCGGGCCGGGGGCGGCCCCGCCGGCGTTGATCGACGACACGTTCGTGGAGCCGGTGGGCTCCGGACCGGAACGGGTGCAGGTGATCACAGGCATCAACGCTGTGTTGCGGGAGGCCGCGGAGACGCTGAAGCTGCCGTCGGAGTCAGGGGTGGCCTGGACGGTGCCGGCGTACACGGTGGACGTGGCTCGTTACCTGTGACGTAATCGCCTGGCGTCGGTCGCTGGGCCAGGCTGGCGGCATGACCGCTTACGCGATAGCTCATCTGCGCCCGGCCACCGTCAACGAGGACGTGCTGCGTTACCTGGAAGTCATCCAGGAGACCATGGATCCGTACGGCGGCCGCTTCCTCGTGCACGGGGCAGAGGTCGAGGTCATGGAGGGCAGCTGGCCGGGCACCGTGGTCATCATCGAGTTCCCCGACCTGGCGGCGATCCGGGCCTGGTACGCGTCGGCGGCGTACCGGAGCATCCTGGGGCTGCGCACGGACAACATCCCCGGCGACGTGATCATCGTCGACGGTGTGGGCCCGGACTACCACCCCCGGATGACCGCCGCGAAGCTGCGCGACGCCCTTCTGTCGGATGTCCGATAGGGAGATTCGCTGCTCAGCCAGGTGATCTTCGACCGGATCGCCGGTGCGGACGTATCAGGTGATGGCCCTGGCACCCCCGGTGGCCTTACCGGTACGACCGTCACCGCTGAGAGGGCGTGCGCATCGTGAGAAGGGCAGTCGACGTCGAGGACCCCGCCGCGCCGGACGGTCAGCGGGCCGGTCGCGGGGGAGCCGCGCCGGCCAGCACCGCCATCGCCGGGGTGGTCGCCACGGCCGCGGGGGCGACGGCGATCCCGCAGCTGCTGGGTGTGTTCGCCAACGTCGCCCAGGTCGCCACCCTGGCCCGCAGCGACCTGCTCTTCGTCGTCAACATCGTGATCGTCGTCCTCGCCCTGATCGCCCTGTTCGGCCCCGGGCAGGCGAAGTACCGCGGATCGGCCGCCCGGGTGATAGCCGCGGCCTGCGCGGTCATCGTCTGCGGCACGCTCGCCGGCATCGGGCTCGCCGACCGGCTGAAGACCGAACCCGCGTCGGCCGAAGCGGCCGCGCCGGGACCGTCCCTGTCCGGCCCGTCGGCGAGCCGGTCGGCCGCCGCCAACCCGGGCAAGAAGGTGAAGCCCACCGCCACCGCGATCGTCGACCCCGTGGTCGTACCCGGGGCGCCGCAGGAACAGCCGGCCGCACGGGAGGTCACCTCCCGTCCGACGTCCCGGCCCTCGACGAAAGCCCCGGTCAAGAAGGCGGCGGTGTCCGCGTCGATGAGCTGCACACCGTCGTCGTGCGAGACCTCTGAGAAGATCATGGCGCTCGGTGGCGCGTTCAGCGGTGCGCTGGCCGCCGGTCACCAGCTGATGCTGTTCGTCCAGGCGCCGGACGGGCGGCACTACCCGGGCTCGAAGGGCCTGGTGAGCGGCAGCCGATGGTCCGGCAAGGTCCACGTGGGCAGCGACAACGGCCAGGAGGCGAGCTTCACCTACGCCGCCTGCGTGTACGACATCAACCAGACCTTCGCGGCCGACCTCGACGCCCGCGGCGACACCGAGCTGAACGCCGGCCTGACCAGAATCCCCACCTCGGGCACGGCGGTGGCGCTGGCCTGCGAACAGTTGCGGTGGAACCGGCCCTGACCGATAGTCCTGGCGTGGACTTTCCGCTGCGGGAGCTGGCCCCCGCCCTGACCGCCCGGGCCGGGACCTGGGAGCGGCTCGGACTCGCCTGGACCATCGGGCCGGTGCTGCCGAACTGGGGCAAGGCCGTGGTGAAGGCGGAGTTCGAGACGGCTGAGGTGATCGGTGACCTGCTGATCTGGGACAGCGGCGAGGCGGAGCTCAGCACGATCCGGCTCACCGACGACCGGGTCGTCAACAAGCACTACGACCTGGCCATGCTCGACGACCTCGGGGCCGTGCTCGACGAGCTGGTGATCCTCCTGACCGACGGCACCGCGCCGGCCGCTGCGGTCGTCAGCAGACTTCCGAGTGGTGATGCTCGAATTCCGCCCCCACGACTACGGCCTGAATGAATGGTGCACTGTCGGTGTTCTCGTCGCGGCACGAGTGCTCACGAGTGGACTGGCCGCCGGCCGGCGCCATTAGACTCGCGGGATGCCACAGAACGGTCATGCGGGCTCCGGTGCGGCTGGGACGTCGGGCGAGAACCTGGGTCTGCGATTGTGGCCGATCGGTGCGGTCCTCTCCTGTGTGATAGTCGCCGCCTTGCTTGTGGTTCTGGGCCTTACCTGGTTGGGGTTGTCCGCGTTCGGCATATCCGGCGTCAAAGCGCCGCGAACCGTCGATCCGAAGACCGTCTTCGACTTGTTGAAGATAGTGTTCGCGGCGGTCGCGGGCGTCGGCGGCGTAGTCGCTCTCGTCATGGCCTACCGGCGGCAACGCGTGGCTGAGGCGAGCAACCAGTTGGCCGAGACCGGGGCCTCCCTGGACAAGGAGCGCGAACGCCGCGAACAGGCCAGGCACCTGAATGAACGCTTCACCACCGCGTCCGCGCAACTCGGCGACGAGAACGCAGCAGTTCGGCTGGCTGGGGTGTACGCCATGGCGGGCCTGGCCGACGACTGGATTGCGCAACGTCAGACGTGCATCGACGTCCTCTGTGCCTGTCTTCGCATGCCCTATCTGCCGGAGCCGGCGGAGCGCGACACACCCGCCGCTCTGGCCTGGGCTCATGACCGCGAGGTCCGGCATACCATCATTCGCGTGATCGCCGCGCATCTGCGGCAGAACGCGGCCGTGTCCTGGCAGGGACACGACTTCGACTTCACCGCTGTGGTGTTCGACGGCGGGGACTTCACCGACTCCCACTTCTCGGCCGGCAAGGTCCGATTCGGGTACACCGAGTTCAAGTCCGGTCGAGTCGACTTCCGGGGTGCTGTGTTCGAAGGGGCCACAGTCCAGTTCGGCTTCGCGGAGTTCACCGGCGGATTCGTCGACTTCCGCGGTGCGCGATTCACCGGCGGCCGGGTGGACTTCGGCCTCGCCGAATTCACTGCCGGACGGATCTTGTTCGGACGACCCGACTCGGACGGGGCCGTCTTCTCAGGCGCGGAGGTCTTCTTCGGAGATGCTGGATTCGGTGGTGGGGAGATCGACTTCACCAACGCCAAGTTGACGGGCGGCCGGATAGATTTCGGGAATGCGCGCTTCAATGGTGCGACAGTCCGGCTCGATCAGGCGGAATTCGCGGGTGCCGCGGTCGACCTCTCCGCCGTCCAGCTGGGCGCGAAGCCGCCGGTGCTTTTTGCCGGCGGTGTTCCGGAAGGATTGAAGTTGCCGAAAAGCCGGCAGTCGCGGCCATGATCAAGCGGTGATCTGCTCCCGGGTCAGCGCGCCGTCGGCCACCAGGATGGTCAGGGTGCGGGACAGCGGCGCGTCCGGCGTCACCGTGACGGTTTTTTCGAAGGCCAGGGCCGCGCACACCCCGTTGTAGCCGCCCGCGCCCGTGCGGACGAACCAGCGGTCGTCGTCGCTGAGGCCGCGGAAGACCAGCGTGTACGGGCCCGGGCCGGTCAGTGCCACCCAGGGCTCGTCGCTGCCGTTGACCGATTCCTCACCCGTCCGGGACGCCGTGAAGGTTGAGGTCGGGCCCGGGGTTGCGCGCCAGAAGAAGCCGCCGTAGCCGGCGCCTCCGGGGCGGCCGTTGGTGGCCGGGCTGCCCAGGGTCACCGGCTGGATCGTGCTCAGCTCGTACGAGAAGGAGAGCTCCCAGCCGAGCGGGACCGCCCGGGCCGCCACCGTCCGGGTTTCGGTCAGCAGGGTCTCGTCCTGCGTGCCGAGCCAGAGCAGCCGCTCGCTGAAGCTGTCGGCAGCCTGCGCCAGCCATTGGGCGTGGATGATCCGGCCGTGGTCGTCGAGCCAGGTGTAGCCCTGGTCGCGCACGTAGGTGCGGCCGCCCCAGAGGTTGACGCCATTGACGTCCTGCATCGCGACCGAGACGCCCAGGTGCCACTGGTGGTCCTCCGGCAGGACGTCCGTCACCGGCACGCCGGCCAGTGTGCGCACCGGGTGCAGGTACGGCCGCGGGCCGTTCAGCGGGTCGACCTCCGGCTCCGTGACGTACTCGGCGACATCGACGTCTCCCACTGCCAGGCGCATGCCCCGGACGTTACCTCAGGCCGGGAACAGCAGGTCCAGGTGGGCGTCGAGGGCCTGCAGGGCCCGCTGCGCCGTGTACTGGCCGCCGAGCAGGTAGATGCCCAGCCCCTCCATCAGGGCCAGCAGGCTCGCCGCGGCGCCGACCGGGTCCGGGACCTTCAGCATGCTCGCCACGAAGTCGACCATCTGGGCGGTGTCGTCGTGCAGCTCGGCCGCCGCGGCCGGGCGGACCGCGGTGTACGCCAGGAAGGCCAGCGCCACCCGCCCGTTGTCGCGGCTCTCGTCGTCCAGCGGCAGCAGCGCCTCGATCATCGTGCGCAGCATCAGTCGTGGTGGCGGGTCGGCGCCCAGCCCGGCCAGCGCCTCGGTGACCTTGCGCTGGCTGCGCTCGCGGACGACCGCCAGCGCGAAGGACATCATCTCGTCGCGGCTGCTGAAGTAGTGCTGGACCATCCCGGCCGACACGCCGGCCTGGGCCGCCACGTGGCGCAGGCTCACCGATTCGAGGCCCTGCTCCGCGGCCACGCGCATCAGGGCGTCGGCGATCAGCCGGCGCCGTTCCTCCGGATCAACCTTCTTGGGCATGGCGCATGGTCGCATGCTCGGCGCCGGTCGCCTGCCGGCAGGCCCGCACGAAGCCGTCGGGGTCGTCGACGTAGATCCGGAGCTCGTCGGCGGGCTCGGACGGGCCCTTGGGCAGGGGGTAGCTCACCGGGTGGCGCAGCCTGATGTCGACGGCGGTCTGGCTGCCGGTCGGCAGGTTGAGCACCGTGCGGTCGCCGTGCTGCTCGACCTGCACCGACTTGCTCGACGGCAACGTGCGGTAGGCCTTGCTGACCGTGTCGACGTCGGTCCACGGCACGGTGAGGTCGTGGGCCGAGCCGATCCGCACCCGGATCCCGGCGGTGCCCACGATGTGCGGGTTGATCTTCAGGCTGGCGAACAGGCCGATCATCCACAGCAGACCCCAGACGCTGAGCGCCAGCATGATCCAGCGGGCCGGCTCCCAGGGCACCACCTTGCGGATGATCAGGTCGAGGATCGGGATCTCGACCACCGAGAGGCCGATGAAGACGCCGAGGATCGGGGTGACCACGCCCAGGTAGCTGAACGCCTGGTCGCCCGGGGCCGGGGTCACGGGCTTGCGGCGGGCCCAGAGATACATGCTGCGCCACATCGCCGCCTCTGTGGTGGCGGCCCGGCGGAGGAGCGGAAGAACCTGCATGATTGCAGGGTACCGGTTTGGCAATACAACTGCAATATAAAACGGCGCGGGACGAGGCCGGCCCCCACGGCGCGGGACCGGTCTCGTCGCGGATCAGAGGTTGATCATGTGGCCGGTGAGGCCGTGGAACGCCTCCTGCAGGGCCTCGCTCAGCGTCGGGTGGGTGTGCACGTTGCGGGCCAGCTCGTTCGCCGTCAGGTCCCACTTCTGGGCCAGCGTCAGCTCCGGCAGCAGCTCGGAGACGTCCGGGCCGATCAGGTGGCCGCCCAGCAGCTCGTTGTACTTCGCGTCGGCGACCAGCTTGACGAAGCCGGTCGGCTCGGCCAGGCCGTGCGCCTTGCCGTTCGCGGTGAACGGGAACGTCGACACCTTGACGTCGTAGCCCTCGTCGCGGGCCTGCTGCTCGGTGAGGCCGAAGCTGGCCACCTGCGGCTGGCAGAACGTCGCCCGCGGCATCATCCGGTAGTCGCCCAGCGTCATCGTCTCCGCGCCGGCGATCGTCTCCGCGGCCACCACGCCCTGCGCCTCGGCGACGTGGGCGAGCTGGAGCTTCGCGGTCACGTCGCCGATCGCGTACAGGTGACCGATGGTGGTCCGCATGTGGTCGTCGATCTCGATCGCGCCGCGGTCGGTGAGCTTGACCCCGGTGTTCTCCAGGCCGTAGCCCTCGACGCGGGGGGCGAAACCGACCGACATCATGACCCGGTCGGCCTCGATGGTCTCCTGCTTGCCCTTGGCGGTGTAGGTGACCACGACCGACGAGCCCTTGTCGGTCACCGTCTCGACCTTGGCCGAGGTCAGGATCGGGATGCCGAGCTTGCGGTACTGCTTGGTGATCTCCTTGGAGACGTCGGCGTCCTCGTTGGGCAGGGCCCGGTCGAGGTACTCGATGATGGTGACGTCCACGCCGTAGTTCTTCAGGACGTAGCCGAACTCCATGCCGATCGCGCCGGCGCCGACGATGACGATCGAGGACGGCAGGTCGCGGTCCATGATCTGGGTCTCGTAGGTGACCACGTTGTCGCTGAGCTCGACGCCGGGCAGCAGGCGCACCGTCGAGCCGGTGGCGATGATCGCGTTGTCGAAGGTCAGCGTCTCGGTGCCGCCGGAGCTCAGCGTCACGTCGACGGAGTTGGCGTCGCGGAACACGCCCCGGCCGTCGTACTCGGTGATCTTGTTCTTCTTCATCAGGTAGTGCACGCCCTTGACCCGGCCGTCGGCGACCGTACGGCTGCGGTCGAAGGCCACGCCGAAGTCGAAGCTCACGTCCCCGCTCATGCCGAAGGTCTTGGCCTGGGTGTGGAAGATGTGCGCCAGCTCGGCGTTGCGCAGCAGCGCCTTCGACGGGATGCAGCCGACGTTCAGGCAGACGCCGCCCCAGTACTTCTCCTCCACCACGGCGGTCCGCAGGCCGAGCTGGGCGGCGCGGATCGCGGCGACATAGCCGCCGGGACCCGCGCCGAGGACGATCAGGTCGTAGTGCTCACTCATGCGTCAAGTATCCCGCAGCGGGGCTCAGCTCAGCAGGAAGACGGACGCGGCGCCCGTCACCACCACCCCGTTGCGGTGCCGCAGGTAGCGGGTGGGGTCCTCGGCCAGCTGGAGGTGGACGCCGCGGCCCCGCGGCACCCGGCGGAAGCCGGTCGGGGTGCCCGCCTCGATCCGGACCACGCCGTCCACGACCCGCACGTGCCGGTCGGGGAAGTCCACCGACTGCAGGTGCTCGACGCCACCGGTGCCGGCGACGAAGCGGAACTGGGTCGTGGCCAGCGCATGATCCGGCGGGCGGACCACCAGCGCGGTGCCGTCGCGGGTGACGAACTGTCGCGGCGCGTCGGCGGGGGACAGGCGCACGATCGGGCCACCCGCGCCGACCGGTACGCCGAACAGCGGGGTGCCGTCCGGATGCCAGTAGACGCGCTGCACCCGGGTGTGCCGGTTGGGGTCGTAGAGCGGGTCGCCGGTGATGTCGCGGTAGTCACGGGCGTGGTAGACCATGACGTCGGTCCGGCCGTCCTCGGCCACCGTGAAGCTGTTGTGCCCGGGCCCGTACTGCCCGGTCTCGGCGTTGGTCACGAAGACCGGGTCCGGCGTCTTGGTCCAGGAGGCGTTGGCCAGCAGGTCCGCGCGGGCGTCCGCGGTCAGCAGGCCCAAGCAGTAGCGGGCGTCGGTGGCGCTGGCCGAGAAGGTCAGGAAGACCCGCCCGTTGCGGATCAGCACCGCGGGGCCCTCGTTGACCTTGAAGCCCTGGATCTCCCAGCTCTTCGTGGGAGTGGCTATCCGGGTGGGCTTGGTCTTCAGCGCCCACGGTGAGCTCATCTCGGCGATGTAGAGGCTGGTGTTGACCGCGATCTCCGGCTCGCTCTGGGCCCACACCAGATAGCGCCGCCCGCGGTGGGCGAAGGTGGTGGCGTCCAGCGAGAAGCTCTCCCACTCGGTGGCGATCTGGCCCTTCAACGTCCAGCCGGCCGGGTCGGTGGGGTCGGCCGCGGCCGATTCGAGCACGTACATCCGGATCCGGAAGACGTCGTCGGAGTCACCGGCGGCGAAGTAGATGTACCACTTGCCGTCGATGCGGTGCAGCTCCGGCGCCCAGATGTGGCCGCCCATCTTCCCGGTCGCCGGGCGGCGCCAGACCACCGACTCGGCGGCGGTGGCCAGCCCGTCGATGGTGGTGGCGCCGCGGACGACGATCCGGTCGTACTCGGGGACCGAGCCGGTGAAGTAGTAACGGCCCCGGTGCCGCGGGGTGATGAAGGGGTCGGCGCGCTGCTCGATGAGCGGGTTGCGGGTGGTCACGCCGTAGATCTGGGCGTCGGTACGGGCCTTGCGGGCCTGCGCGGGCGAGGCGGCCAGGACGACGCCCGCGCCCACGCCTCCCAGCAGCAGGGTACGGCGGCTGATGTCGTTCACGAGGTCCTCCGGATGCGCAGGAAGGTCACGGAGTTCGCCGCGAAGGTGCGGGTGAACTTCGCGGAGATGCCGTTGACGGTCGTGGTGACCGGCTGGATCGGTTCGGCCGAGCGGGTGTTCTGCTCCTGCGGGTCGCCGGTGATGACGGTCATCCGGGCCTGCTCGGCGACCTTGCGCCCGCCGAGGTCCACGGTGGTCACGGCCGGCTCGTCCTGGGCGTTGACCACCTTGACGATGAGCTCGCCGGTCTTGTCGTCCTGGGTGACGACCTGGGCGAACGGCTCGGTCACCTGGTCGTCGGTGAAACTGCCCCACTCGGCCCCGTTGAGGAACAGCCGCACCTGGGTGCCGCGGACCTCGATGCGGATGTCGTACGTGGTCCCGGTGGTGATCGAGTTGGGCTTGGCCAGCACGATCTCCTTGGCTCCACCGGCGCCCTTCTGGATCGCGCCCTGGGTGTTGTTCCAGCCGCCCAGGTTCCACCAGTAGAGCTCGCCGGAGGGCTGCACGCCGAACGCGACCAGGAAGCCCTCAGCTCCGGCCTGCTTGGTGGCCTTGAGCGTCAGGTCGTAGTCGGTGGCGGTGATGTTGCCCGCCTTGACCAGGGTGTCCAGCGCGGCCGTGTCGGTCTGGCGGTAGGCGCCGTCGACGACCGACCAGGAGCCGCGCGGCTCCACCGGCGTCCACTGCCCGGCGCCGCCGGAGAAGTCGTCGCTGAACAGCACCGCGCCGTCCGGGGCGGTCACCTTCACGTCGTCGTAGGTGGCGGCGGTGGCCCAGGTGGAGAGGCCGACGGCCCCGGTGATGGGCTTGGGCTGGACCACCTTGCCCGTCGACCTGCTGGGCACCACGCGGTCACCCACGTTGGTCATGAACAGCTTCTGCACCTGGTAGCTGGTCGATCCCCAGGACTCGTCGTTGTCGAACCAGATCATGTCCGGCTTCCACTGCACGTGGTCGATGTTGGCCAGCAGCGGCGCGTACGAGGCCAGCTTGACCACGTCGGCGTTGCGTTCCAGCCCGGTCATGTACGACGCCTCGGCCAGCGAGTTGAACAGCTTGTTGTCCAGCGACGCGTACTCGCCGAGGAAGACCTTCGGGCCGTTGCGGTCGTACGAGTCGTAGCGCTTGTTGTTGCCCAGGAACCACGCCGGGCTGTTGTAGTAGTGCTCGTCGACCATGGCCACCCCGGCGGCCTTGTTCTTGGCCCACAGGCTGTCGAAGGTCGCCCCCTGGTCGTCCGGCCCGGAGTTGCTCACCACCACGATCTGCGGGTACTTCGCGGCGATGGCCTCGCGGAACTTCAGGAAGTTGGCGAAGTACTCGTTCGGCAGGTTCTCCTCGTTGCCCACGGCGACGTGGGTCAGCCCGAACGGCTTCGGGTGGCCCATCTGGGCGCGCAGCTTGCCCCACGTCGAGCTGACCGGGCCGTTGGCGAACTCGATCAGGTCGAGGGCGTCCTGGATGTGGCGCTGCAGCAGCGCCGGGTCGTCGGTCGCCCGGTTCTGCCCGCAGCCGGTGACCAGAGCCGGCAGCACCGGCAGCGGCATCGCGCCGATGTCCTCGGAGAACTGGAAGTACTCGTAGTAGCCGAGCCCGTAGGACTGGTTGTAGCCCCAGAAGTTGGCGTTGGTGGCCCGCGTCTCCACCGGTCCGACGGTGTCCTTCCACTGGTACGAGCGTGCCCGCGGGTAGTTCGCCGCCGCGTCGTAGCCGGCCATGCTGCCGGTGTTGACCAGGCAGCCGCCGGGGAAGCGCACGAAGCCGGGACGCAGCGCGGCGATCTTGTCGGCGAGGTCCTTGCGCAGACCGTTGGGGCGGGCCTTGTAGGTGTCGCGGGGGAACAGCGAGACCATGTCCAGGCGCAGGGTGCCGGTGCCGCCGGCGAGCACGGCCAGCCGGCCGGCGTCGGTGGTGCGGGTCGCCCGGACGGTGGCCGGGTAGCGCGTCCAGGCGTCACCGCGGACGGTGAGCGAGACGGGCGCGGCGAGCGGCTGACCGGCGGTGTCGCGCAAGGTCACCGACAGCGGTGTGCCGGCGGGGGAGTCGCTGCGGGCCCAGACCGAGAAGTCGTACGTGGCCCCGCGGGTCACCGCGAAACCGGTGTTGTACCCCGCGTTCGTGACGCCGTAGCGCCCGCCGGCCGGGTTGGTCAGCGCCAGCTTGAGGTAGGTGCGGTTGCGCTCGTTGAGCCGGGCCGCGTCGTCGGCGGTGGTCGCCGTGCCCGCGCCGCCGGCCTCCGCGCCGGGCGTCCAGGCGGTGAGCCCGTTGTAGGCGGCGTTGTCGGCCGGGAGGAACTCGAAGGAGCGGTTGCGGACCAGCTCGGCGTAGAGGCCGCCGTCCGCCGCGAAGTTGATGTCCTCGAAGAAGACGCCGTACATGGAGTCGGCGATCTCCGGTCCGGTGGCGGTCCGGTCGACGGTGATCGTGTAGTCGGGCGGGGGCGCCGGGGCCTGAGCCAGGCCGGGCGCCGCGCCGCCGACGGTGGCGAGCAGCACCGTCACGGTCGCGAGACCGAGGAGCGCACGGTACGGGGACATCTGCGTCCTCCTATGTGAACGTTAACAACGCAGCCGATTATCATCGACACATAACACGCCGTCAATGGCCTCGTAACCGAACTTGTTGTTATGAGAGCGGGAGTCCGCGAGTCGTGAAGACCTCGCGCAGCAGCTCGGGGCGGTCGGTCATGATGCCGTCCACGCCCAGATCGAGCAGCCGGCCCATCTCCACCGGGTCGTCGATCGTCCAGACGTGCACCTGCAGGCCCAGCCGGTGCGCCCGGGCGAGGAACCGCCGGTCCACGATGGGCACCCGGCCGTGGCGCACCGGAACCTGGGCGGCCACCGCGGAGGGGGCCAGGCGCAGGGGGGTGCCCACCCAGGACGACATCCGCAGCCGGGCCACCTGGCTGCGGCCCAGCGAGGTCGCCACCCGCGGGCCGGCCAGCGCCCGCACCCGGGCCAGCCGCGCGTCGCTGAACGAGGCGAGCAGCACCCGGTCCACGGCGTCGCTGCGCCGGATCACCTCGACCGTCGGACCCGTCGCGGTGTCGGCCTTGACGTCGATGTTGAACCGGATCCGCGGCCAGGCGGCCAGCACCTCGTCGAGGCGCGGCACCGCGCCCGCCCCGCCGACCCGCAGCGTCGCCAGGTCGGCCCAGCGCAGGTCGGCCACCCGGCCCGCGGTGCCGGTGAGCCGGTCCAGCGAGGCGTCGTGGAAGACCACCGGTACGCCGTCCGCCGTGGCGTGCACGTCCGTCTCGACGTACCGGAAGCCCAGGCCTATCGCCCGCGCGAACGCCTCCGCCGTGTTCTCGTCGCCGGCGGCGGCCCCGCCGCGATGGGCGAACGCCAGCGGGGTGGGGGAGTCCAGGAAGGGCAGACGGGCCCCTACAGACACGCGTCGTCCAGCTCCGCCAGCAGCGTGTCGCCGCTCTCCAGCAGCTCGAACCAGGCCGTGGTGCGGGGCAGCTCATGGGTGAAGAAGTAGCGGGCGGCGAGACGCTTGCCGTCGTAGAACGGGCCCGGCCGGCCGGCTGCGGCGCTCGCCTGTTCCAGCCACATCCACGCGATGACGAGGTGACCGGCGGCGTTCAGGTAGGCGGTGGAGTTGGCCAGTGCGCGTTCCGGGTCGCCGTCCGACCAGAGCTTGCCGGTGACCTCGACCAGCCGCTCGCAGCCCGCCTCCAGCAGCCGGGCATAGTCGGCGAGCTCGGCCGGTGCGCGCCCGGCGGCCTCGCGGATCGTGCGGACCAGCAGCTTGAGGCCGGCCCCGTCGCGCATGACCACCTTGCGGCCCAGCAGGTCCAGGCCCTGGATGCCGTCGGTGCCCTCGTGGATCGGGTTGAGCCGGTTGTCGCGGTAGAACTGCTCGACCGGATACTCCCGGGTGTAGCCGTAGCCGCCGTGCACCTGGATGGCGTGGTCGTTGGCCAGCAGGCACCACTGCGACGGCCAGGCCTTGACGATCGGCGTCAGCACGTCCAGCAGCAGCTGCGCCTCGGCGGCCGGCGCGGGGTCACCGGTCTCCTGCTCGTCGACGAGCTTGGCCGCGTACAGGACCAGGGCCAGGCCGCCCTCGACGTAGGTCTTGGACGCCAGCAGCATCCGGCGCACGTCCGGGTGCCGGATGATCGGCACCGGCGGGGCGACCGGATCCTTGCCGGCCACCGGGCGGCCCTGCAGGCGCTCCCGGGCGTACGCCAGCGCGTGCAGATAGCCCGTGTAGCCCAGCGCCACCGCGCCGGCGCCCACGCCGATCCGCGCCTCGTTCATCATCTGGAACATGTAGGCCAGGCCGCGGCCCTCCTCGCCGACCAGATACGCCTCGCTGTCGGTGAACGACAGCACCGCGTTGGTCGTGCCCCGGAAGCCCATCTTGTGGTTGAGCCCGGCCAGCTCCACGCCGTTGCGCGGGCCCACCCGGCCGTCGTCGCCGACCAGGTGCTTTCCCACGATGAACAGCGACAGGCCCTTCACCCCGGCCGGCGCCCCGGCGACCCGGGCCAGTACCAGGTGCACGATCGTCTCGCTGAGCTGGTGATCGCCGCCGGAGATCCACATCTTGCTGCCGGTGACCCGGTAACTCCCGTCGCCGGCCGGCACCGCCCGCGTGGTGACGTCACTCAGCGAGGAGCCGGCCTGGGGCTCGGACAGGCACATCGTGCCGGTGAAGCGGCCGGAGAGCATGGGCTCCACGAACCGGGCGACGTGTTCGGGCGCGGCGTGGGTGAGCAGCAGGTTGGCGTTCGCCATGGTCAGCAGCGGGTACGCCGAGGTGGCGATGTTGGCCGCCTGGAACCAGGCGAAGCAGGCCCGGGCCACCACGTGCGGCAGCTGCAGCCCACCGACCGCCTCGTCCATCGACCCGGCCAGCAGCCCGGAGTCGTTGAACGCGGTCAGCGCGGCCTTGACCTCCGGGATGATGTGCACCCGCTCGCCGTCGAAGCGCGGCTCCTCGGCGTCGTTGCGCCGGTTGTGGGGGGCGAACTCGCGCTCGGCGATCTGCGCGGAGACCTCCAGGAAGGCGTCGAACGTCTCGCGGGAGTGCTCGGCGAAGCGCGGCCGGGAAGTCAGCCCGGCCACGTCGAGCCACTCGTAGAGCAGGAACTCGAGGTCGCGCTGCGAGAGGATGCTGGACGCCATCAGCCCACCCTAGCGTCAGCCGGTCAGCCGGCCCGGCGGCCGTTGTCGACGTGCGCCACGAAGTCCAGCACGGCGGCGGCGAGTGCTTCGGGGGCTTCCTGCGCCACGAAATGGCCGACGCCCTCGAGACGTACGGCGGTGAGCTCGCCCGCGCTCACCTGGCGGAAGGTCCGCTCGGTGAACGGGGCGCTGAACGCGTCGACGGTGAGGACCGGCACGGTCAGCGGGCGCTCCTCGGCCAGGGCCCGGATGCTGCCCGCGTCGGCGAAGACGGCCTGGTAGAGACCGGCGGTGCCACGCCAGCCGCCAGGGCGCGCGTACGAGCGGGTGAACTCGTCGATGTCGGCCTCGGTGACGGCGTCCTCGACCGCGGTCATCAGGGGGTAGGCCCAGCCGGCGAGCAGCTGCCGTTCGTGGCCGGGCAGGAGCATCTCCGGGACGCCCGGGGCGGCGAGGAATCCGACGTGCCAGGAGCCGCCGTGGTTGACGTCGGCGAGGCTCTCCAGCCCGTATCCGGCCAGGGTGGACTCGACCGCGGTGAGGCTCAGGACGTCGTCGGGATGGGTGGCGGCGAAGCGGAAACCGAGGCCGCCGCTGATGTCCTGGCACAGGAGGTGGACCGGCCCGGCACCGAGCTGCCCGGTCAGGTGGTGCAGGTCCTCGGCCGAGGTGGCGTCGTCGTAGTCGCCGTCGGCGGTGCCCGAGTCGCCGAACCCGCGCAGGTCGACGGCGAAGACCCGGTGCGTCGCGGCCAGCAGCGGGATCAGCTTGTGGAAGGCCCACCAGGTCTCCGGCCAGCCGTGCACGAGCAGGATCGCCGAGCCGGTGGTCCCGGCCGAGACGTAGTGCAGCCGGGTGCCGTTGACGTCCGCGACGTGGTGGGTGACGCCGGGGATGGTGGCTCCGGTAGCCGTGATGGCGGGCATGGGTGGCTCCTCAAATAGACAGCCTGGGTGTCGATTAAAGATAGACACCCAGGCTGTCTTTGTCAAAGGCTCTTATAGGCTGCCCGCATGTCCCGATCCGGAGCCGACCTCGCCCTGCTCCTGCTCGGCGGATTCCGTGACCTGGCCGACCGTGCGACGGCCGAGCTCGCCGCGCGTGGCTACCGGGACGTCCGGCCGGTGCACGACTTCGCGCTGCGGGCGATCCTGTCCGGCGCGGACAGCGCCTCCGAGCTCGGCCGGCGGATGTCCGTCGCCAAGCAGTCCGCGGCGAAGACGATCGCCGGGCTGGAGGAGCGCGAGTTCGTGCGGCGCGAGCCCGACCCGGCCGACCGGCGGCGGATGCGCCTGTCGGTCACGGAGCACGGGCTCGCGATGCTGCGCGAGGGCGAGGCGATCTTCGACGAGTTGCGCGAGCAGTGGGAACGACAGGTGGGCGCGGACTCCGTCAAGGCGCTGGAGGAGACCCTCGGCCGGTTGCTCGCCGACAACGCCGTCCGGCTGGACACGCCGGGCTGGCTCATGCGGGACCTGTCCGGCGAGAGCTGATCCGGTCGGGCGTCCGCCCCCGAGCCGCGGCGTCCGGCGCCACCGTCGCAATCGGCGCGCCGTATGCCGTGAGGCAGTGGCGCTGTGGGTCAGTCGCGGGGCGGGCGGGTGCTGTCGCGGACGATGAGCTCGGTGGCCAGCTCGATCCGGGGCGCCTGGATCTCCTCGCCGCGGGCCAGCCGCAGGATGCTGCGGGCGGCGAGCCCGCCCATCTCGGCCAGCGGCTGCCGCACCGTCGTGAGCGGCGGCGACGCCCAGCGCGCCTCGGGCAGGTCGTCGAAGCCCACCACGCTCAGGTCGTCCGGCACCCGCAGGCCGCGCTGCCGGGCGGCCTCGTGCACGCCCAGCGCCATCGTGTCGCTGGAGGCGAAGATCGCGGTCGGCGGGTCGGCCATGGCCAGCAGTGACGCGCCGCCGGCGAAGCCCGAGTCGTAGAGGAAGTCGCCCTGGCGGATCAGGCTCTCGTCCGGGGTGAGGCCGGCGGCCTCCAGGCCCGCGCGGTAGCCGTCCAGCCGGGCCCGGCTGCACAGCAGGTTCTTCGGGCCGGCGACGAAGCCGACCCGGCGGTGCCCGAGCTGGACGAGGTGCTGGGTCGCCGACAGGCCGCCGGCCCAGTTGGTCGCGCCGATCGTCGGCACGTCGACCATGGCGCCGCCGGCCGGGTCGATCACCACGACCGGGATGTTGAGCCGCTGGAGCTCCGCGTAGACCGGCGTGCTCACGTCGGAAGTAACGAAAATCACGCCGTCGGAGGCCCGGGCGTAGAGGTTCTGCAGCCATTGCCGGGTCGCGGTGCTGCGGCGGTGCACCGCCGAGACGACCGTGCCGACCCCGGAGGTGTGCATGACGTCCTCGACGCCCCGGATGAGCTCGACCGCCCACGGGCTGTCGAGATCGTTGAAGACCAGGTCGACCAGAGCCGCCTTGCCGGCCTGCTGGCGGGAGGCCCGCCGCCGGTATCCGTGCTGCTTGAGCAGGTTCTCCACGGTCTCGCGGGTCTGCGGCGACACGTCGGCGCGGCCGTTGAGCACCCGGGAGACCGTGGGTACCGAGACCCCGGCTTCGCGGGCGATCGCGGCGATGGTCACGCGGGCCACTGGCGTCTCCTCGTAAGTTTCGGATGCAGTTTTCGGAAGTATTCCACAGTCCCCGGCGGAAAACATGAAACGAATTAACGTGCGCGAATATCAATCGCGCTCGTCGCCATCTCTCGCGTCACCCCGTCGGATGATCTCCGTACGTTTTGTACCCTTTCGGTCGGTTATCTGAGCCGATCGCCGGATCGGCGTTCGCGTCCTTTGGGCGCGAGCGCCGTTAGCTTGCGTTGTGCGTAATAACCGAAATGGCCGAAAATCTGTAGTCCGCCGGCTGGTCCTCGTCGGCGTCTCCACCGTCGTCGCCGCCGTGGGCGGTGTCGCCCTCGCCGAGGTTGTGTCGGGCAGACCGACGCCGTCGCCGTCGTTCAACGGCCCGGTGTATGCGCTCGCCCACCGCGGTGACGTGGTCTACGTCGGCGGCAACTTCACCGGTGCCCTGGTCGGCGGCAAGACCGTGGCGCGGCAACGGCTCGCGGCCTACGACGCGCGGACCGGCGCCCTGCTGCCCTGGAACCCCGGCGCCGACGCGACCGTGCGGGCCCTGGCCGTCGACGGCGCCACCGTCTACGCCGCCGGTGACTTCGACAGGGTCGCCGGCATGGCCCGCGACGCCGTCGCCGGGGTCGACGCCAGCACCGGCAAGCCGACCGCCCTCAAGCACACCGTGCTGGGCCAGCCCAACGCCCTCGCCGTCGGCAACGGCCGGCTCTACGTGGCCGGCCGGCTCACCGCCGTCGACGGCGCACCGCGGACCAATCTGGCCGCGTTCTCGCTGGCCACCGGCGCGCTCGACGGCTGGGCGCCGACCACCGACAACACGGTGAACGCGCTGGCCGTCTACGGCAACCGGGTCTACCTCGGCGGCGGCTTCCACAAGACCAACGGGGTCAGCTCCACGCTGCGACTCACCGCGGTCGACGGCACCACCGCGCAGCTGGACAAGAGCTTCCTGCCCAAGCCGGTCTCCCAGGTCTTCGCGCTGACCGCCGACGCCAACGGCGTGTACGCCGCCCTCGGCGGCCAGGGCGGCCGGGCCGTCGCCTACACCTTCGGCGGCGCGGCCCGCTGGACCCGGGTCTTCGACGGCGACGCGCAGGCGATCGCCACCCTCGACGGCACCACGTACGTCGGCGGGCACTTCGACAAGGCCTGCACCACGACCAACAACGGCGTCAAGGGCGTGTGCACCGACGGTTCCGTGCCGCGGGTCAAGCTCGCCGCCGTGGACGGCGCCGGCAACCTGACCGAGTGGGCGCCGCAGGCCAACGGCGTGGTGGGGGTCCGGACGCTGGCCGCCAACCCGGCCATCGGCCTGCTCAGCATCGGTGGTGACTTCACCACGCTGGCCGGTTCCGCGCAGAAGCGCTACGCCGCCTTCGGGGGCCCGAACTCGCCCGAGGCGGCACCGGTCGCGCCGGCGTCGCCGTACGTGGCGTCGTACAACTTCGACTCCACCGTCACCGACGGCACGTTCGACGACGGCTCCGGCAACGGTCACCTGCTCAAGGCGCTGGCGGTCAACGGCGGCGCGGTCAAGACGGTCCCGCACGGCGCCGGCCAGGGCATCGCCTTCCCGGCCAAGTGCGCGGGCACCGCCTGTGCCCGGGTCGTGCTGCAGGCCACCGACGTGCCGGACCTCAACCCCGGCAGCAAGAACCTGCGGTACGGCGCCAACGTGCTGCTCTCGCCGGCGGAGACCTCGTCGGGCGAGAACATCATGCAGAAGGGGTACTCCACCGCCGGCGGCCAGTACAAGCTCCAGGTCGACGGCATCTCCGGCAAGCCCAGCTGCGTGATGAGCGACAAGACCGACCCGGCCATCCACGTCGCCAAGAGCCAGACGTCGGTCGCGGACGGCGACTGGCACACCATCGAGTGCCGGCGGGCCGGGACCACGCTGAGCATCCTGGTCGACGACAAGGAGAGCGCGAGCGCGACGGTGCCGGCGACGCTCGAGGTCGTCACCCCGCAGCCGCTGAGCATCGGCGGCAAGGGCACGGGCGTGAACAACGACCAGTTCCACGGCAGCCTCGACGACGTCTGGATCAGCGTCGGCTGACAGCCGCATCCGGGAGGCGCGGCGGGTCCCACCGCCGTGCCTCCCACCGGCAGGGTGTGGCTGGGCCCCGGGCGGGCTGCCCATACTCGGTGCCATGGACGCGAAACGACAGCTCGGCGAGTTCCTGCAGACCCGGCGCTCGCAGCTGCGGCCGCAGGACGTGGGGTTGAGCACGTACGGCGACCGGCGCCGCGTGCCGGGTCTGCGCCGCGAGGAGCTGGCCCTGCTGGCCGGGGTCAGCGCGTCCTACTACTCCCGGCTGGAGCAGGGCCAGTCGTCCAACGCCTCACCGGAGGTGCTGGACGCCATCGCCCGGGCCCTGCGGCTCGACGACGCCGAACGCAGCCACCTGCGGGAGCTGGCCGCCGGGACCCGCGGCGGCACCACGCGACGGCGGCCCGCTCCGGAACGGGTCACGCCCGCGGTCCGGCAACTGGTGAGCGCGCTCGGCGACGTACCGGTGGTGGTGCTGGGCCGGCACAGTGACGTGCTCGCCTGGAACGCCGCCGGGCACGCCTTGTTCGCCGGGCACCTCGACGCAGCCGCCCCCGACAGCCGGCAGCGGCCCAACATGGCCCGGCTGGTCTTCCTCGACGAGCACACCCGCGAGCTGTACGCCGACTGGCCGGCCAAGGCCCGCGCCGTGGTGGCGACGCTGCGGATGGCCTCCGGGCACTTCCCGGACGACCCGCTGTTCGCCGGGCTGGTCGGTGAGCTGTCGATGAAGAGCGCGCGGTTCGCCGCGATGTGGGCCGACCACCGGGTCAAGGCCCTCGGCGACGCGGTCTACCAGATGCGCCACCCGCTGGTGGGCGCCCTGACGGTCACCCAGCAGACCCTGCGTACAGAACACGCCCAGGTCCTGGTGGTCGCGACGACCGAGCCGGGGTCGGCGTCCCAGGCGGCGCTGACGCTGCTGGTGCACAGCACGGCGACCAGCGGCGCCGTGCCGGCCGAGCGGGCCGTCACCGACTGACCTTTCTTCTCACCCCGGGTGCTCCGACGACGAGCGCCGGACCCCGTACGCCCGCAACCCCTCTGGAGCGACCATGCACGAGATCAAGCTCGGCGACGTCACGGTGACCCGCGTCGAGGAGATGCACGGGCCGATCATGGCGCCGAGCGCCTTCTTCCCGGAGCTGCCGGCCGACGCCTGGCGGCAGCACCGCGACCTGCTGGTGCCCGATCACCTCGGGGCCGACGACGACCTGGTGCACGCGGCCATGCAGACCTGGCTGCTGCGCAGCGAGGGCCGCACGATCCTGGTCGACACCGGTGTCGGCAACGACAAGACCCGCCCGTCGGTGCCGATGTGGGACCACCTGGACCGGGACTTCCTGGACCGGCTGGCGACGGCCGGTGTACGCCCGGAGGACGTCGACCTGGTCGTGAACACCCACCTGCACGCGGACCACGTCGGCTGGAACACCCGCCTGGTGGACGGGCAGTGGGTCCCGACGTTCCCGAACGCCACGTACCTGATGCCCCGGGCGGACTACCAGCCCCGGACGCCGGGCGACGCCTTCGAGGACAGCGTCGTCCCGATCCACGATTCCGGTCAGGCCCAGTTCTTCCAGGACACGCACGTGATTGACGCCAACCTGCGGCTGGAGGCGGCGCCCGGGCACACTCCCGGTTCCGCCGTGATCAAGCTCAGCTCGGGTGACGACCGGGCGTTGTTCGCCGGGGACCTGCTGCACACGCCGTTGCAGCTGCTGCACCCGGAGCACAACAGCTGCTTCTGCGAGGACCCCGCGGCGGCCCGGGTCAGCCGCCGCCGGCTGCTGGGGTGGGCGGCGGACGCCGGGGCACTGGTGCTGCCGGCGCACTTCAGCGGCCACAGCGCCTTCGAGGTGGCCCACCGTGGCGACGCGTTCGCCGTCAAGGAGTGGGCGCCGTTCCCTCGTTACTGACCCGACCACCGGGGTGGGGGGGGGGGGGGGGGGGGGGGGAGCGGGGGGGGGGGGGGGGGGGGGGGGGGGGGGGAGGGGGGGGGGGGGGGGGGGGTGTTTGGGGGGGGAAGG
>NZ_JBVJIR010000008.1:0-241936 GCF_055586185.1 Actinoplanes sp. NPDC051405
CAGAAGATCCTCACCCTGCGCTTCTACGGCAACCTGACCCAGTCGCAGATCGCCGACCAGGTGGGCATCTCCCAGATGCACGTCAGCCGCCTGCTCACCAAGGCCCTGACGAAGCTGCGCACGCAGCTCGCCAGCGAGACCATCTGAGCAACCGCAGACTGAACGCCGGCCCGGTTCGGGCCGGCGTTTCTGCGTATCCTCGACCCGAGGGAGTGACGTCGTGAGTGAGCCGGACTGGGTTGAACACGCGGTGTGGTGGCAGGTCTACCCGCTGGGCTTCGTCGGTGCCTATCCCGAGGGCCGCGAGAACGGCCGGCTGGAACGGCTCACCGCCTGGCTGGACTACGCCGTCGAGCTGGGCGCCTCCGGCCTGCTGCTCGGGCCGATCTTCGCCTCCGAGACCCACGGCTACGACACCCTCGACCACTTCCGCATCGACCCGCGCCTCGGGGCCGACGCCGACTTCGACGCGCTGATCACCGCCGCGCACGACCGCGGGCTGCGGGTGCTGCTCGACGGCGTGTTCAACCACGTCGGGCGCGGGCATGCCGCCTTCCAGGCCGTGCTCACGCAGGGCCGGGAGGCAGCGACCGCCTCGTGGTTCCGGCTCACCTGGCCGGAGGGCGGCGGCGAGCCGGGCTACGACAATTTCGAGGGCCACGACGCGCTCGTCGCCCTCAACCATGCCGAACCGGCCGTCGCCGACTACGTGACCGACGTCATGACCCACTGGCTGCGGCGTGGTGCCGACGGCTGGCGGCTCGACGTGGCGTACGGGGTGCCGGCCGAGTTCTGGGCCACGGTGCTGCCCCGGGTGCGCGCCGAGTTCCCCGGCGCGTACGTGGTCGGCGAGGTCATCCACGGTGACTACGCGGAGTTCGTCGAGCAGTCCACGATGGACTCGGTGACCCAGTACGAGCTGTGGAAAGCGACCTGGAGCGCGCTCAACGCGGCCAACTTCTTCGAGCTCAGCTGGGCCCTGGAACGGCACAACACGTTCCTGGACAGCTTCGTGCCGCAGACGTTCGTCGGCAACCACGACGTGACCCGGCTGGCCAGCAAGCTCACCGACGAGCGGCACGTGCCGCTCGCCCTGGCCCTGCTGTGCACCGTGGGCGGCACGCCGTCGATCTACGCCGGGGACGAGCAGGGCTTCCGGGGCGTCAAGGAGGACCGCGAGCACGGCGACGACGCGGTCCGGCCGGCCTTCCCCGCCAAGCCCGCCGATCTGGCGCCGTACGGCTGGACCCTCTATCACCTGCACCAGGAGCTGATCGGGTTGCGCCGCCGGCACCCCTGGCTGCATCACGCCCGGACCACGACGGTGCACCTGACCAACGAGCAGTTCGCCTATGAGGCCACCGACGGGAGCCGGAAAGTCATCGTGGCCCTGAGTGTCGGTGCTGCTTCTGCCGAGCTGCCCGTGCCGTACGGGAAATCGGTTTTGAATGGCACCGCGGAATTGCGGCGGGCCGGCTCGGCCGACGCCGCGGTGGTCCTGCCGGCCAACGGCTGGGCCGTGCTGGAGGCATGAAAAAGCGCCCGCCTCCCGGCGGGCGCTTCTCAACGATTCAGGCGATCAGAACCAGACTTTGCGACCGCCGACCGGCCGGCCGACAGCGCCCAGGATCCACAGAACGGCGCCCACGACCAGCAGAACAGCACCGATCGTGTAGAGGATCGAGACGTTCAGGAAGATGCCCAGCAGGAGCAGGATGAGACCGAGGATCAACATGGGGGACTCCGTTCATCGGCGGCGTTTCCGCCGACCCCCAGATACCCAGAGCCCTCGATTTCCAATCACGCCCCAAAACCGGTTCAGCGTTTCGGCGGGGCGAGCACCCGGTTGACGTCACCGGAGGGGCCGAAGGTGGTCAGGAACCGGTCCCGGAATTCGTCCATCCGCCAGATCGGAGCCCCGGGGTCCGGCTTGATCCCGTCGGTCCAGCCCCAGCTTGATGTCTTGGCCATGACGGCGCGGTCCTTGGCCAGGATCGTGATCGGCACGTCCCGGCTGGCGCCGTCGCCGACGACCATGGCGGACGGCTGGTGGTCGCCCAGGAAGACCATCACGGTGTTCTTGTCGCCGTAGAGCTCGAGCCAGGAGACCAGGGTGGTGAGGGTGTACTGGATCGAGCGGGCGTACTCGCGCCGCAGCTTCACCGGGTCCCGCCAGACCTGCTTGACCTTCTTGCCGTCCTGTTGGATCTGCTTGTAGACCGAGCCGTCACCGACGTCGTCCCAGTCGATGAACTGCGGCAGCGGCGCCCACGGCGTGTGGCTGGAGACCAGCGGCATCTCGACGAACAACGGGTCGTGGGCCGGGCCGTGCACGTTCTTCTCGAACCACGACAGGGTGTACTGGTCGGGCTGCGGCGCCCAGCTGAAGGCCGGTCCCTGGTAGCCGGTGTTGCGGGAGTCGTAGACCTTGTTGTAGCCATAGAAGTTGCCCTCGGGCCAGGCCCGGGTGGCGCCCGGCATGACGCTCATGGTGTCGAAGCCGGCCTTCTTGAAAGCGCTGGTCAGGGTGAGCCGGTTGCTCGACGTGAGGTTGCGGTAGCGGTTCTGCTTGTCGATCCACAGCCCGGACAGCAGCGTGGAGTGGGCCAGCCAGCTGCCGCCGCCGGCCGTGGGCGAGCCGAGCCAGCCGCTCTTGCTGACGTAGCCGGCCTTCTTCAAGGTCTCGGTGCTCTCGGCCAGCAGCTCCGTCGTGCCCGGGTTGAGCACCGGGTCCTCGATGGCCGAGCGGCCGTAGCTCTCCACGAAGAAGACCATGACGTCCTTGCCGCGCAGGCCGGTGAGGAGCTGGTCACCGGTCTTGCCGGCGAACGCATCGGTGGCGGCGAGCCGCTCGAACTCCTTCTCGCTGCGCAGGCCGCCCTTGACCATGTGGGCGCGGTCCCAGACGTACATCGCCGAGCTGCGGGCGGCGATCGGCATGTTGTCGAAGGTCTGCACGCCGAGCACGAGCAGGACCACCCAGACGGCCGTACCGGTCAGGGCGGTGCCGGTGGTGGCCCGGCGGTGCCGGGCGGCGACCCGGGTGACGCGCATCGCGGCTAGGCTCATCAGGGCGACGATCGCGATGATCAGCACGATCACGCCGATCAGCGCGCCGGTCGCGCCGGCCTTGCCGACCGAGTCCTCGAGGAACGCCTGGGCATCGTCGAGGAGCACCCAGTCGAGCACCGGGTCGAAGGGCCGGGACAGGGTCTCGTAGAAACCCATGTCGGTGATCTTCTGGATGGTGAGCACGGCCAGGCCCGCGCCCAGAACGCCGGCGGCGATCCGCTTCCACCGGCCGGGCAGCAGGATGACCAGGCCGACGGCGACGAAGCCCTCGATGGGCAGGCGCAGGTAGGTGCCGGGTCGCTCGAACCGGCTGACGATGTTCGGCATGATCAGCGCGCCGAAGATCAGGACGATGGCCGACACGGTGAGGACATGACCGGCGATCGTGCGCACCCGGCCACGTTGCTTGGCGGCCGGCTTCTCGCCGTCGGCCTCGGCCTCAGCAGCGGCCTCGGGTTCCGCAGTGACCTCGGGTTCCGCGGCCGCCTCGGGATCCTTGGATGCCACGGTCTCCACGGGTTCCGCGGTCACCTCGGGTGCCGGGGTCACTTCGGGTTCCGCGGGTGCCGCGGCCTCGGGCTCCCGTGCCGTGCGACCAAAACGGGAAGCGAGCGCTTCGCGTACCGAACCAGACAAGACTTGGCCCTCCTCCGGGACATCCCGAAGAGGGGAACGGATCTCGGCGCAGTGGAGTTCAATCGGAGGAGATGAACAACCCCCCGGCCGTGACCGAACCGGCCTTCGTCCTGCACGACCACCGCAAGCCGCGACCCCATTTCGACCTGCGCCTGGAGCAGGATGGGGTGTTGCGTTCCTGGGCGCTGCCGCGCGGGCTGCCCACCGATCCGGCGCGTAACCGGCTGGCCATCGCCGTGCCGGATCATGCCCTGGATCACCTCACCTACACCGACGAGCACAAGTTCATCGCGGACATCGGCTGGTGGCAGCAGGAGGACAGCAACGACCGCCGGCTGCTGTTCATCCTGCACGGCCGCGGTCCGGCCCGGCGTTACGCACTGATCCACACTGACGGCACAAGCTGGCTGGCCCACCTGACCAAGGACCAACCGACCGCCTGACCCCGACGCCCCGGCCCATGGCGCTTCCGTGGCGCTGTCCTCAAGTTGTCCACAGGCCGGCGACCGGCAGCACGCCGTCCACAAGTTGTCCACAGGCCAGCCGACGTCGTGGAACGGCCTCCCCACGCCGCGCGCACGGATGACAAGTCGGTCCGCGTACACCAACTGACGGTCACCGGGAAAACGACCACCAGGGCATGGTTGCCGTGCGTCCGCCCTCACCCGGGGCGCGGCAATGACCGCACCCTGCCCGGCCTGGGGAAGTGGACCCGGAGACGACCCAGCGCGGAACTTGTCGGGAACCGGACGGGAGTGCCCGGGCGAGGGACCGTCCGGGCACCCGCAGGTTTGTGATCCGCCCGGGTGGATACGGTTGGGGCCGGGGCCGCAAACCCCGACACCGACGACGGGAGACCGCTCAACCCATGCCCCCCGCCGACGATCTGCCCAGTTTCCTGCACAGCGTGGCTCCCATTCTCGACCGGTGGGGCTATCTGGCCGTGGCGGGCGTGATCGGTGTCGAGAGCTTCGGGGTTCCCGCGCCGGGGCAGACGATCATGGTTGCCGCGGCGATCTACTCGAGCTGGGGCCGGCTGGACATCTTCGCCGTCGCCGCCATCTCCTTCATCGCCGCCGTGCTCGGCGACAACGTCGGCTACTGGATCGGGGTCCGCGGCGGGCGGAAGGCCGTGCACCGCTTCGGCAAGTACATCTTCATCACCCCGGCCCGGCTGGAACGGGCCGAGAAGTTCTTCGCCCGCCGGGGCAACCGGATCGTGGTGGTGGCCCGCTTCATCGACGGCCTGCGCCAGCTCAACGGCGTCATCGCGGGCATCACGGCGATGCCCTGGCGCACGTTCCTGATCTACAACGCGATCGGCGCCGCGCTCTGGGTGGGCTGGTGGTGCACGATCTCGTACCTGCTGGGCACCCATCTGGTGGAGATCATCGACCATCTGCACAAATACATGTACTGGGCGATCGGGGTCGGGGTGATCGCCGTCGGCACGTACATCTGGCTGCACATGCGGCACGTCCGCCGGCGCCGCGCCCGCGAGGCCGCCGAGCCGGTCACCGCCGAGGACGCCCCGGCCTGACGGTTGCCGGACACCCGTCCGGGTAGAACGAAGGTGAGACCGGATGGGAGTGATGGATGTGACCACGACCGCCCGACCGCTGGACCGTCGCCGCGACAAGGCCGGCACCGCGAGTGCCGCGGCCGCCGCCGCCGACGCCGCGGTGACCGACATCGACCGGCAGCTCGAGACCCTCACGAGCCTGACCGAGCAACAGCAACAGGCGCTGCGCCGCGCCGCCGAGGAAGCCGAGCGGCTCAAGCGCAGCCTCAAGGCCGCGGGCAAACGCCGCGCCGAGTTGGCCAAGGAACGCAAGAAGGCCGTGGCCAAGGCCGAACGGGCCCGGGCCAAGGCCGACCTCGCCGAAGCGAAATACGACAAGGAAGTGCTGGCCGAGCTGGTCCGCCGCGAGAAGGAGAAGGACCGGGCCACGTCTCAGCCGGCCGCCGGCAAGGAGCTCGAGCCGGCGCCCGAACGCGCGCCGGCCGTGCCGTCGGACCAGGCCGTGGCCAAGACCGCGGACGGCAAGGCAGCCGGGACCACCGCGCCCGCCCGCTCGTCGCGGCCGTCGGCAGCGGCGGCGGATCCGCCGGAGAAGCCCGACGAGGCCACGCAGACCGCGCGGCGCACGGCCGCCCGCAAGACCGCGAAAGCGGCCCGGCTGATCCGCTGACGCGTCAGCCCTGGTCCGGGGCGGGCGGCAGGTCGTCGAGGAAGTCGCCGGTCGGGGCGAAGAACAACGAGCCGGTACGGGCCGTCGAGAAGTCCAGGATGCGGTCGTGGCTGCCGTACGGGTCACCGAGGAACATCCGGCGCAGCATCAGCTCGGGCACGTCCGGGGTGGCCGCGTACGCGATGTAGTAGGTGCCGAACTCACCGGCCGCGACCGATCCGAACGGCATGTTGTCCCGCAGGATCTTCAGCTCGGTGCCGTCCGGAGCCTCGACGGTGTTGAGCGCGACATGCGAGTTCGCCGGCTTGTCGGCGAGCTCGATGTTGTCGAGCTTGGTCCGCCCGATCACCGCCTCCTGCTGCTCCACCGTCAGCTCGTTCCACGCCGTCATGTCGTGCACGTACTTCTGCACCATGACGTAGCTGCCGCCGGCGAACACCGGATCCTCGTCGCCGACCAGCACCGCGGCGGACGCGGCCGGGCCGACCGGATTCTCCGTGCCGTCCACGAAGCCGAGCAGGTCCCGCTCGTCGAAGTACTTGAAGCCGTGCGTCTCGTCGACGATGTCGGCGGCGCCGCGCAGCCGCTCGCCGATCTTGACGGCCAGCTCGAAACAGACGTCGACCTGCCCGGCCCGCAGATGGAACAGCAGGTCACCAGGGGTGGCGGGCGCGGTGTGCCGGGCGCCTTTCCACTGCCGGAACGGGTGCAACTGCGCGGGCCGCGGCCCGGCGAAGAGCCGGTCCCACAGCTGCGAGCCGATCCCGGCGACGCAGGACAGCTGGGCCGCGGGCACCCGGAAGCCGACCGACCGCTGCAGGGCGCTCAGGTCTTCGAGCAGGTCACGGACGGCGGGCACGCCGTCCTCGCGCACGGTCGCGACGAGGAAGATCGCCGCATCGGTCAGCGGGCTGAGCACCGCCTGGTGGTTGACGGTAGGTCCAACTGATCGAGGCGCGGTCACAGAGCGCAGCCTAGGGCCTGTCCTGCCGGTCATGGCGTCGCCGAGCCGAGGTCCAGGTTTCGCGTCGCAAGTGGGCCGGGCGGTCGAATACCGGGGTTGTATTCGGCCGTTCGGACCGCGCCGCGAGGCGGAAGCTGGGCCCGGCGCAGGCCGTCATGACCGGCAGGACAGGCCCTAGGTCCTGCAACCCGATAATCGACAGATGAGTGAGCACAGGGAGGTCCTCGTCATAGGCGCGGGGCTGTCCGGCGTCGGCGCGGCCTACCGGCTGCAGACCGAGTGCCCGGGCCGCAGCTACGCGATCCTGGAGGCCCGGGAGACCAGCGGCGGGACGTGGGATCTGTTCCGCTATCCGGGGGTACGGTCGGACTCCGACATGTTCACCCTCGGCTACCCGTTCCGGCCCTGGCGGCAGCCGAAGGCCATCGCGGCCGGCGGCACCATCCTGGAGTACCTGCGCGACACCGCCGCCGAGTACGGCATCGACAAGCACATCCACTACGGCCGCCGGGTGGTCGCCGCGTCCTGGTCGACCCCCGATGCCCGCTGGACGGTCCGGACCGGCTCCGGCGAGGAATGGACCTGTTCTTTCCTGTACGTCTGCACCGGTTACTACCGTTACGAGAGCGGCTACGAGGCTGACTTCCCGGGCCGGGAGAGCTTCACCGGCGCCATCGTGCACCCACAGCACTGGCCCGAGAATCTGGACTATGCCGGCAAGCGGGTGGTGATCATCGGCAGCGGCGCGACCGCGGTGACGCTGGTGCCGGCGATGGCGGAGCAGGCCGCGCACGTGACGATGGTGCAGCGCTCCCCCAGCTATCTGCTCTCGCTGCCGGCCAAGGAGGGCGGCGCGCGGCTGGTGGGTCCGCAGGTGGTCCGCGCCCGCAACATCCTGCTGACCTGGGCGCTGTTCCAGGCGTCGCGGCGCTGGCCGGCCCGGGTGGCGAAGTCGTTGCGGGCGGGTGTGGCCAAGCAGCTGCCGGCGGACGTACCGGTGGATCCGCATTTCGTCCCCCGCTACGACCCGTGGGACCAGCGGCTCTGCGTCGTGCCGGACGGCGACCTGTTCGCGGCGATGCGGGCCGGGCGGGCCTCGGTGGTGACCGCGACGATCGACGCGTTCACCCCGGACGGGATCCGGCTGACCGGCGGCGAGCACCTGGATGCCGACGTGATCGTCACCGCCACCGGGCTCACCATGGTGGCGTTCGGCGAGATCGCGCTGAGTGTCGACGGCCGGCCGATCGCCTCCCACGAGCTGCACGTCTACAAGGGAATGATGTTCGACGGCGTACCGAACCTGGCCTGGTGCGTCGGCTACACCAACGCCTCCTGGACGCTGCGGGCCGACCTCACCTCCCGGTACGTCTGCCGGCTGCTCAACTACCTGGACCGGCACCGGATCGACATCGCCACCCCGCGGCTGCCCGCCGGAGCCCACGACACCGGCGAGCCGCTGATGAACCTCTCCTCCGGCTACGTCCGGCGCGCCGCCGCCGTGCTGCCCCGGCAGAGCGACCGCCGGGCCTGGCGGATGCTCAACAACTATCTGCTCGATATGCCGCGGATGCGACTGAGCCGGATCGACGACGGTGACATGATGTTCGCCCGGACCAGGACGGGAGAATGACCGTGGAACGCTTCGCATTCGCCGGGCGCACGTGTGTCATCACAGGCGCGGCCAGCGGCATCGGTGCCGCGCTCGCCCTCGACCTGGCCCGGCGCCGGGCCGTGCTGGTCCTGGTCGACCGGGACGCCGAGGGTCTGGAGCGGGTCGCCGCGCTGGCCCGCGAGCTGGGCGCGCCGGAGGTCAGCATCCACGTGGTGGACCTGTCCGACGGCGGCGACCGCCTCGACCTGGCCGCCGCGGTCGCGGAGCGCCACGGCGGCGCCGACCTGCTGGTCAACAACGCCGGGGTGGCCTTGAACGGCACGTTCGAGCAGGTCAGCGTGAAGGACTTCGACTGGTTGATGGAGATCAACCTGCACGCCGTCATCCGGACGACCAAGGCGTTCCTGCCGCAGCTGCTCAGCCGCCCGGGCGCCCACGTGGTCAACATCTCCAGCCTCTTCGGTCTCATCGCACCCCCGACCCAGGTCGCCTACGTGACCAGCAAGTACGGCGTGCGTGGCTTCTCCGAGGCGCTGCGGCACGAGCTGGCCGGCAAGGTCGGCGTCACGGTGGTGCACCCCGGCGGCATCAAGACCAACATCGCCACCAGCGCCCGGCTCAGCGGCCCGGACGTGGACGGCAAGCAGGCCGCGCAGGCCGCCGAGTTCACCCGCAAGGCGCTGACCCTGCCGGCCGAGGAGGCGGCCAAGCTGATCGTGGCCGCCGTCCAGGCCCGCAAGCCGCGCCTGGTGATCACCCGGGCGGCCAAGCTGGCCGACGTGCTGGCCCGGGTCGCGCCCGGCCGGTACTGGAACGTCATCCAGCGCCAGCTCGACAAGCGGGACCTCATGTAGGCGCCGTGTCGGTGCCGTGTCAGCGGGCCCGCGCACCCTGGGAGGCATGACAGCTGAACTCGTGATCGAGGCCGAAGGCCTCGTCAAGCACTTCGGGTCGACGAAAGCCCTGCAGGGCGTCGACCTCGCCGTGCCCCGGGGGACCGTGCTCGGCGTCCTGGGGCCCAACGGCGCGGGCAAGACCACCGCCGTCCGCATCCTCTCCACCCTGCTCACGCCCGATGCCGGCCGCGCCCGGATCAGCGGCTTCGACGTCGTCCGCGACGCCGAGCGGGTCCGTCAGGTGATCGGCCTGACCGGCCAGTACGCCTCGGTCGACGAGGACCTCACCGGCCGGCAGAACCTCGAGCTCTTCGGCACGCTGCTCGACCTGGGCCGGGCCGGTGCCCGCCGGCGGGCCACCGAGCTGCTCGACTGGTTCGACCTGACCGACGCCGCCGGCCGCCAGGCCAAGACCTACTCCGGTGGCATGCGGCGGCGCCTCGACCTGGCCGCGAGCCTGGTCGGCTCCCCCGATGTGATCTTCCTGGACGAGCCCACCACCGGGCTGGACCCGGCCAAGCGCGAGGACATGTGGGACGTGGTCCGCTCGCTGGTGGCGGCGGGTTCCACGGTGCTGCTCACCACGCAGTACCTGGAGGAGGCGGACGCGCTGGCCGACGCGATCACGGTGATCGACCACGGCCGGGTCATCGCGCACGACACCCCCGAGGGACTCAAGCGGGTGGTCGGCGGCCAGACCCTGGAGGTACGCCCGTCCGACGCCAGGCAGCTCGACCTGACCGCCGCGATCCTGTCCGAGGTGTCCTCGGGCGCCCCGGCCGACGAGATCCGCGGCGTGCTGACCGTGCCGGTCGCCGACGACAGCGCGCTGACCGAAGCGGTCGCCCGGCTCGCCGCCGCGGGCGTCGCGGTCACCGAGCTCTCGCTGCACCTGCCGAGCCTCGACGAGGTCTTCTTCACCCTCACCGGGCGCACCGCCTCCGACGACGACACCACGACCACGATGATCAAGGAAGAGGTGGCGGCATGACCACGACGCTCACCGCACCCCGGACCAGCCGGCCGGTCATGCCCGCGGCCGTGCAGCCGCATCCACGACCGTTCCGGCTCGCGCGACACTCCTTCGCGCTCGCCAAACGCAGCCTGATCAAGACGGCCCGGACGCCCGAGGCGCTCATCGACGTGACGTTGCAGCCGGTGCTGTTCCTGATCATCTTCGTGTACGTCTTCGGCGGCGCGGTCGCCGGTTCCACCCACGACTACCTGCAGTTCCTACTGCCCGGCATCCTGGCCCAGACGATCGCGACCGGCTGCATCGCGATCGGCGTCAACCTCAACACCGACATCGCCAAGGGCATCTTCGACCGCTTCCGGTCGCTCCCGGTGCCCCGCTCGGCGCCGCTGCTGGGCGCGGTCCTCGGCGACATCATCCGGTACGTGATCGTCACCGTCTCCACGCTGGCGATCGGCTACGTGATGGGCTTCCGGATCACCACCGACCCGCTGAGCGCCGTCGCGGGCTGCGCGCTGGCCGTGCTCTTCGCGCTGTGCCTGAGCTGGCTGCCGGTGTTCGTGTCGATGAAGGTCCGTACCCCGGGTGCGGTCCAGGGCCTGATGTTCGCAATGATCATGCCGCTGAGCTTCGCGTCCAACGTGTTCGTCGGGACCAGCACGCTGCCGGGCTGGATGCAGGGCTTCGTCGACGTGAACCCGCTGACCCACCTGGTCGGGGCGATGCGGGGACTGTTCCTCGGCGCGCCGGTCGGCAACCACGTGTGGTGGACCCTCGCCTGGTGTGCCGGCTTCGTGGTGGTGTTCATGCCGCTGGCGCTGCGGGCGTACCGGAAGAAGGTCTAGATCAGGGCGGCCATGAGCTCGCGGATCCGAGAGCTCATGGCCGTCGCCGTGCGCGGCGCGACCGCGGCCAGCAGCTTCCGGCGGTCGTCCTCCCCGCCGAGGACGGCGTCCAGGCGACCGTCCTCCCCCGGCGGGAACAGGCTGCCCACGTTGGCGCCGATCCGCATCCCCAGGCTCCACAGGTCGCGCGCGGTCGCGTCGGCGCCGCGGAAGGCCGCGAGCTCCGCGCCACCCAGCGCCCACGTCCCGAGCAGCGGATTGTCGTGGTTGGTCAGGGCCTCGTCCCGGGCGAGCCGCAACAGTGCCACCGCGTGCCCGTCCGCCTCCGGCGCCGGCTGGGCCTCGGCCACCCGCAGGCGCAGCACCGCCACCGCGACCCGGCAGATGACCCGCGGCTGCGGCGCCGGATCGGCAGAGGCGGCCACGGTACGGCTGACCGCGTCGCCGTAGGCGAGTGCCTCGTCGTAGCGTTGCCGCTGCCAGGCGAGGTGCGCCAGGCCCAGGTAGGCCTGCGCGGCGTCGTTGTCGTCGGCCTGCCCGGAGGTCGCCAGCGCCCGCAGGCGGTGCTCGGCGTCCGGGTCACCGGCCAGCGCCTGCTGGACGTCCAGCAACACCCGGATGGCCCGGGCGTCCTGCGTCGCGCCCACCAGCTCCATGTGCCGCACGCTGCGGGCCAGCCAGGCGGCGGCCCGCGCGTCACCGCGGGAGCTGACCCAGTGGCCGGCGGCCTGGGCCGCCATCGCCATCCCCCAGTGGTCACCGGCCAGCTCGAACCGCTGGTACGCCAGCTCGGCGTCCTCGACCGAGGCCTCGGCCATGCCGCCGTTCTCCCGCATCGCCGCCCGGATGAAGTATCCCAGTCCCTGCACGTACGGGTCGGGATGGTCGATCAGCTCGACGGCCCCCAGCAGGCTGCGTTCCGGGTCGTAGGAGTCGAAGGCCGGGAGCGCCGATGCCAGCGCCCGCTGCCGCGCCGAGATCTCGCCGGGACGTTCGGCCAGGAGGTGCTTGAGGAGCCGGCGGGCCAGCGCGATGAGCCGGGGTGGACCCGTGATGCCGGCGTTGACCCCGATGAGCAGGCAGAGCCAGGCCAGCCGGTCGGCGTCGGGCAGTGCCGGACCGGGGGACCGGCCGTGCACCAGCGCCGAGTGGCGGCGGGCCGCGGGGTCGTCCAGGTGCAGCAGGTCGCCGGCCCAGGTGCTGACCTCGACGTGCAGCCCGCGGACTGTCCACACGTGGAAGAGCGCGGTGGCGATGTCGACGGCCGCCGGCTGGTCGTCGTGGGCCAGGGCGAAGCGCAGGCCGGCCACCAGATTCTCCTGCTCGGCGGCGCATTCGGCGAAGGCGTCGAGCTGCCCGGGACCCAGATAGCGCGACGCCATTTCGACCGCCTGGGCCCGGGCCCACCGGGTCAGCCCGGCCGAGGCTGCCGGTGCGCCGGCGCCGAGCCGGGCCTCGCCGTACTCGCGGACAGTCTCGAGCATCCGGTAGCGCGGGCTGCTGCTCTCCGCGTCCAGCCTCACCAGTGACTGCTCGACGAGATCGGCCAGCGCTCGCTGGACGTCCGGCCGGCCGGCCACCGCGGCGGCGAGCTCGGCGGTGAACGCGGCCGGGATGACCGCGAGGCGTTGCAGCAGCTCACGGGCCTCGGGACCGAGCAGCTCCCGGCTCCAGTCGACCATCGCCCACAGGCTGGCGTGCCGTTCCGGCAGGCCGCGCAGAGCGTCGTCGAGCAGCGCGAACCGGTCGGACAGCCCGGCCAGGACGTCGTCGATCGGCATGTGCCGCAGCCGGGCCGCGGCCAGCTCCAGAGCCAGCGGCAGATTGTCCAGCCGATGGCAGAGCGCGAGGGCCCGGTCCTCGTCCCAGGTCGGCACGGCCCCACCGGCCCGCGCCCGGGTCTGCAGCAGCCGGAGCGCCTCGGGGTCCGGCAGCACCGGCAGCCGGTGCACGACCTCGCCGGCCAGCGCCAGCGGGGCCCGGCTGGTGGCCAGCACCGCCAGCTCCGGTCCGGCGGCCGCCAGCAGATCGGCGACGACGGCCGCGGCGGCGTCCAGCAGGTGCTCGCAGTTGTCGAGCACGAGCAGTCCGTCCAGATCCGCGGCCACCGCCCGCCATCGTTCCTCCGGGCTCAGCACCCGCCGTTCCAGCGTGCGCCCGGGACCGGCGGCAGCCGTCTCCGCCCCGCCGAGCACGGCCAGCACCGCCGGCAGCACCTCCTCCGGTGCGCGCAGACCGGCCAGCTCGATCACCCGTACCGGCCCGGCCGAGCGCCGCGCGATCTCGGCGGCCAGCCGGGTCTTGCCCGCCCCGCCGGTCGCGACGATCGTCACCAGCGGCGCCTCGGCCAGCGCGGCGGTCACCGCCAGCACCTCGGACTCCCGCCCGACCAGCGCGGTCGCCGAACGCCGCCAGCCCCGCGGCAGCACGCCCACCGGTCGGCGTGGCGTCCCGCTCGGCTTCAATTCACCACGCAACAGAGCGAGATGGGTCTCGGCGAGCACCGGGGAGGGGTCCGCGCCGTACCGGTCGGCCAGCTCGGCGCGGAGCTGCTCGAACACCTCCAGCGCCTCGGCGTCCCGGCCCTGTGCGGCAAGCACCCTGATCAGCAGGGCGGCGGCCGGCTCGTCGGGCGGGGTCTGCGCGATCAGCCGGCGCAGATCCGCCTCGTCGGGCGGGTTCTGCGTGGCCAACCGGCGCAGATCCGCCTCGTCGGGCGGGTTCTGCGTGGCCAACCGGCGCAGATCCGCCTCGTCGGACGCGCCGGCGCCGGCCAGCGCGGCCTCGGCCCGCAGCGCGGCCAGCTCGGCGAAGAGCCGCAGGTCCGCGGCCGAGGCCAGCTCGGGAACCTCGGGAAACCGCGCCCGGGCCTCGTCGGCCGCGGCCCGCGCGACCGTCGGATCGGTCGCGGCGCGTGCCTTGTCGATCAGCATCCGTACGGCGACAGCGTCGACCTCCACCCGGTCCGCCGGCACCCGGTAACCACCGGCGACCGCGTCGACGGGCACCCCGAGCCGCCGCACCCGGGAGATCAGGGCCTGCAACGCTCCGGCCGCATCGTCGGGAGGATCGCCTTGCCAGACCGCCTCGGCCAGCGCCACAGTGGAGACGACCCGGCCCCGGGCGCCGATAAGCTCCCGCAGCAGCGCAGCAAGCCGCTCACCCCGCACCGGCCGCCCGTCAACGGCCAGCGTCCCCAACGTCGTGATCGCCAGCACGCCTACCCCAGCCCCGGATTGCGCCCGTCATTGTCGAGGGCGCCAAAACAGACTAGGCCTTGAGCCATGCCCGACCGACCTGAGATCGGCTGCATCTGCGGCTCTACCCGGTTCGCGGACGAGATGCGTGCCGCGAACCGGGATCTGACCTTCGCAGGTGTCATCGTCGTAGCGCCAGGCGAAGCAGGCGGGTCGATCACCAGCGAGCAGAAGGCGACGCGTTCACCGATCCCGCCGGTGAGAACGTCGACCGCCCCTCCTAGAAGAACGTGAGGCGTTTGCGGTTCTGGCCGTTGATGGTCGTGAAGTCGCCGCCGGCGGCGATTCTGCTCTGCGGGCGGTCCACCGCCAGGGCGCGGACGCCGATCACCCCGTTCGCCTGCGGGGCCCACGGGGTCAGGCCGCCCCGGCTGTCGATCGCGGCGAGTTTCACGCGGTTCACCGCGCCGTCGCTGCACGCCCCCTGGTTGCCGTTGCGGTTGGTCAAGCAGGCCCGGTCGAAGTGGCCGCCCACGTAGACGATGCCGCCCAGCGTCGCGACCGCCACGGTGTCGCCGTCGAAGGTGCGGGTCCAGCGGACCGTGCCGCCGGCCGAGTACGCGAGCACCTTCCCGCCCTGGCCGCCGGTGGCCGCGTAGACCCCGTTGGCGTCGGTGGCCAGGGCGTTGACCTGGGCCGGCGCGTTGGGCCGGAAGGCGCTGAACACGCCGCCGCTGGTGGTCGAGAGCGCGGCGATCCGCAGTGTCCCGCTCACTCCGTTGATCTTGTGGAAGGCGCCGCCGGCGTAGAGCCGCGAGCCGGCCAGCGTCAGGGCGTGGACGGAATCGTCGGCGCCGGACCGCCAGCCGCGGTCGAGGCCGCCGCCGGTCAGCGAGAACGCGGCCAGATTGGACCGGGTGACGCCGTCGATCGAGGTGAAGCTGCCGCCCACGTACAGCCGGCCGTTGCCGGCCGCGAGGGCGTACGGCGCCCCGGCCACCGAGTGCGAGAACGTGCCCACGTCGCCGGAGGTCGCGTCGATCCGGGCCAGCGCGTCGCGCCGCGAGCCGGAGACCCGGTGGAAGTCGCCGCCGGCGTACACCGAGGTGTCGCTGACCGCCAACGCCCGGACAGTGGCGTCAGCGGCCGGTGACCAGTTCAGCAGGGCGCCGGAGGACGCGTCGAACGCCGCCAGCCGCTGCCGGTCGTAGGTGCGTCCGCCCCAGCCGACGCTGGTGAAGGAGCCACCGACGTAGACGGTGCTGCCGCGGTACGCGACCGCGTACACGGAGCCGTTGAACAGCGGGGCCTTGCCGGGGCTGGCGCTGACCGCTCGCACCGGGGCCGCCCCGGAGGCGATGACGACGGCGGCAGCCGCGCCGACGGTCAGCAGACGACGGGAGGTGGTACGCAGCGAACTACGTACGAACTGGAAGAAACGCACACAGGCTTAACCGTCGCGGCTGGGCGAAAGTCGCGCCGCCGCGCCGTCGTGCTGCGCGCCACGCGGGGCCAGGTCGGCCAGCTGGAGCTTTTCGCCGGTGACGAGCTCGTCCTGGGCCGCCGGCCGGGTGCGCAGTCCGAGCATCGCCAGCCACTCGACGAGCTGCCGGTGCACGGCGTCGGGGCCGATCAGGTCGCCCTGGGTGATCTGCCACTCGGCCGGGTGCACCAGCATCGCCTCGGTCTGCCAGCCGCCCAGCCCGCCGTGCGAGCCGACGAGCTCCTCGAAGGCCGCCACTTCGTCGGTGACCGGGTCGACCGAGCTGATCAGCACCAGGTCGCCGATGTGCTCGGCCATCTGGTGCCGCAGCAGGTCGGCCCGGGCGTGCGGCCCGTACGGCAGCAGCGGGTCGACGCCCTCCACCGTGCCGTCGACGAGCCGGTGACTGCCCGCGGCCCCGATGGCCACCGGCCCACCGTCGTCCACGATCACCAGGCCGACTCCCGGATGCCCGGCCAGCCCGGGGATGAGCTGCGGATATTCCCGGTCGATGGCGGCCCGGTCGACCCGCCGCGGGAACCGGGTCAGGTAGATCAGGGCCAGGTTGCCGGACGAGACGACCAGCAGCGGCGCGATCGGCGACGGCGGGAACCCGGGCTCCGCGGTGGCCTCGGACTCGGCCGGGGTCGAGGGCGCGTCGGCCGGGCACGCGGAGAAGCGTGCGACCGCCTGCTCCAGCGTTTCCCCGTGCCGCTGGCGGAAGGTGGCGCCCTGGCTCTGGCCGTGGTCGGAGAGCACGACGATCTGGTACTTGCGGGCCGCCTCGGGCTCGAGCCGCTCGATGACGCCGAGCATCCGGTCCAGGCTCTCCAGCTGCCGCATCGACTCCGGGCGGGCCGGGCCGGCGTGGTGGGCCACCTCGTCGTAGTCGACCAGGTCGCAGTAGACGGCCGGGGCACCGCGGGCCATCTGCTCGGCGATCAGCGACACGTTGACGTCGCGCAGCAGCATCGAGGCCGGTCGCAGCGCCAGGAACGCGCCCGAGCGACTCACCCTGGGCTGCAGGTTGCGGCGGCGCTGGAGCCGGGCCTGGTGCAGCTCGGTGAAGACCTCGCCGACGCCGAGCACGAGCGCCCGGGTGAAGCCGAACGGGCTGGCCATGAAGGCGGCCCAGCCCCGCGCCGAGCGGCCGGGCAGCGCGGCGTGGCTGACGGTGAGCAGGCTGATCGCGGCGTCGCCGGAGAACGCGTTGCCGACGCTGACGCCGCCGTCGCGCAGCAGCCCCCGGCCGTCGGAGAGCCGCGGTTCGATGACCGCCGCGTCGCGGGGGCGGTTCGACACCATCAGCCGGCCGGTCGCCTTCTCGTACCAGCGGAAGGCCGGGATCTGCCGGGAGGCGCCGTGCAGGATGCCGGCCTGCGCGGCGGGCGTGGTCGACGGCAGGCCGGTGTGCCAGCCCCGCATGGCGTGCGTGCCGCTGCGCAGCCAGCGCCCGATGGTGGGCAGGTTGCCGGCGCGTACGGCCCAGCGCAGCACCGGCTCGCTCACCCCGTCGAGCTGCACCATCAGCAGGCCGGGCTCGGTTCCCTGCTGCGGCCGGCGCAGGGTCAGCAGCCGGCCGCCGCTCTGCCGGGCCTGGCGCCGCCGGATGCCGCGCATGAGCCGGCGGGCCTCCTTGACGAACGTGTCCTCGGTGCCGCTGTCGGCCATCCAGTCCAGGATCGCCGCGCAGACCACCGCCAGCAGCGCCGCGACGCCCACCGTGGGCCAGCCGCTGAGCCGCCTGGACGGGTCCAGCTCCAGGGCCACCGCCATCACGATGACCTGGGCGGTGACGCCGAGCAGCATGGCTCCCCAGCCGCCCAGCGCGACAACACCGGCGAGCAGCAGCGGGCGCAGCACGGCGCCGACCGCGGCGACCAGCAGCACCAGGCCGAGGGTGTCGACGACGTCCGTGCTGCGGACCCCGGGCATCAGCCACAGGGTGAAGGTGAGCACGACGAAGGTGGTGAGCGCGCTGCGGAAGACGGCCCGGGCGCGGTTGATGACCCGGGGCCAGGCGAACAGGGTGCGCAGTTCCGCCCGGCGGTTCCGGGCACCGGGAATCGGCACGGGATCCCGCGGGCTGCCCCCTGTGCTTACGGCCACCCGAAAACGATCGCACAACGCGTGCGGCTGCGGTTCCCCGCGTAGCGAACGCCACTCGCGCGGCGGGCGGAACCGGTCACCCGGTCAGCCCGTCGTACCGGACAGCGTCGACTTCCGTGGAGGACTCTGTGCGCGTCAAGACGGTTCTGCCCACCATGCTGCTGCTCGCCCTCACCGGCGGGTGCGCCGGCCAGCAGGCCGGCGGCACGCCGGAGCCGGCCGCCGGCACCCCAGAGCCGGCCGCCACCACCTGGACCCCGCCGGCCAAGTACGGCTTCGTCCTCAACTCCCAGTGCGGCGAGCGGGCGCTCATCGGCCGGTTCCGGGTGACCGTGCAGGACGACAAGGTGGTCCGCACCGAGGGCCTCGACGACAGCGCGCGGCGGGCGCTCATGCTGCGCCTGGCCGACCTGGTCCCGACGCTGCGGCAGCTGGAGGCCGAGGCGGAGACAGCGCGCCGGGACGGCGCCGACGTGGTGGAGGTCGAGCGGGACAGCACTGATGCCCATCCCACCCGGATCACGATCGACACGTCCCGGGACGCCGTGGACGACGAGGCCTGCTACACGATCGAGGAGTACACGATCGGGTTAACGGGCGGCCCGTCGCCGTCGCCGTCGCGATAGGTTCGGAGCTCGGCGAGGGACTGGGGAGGCCCGCATGCGGGTCGGACCCGTCGTCCTGGCGGCAGCACTGCTGCTGACCGGTGCCTGCGACTCGTCTGCGCCGGAGAAGCCGGCACCTTCGCCGGCTCCGGCCGGGCAGCGCGTCGTCGGCTACTTCACCGACTGGGGCGTCTACGGCCGCAACTTCCAGGTCCGCAACGTCGAGGCCAGCGGTGCGGCCGCCGGGCTCACCCATCTGGTGTACGCGTTCGGCAAAGTCACCGCTGGCGGCTGCCGCACCAGCGACAAGTGGGCCGACTACGAGAAGCCGATCGCGGCGCCGGACAGCGTCGACGGTGTGGCGGACACCCCGGGCCAGGGCCTGCGCGGCAACTTCGGCCAGCTCCGCAAGCTCAAGGCCCGCCATCCCGGGCTCAGGGTGATCTGGTCGTTCGGCGGCTGGACCGGCTCGAAGGGGTTCACCGAGGCGGCCGGTGATCCTCGCGCGTTCGCCGAGTCCTGCCGTGCGTTGCTGACTGACTCCCGCTGGGCTGACGTCTTCGACGGCATCGACATCGACTGGGAATACCCGAACGCCTGCGGGCTGGTCTGCGACAAGAGCGGGCCGGGGGCGCTGGCCGGGCTGATCCGGGCACTGCGCGCCGAGCTGGGTCCGAAGTCGCTGATCACCGCCGCGGTGCCGGGCGATCCGGGCAAACTGGCGGCCACCGACTACGCCGCGGCGGCGCGCGATGCCGACTGGCTCAGCGCCATGACCTACGACTTCTTCGGCACCGGCGGCGGGCCGGGACCGACGGCGCCGCATTCGCCGCTGACCGCGTACCCGGGCATCCCACGCGCCACCGCGACCACCGACGCCGCGATCAGCAAGTTGATCTCCCTGGGCATCCCGGCCCCGAAGGTGCTGCTGGGCGTGGGTTTCTACGGCCGCGGGTGGGCCGGGGTCAGCGTCGCGGCGCCCGGCGGCCGGGCGACCGGGCCGGCGCCGGGCAGCACCCAGCAGGGCCTCGAGGACTACGCGGTGCTGCGCCAGACCTGCCCGCCGACCGGCACGGCCGGCGGGACGGCCTACGCGCTCTGCCGTGGCCAGTGGTGGAGCTACGACACCCCGGAGACCATCAAGACCAAGATGGCGTACGCCCGCAGCCGCGGTCTCGGTGGCGCGTTCGCCTGGGAGCTCTCCGGCGACACCGCGGACGCTCAGCTGGTCGGCGCGATGGCCGCCGGCCTGCGGGACAGCTAAGGCCTGTCCTGCCGATCATGGCAGGACAGGCCTAACCGATCCGCACCCAGACGTCGTCCAGCGTGCCCTGGAACTGGTCGTTGTCGGAGTAGGCGCCCTTGCCGCCGATGCTCAGCGGGCGGTCGTTGGCCACCGACAGCCCGGCCGCGATCGTCCGGTTGCCCCGGACCGCACCGTCCACGAGCACGGTCAGAGCGGTTGCCGTACGCCGGCACTCCACCGTGTGCCAGGTGCCGTCGGCGACCGAGACCGTGCTGGTGACGAGCTTGATGCCGGGGCGGGCGCCGACCAGCACACAGCTCGCCCGGCCGGCCGCCCCGTCCACCTGCAACTTGTACTGGCTGCTGGTGGCCGAGTAGCCCTTCTGCACGACGTTCTGGCCCTTGCTGGTCTGACTGCGCGAGAGCAGCACCTTGGCGCCGTACGAGATGGGTCTGGTGCCCGGATTGAGGTTCGCCGCGCTGGGGCTCTGCAGCGCGGCGTGCGGGCACCGCTTCTTGCCGGTGCACTTGCCCGGGAAGCGCAGCGCGTGGCCCTGGCCGCGCCGGACCATGCTGACGGTGCCACCGTTGCCGGTGATCAACCTGAGCGTGTGGCCGTTGCCGGATTCGTCGGTGATCGAGGTGGCCCGGCCGCCGTCGAAGCCGTACCGCGCGACCAGGGTCCCCCCGGTGGCCGCCCTGTTCACCGTCGCGGCGTCCGCCGCGGTACGGGCCGCCGCCACCGTGGCGGAGGGCGTGCCGACCCGCTCATGGGCCGAGGCCGCGTCCGGCACGGAGCCGGCGAGCAGGCCGGCGAGAACCGCGGGGACGACAAGAGAACGAGATCGCATGTCCGAATTATTACTTGTGAACCATTTGGTAGGTCAGCCAACCGCCTACGACAGTCGGCCGATCATGGTGACTTTTCGGACTAATCACGGCCCGTAACCGCGAACCGCCCCGGCCGCGAACGGCCGGGGCGGGTCCTGGGCCTGATCAGGCCGGACAACTTTCAGCCGACGTGGACCGCGGTCTCGCCGGTCGGCAGGTCTTCCTTGCCCACCTTGATGAGGACCGCGGTGATGATGCCGGCGAGCAGGATCAGCCCGGCCGCCCAGGTGAAGGCGTCGGCGTAACCGTCCACCTGCGCCTCCAGCTGCACCCGCTGCGAGGGCGGCTGCCCGGCGGTGAGGTGGCTCGCGATGTACGCCGTGATGGCGCTGGTGGCGATCGTGTTCAGCAGGGCGGTGCCGAGCGAGCCGCCGACCTGCTGGGTGGCGTTCAGCGCCGCGCTGGCCGCACCGGCGTCGTGGTCGGGCACGCCGACCAGCGCCAGGCTGGACAGCGGCACGAACGTGAAGCCCAGGCCCAGGCCGAGCAGCAGCTGCGCCGGCATCAGGTGGGCCCAGAAGGACGTGTCCAGGTCGATGAAGCGCAGCGAGATCATCCCGGCCGCGGCGAGCACCGGGCCGATCAGCATCAGGATCTTCGGGCCGATCCGGGGCAGCAGGTTCGACGCCACGGTGGCCGAGATCAGCACGCCGACCGTGGTCGGCAGCGAAGCGAAGCCGGCCTCCAGCGGGGTGTAGCCGAGCACGTTCTGCAGGAAGAGCGTCAGGAACAGGAACGCGCCGAACAGGCCCGCGCCGACCAGCATCGAGGTCAGATAGGCGCCACCGCGGTTGCGGTCGAGCACGATGCGCAGCGGGAGCAGCGGGTTCCGGCTGGACCGCTCGATCACCACGAAGATCACCAGCAGCAGCAGACCGGCGCCGAGGAAGGCCCACGTGGTGCCGGAGTCCCAGCCCTTGTCCGGCTTGGCCGCCTGGGTGAAGCCGTAGACCAGCGAGGTCAGGCCCAGCGTGACGACGATCGCGCCGGGCACGTCGTACGAGGTGTCCCCGCCGGACCTGCTCTCCGGCACCAGCGGGATCGCCAGGAACAGAGCGAGCAGCGCGATCGGGATGTTGACGAGCAGGCACCAGCGCCAGCTCGCGTACTCGGTCAGCACACCGCCGAGCAGCAGGCCGACCGCCGAGCCACCGCCGGCGATGGCGCCGTAGACCGCGAAGGCCTTGGCCCGCTCCCGGGCCTCGGTGAACAGCACGGTGAGCAGCGCCAGCGAGGCCGGGGCGAGCAGCGCGCCGAAGGCACCCTGCAGGGCCCGCGCACCGAACAGCAGCGGTCCCGTGGTGGCCAGGCCGCCGATCGCGGACGCGACCGCGAAGCCGACGGCACCGACCATGAACGTGCGCTTGCGCCCCCAGTAGTCGGCGATCCGGCCACCGAGCAGCAGCAGCCCGCCGAAGGCCAGCGTGTACGCCGTGATGACCCACTGCTGGTCGGCCTCGGTGATGCCCAGGTCGAGCCGGGCGCTGGGCAGGGCGATGTTCACGATGGTGGCGTCGAGCACGACCATCAGCTGGGAGATGGCGATCACGCCGAGCGCGGCCCAGCGCCGGGGGTGCAACTGGGGAGCGTGCTCCGGCCGCACATCTGACGCTTCTGCGGCAGCGGACATCAGTCGGTCCTCTCGATACGCGGAGCCGGCCAGGACGCCGTCCCGGACCGGCCCGCCCACCGAAGACTACTGAGATCAACTCCCGTAACCGGCCGCTGAGCTGGGAAATGAGACGCGACTCGCACCCTGCTCAGGAGGGTTTCGGCTCCGCGGTGGCCCCCGTGTCCGGCATCGCCTGCGGGAACGCGCTGTCCAGCGGCACCGCCCCCGCCGCCACCAGTCCGAGCTGGACACCCTGCTTGGGGAGCACCGCGTCGAGCAGCCAGTCCGCGGCCACGCGCACCCTGTTACCCGGCATCGACAGCAGGTGGTAACCCCGGGTGACGACCTTGGCGGGGAAACCGGACAGCGGCACGCCGAGCGGGTTGGCCGCCGAGTCCAGCCCGCCGAGGTCCACCACGAAGCCGAGGTCATGGTGCTTGTACGCGCGCCGCCGGCCCCGCCCGTACGAGGCGGCGATGTTCTTCGCGACCGTGGCGCCCTGCCGGGTGGCGTGCTGGGCGGTCATCCCGGTGATCTCCCCCGGCCGGGTCAGGTCGGGCACCGCCGCGGCGTCCCCGCAGGCGTAGACCTCCGGATGCCCCGGCACGTTGAGGAACTCGTCGACCACCAGCCGGCCGTGCGCGGTCGGCAGGCCGATGTCGGCGACCAGCGGGTCCGGGCGTACGCCGACACACCAGATCAGCGAGCGGGTCGCGACGTTCGAGCCGTCGCTGAGCCGTACGCCGTTCTCGGTGGCCTCCTGGACCGAGCTCTTGAGCAGCACCTCGACGCCACGCTCACGCAGCACCCGGTCCGCGGCGGTGGCCAGGCGGGTGTCGAGGCTGGGCAGCACCCGTTCGGCCGTGTCGATCAACAGCCAGCGCGGCCGGCCCCGGAGGTTGTCGCGGTGCCTGGTCAGCGCCTCGGTGAACAGCACGCCCTGGGCCGCCACCTCCGTACCGGTGTAGCCGGCGCCGACCACGACGAAGGTGGACTGGGCCGCGCGCTCGGCCTCGTCCGTGCTGGTGTCGGCCATCTCGATCTGCCGGGTGATGTGGTCGCGCAGGTACAGCGCCTCCGGAATGCCACGGAAGCCGTGCGCGTACTCGGTGACGCCGGGCACCGGGAGCAGCTTGTTGACGCTGCCGGCGGCGATGACCAGCCGGTGGTAGCCGAGACTGCCCTTGCCACCCTCGGGGTCGGCGTAGGAGACCGTGCGAGCGTCGAAGTCGAAGCCGTCCACCTCGCCGAGGACGACCTTGACCCCGGGCAGGGTGGCGGCCAGCGAGACGGAGACCCGCCGCGGCTCCAGGATCCCGGCGGCCACCTCGGGCAGCAGCGGCAGGTAGAGGAAGTAGTCGGTGGGGTTGACGATGACGATCTCGGCGGCGCCGCGGGAAAGCTTGGACAGCGTGCGGGCGGCCTGGAAACCGGCGAAGCCGGCTCCCACGATGACGATCCTGGGTCGAGCCATGACGAGTCCTTCCGTGGGGACCGGTACCGGCTCCACGCTAGGGCCTGTCCTGGGCGAAAGCTGTGGACCGCCACGGGGCGACGGTGGTGCGACCGGCGTGGCGCAGCATCGCCCTGACCACCAGCGGGTGCACCAGCCGTACGACAGCGAGGTAGGCCCGGCCGGCGCGAGAGCGGGTCGCGGCCAGGGTGGCCACGGTGATCGTCGTGCCGTCGGTATCCGGCTCGACCAGAACTCCCGCCCGGAAGTTCAGGTGACCGGCGTCGGTGCCGAGCAGGATCTCGCGCTCGTTGCCGGTGATGGTGTCGAAGGCCGAGGCGTCGCCCTGCTCGATGCCGAGCGGGGCGACCAGCCGGTTGCGCAGGCGCAGCAGCGCGACCACGATCCGGGGCGGGTTGCGGAAGACCGCGTCCGCCCAGACCTGCGGGTCGGTGGTGGTGCCGGGTGGCACCCGCAGCGCGAAGGCGTCGGCCAGATCGGGACGGTCGACCGAGCCGTGCAGCAGGGTCGCGGCGGCCGGAACCGGCACGCCGCGGACCCGGGTGCTCTCCATGCTGACGGCGAGCCGGGCCCGCCACGGGTAGCGCACCGGGTGGACGACCGTGCCGGTCACGGCGCGTTCCGCGTTGTCCAGCAGGTGCTCGATGACGGTGTCGTGGCAGACCCGGACCAGAGCCGGCCAGAGCAGGCGCATGCGGCCGACCGGCCGGGCGCTCACTCGGTGCCGCAGCACGCATGCGTGCGGGCCGCGCTCCTCCACCTCCAAGGTGTGGGCGCCGATCAGGCCGGTCCGCGGGTGGAAGGTGAGCTCGACCCGCCGGCCCGGCTCATAGCCGGTGACGTGGTAGCGGATGGGACCGTGCCCACCGTCGGCGCCGACGGCGAGCGGCCGGTCGAACCGCACCGGGACCCAGGCCGGTACGGGCCAGAGCGGGTCGTCGGCAGCGCCGATCCGGTCCACCAGCCGACCCACCTCGGCTGCTCCGACCGGAAGTTCCCGTTCGTGGATGTTGTGCACCAGGGCCGCCATCGTCGCCTCCATACGGGACCGTATGTTTTCCGTACGCTACCGTACAGTGGTGACTGAGCGACGCGTCAAGGGCAGTGCCGGGAAGCGGACGGCACCCCGGCTGACGGCCGACGACTGGACCTCGGCGGCACTGGAAGCAATGGCCGGCGGTGGCCTCGCGGCGGTCGCGGTCGAGCCTCTCGCGGCCCGGCTCGGCGCCACCAAAGGCAGCTTCTACTGGCACTTCGCCAACCGGGACGCGTTGATCGAGGCGGCCGTGCTGCGGTGGGAGCGTGATCACACCGAGGCCGTCATCGGCCTCGTCGACGCCGAGCCCGACCCGCTGGCCCGGCTCCGGCTGCTCATCGGCCTCGTCCTGCACTCCACCGTGCGGCCGGAGGACGGTTCCATCGAGCTGGCGATGCTGGCCACGGCCGATCACCCGCACGTCGCCCCGGTGCTCGCCCGGGTCACCGAGCGGCGGGTGGCGTACACCGCGGGCCTGTTCGCCGCGCTCGGCTGGCCGGCCGCGGAGGCCCGGCACCGGGGACTGCTCGCGGTCACCGCGTACCTGGGTCACGCGCAGATGGCGCACGTCGCGTCCGGATCGCTGCCCACCGCCGAGGCGGACCGGCACCGCTACGTCGACCAGGTCATCCACCTGCTCACCGCCGGCCGCGTGATCGCCTGACCAACGGGCAGTCCCGCTGGGTAGAGAAGCCGTCACTTCGGGTATGGGCAGGGAATGGCCCTGCCGATCGAGGACTACGCGATCATCGCCGACACCCAGACTGCCGCGCTGGTCGGCCGCAACGGCTCGATCGACTGGCTGTGCGTGCCCCGGTTCGACTCCGGCGCCATCTTCGCCGCGCTGCTGGGCAGCGAGGAGAACGGGCACTGGACGATCGCCCCGGCCGGCGAGATCCGCTCGGTGCGGCGCCGCTACCGCAGCGAGACGCTGGTGCTGGAGACCGAGTTCGAGACCGACGAGGGTGTGGTCCGGCTCGTCGACTTCATGCCGCCGCGCGGTGAGGCACCGGATGTCATCCGCATCGTCGAGGGTGTCCGCGGGCAGGTGCCGATGACCATGCGGCTGCGGCTGCGCTTCGACTACGGGCACGTGGTGCCCTGGGTCTACCGGGAGCAGGGTGACCTGGTCGCGGTGGCCGGTCCGGACGCGGTCTGGTTGCGTACGCCGGTCGAGACCCACGGTGAGAACCTGGCCACCCGGGCCGACTTCACCGTGGCGGCCGGCGACCGTACCCCGTTCGTGCTGACCTGGCGGCCCTCGCACCTGCCGCCGCCCGAGCCGGTCGACCCGGTCGAGGAGCTCGGCGCCACCGAGGGCTACTGGCGCGGCTGGGTCTCCGCCTGCACCTACGAGGGCGAGTGGCGCGACGCGGTGGTCCGTTCCCTGCTCACGCTCAAGGCGCTGACCTACGCGCCGACCGGTGGCATCGTCGCCGCCGCGACCACCTCGCTGCCCGAGAAGCTCGGCGGCGTCCGCAACTGGGACTACCGCTTCTGCTGGCTGCGCGACGCGACCATCACCCTGCAGTCGCTGCTCTACTCCGGCTTCCAGAGCGAGGCCAAGGCCTGGCGCAAATGGCTGCTGCGGGCGATCGCGGGCGATCCGGCCGAGCTCCAGATCATGTACGGCGTGGCCGGCGAGCGCCGCCTCGACGAGTACCGCGCGGAATGGCTGACCGGCTACGACGGCAACCCGGTACGGATCGGCAACGCGGCCGCCGAGCAGTTCCAGCTCGACGTGTACGGCGAGGTCATGGACGCGCTGCACCAGGGCCGGCGGGCCGGGCTCAAGGCCGACGACCCGGCCTGGGGGCTCCAGGTCAAGCTGATGGACTTCGTACGGCAGCACTGGACCGAGCCGGACGAGGGCATCTGGGAGGTCCGCGGCGGCCCCAAGCAGTTCGTGCACTCCAAGCTGATGGCCTGGGTGGCCGCCGACCGCGCGGTGAAGGCGGTCGAGGAGTTCGACCTGGACGGTCCGGTGGCCGAGTGGAGCGAGCTGCGCGACGCCATCCGCGCCGACATCCTCCAGAAGGGATACGACCGCCAGCGCCGCACGTTCACCCAGTTCTACGGCTCCGAGGAGTTGGACGCCGCCCTGCTCATGGTTCCCCTGGTCGGTTTCCTGCCGCCGGACGACGAGCGGGTCGCCGGCACCGTCGCGGCGATCGAGGAGCACCTGCTCAAGGACGGCTTCGTGCAGCGCTACACCCAGCACCCGGACACCGATGTGGACGGCCTGCCGCCGGGCGAGGGCGCGTTCCTGGCCTGCACGTTCTGGCTCGCCGACAACTACGCGCTGATGGGCCGGCACGACGAGGCGCGCGAGGTCTTCGAGCGGTTGCTGGCGCTGCGCAACGACGTCGGGCTGCTCTCCGAGGAGTACGACACCGAGGCCGGGCGGCTGGTCGGCAACTTCCCGCAGGCGTTCAGCCACGTGCCGTTGATCGACACCGCGCGGACCCTCACGGACGCGGTCGCGGCCACCGAGGCCCGCGCCCGCGAGGGTCGCCGGTAGGACTACTCCTCGCCGCCGCCGTCGTCCTCGAAGACCTCTTCGATGACCTCGCCGGCCAGGTAGCCCGCGGCCATGCCACCCGCGACGCCGGCCACCATGCCGCCCATCCCGGAGCCGTGACCGCGGCCGTGGCCGCCGTGACCGTGGCCGCCGCCGTACGCGGGAACGCCGTAGCTCTGGTGCTGAGTGACGGCCTCGCGGACCCAGCCGTCGACGATCTGCACCCAGTCGGCGGTGTCCGCGTCGGTGTGCGGGACGGTGTAGCGGCCGTACGCGTCGTGCCCGCCGCTGAACATGCCGCCGCGCTTGTCGAACTCCAGCACCACCTCGACGGTGTGCGGGTTGGTCACGAAGGTGAGCTCGACCTCGTTGACGCCGTGCGCGTACTGGGCCGGCGGGTAGTACTCGATCTCCTGGTAGAACGGCAGGCTCTGCTGCACGCCGGCGATCCGGCCGTACTCCAGGTCGGCGTGCTTGAACTGGAAGCCGAGCCGGGCGAACGCGTCCAGGATGCGCTCCTGCAGCGGCAGCGGGTGCACGGCGATCGGGTCCAGGTCGCCCTTGTCGACGGCCCGGGCGATGGCCACCTCGGTGCGTACGCCCATCGTCATGCCGCGCAGGTGCTGGCCGTAGACGGCGGTGATCGGCGTCTCCCACGGCAGCACGAGCTGGAACGGCAGCGACAGCTCCTGCTTCTCGGCCAGGCGCAACGGCCCGCTCACCCCGAGGCGGTGGAACTCGCCGGTGGCGCCGTACTCGCCCTGGCCGCCCTCGACCTCGACCCGGGTGACCAGTCCCAGGGTGATGTGCTCGATCTCGACGTCATGGCTGCCACCGACCAGGTTGACCGTGCCGGTGAGCGTGCCGCCGGGACGCCCGGACGGCTCGGCCAGCACGGTGTCGACACTCGGCCCGCCCACACCGAAGGCACCCAGCATCTTCTTGAAGCCCACGAACACCCCTTAGCACCGACTGTCAGGTCGGGCAGAAGCTAACAAGTCAGGCTGAATGCTTGCTGAGAAGGCGATACCACCGGAACTCGCTGACCGTTCGTACGAGGACGAAATCAGCCGAACGTACTGTCACCCGTAGATCCACATCCGCGCGTCCTTTTTGGCGTACGCGCGTGAGCCGGTGCTGGTGGTAACGGGGGGCATCGGCTGGCGCGGCCACCGAGGCACAGCGCGGAGAAACCGGGTTCGGAGACGAGAAGTGAGCACTGACGCGGCGATTGACCGCCCGCTGTACGCTCACGACTCCTTCCGGACGCCGATCGGACAGCTGGGGATGGACGACGCTCGCGACTGTGCCTATGCGGATTTCGTTCGTGAGCGGTCCCATGCCCTGCTGCGCTCGGCCTTCCTGTTGACCGGCGACCAGCACCTCGCCGAGGACCTCGTGCAGGAGGCGCTGGCCCGCACCCACCGCGCCTGGTCCCGGCTGGAGAAGCCGAGCAACGCCGAGGCGTACGCCCGCAAGGTCATGTATCACGCCCAGGTCTCCCTCTGGCGGCGGCCGAAGGTCGCCGAGTCCCTGCCCGGCGACGACCTGGAACGCCACGGCGGCAGCACCGACGACCCCGCCGAAGCCGCCGTCCGCCGGGTCACCCTGCAACGGGCCCTGCTCTCGTTGAGCCCGAAACAGCGCGCGGTGATCGTGCTGCGCTACTTCGAGGACCACACCGAGGTCGAGGCGGCGCAGATGCTCGGCGTCTCGGTCAGCACGGTCAAGACCCAGTGCGGCCGCGCGCTGGACAAGCTCCGCACGCTGGTGCCCGATCTGCGGGTCCTGGCCGACGTGCACGAGGCCGGCCGATGACCGGGCCCGATCCGTTGCGCGACGAGCTGCGCGAGCTGGCCGACGCGGTCGCGCCCGCCGACCTGTACGAGCGTTCGCTGGCCCGCTCCCGCCGGCTGGGCCGCCGGGAGGCCGCAGTCGGCACGACGGCCGCGGTGGTCGCCCTGGCTTTGCTGGGCAGTGGCCTGTGGCAGCTGCCCCGCTCCGGTCCGGAGCAAGTGGCGCCGGTGGCCGGTCCGCCGCCCGTTCCCTCGGCCTCCGCCCCGGCCGCGACCGAGGACAGGAGCACCGCAGCGGGCAGTGAGGCGGCGGCACCCCCGCGCCAGAGCCGGTCCGACCGGCCGCGTCCGGCCGCCACCACGAGCAGCCCGCGCTCGACGTCCATCGCCGACCTGCCGGGCCACATCTTCTACGCGGACCGCGGCGACGAGGGCCGCCTGGTCCGGCTGACCCCGGGGGAGCAACTGGAGACGGTGCTCTCGAAGCCGTACGCGACGGTCGGCGTCTCTCCCGACGGAGCCCGGGTGGCGTACGTGGCCGACGGCAATCTCATGATGGTGGACACCGGCGGCGGCGAGCCGCAGCAGGCGTACGCGGGGACGACGTCGGCGACACAGGCCCCGGCATGGTCCCCGGACGGTGCCCAGCTGCTCATCGACGCCACCGAGCCGGCCGTGCTGGACGTGGCCACGGGCGCCCTGACCCCGCTGCCCAGCGGCCTCGACGGGAAAAACTTCCGCTGGTCCGGCGACGGCTCCACGCTGGTCTACGCCACCGCCGGCTGCGGGCTGAAGGTCGCGGAGACGAATGCGCAGTCCGGCACACCCGTGCCCGAGAGCGGCGACACAGCCGGCCGCGCCGCCTGCCGCCCGGTGAGTGTCGACGCCACCGGTGACCTCGTGACCGTGCACCTCGAGCAGAACACCGCGGATCCGGCCGGGACGACGGACTCGGCCGCGGCGCCCGCCGACGCGGTGCTGGACACGGTGACGGGCGACATCGTCGACCTGCCGGTCTCCGGCCGGATCATCGGCGCCGTCTTCGACCCGGACGGCAACCTGCTGGTCCGCACGTACCAGGACGGCAAGCGCAAGCTGTCCCTGTTCGCCCCGGACTTCACCCTGCTCCTGCGAGCCCGCGAACCGGCCTATCTCCGGAGCCTCTCGCTGGTGGCCTACACCCGCTGAACGCCCTGCCGGCCGGCGCGGATGGTGCGACGATGATCGGCGATGGCCGTTTCGCAGGAGACCGCACCGCCGGCCTGGTGGCGCCGCACACCGGCCGTCGTGGCCGTCATCGTGCTCATTCTCGGCACCGAACTGGTGATCGGGTGGTCGTCGCTGGCCGAGGCGGTGCACCAACTGCGTACCCCGGCCTGGAACTGGGTCGCCGGCGCGGTCGTGGCCGAGATCGCCTCGATGGGCACCTACGCCCGGATGCAACAGGCCTTGCTGCGCGGCGCCGGCACCAACGTCCCGGTACGCCGGCACGTGGCGCTGGCGTACGCGGCCCACTCCCTGAGCGCGACGCTGCCCGGCGGCCCGGTCTTCTCCACCGCCTTCAACTTCCGGACCCTGCGCCGCTACGGCGCCTCCTCCGCGGTCGCCTCCTGGTGCATCGCGCTCAGCGGGGTGCTGTCGGCGGGCGCCCTGGTCGTGATCGGTGCCGTCTTCGGCATCCTGACCCGCAGCACCGGCAGCTGGCGGACGTTGCTCTGCTACATGGGCGGCGCGCTGGCCGTCGCGTTCCTGGTGCGCCTCGTGGCTCAGCACCCGGAGTGGCTGATCGGCCCGGCCCGCCGGCTGCTCAGCGGCGTCAACAAGGTGCGCCGCCGGCCCGGTGACTCCGGGCACGCGCGGCTGGTGAGCTTCGTCGGCCAGTTGCGCTCGGTGCGGGTACGCCCGGCCGACCTCACCATCGCGGTGGTGCTGGCCGTGGCGAACTGGCTGCTGGACGCGCTGTGCCTGTGGATGTGCTGCATCGCGGTCGGCGCCACCGGCATCCATCCGGCGCAGCTGGTGATCGCGTACTGCGCCGGGATGGCCGCGGCCAGCGTGCCGATCGTGCCCGGCGGGCTCGGCGTGGTCGACGGCGCGCTGGTGCTGGGCCTGGTGGCGGGCGGGCTGACCAGCGCCTCCGCGGTGGCCGCGGTGGTGCTCTACCGGCTGATCAGCTTCGGCTTCATCATCGGTACGGGCTGGCTGGTCTGGCTGATCATGCGGGCTAGGGCAGGTACTCCTCGGGGCGTACCGGCGTAGCCGTCGCACCGCCGCGCTTGCCGAAGAGTTTCCATCCCCGCTTCTTCTTCTCCGGCGCCCGGACGTTCTCGCCGTTGAGCACCGCGAGCCGGTGCTGGGCGACCGGGTTCTCCGGCTCCAGCTTCAGCGAGATCAGGAACGCCTGGCGGGCCTGGTCGGCATGCCCGAGCGCGTCCAGCGTCACGCCGTGGGTGAAGTAGTAGTGCGCCTCGTCGGGGGCCAGCCCGATGGCCGTACGGGCGGCCTGCTCGGCGTCGGCGTACTGCCGGTCGGCGGCCAGTAGCGACCAGGCGACCCGGTCGTGCCACAGCGGGTTCTTCGGCTCGACGATGACGGCCCGGTAGGCCATCGTCACCGCCTCCTCGTGCCGGCCGAGCAGCGTGAGCGCGCGGCTCGCGATGGCCAGCGGCCGGGGATCCTCCGGAACCAGCGCGATCGCCCGGTTCGCCGCGTCCAGGGCCTTGTCCACCTCGTCCAGCACGAGCCGGATGCGGGCCAGCAGGATCCAGCCGGCGGCGGACTGCGGGTCGGCGGCCAGCACCGGCTCGAGATGCGCCGCCGCGGCGGCCGGGTCCACCCGCTCGAAGAGGGCAGCGGCCCGCGCGACCCCGATCTCCGTGGGCGTGCTCAGCCCGGGCGCGCCGGGCTGCTGCACCCGCGCCCGCGCCGCGTCCAGGTCGGTCATCGCCTTGCTCCGGAGTTAAAGCTCACACCGCCATCATCGGCACCGTCAAGGCTGTTCTGAGCGGTTTCCGGGAAACCCACCCAGCAGGAGCACCGCCGCCAGCACCAGGCAGGCCACCGCGGCCGCGGTCGCCTGACGCACCAGCAGCACGGTTCCGACCAGCACCATAACCAGCGCGGGGACCAGCATGGCGCGGTTGCCGGAACTGGCCCGGGCTTTTCGCGGGGCCGGAGCCTCCAGTCCGGCGAGCTGATGCTTCGCCGCCGCCTGCCGCGGGTCCAGCTCCAGCACCGCGAGCAGCGTGCGCCGCGCCTGATTGCGGCGGCCGAGCCCGGCCTGCGCGGCGGCGAGGGTGAGCAGCCGGTCCGGGCTGCCCGGCTCCAGCGCGGCGGCGGTCCGGACGGCCTCCTCGGCGTCCGCGAACCGCCCGGCGCCGAGCAGCGCGCGGGCCAGCCGGTCGTACCCGGCGGCCCGGCGGGGATCGGCGTGCACCGCCCGGCCGGCGAGACGTATCGCCTCGTCGTGCCGGCCGGCCGCGGTGAGATCTGCGCAGAGATTGTCGGGGGCGGTGTCGTCGTGCGCGCCGAGCGGGGCGTCCGGGTCGGGGGTCACCCGCCTGACGTCGGCAGCCACCCTCCGGACCTGAGGTGGTCGTGCGGTTCGATCGCCGGCACCGACGCGTACGCCCGGACCGGGAACGTGCCGAAGGCGGACACCCGGGGCGGCGCGGCCGTGAACCGTGCACCGGTCGGCGGCAGCTCCCCGAGCCCGGTGAGGTGCTCGACGATCGGGATGCCGGCGGCCAGCAGCAGCGTGTGCGCGGGCCGTTCGCCACTCGAGGTCATGGCGTCGATGTTCGCCGCGTCGATGCCGACCAGCGCCGCGCCGTGGTCGACCAGCCACTGCGCCCCGGCCTCACCGAGGTGGGGCGCGTCGACGACGTACTCCGGGGTGGCCCAGTGGGCGTCACCACCGGTGTGCAGGAGCACCGCCCGGCCCGCGACCTCCAGGCCCTCCAGCGCGTCGACGCCCACCGTGCGGACCCCGCTGCCGACGGTGCGCACGACGACCGCGGGCAGGTCGGCCAGCCGTTCCAGGGGCAGTCCGGCCAGGTCGGTGCCGTCCGGGTAGCGGTGGAACGGGCTGTCCAGGTAGGTGCCCGTGTTGCCGACCATGGTGATCAGGTCGATGGCGAACTCGGTGCCCGGCGCGTACACCTCGCGGGAGGCCTCGCGGGTCAGGTGCGGGGTGAACTCCGGGGCCGGCAGCCCGGGCAGGGTGACCAGGCCCTCGGCGATGACGTGACTGAGCTCGACCCAGCGCCGCCGGGCCGGGTCCGCCGGGGTGCCCAGGTGCGGCTCGGCAAAGACCCGGACGTTGCCCAGCTCGACCCGTTCCACGTCGCGCAGCCGGCACGCCGCCACGAACAGTGCGGCGATCTGCGCCTCAGTGGCGTCGGCGTGCGGCACGTCGACCTTGAAACTCTGCGCGTGCAGGCCGCCGCCGGTGCTGAACATAACGGTGGCGTCGAACTCGGCCCGGTACTGCAACACCGCGTCTCCTCCTGCCGGTTGGGCTCGATGAGGCTGGTTGAGCTCGATGAGCTAGGTGAGCTCGATCAGGGCTTCCACGAGCAGCCAGATGCCGAAGATAGCGAAGAGCGCCGCGGCGCCGTACTTGATGACCTTCTCCGGCAGGTGCCGGCCGAGCAGCCGGCCGACCAGGATGGCCAGCGCGTCGGCGGCGACCATGCCCAGCGTGGACCCGAGCCAGGTGCCGAACCAGCCGTGCTGGGTGGCCAGCGTGATGGTGGCGAGCATCGTCTTGTCGCCCAGCTCGGCCAGGAAGAACGCGCCGCCCACGGCCAGGATCGCCGAGCCGGTGGAGCGCTCGGCCTTGGTCTTCTCCTCGTCGGTGAGCTTGTCGCCGCGCAGCGTCCACGCGCCGAACGCGAGGAAGGCGATGCCCGCGACCAGGGAGATCCAGCCGGTCGGCAGGGTGGCGCCGAGGCCGTAGCCGATGCCGACGGAGACCGCGTGCACCACGGCGGTGGCCACGGTGATGCCGATCAGCACCGGCACGGGTTTGAAGCGGGTGGCGAACGTCAGCGCCATGAGCTGCGATTTGTCGCCCAGCTCGGCGACGAAGATGACCGCGAAGCTGAGCGCGGTGGCGACGAGGAACCCGTCCATGAGAACTCCCGGTGAGCAGCGGACCGGGGTTCGGGCGCAGGGCGACCTCGACCCGGCCGTCAGTGAAACGCGGCCAAGCCGAAGGTCTCGCTCGCCTCAGAGATCCCGAACCGCGGATCCGAGGCTGTGTGGCCGGGCTCTCGAACCGCAGAGCCAGTATGTCGACCACGACATTGGGAGCTACTCCCCTTCGCGCCCGGAAGCCTACCGGGCCGGGCAGTGGATCTGACTAGGGTTGGCCTGTGAGCCTGGAAACAGCGGTGGACACGGTCGGTCTGGTCCTGCACCCCACCAAGCCGGTCGCGGATTCGGTGGCCACGCTGGCGGCCTGGGCGCGTACCCACCGGGGCCGGGTGCTGGCCCGCTCGGCCGACGCCGGCCGAGTGCCCGCGGACGTCGAGATCGTTCCGGAGCAGGAGTTCCTCGATCGGGTCGGTGGCCTGGTGGCGCTGGGTGGCGACGGCACGATGCTGGGCGCGATGCGGCTGGTGGTCGACCGGCCGGTGCCCGTGCTCGGGGTCAACCACGGCAACCTGGGTTTCCTGGTCGAGGTGACACCCACGACGCTGGGTGAGGCGCTGGAGCAGTTGCACCGCGGGGACTTCACGGTCGAGTCGCACGGCTGCCTGGTGGCCGACGCCGGCCCGGTCGCCCTGACGACCCGGTACGGCTTCAACGACGTGGTGCTGGCCCGGCTCGGGCGCACCGGCGCGGTCTCGGTGGACCTGACGGTCAACGGCCGGCGGTACGGCTACTACCGGTGCGACGGCGTGGTCATCTCGACGCCGAACGGCTCGACGGCGTACAACTACGCGGCGGGCGGACCGGTGCTGTCCCCCTCGGCCGCCGCCGTCGTGATCACCCCGGTCGCGCCGATGGCCGGCATCGGGCGGTCGGTGGTGCTGGGCGCGGGTGACCGGGTGGCGCTGACCGTGGCCGCGGACAGCGCGCCGGTCGCGGTGGACGTCGACGGTACGGCGGCCGGCGAGCTCACCGGCGGCGACGTCCTGTCGGCCGGGCTGCGGGAGAAGGCCGCCGAGGTGGTCCGCCTGTCCCCCGACCGGCACCAGAACCGCAGCCAGGTCAAACTGAGTCTGCTGGACCTGCCGTTGCGCCGGGACCAGCTGCTGGAGCTGATCCCGGCCGAGCTGCGGCACAAGGTCGTGCCGGAGGACTAACGGATGAGCTTCTGCAGTTCCAGCCGGGTCTGCACAGCCGCGCTCTCGGTGCGCTCCGTCGTGGTCGCGGCCGGTGTCGGGTCCGGCGGCGCGATGGGCTTGCACTGCTTGTCCGACCGGTCCGCCTTGACCCGCCGGGGCAGGGCGCCCGTCGCGAGGTAGTCGGCGACCGCGTGGTCCACGCACCGGTTGCCGAAGAGTGAGCCCGCGTGGGTCGTGCCGCCGACACCCTCGATCAGCGCCGAGCGCGGGAAGCGCTTGCGGACTTCGAGGCTGCCCGAGAAAGGGGTGGCCGCGTCCAGGGTCTCGCTGATCAGCAGCAGCGGCGGGGCCTTGCTCCCGTCGACCGCGACGGGCTTGCCCGGCTCGCCGGCCCAGTCCCGGCAGGGCGCGTTGTACCAGGCGTTGCCCCAGGTCTCGAAGGGCGCGCGCCGGTGCACCCGCCAGTTGTCGGTCTGCCAGCGCTGCCAGGACGCCGGCCACCGCGCGTCGGTGCACTGCACCCCGAGGTAGATCGCGTAGCCGTTGTCGGAGCCGGGCTCCTGGGTGTTGTTGTCGTCGTAGAGCTTGCGCAGCGCCGCCGGGTCGTCGTCGTTGACCCAGCTCGCGAACGCCGACGCGACCGTCTCCCAGCCGAAGACGTAGTACCCGGCCTGGAGGAAGACGTCGGTCAGCTCGTCCGGGCCGAGGACCCCGCCGGCCGGCTTGCGGGCCAGCTCGGCCTGCTCGGCGTAGAAGAGCTTCTCGACCTTCTTGGCGGTCCGGCCGAGGTGGTAGACGTCGTCGTGGTCGGCCAGCCAGCGGAAGTAGATCTTGATGTTGCGGTCGAACGCGAGGTCCTGGTCGAGGTTGGCGTCGTACCAGACCCGGCCGGGGTTGACGTTGCCGTCGAGCACCATCCGGCGGACCCGGTCGGGGTGGCGGGTGGCGTACACCTGAGCGAGGTACGTGCCGTACGAGAAGCCGTAGAAGTTGATCTGCTCCGCGCCCAGCGCGACCCGCAGCCGTTCCAGGTCCCGCACACTGTCGGTGGTCCGCAGGTGGTTGAGCAGCGCACCGCCGTTCCTGGCGCAGGCCGCGGCGTATCCCTTGGCCCGGGCCAGCCAGGCCTTCTCGATCGCCCGGGTGCTGGGCACGTACGGCGGCCGGTTGTAGCCGGCGTACTTCGGGTCACAGGTCAGCGCCGGCTTGCTGGACCCGACGCCGCGCGGGTCGAAACCGATCCAGTCGTACGCGGCGCCGGCCTTGTCCGGGACCAGGTCGCCGAGCACCGGCAGCGGCAGTCCGGAGCCGCCGGGACCACCCGGGTTGACCAGCATGACGCCCTGGTAGTCGCGGTCCGGGACCGAGTGCTTGATCCGGGAGACGGCGAGCTGGATCTTCGGCCCGGCGGGCGCCGCGTGGTCCAGCGGGACGGCCAGGAAGCCGCACTCCGCCTTGCGGGTCTTGAGGGCGGCGTTCTCGCACTCGCCCCAGGTGATCGTGGGGTATCCGGGAGCGCCACGCGGCGGCTCCGCGTGCGCGCCGGACGCGACGACCGCGCCGCCCAGTGCCAGCGCGAACGTGGCGGCAGTCGCCAGAAGTCTTGTCATGCCCAGCCCTTCGTGTGGTTTCGCCCCATATGCTCCGGCGCGAACGACTGTTCAACAGCCGTCCACGCCGGGGGGTTACCACGAAAGAGCCGGTCGATCAGGCCCGCCGTACCCGCTGAGCAGCCAGCGCGGCCAGCCCGAGCGCGACCACGACCAGCCCGTAGACCACCGTGGTCAGGTGCAGGCCGGCCGAGGTGGCGGCGAGCCCGGCGATCACGGCCGGCAGGCTGAAGGCGACGTACGCGATGGTCAGCGCGACCGCGAACAGCTCGCCGCGCTCGTGCGGAGCGGCCAGCACCGCGAGGGTGCCGAAGCTCGCCAGCGCGGAGGCGCCGAAGCCGATCCCGGCCAGCGCCGTGCCGACCGCGCCGAACACCACGTCGCCGGTCTGCACGCCGACCAGGGTCACCGCGGTGCCCACGGTGAGCAGAGCTCCGGCGATGGTGAGCACCCGCGGCGTCGGCCAGGCCCGCAGCGCGAACGCGGTCACCGCGCCGGTGCCGCAGAGCAGGGTCACGACCAGACCGCCGATCAGGTGGTTGGCGAGCCCGAAGACGCCGACCGCGACGGACGGGCCCAGTGAGAGGTAGAGACCGCCCAGCGCCCAGCTCGCCACGATGATCGGCACGAGAGCGAACACCGCGCCGCGCAGCCGGGCCGGCACGCCGAGCCGGGGGATCAGGGACGCGACGCCGCCGGGACGCCGGCCCGAGGTCTCCGGCATCACCAGCACGACCAGGGCGGCGACGGCCATCCCGGCCAGCAGCAGGGCGTAGACGAAGTGGGTGGGACCGGGAGCGAACTGCACCAGCGCGCCGGTGCCGAGGGAGCCGATCGCCAGGCCGGCCGGCGGCACGACGCTGTTGACCAACCCGGCCCGGCCGGGCGCGTGCGGCGGGTTGAGGTCGACCAGGGCGGCGCCGAGAGTGGTGAGCGCGGCACCGGTCGCGATGCCCTGCAGGAAGCGGGCGGCGAGCAGCACAGGGACGTCACCGGCGGCGAGGAAGAGAACGAGGGCGACGATCTCCAGGCCGATCGCGGCGGCGAGCACCGGCCGGCGGCCGACATGGTCGGAGAGCGCGCCGAGGACCAGCAGGGCGCCGATCAGGCCGACGACGTAGACGGCGAAGACGACGGTCAGCGTGACCGCCGAGAAGCCCCACAGCTGCTGGTAGACCACGTAGAGCGGCGAGGGCGCGCTGGACGCGGCCGTGAACGTCACGAAGATCGCCGCGATCGCGGCGAAGGCCACCGGACGGGACAGGCGTTTGCGGCGGACGGCCGGATCACCGGTACGGGCGGTCGCGCGGTTCGCGGTGGTGGTCATGGCACTTCCTCGCCTTCTGGACAGACAGGTCTGTCTGATGCCCTCCGAGACTAGACAGATCTGTCTGCTATCGTCAATCTCATGTCCGCTGCGTCACCCCCGAGCTCCATCGCTCCCAAGCCGTCCGCCCGCGACCGGCTGCTCGCCGCCGCCGACGAGCTCTTCTACGCGCAAGGCGTGCACACGGTCGGCATCGACCGGGTCATCGAGCACGCCGGCGTCGCCAAGGCCACGCTGTACAGCGCGTTCGGCAGCAAGGACGGGCTCATCCGGGCGTACCTGGAGGGCCGGCACCGGCGCCGCCGGGAACGCATCCTGACCGCACTGGAACGATTCGACACGCCGCGCGACCGCCTGCTGGGCGTCTTCGACGTCCTGGCCGAGCTGGCCGCCTCGCCGTCGTTCCGCGGGTGCGCCTTCTACAACGCCAGCGCGGAGTCGCCGCCGGACGGCGTGGTCCAGCAGGTGTGCGACGAGAACCGCGCCTGGACCCGGGGACTGTTCACCGACCTGGCGCGCGAGGCCGGCGCGCGGGATCCCGAGGCGCTGGCCGCGCAGCTGGTCGTCCTCTACGACGGCACGTCGGTCGGCGCCCGGATGGACCGCTCGGCCGCGGCGGCCACCACGGCCCGCGCGGTTGCGGCCGCTCTGCTGGACGCGGCCACCGCCTGACAGCCACCCGTACGCGCGGGCCCGAATGCACGGTGCACTATGACCGGAATGTAACGATGCGGTGATGGACTGGCTCCATCCCCTCATGGGGACCACCACCGTGGACGGCCGGGCACCACAGGCGTACATGGTCGCGTTGCAGCACGTCGTGATGACTCTCGACGGCGACCCGGCCTGGCAACGCTGGTGGGACGCGGCGGGCGTACCGGAGTGCGAGCTCGGGATCGTCGCCGAGGGCCCGCTCGACCACCTGCGTCCCAGCGCCGACATCTACAAGGTCAGCGGCAAGCTGCGGGCCAACTTCACGTGTGCCGCGCCGGCGCCCGGCAGCCGGCGCCCGGCGGAGCTGTTCCCACTGGCGGTGCATGAGGTGACCGGAATGTTCGAGGTGATCCGGGAGGCGATGGGCCTGGGCGCCCTGCCACCGGTGCCGCCACTGCCTGACCTGCCCGAGCACGCCCGCGAGCTGGAGGTCACCTGCAAGGCCGTGGTGCCGGAGACCGGCGAGGTGGACGCGCAGGGGTATCTGACCCTCACCCAGATCCGGGAGTTCTTCGGCGACGAGGATCCGCAGTCCGTCAGCCGGTGAGCTCCTCGCTGTTCACCCGTTCCGGGCGGTGCGCGCCGGGGATCCGCTGCCGGGGCAGTGCGGGCAGCGGCGGGGTCACCACCACGGCGGCGCCGCCCAGGCCGATGCCGGCGTAACGCACCGGGTCGGTCCGGCGCAGCGCGAGGCCGTACCCGATGCCGAGCAGGACCGTGCCGCCACCCACGGCCTGGAGCGTCGGCTGGTCGGCCACCGCGAGACCACCGAGCACACCAAGTCCGATCGTGGCCAACCCCGGGGCGAGCAAGCGGCGCCCGAGCCCCTCGCCGTCCGGGTTGCGGTTGAGGAACAGCAGCGCCGCCAGTGCGGTCAGCGCCAGCAGCACCAGGATGCCCGCGGCGCCCGCGCGCTCCGGCCACCGGTCGATCCCGGACCCCCCGTACGCGTATCCCCCGATCACCGCTCCCGCCACCGCTGTCGGCACCGCTGACGCCGGGGCACGACGGCCCAGCGCCGCGGGCAGCACCCGCTCCCGGCCCAGCGCGATCAGGTGGCGGGCGATCACCTCATGCAGCGCGATCATCCCCGCGAGCAGCCCGGTGACCAGCACGACCCGGCCCAGAGTGACGGCCCAGGGCCCGAATGTCCGCGCCACTGCCCCCTCCGGCGCGGTGCCGCCGATCGCCCAGCTCGCCGCCGCGAACAGCAGTGCGAGAAGCATGACGCAGACGGGCATCACCCGGCGCGGCTGCCGGGCCTGCCCGGCGTGGACGGCCGTGGTCTCGAAACCGGCGAAGGTCAGTGCCGCGGCGACCAGCAGCCCACCCAGCACCGGGCGCGGCACGTCCGCGAGGGACGCCGGCGACAGAGCTGCCAGTTCCGGTGCGTTCGCTGCGCCGTAACCCACGAGCACCACGATCTCGGCCAGCACCAGCGCCCCGATCAGCCAGGAGACGAGCCGGAAAGGGAGCACTCCGCAGACCGCGACGACCGCCCAGCACGACAGGGCGACGACCCACCACGCCACCGCGATCCCGAACCAGCTCGCCAGCAGGGGCGCGGCTGCCGCACCGACCGCCGCATAGAGCGTGAGCTGCATGGCCTGGTACGACAGCAGAGCCAGCCCGGCCGCACCGAGGCCGAGCGGGCGGCCGAGACCCCGGGCGATGAGGCCGTACAGCGGGCCAGGGTGCGGCATCCGCCCGGCCATCGCGGCCCAGCCGGTGGCGAAGACGAGCAGCAGCAGTCCCACCCCGAGAAAGACCAAGGGGTGGATCGGCACGTCTGCAGCGAGCGGCACCGTGACGGCAACGGCAAGCGCAACGGCGGCCGGTGGACGAAGCGGGGGCACCGCTTCATTCAGGCCCGCACCGGCCGCCGTTGACAACCACTAGTGATCAAGCACTAACCAAAAGTGACAAGATTGGCACATCACGGCTCGATCAGGATCTTCCGTCCCACCCCGGCCCGGAACTGGTCGAGCGCCTGCGCATAACTGTCCAGCGGGAACCGGTGACTGACGAAGATCTCCGGCGCCAGCACGCCGGCCGCCATCAGCTCCCCGGCCCGGTCGAAACTGTGCAGCACCGCCATCGAGCCGGTGATGGTGATCTCGCGCCGGTAGATCTCGTACGGCTCGATCTCCACCCGGGCGTCGTAGCCGGACACCCCGAACTGCAGGAACGTGCCGCCCCGGCCGACCCGGGCCAGCCCGTCGCGGATCGCCGGCGCCGCACCGGTGCAGTCGATCACGACGTCCCAGCCGCGCGGCGCGTCGAGCTCGTCGGCGCTGGTCACGGCCGCGCTGCAGCCGAGCCGCTTGGCCGTCTCCAAGCGCTCCGGATTGAGATCCACCATGGACACCGTCGCCGCGCCGGCCCGCTTGGCCAGCTCCAGCATCATCAGCCCCATCGTGCCGGAGCCGTAGATCAGGAACGTGTCGGCCATCCGGCGGGGCAGCACGTCGAAGCCGCGGACCGCGCAGGACAGCGGCTCGATCAGCGCGGCGTCGCGGGCGGCCAGGTGCGGCGGCAGCTTGAACAGGTTGGCCATCGGGGCGGCCACGAACTCGGCCGCACCACCGCTGCGGGTCACCCCGATCGCGTTCCAGTTCTCACACTGGTTGCCCCGCGCCCGCTTGCAGTAGTAGCAGTAACCGCAGTACAGGGACGGGTCGACCGCGACCTGGTCGCCGACCGCGTACCCGGTGACCTCCGTGCCGACCTCCACGATCTCGCCGGCGAACTCGTGACCCGGCACGATCGGGAAGGCCGGCGCGAACTCGCCGTCCATGATGTGCAGGTCGGTGCCGCAGATGCCGACCGCGGCCGGGCGGACCACCACGTCGTACGGGCCCGGGGTGGGATCCGGCACGGTCTGCACCGCGATCGTGCCGGGGGTGACGACGACGGCTGCCTTCACTTGACCGCTCCCATCGAGAGTCCACGGACCAGCTTGTTCTGCGCGACCCAGCCGGCCAGCAGCACCGGCAGCGAGAGCAGGACGGCGGCGGCGGACAGGTCGGCCAGGAACGGGCCCCGGCCGGAGATGAAACCGAGCAGGAAGATCGGCGCCGTGCTGGCGTTCGTGTCGGTCAGGTTCACCGCCAGGAAGAACTCGTTCCAGGTGAAGATGAAGCAGATCAGCGCGGTGGCGGCCAGGCCGGGCGACACCATCGGCAGGATGATCCGCCGGATCGAGGTGATCAGGCCCGCGCCGTCGACCTCGCCGGCCTCCAGCACCTCACGCGGCACCTCCAGCAGGAACGACCGCATCATCCAGATCGCCAGCGGCAGGTTCATCGAGGTGTAGAGGATGACCATCGTCCAGATGTTGTCCTTCATGCCGATCTTCACCGTCAGCAGGTACACCGGCAGCACGGCGGCGACCACCGGCATCATCTTGGTGGAGATGAAGAAGAACAACGCGTCGCTCCACTTGGCCACCGGGCGCAGGGACAACGCGTACGCCGCCGGGGTCGCCAGCATCACCACGATCAGCGTGGAGAACACGCTGGCCATCAGCGAGTTCAGCAGGAACGGCGTGATGTTGCTGTCGAACACGTTGGAGAAGTGCTCGAAGGTCGGCGTGAAGAACCAGACGGGCGGGTTGGTGGTGACGTCCTTGGACTGCTTGAGGCTGGTCAGCAGCATCCAGATGACCGGGAAGACGAAGATGATCCCGGCGATCCAGGCCACCACGCCCCAGGCCGCGTTCTGGACCCGGCGCCCACCGGCGGTAGCGGTGCTCATCGGCCCTCCTCCACCTTGAACAGACCCGAGATGACCCGCAGCGCGAACGTCGCCACGATGATCGTCAGGATGACCACGACGACGCCGGCCGCGGAGGCCTCGCCGTACTCGAACTTGCTGAAGATGGTCTGGTAGATCTCGTACGGCAGGTTGGTGGTCGCCGTGCCGGGACCGCCCTGGGTGATCGTGTAGATCGCGTCGAAAGTGTTCACCAGATAGATCGAGCCCAGCAGCGCGCCCAGTTCCAGGTACTGGCGCAGGTGCGGCAGGGTCATCCGGGTGAAGATGCGCCAGGCGTTGGCGCCGTCCATCCGGGCCGCCTCCAGCACGTCGTTGCTCTGCGACTGCAGGCCGGCCAGCAGGATCAGCATCATGAACGGCGTCCACTGCCACACCAGCGTGGTGATGATGGCGGTCTTGGGATACGACGTCGCCCAGGCGGTGCTGCCCCCGAAGATGCCGTTGATCAGGCCGTAGTCCGGGTTGTAGATGCCGTGCTTCCACAGCAGCGCGGCGGCCACCGGCATGATCAGGAACGGGGTGATCAGCATGGTCCGCACGATGGACCGGCCGAAGAACTTGCGGTCCAGCAGGATGGCCAGGGCCAGTCCCAGGATCATCGAGAAGATCACCGCACCGGCGGTCAGCACCACCGTGTTGAGCAGCGCGGACCGCAGCCGGTTGTCGGTGAGGACGGTCACGTAGTTGTCGATGCCGACGAACTTCTTCGAACCCGGGCGGAGCGCGTTCCAGCTGAGCGTGGAGAAGTAGATGGTGACCAGGAACGGCACCTGGGTCACGACGATGGCGAAGATCAGTGCGGGCAGCAGGGGCGCCCGCCGTACCCAGCGCTCCTTGGCGCCCCCGCGGGAAACGGGCGGCGGGGCCTCGGTCTGCGCGTCCGCCCGGGTGATGACGTCGGTCATTGCTAACCTTCCGGTCGGTGCGGGGGTGCCGTCAGGACGGCACCCCCGCGGGCACTACTTGTAGTTCTTCGCCACTTCTTCGGCGAGTTTCTGTCCGTCGTTCAGTGCCGCGTCGACCGTCTTGCTCCCGGCCAGGGAGGCGCTGAGCTCCTGCGAGAGCTTGGTGCCGAGGTCCGCGAACTCCGGGATGCCGACGAACTGCACACCCAGTGCGGGCCGGGGCTGCAGGCCCGGGTTGGTCGGGTTGGCGTTCTCGATGGAACCGAGCGTGATGTCCGCGAAGGCCTTGGCCGACTCCTTGTACTCCGGGATCGAGTACGTCGAGGTGCGCTTGCCGGACGGCACCCGGGACCAGCCGAGCTTCTCGCCGACCAGCTTCTCGTAGTCCTTGCTGGTCGCCCACGAGATGAACTTCCAGGCGTTGTCGGCCTTCTTGGTGGTCTTGGGCATCGCGAACGCCCAGGTCCACAGCCAGCCGGAGTACTCGGTCTTGTTGACCGGGGCGTACGCGTAACCGACCTTGCCGGCCACCTTGGACGAGTTCGGGTCCTCGAGCGTGCCGGCCGCGGACGTGGCGTCGTACCACATGGCCGCCTTGCCCTGACCGAACGTGTTCAGGCACTCGGTGAAACCGGCCTGCGGGGCACCGGGCTCGCCGTGCTGCTTGACCAGGTTGACGTAGAAGTTGGCGGCTTCCTTGAACTCGGGTGCGTTGACCTTCGGCGTCCAGTCCTTCTCGAACCAGGTGCCGCCGTAGGTGTTGACGACCGTGGTCAGCGGGGCGAACATCTCACCCCAGCCGGGCAGGCCGCGCAGGCAGATGCCGGCCACGCCCTTGCCCTTGTCGTCCAGCTTCGCGGCGAAGTCGGCGACCTGGGCCCAGGTCGGCTTCTCCGGCATCTTGAGGCCCTTGGCCTCGAACATGTCCTTGTTGTACATGAGGAACGACGACTCGCCGTAGAACGGCGCCGCGTACATCTTGCCGTCGTCGCCGGTCAGCGACTGCACCATCGGCTTGATCAGGTCGGCCTGGTCGTACGCCGAGTCGGCCGCCGCCTGCGTGGAGACCTCGTGCAGCCAGCCGTTCTTGGCCCAGATCGGCACCTCGTACGCGCCGACCGTCACGGCGTCGTACTGCCCGCCCTGGTTGGCGACGTCCTGGGTGACCTTGTCGCGCAGTTCGTTCTCGGGAAGGATCGTGAACTTCACCGTGACGCCGGACTGCTTGGTGAAGTTGTCGGCGGTCAGCTTCTGGATGTCCTCCATCTGCGGGTTGCCGACCATGAGCACGGTGATGGTGTTGTCGGCGGTGTCGCCCCCGCCGGTGGAGCCGGCGCCGGAACACCCGGAGAGCACGAGGGCGCCCGCGGTCGCCCCCGCGATCAGCAGAGAGAGCTTCTTACCTGGTTTCTGCACAGCAGATCCTCCGTTTGCAGAATGCGCGAACCGTGCCGGCGATCGAAAAATGGCCGGCAGCAAAGAGCGAAAATGTTTTCCGGTCAGACCCGGATGACCTGGGGCCCGAGCCGGGAATAGCGGTGCGCCTCGGACGCCGGCAGCCCGGTGTCCGTGACCAGTGATTCGAAATCCGATATCTCGGCGAAGCGGCAGAACGTCCGCACACCGAACTTCGTGTGAATGCCGGCGAATATCCGCCGGCGGGCGGCCCGGACGGCGTGCGCCTTGACGTCGGCGACGGCCGGGTCCGGGGTGGTGAGACCCACCTCGCGGGAGATGCCGTTGGCGCCGACGAAGGCGAGATCGATGACGAAGCCGGCCAGCATGCCGCTGGCCCAGTGGTCGACCGTGGCCAGCGTGCGCCCACGGACCCGGCCGCCGAGCAGCAGCACGGTGGCCGGGCTGGAGGTGGACAGCCAGGCCGCCGTGTTCAGCGAAGCGGTGACGACGGTGAGCGGGCGGTCGGTGGGCAGGGCCTCGGCGATGAGCTGCGGGGTGAACCCCTCGTCGATGAAGATGGTCTCGGCGTCCCCGAGCAGGCCGACCGCCGCGGCAGCGATCCGCCGCTTCTCGGGCACGCCCCGGGTGGTACGCATGGCCAGGTCGGTCTCGAATTTCGCGGTCTCCACCGGATACGCACCACCGTGCGTACGCCGCAGCAGTCCGTGCTTTTCGAGCAGGCGCAGATCGCGCCGAATGGTCTCGGCGGAAACCGTCAGTTCGGCGGCCAGTTTGGCGACGTCCACCTCGCCCTGCCTGCGGGCCAGAGCGACGATCTGATGCTGTCGTTCTTCCGCGTTCACATTCCCACCTCCGGCCGCCCACCCAGGCATTCGCTCATCCGCGGCTGCCGTGGACCATTTGTAACACCGGGGAAACGTGTGGTCCCCATCACAGACCAGGCTGATTCGGTGTGTCTCTGCCCGCTTCGGTACGGCCGCTACCCGGTGGATATCATCCCATCGACGGGCGAAAGCGGACGAACGTCATGCCCGAATGATCGAAAATTCTGCCCGGTCGCTGCCCGATGATGTGAGCTCGGTAGACCGGAGCGGGCCCGAGCGGGCGTACGTGCCCCGCGAAGCCCGCGGACGGGTTGTTACCGGAGCTTTATCTGGGCCGCTGTGTGGGAACGGCAACGCGCCCGGCCGAAAACGGTCACGCTGAAGACCTCAGCTCCACGTCCGGCGAACCGACAGACTGGGTCATGGGCATGCTTGCAACTCAGCAGCTGACGGAGTTCCTCTCCGTGGTCGCTGACCGGCCGGACGGACCGGCGGCGCAGCACGCGGCCGTCGAATGCGCGGTGCGCGCCCTCGACGCCGAGGTTGCTGTGCTGGTCATCGACGGGCACGTGGCCGCCACCATCGGCGTACCGGCCGACCAGATGCGCCCGGCCGTGCTCACCGAGGTGGCCGCCGGACGCCGCTGCGCGCTGGATCTCGGCGGCACCGCGTACGCGGTCACCGGCGCGGCCCTGGGCGGCCAGGCGCCCGGCGCACTGGTCGTCGGCCGCACCGGCGCGGACTTCACCGACGAGGACGTCTGCCTGCTCCGCGGCATGGCCCTGGTCCTCGAGCTGAGCCTGCAGGCCCTGCACGTCATCGAGTCGGAACGCCGGCAGGCCCAGGAGAACGGCCGGCTGGCCGACTCGCTGCAGGAACGCCAGCGCCTGTTCGAGCACCTGACCCAGATCCAGCGGCTGATCGCCCGCCGGGCCCCGCTGCAACAGATCCTGGACGCGATCACCGCGGGCGCCGCCGAGCTGCTCGACCTGGAGATGGCCTCGCTCAACCTGCTGGAGAAGGATGATCCGTCGGTCGGCTCGATGGTCTCCAGCATCGGTTTCGCCCCCGAGGTGCTGGCCAAGATGAAGCGCATCCCGCTGCCGTCGGCGGGCGTCGCCGGCCTGGCCGTGCTGGGCGACGAGCTGATCATGGTGGAGGACTACGCCAACTCGCCGATCGCCATCCCCGAGGTGGTGCGCTCCCGCCTCAAGGCCGTGATGGCCATCCCCGTGCACGAGAACGGCGCGGTGGTCGGCTGCCTGACCGTCGGCACGTACACCGGACCCCGGGAGTGGGACAAGCCCGCGCAGGAAATACTGCGTGCGTTCGCCGAGCACGTCAGCCTGGCGCTGACCGATGCCCGCACCCTCGAGGCGATGAACGAGGCGTTCCACGACTCGCTGACCGGACTGGCCAGCCGGGCGCTGTTCCAGGCCCGGATGGACCGCGCGTTCGCCACGGCCGAGCAGGAGAACGCCGGCGTCGCCATGCTCTTCGTCGACCTGGACCGCTTCAAGGTCGTCAACGACTCGCTCGGGCACGCGGCCGGCGACCAGCTCCTCGTCCTGGCCGCCGAACGGATCAAGAAGTGCCTGCGCTCGGCCGACATGGCGGCCCGCCTCGGCGGCGACGAGTTCGCGGTGCTGCTGCCGCTGGTGCAGGGCCTGGACGAGGCCGTACCGGTGGCGCGGCGCATCCTCGAAGCCATGCGTGAGCCGTTCGAGCTCAACGGCAAGGAGACCTTCGTCAGCTGCAGCGTCGGCGTCGCGTACAGCGTGGCCGGCGGGCACGACGGCCAGGAGCTGATGGTCAGCGCGGACCTGGCCATGTACCAGGCCAAGAAGCAGGGCAAGGACCGCTACGAGATCTTCGAGCCGGCCATGCAGGCGGTGTTCCAGGCCAGCCTGCAGATGGAGGCGGACCTGCGCCGGGCCGTGGTGCGGCACGAGTTCGAGCTGCGCTACCAGCCGATCGTGCACCTGAAGACCGGGGAGATCACCGGCCTGGAGGCGCTGGTCCGCTGGCAGCACCCGGAGCGCGGGATCATCCCGCCGCTGGACTTCATCCCGCTCGCCGAGGAGACCGGGATGATCGTCCCGATCGGCGAATGGGTGCTGCGCGAGGCGTGCCGACAGGCGGCCCGGTGGAACGAGCGCCGCGACGGCAAGCCGCTGAGCGTGAGCGTCAACATGTCGGCGGTGCAGCTGGAGCAGGCGGACCTGCCGGAGGTGGTGGCGTCGGCGCTGAGCAACAGCGGCCTGCCGGCCACCAGCCTGGTGATCGAACTGACCGAGTCACTGCTGGTCGACCATCGCCCGTCGACCCTGCGCCAGCTCGAGCAGATCAAAAGCCTGGGGGTACGGCTGGCGATCGACGACTTCGGCACCGGGTATTCGAGTCTGGCGTACCTGCGCCGGTTCCCGATCGACATCATCAAGATCGACAAGTCCTTCGTCGACGACGTCGGTGACGTGCCGGCCGCGGCGGCGCTGACGATGGGCATCATCCAGCTGGGCCAGGCGCTGCACCTGTCCACGATCGCGGAGGGCATCGAGGACGCCGGGCAGCTGAGCGAGCTGACCGACGGCAACTGCGAGCTGGGGCAGGGCTACTACTTCGCCGAGCCGCTCAACGACGAGGACATGGGCGAGCTGCTGTTCCCCTCCTCCTGAACGGAACGCAGCAGCCTCTCCACGGCTGACATGTCTCCGACGACGGCCGCACTCCCGTCGGCACAGGCGCCGGCAAGCTTGGCGGGCTCGGTCAGCAGGGCGCTGAACGTCCTGGGATCCGTACGCAGTGAGGCGGCCGCCGTAGCCGGCTCACCGGCCTGCACCTCGACGCGTCCGGAGACCGACCGAACGGTCCAGACCCGGCGTCGAGCTCCAGACGGCAGACCGTGGGTGGCGCCGCGGGATCAGGACGGGCGGCGCCACGCAGGAAGATGAGCACCGACGTCGCACTGAGCGCGGCCGGCGCCGGCGGTTCCGGGGCGTCGATCCCCCAGTCCCCCAGAGCGACCACGATCGGCTCCAGCCGGCGGCCGCGCTCGGTCAGCTCGTAGACCCGTGAGCCCGCCGCCGCTGCGGGGCTCCGGCGGATCACCCCGTTGTGCTCGAGCTCCCGCAGCCGGTCCGCGAGCAGATTCGAGCTCACGTGGGGCAGCGCGTGGCGCAGCTCGGAGAACCGCTGTGGCGTCGGGAGCAGCTCCCGGACGACCAGCAGGGTTTGCCCGGAGACCGCGGTGATCTACGGAGGCGGAGGCGCCATCGGCGGCGCCGTAGCCCGGGTTTTCGCCCGGGAAGGCGCAAAAGTTTTCAACAGGCGGTCGCGGAGCACGCCGACGCCGTCGCGGCGGCAGGCGGCGGCATCGACATCGCCCTCAACGCCGTGAGCGCCATGCACGACCAGGGCACTCCGCTGGCGAAGCTCTCCCTGGAAGAGTTCATGCGGCCGATCGACGGCTTCTTGCGCACTCTGTTCATCACGAGCAAGGCGGTGGCCCGGCACATGGGCCACGACCGCCCCGGCGTAGTGCTGACCCTGTCGGAGCCGGGCGCCAAACGCGGTGAGCGACGCCCCGGCCGCCGGCTCCTACACCGCGGACCTCTTCGTCAAGTCCGCGGCGGCGAACGGGCAGTCGGTCCAGAGCTTCCTCGAAGAAGGACTGGCGCCGAGCACCCTGCTGAAACGACTGCCCACGCTCGCCCAGATCGCGGAAACAGCCGCGTTCCTGGCCTCAGACCGCGCTGCGGCCATCACCGGAACGGTGGCCAACCTGTCCGGCGGCGGGCTGGTGGACTGAGGAAATCAGTCCCGTACGGAGCCGGTGGTCGTGCCGCGTTCGTCGGTGGCCACGCACGTGACGCCCCGGTCCCGGGACCAGGACTGCTGCAACGGGTGCAGGTAGAGCACCTCGACGGTCTCGGCCGGGCTGGCCGCGTACGCCTTGAGCTCGGCCTCGCAGAGCTTCTCGGCCTGCTTCTGCACCTCGGCGTCACCGGGCCAGGGGCCGGCCGGCAGGTTGAAGTTGGCGTAGACCTCACCCTCATGCGGCAGGGCGCAGGAGATCACCGGCAGGTCCTCGACGCTGCCCACGGTCTGGATACCGTTGATGCAGTCACCCGGCTTGAGCTGGGTGACCGAGACCGAACCGCTGTTGGTGCCCCCGGCGGTGCTGCTCGGCGAATTGCCGGAGTCGCTGAGGATGGCGGCCGTCACGCCGATGATGATCAGCAGCACCCAGCAGCCGGACAGGGTGAGGCCGGCGATGGCCATGCCCCGGCCCTTCTGCCCGCGCTTGCGGATCTGCACGAGCGCGACGATGCCGAAAATGACGCTGAGCAGGATGCCGCCGAGAATGCCGAAGATCAGGGAGGCGATGGCGAAACCGCTGGTACCGCCGCTGCCGGGCGGCGGGTAGGGGGATGCGCCGGGGGGCGGGAAGCCGGGGTAGCCGTCGGGCTGCGGGGCGCCGTAGGGCGCTCCGGGCTGGGCACCGTAAGGCGCGCCCTGCTGGCCGCCGTCGAAGCCCCCGGGCTGGGCGCCGTAAGGCGCACTCGGCTGGGCACCGTAAGGCGCGCCCTGCTGGCCGCCGTCGAAGCCCCCGGGCTGGGCGCCGTAAGGCGCGGGCGGGGCGGCGCCCCAACCCTGCTCGGCCGGCCATTCCGTGTTGCCCTGCTGGGCCACCGGCGGCTGGACCGCGGTGGGCTCGGCGCTCCCGGGCGTGCCGGGGGCAGGCTGGGCCGCGGTCGGGTCCCATGCCGCGGGAGCCGGGGCGGCGGAGGCCGGAGCCGCGGTGGGATCGGCCGCCGGATTCGGTGCGGCCGGCGAGGTGGGGCGCGAGGGCTGGTCGGTCACCTGTCGGACGCTAACAACATGCAAGATCGTCTGCTGTCCCGAAACAGTTTCAACTCCGTATCGGCGAAAAGTCGTGCCCGCGCAGGCCCGGGGAAGGCGCACGGCCTCCGCCCGGGGGCGGGGGCCGTTCGCCGGGCGTTACTGCACGCGGACGGTGTCGCCGCAACCTTCCTGGTTCTCGCAGACGTAGAAGCTGGCGATCGCGCCCGTGGTGCGGAAACCGGTGTTCCCGCTGCACCCGTCCGGGTCACTGACGCTCGTGCTGCCGCCCCCGCTGAGGTTCACGACCGCGAAGACGCCGTGGTTGTCGCATTCTCTGTCCTGCACCGTGATCGATCGGTGGTCGCTGGAGATCCACGCCTTGTCCAGCCCCTGGTAGCCGGTCATGACGTGAGCCTGCGCGGGCGCCCCCCACGCGCCCAGGGCCAGTACGAACACCCCGGCCGCCACCAGCGACCTGCTCGAGAAACGCATCGGTTCTCCTGTCTTTTCCTGTGCGGACCATTGCTGGGACATGACCTCCATGAAGCTAGGCACCGCCCCTTGAGAAGTCCTCAGCGCGAACCTTGAACGGAGCCGCCACCAGCGACAACGGGGCCACCCCAGGCGCCCGGACACTGATACCGTTCGATGGTGGATGCGCTCCACGGGGGAAGCGTCATGGAGTTCCGCCTGCTCGGCCCGGTCGAGTTGTGGCACCGCGGCGAGCGGGTCGAGCTCGGGCCCGCCCGGCAGCGCTGCGTGCTCGTCGCCCTGCTGCTGGACGGGCAGCGTCCGGTGCCGACCGCCACCCTCGTCGATCGGGTCTGGGGTGACGATCCGCCCGCCCGCGCCCGCGATGTGCTCTACACCTACGTGGCCCGCCTGCGCGCGACGTTGCGGGCCGTCGGGGTGCAACTGCACCACCGGGCCGGCGCCTACACCGTCGAGGTGCCCGCCGATGCGATCGACGTGCTCCGCTTCACCGCCATGGTCGAGCGAGCCCGTCAGGCGCCGGCGCTCTCCGCCCGCCTCGACCTGCTGCGGGAGGCGCTGGGCCTGTGGCGGGGCAAGGCATTCGACGGGTTGTCGAGCGGCTGGATCGAGCGCTGCCGCGAGCGCCTCGAACGAAGGTGGCTCGGCGCGCTCGTCGACCGCTTCGAGCTGGAGCTGGAACTCGGCCGCCACGCGGCCGTCATCGACGAGCTGTCCGAGCTCGTGTCGCGTCAGCCCACCGCGGAGCCCCTGGCCGGACAGCTCATGCTGGCCCTGCACCGGGCCGGTCGCAAGACCGAGGCGCTGGAGGTGTTCCGGGCGGCCCGGGCCCGGCTGATCGCCGATTTCGGCCTGGAGCCGGGGGCTGACCTGCAGCACCTCGAGCAGGCGATCCTCCGCGACGATCCCGCCGTCGCCGCGCCGGGCCGATCGCCACCACCACCGGCTCCGGTCCGGCCCCGGTCCGCCGCGGCCCGCCCGGTGCCGGCGCAGTTGCCGGCCGCGCCCAAGGATTTCGTCGGCCGCGACGACGAGCTGCGGGCGCTGCAGCGGTCCTGTCGGGCCGATGCCGCCGAGGCATCTCCCGTCATCGTCACCGGCCCCGCGGGCGTGGGTAAGACAGCCTTGGCCCTGCGCTGGTGCTGGTCCGTGCAGGACCAGTTCCCGGACGGCCACATCTATGTCGACCTGCACGGGTTCGGCGACGAGCCGCCGCTGACGGTGACCGCGGTGATCGACCGCGTCATGCGGGCCCTGGATGTGCCCGCCGCGCAGGTCGCCCACGACCCGGAGGAGGCGGCCGCCGATCTCCGGTCCCAGCTCGCCGGCCGCAAGGTTCTGCTGCTGTTCGACAACGCGGCGACCGCGCAGCAGATCCGCCCTCTCCTGCCAGGAGGCGGCAACTGCCTGGTCGTCGTCACCAGCCGCAGCCGGCTCGACGGGCTGGTGGCGGCACAGCACGCCGTTCGGCTGGTGCTGGCGCCCCTGGCTCATCACGACGCGAAGGCGCTGGTCGAGTCGATCAGCGGACCCGTGGCGGCCGGCCCGGCCACCCTGGATCGGCTCGTCGAACTGTGCGATCGCCTTCCCCTCGCCCTGCGGGTCGTCGCCGCTCGGCTGGGTGACGCCATCGGGGCGGACGCTCTCGTACGTGAGCTGGAGGACGAGGAGGTTCGTCTCGGTGTCCTCGCGATCGACGACGTGTCCATCCGCCGGGCGCTCGCCGCCTCGATCCGTTCCCTGGACGCCGCCACCTGCCGCATGCTGGCGCTGCTGGGTGTTCATCCCGGGCGTCTCCCGGCCATCGACTCGTGCGCGGCGCTGGCGGATCTGAATGCCGCCGAGGTGCGGGCGTCGCTCGACGGCCTGACGGCGGTGCACTTGGTGCACCGCACCGAGGAGGGCCGCTACCGCATGCACGACCTGGTTCGCCTGGCGGCGCGCGACCTGGCCCCGCGCCTGCTGGAGGCGCCGGACACGGCGATGCGGCGCCTGCTCGTCTGGTACCGGGACAGGGCGAACGCCGCCGACCGCGTCCTGCGTCCGGCCGAGCGTCCCAACTTCGCCTCGCCGCCGGAGCCGGTCCGGTTCGCCGACGCCGACACCGCCATGGAGTGGCTCGACGGCGAGGCGGACAACCTCCTGGCCGCGGCCGAGCGGGCCTGTGCGTCGCAGCCGGACCTCGGCTGGCAGATCGCCGCGGCACTGTACGGCTGGCTGCTCCGGCGCCGGCACGGGCAACGCTGGATCACGCTCTACACAGCGGCGGCGCAGGCAGCGGCGCGAGCCGGCGACCGGCCCGGCGAGGCGATGATCACCAGCCGGCTGGCCATTCCGTTCAGCCTGCTGGATCAGCACGACGATGCCGCCGCCTGCTGTCGCCGCGCGTACGAGCTGCGCCTCGCCCTCGGTGACACGCTGGGTGCCGCGACAGCGCTGGTCAATCTGGCCGCCGTGCACAACAACGCCGGGCAACCCGCCGACGCGATCGGCCGGCTCGGGGAAGCGATGAAGCTGGCCGAGTCCCTGCCGGCGGCCGGCCACCTGCGCGCCCTGATCCAGAGCAACCTCGGCGAGGCCCAGGAGCTCGCCGGTCGCCCCGAAGCTGCCGTCGAGCACTACAGCCGTGCCCTGGCCATCGCCCGCGACCACTGCGCCGCCCGGGACGTCGCCGAGATCCTGCTGCGGCTTGCCGGGGCACACCGGTCCGGCAACCGGCCCGCGGAGGCGCTCGGACCGGCCGAGCACGCCGTCGCGACGGCTGAGCAGGCACGCGACGACCTGCTGGAGATCGCGGCTCTGGAGGCGTCGGCCTGGGCCCGTATCGCCCTCGGTGACCTCGAGGCGGCGGCCGGGCACCTGCGCCGGCAGTTGGCCCTCTGCGAGGCGGTGGATCATCAAGGCACCGATCAGGTGCGGAAGGCCCTCGCCGCCCTGGACGCCAGGTGAGCCGCGGTCCGCTCAGCTTGCCGCTTGGGCCAGCAGCAGACCGACGTAGGCCGCGCCCAGCCCGGCGAGCACACTCCCGATCGCATACGCCCCAGCCAGCACCCGCTCCCCCTCCCGCACCAGCCGCAACGTCTCATAACTGAACGTCGAGTACGTAGTCAGCGCCCCACACAACCCCGTCCCCAGCAGCGCCGACAGCCAAGCCGCCACCGGCAGCCCGATCAAATATCCCAGCAGCATCGATCCCGCCACGTTGACCGTGAACGTGCCCCAGGGAAACGTCGACGAGTGCCGGGCCTGGACCGCCCGGTCCGTGAGGTACCGCAGCGGCGCCCCGATCGCCGCGCCCAGGGCCACCAGCAGCACGGTCATCGCCGCAGCACCGCTTCCGTTGCCGCCGTGCCGGCCCAGACCGCGAGCAGGGCGCCGATCAGCGTCAGGCCCAGGTAGATCAGCCCGGTGCCCGGCGCCGCGCGCAGCACGTCGACGCTCGCCGTGGAGAAAGTCGTGTAGCCCCCGAGCACCCCGATGCCCCAGAACGGGCGGATCAGGCGTTGCTGCGGGCGCAGGCCGGCGATCAGCACCATCAGGACCCCGATCAGCAGGCAGCCGGTCATGTTGACGATCCAGGTGGACCAGGGGAAGCCGCGCGGGTCGGGGGGCCAGGCCACGCTGATGCCGTACCGGGACACCGCGCCCAGCACGCCGCCCGCCGAGATCGCGGCCAGGACCGGGAGCGGCGGTTTCGGGTCCGGATCCTGCGCCACGCGTTCACGCTAGTCCAGCCGTCCGGGAGGCCGGGAGCGGACGTGGCGGCGTCCACCCCCGGCCTCGTTCCGGTGCGAGCGGCACGGCTGGTGATCCACTGTAGGTGATGATCTTGAGCCCGGAAACCTGGGGCGTCCGGGCCCAATCGCTCACGAACCTGCTGGGACTACCGATCAGGACGATAGGCGGACGAGGTGAGGGAGCTGACGGATGGGCGGGTCTGAGGTGGCAACCACGCCTCGTGACCGGCTGGTGCCGACTTCGGGCGTCGTCGCCGCCCTGGCCGTTCTCGGCGTGCTGGCCGACTATCTCCACCCCTTCGAGCCCAAGGCCGTGCTGTGGCTCCCGTCGGTTCTCGGCCCGATCGTCACGTTTCTGGCCTTCCTGCGCACCGCCCGGACCACCACGTTGCCCGAGCCGACCCGGCGCTTCTGGCGGCACCTCTCCTGCGCGCTCGGCCTGGTCGGCATCGGCATCACCGTCCAGGCCTTCGACGTGCTGACCAGCGACGACCCGGCCGGCAACCACACCGGGCCGGTCATGCTGGCGTTCTGCACCGCCGGCGTCGGCGCCATCATGTACGCCCTCTTCCGGCTCCCGCTGGGCCGCCAGTCGCGCGGCGAGCTGCTGCGGGTCTTCCTGGACGCGGGCACCGTCATGATCGCGGCCGCGGTGTTCATCTGGCACTACGCCACCCGCGACGCCCTGGGTGACAGCGACCGCACCGCCGTCTACACCTCCCTGTTCGTCACCGTGATCGCGCTGCTCGCCGTGTTCGCCGTGGCCAAGTTCGTGCTGTCCAGCCACCTCTACGTCAACAACGGCGCGCTGCGGCTGATCGCCGCCGCCATGCTGATCGGGGCCGTGGGACCGCTGTTCCGGGGACCGTTCCAAGCCGCGGATCCGTACCTGTTCCCGGACATGGCCTGCACGCCGATCGTCTACTTCTTCGCCACCATGGCCGCGATGCGGCAGCGGGCCGCCGGCCTCGGCGCGCGCCGCGACATCGTCGCGCCGCCGCGGCGCTCGTTCAGCCTGCTGCCGTACGTGGCGGTCGCCGCGGTCGACGGTCTGCTGCTAGCCGTCACGGTGCGTAAGGACGCCGACGCGCTGGCCGTGGTCGTCGCCGCCGTGCTGACCACGGCCCTGGTGGTGCTGCGTCAGCTCATCGCGTTCCGGGACAACAACCGGCTGCTGAGCGAGCTGGACCACGGCGCCACCCACGACGCGCTCACCCAGCTGCCGAACCGGGCGCTCTTCCACACCCGGCTCCAGCTGGCGCTGACCGGTGCGACCGACCGCCCGGTGGCCGTGGCCCTGATCGACCTGGACGATTTCAAGGAGGTCAACGACACCCTCGGGCACGAGATCGGTGACCTGCTGCTGGTCGGCGTGGCCCAGCGGCTCGCGGACTGCGTACGGGCCGGCGACACCGTGGCGCGCCTCGGCGGCGACGAGTTCGTGGTGGTCCTGGACGACGCCGATCCCGCGGCCGCCGATCTGGCCGCCGAGCGGATGATGAACGCGCTGCGCCAGCCGGTCTATGCCGACGGTCACGAGCTGCCGATCCGGGCCAGCATCGGCATCGCCGACGGCCGCACCGGCGACGAGCCGTCGGTGCTGCTGCGGCACGCGGACATCGCCATGTACGCGGCCAAGAAGCTGGCCGGCACGGCATACCTGCACTACGAGCCGAGCATGGCAGCGCACGGCACCGAGCACGCCCACCTCGGCGCCGAGCTGCGTGAGGCGATCACCGGCGGTCAGCTCTTCCTGCTCTACCAGCCGATCGTCTCGCTCGACGACGGCCGGGTGCTGGGCTGCGAGGCGCTGGTCCGCTGGACCCATCCCACGCGCGGCACGCTGGCCCCGGACGCGTTCATCCCGGTCGCCGAGCGCACCGGCCTGATCGTGCCGCTCGGGCGCTGGGTCATGCGCACGGCGTTCAGCCAGCTCGCGGAGTGGATCGCCGCCTACGGCGAGCCGGCCCCGGGCGTGCTCAACGTCAACGTGTCCGCCCGTGACCTGCGCGAACCCGGCTTCGCGGACGAGGTGGGGGCGCTGCTGCGTGGGTACGGCCTGGCCCCCGACCGGATCGTGCTGGAGATCACCGAGACCATGGCCCTGGAACCGGGCCAGTCGGTCACCAACCTGCACCGGCTGCGGGCGCTCGGCGTACGGGTGTCGCTGGACGACTTCGGCACCGGCCATTCGACGCTGACGCTGCTGCACGACTGCCCGATCGACGAGATCAAGCTGGACCGTTCCTTCACCCAGGCGCAGGTCGACGGCCGTCCGCCGGTCGCCGCGGCGGTCATCCACCTGGCCCAGGCGCTGGGACTGCACGCGGTGGCCGAGGGGGTGGAGACGGCCGAGCAGGCGGAGCAGCTGCTGGCGCTGGGCTACACCGCGGCGCAGGGCTATTACTTCGCCCGCCCGATGCCGGCGGAGAAGTTCGGCGAGCTCCTGCGCGAACCGACGTCGCTGATGCCGGTCCCGCAATGGCAGATGACCGGCTGAGCGCCTTTCCTTCACGTAATGAGGGTTGCGGAGCGGGCACCCGGGTACCTGTGTGTGCGTAGGCCACACACCTGGAGGTCACCATGGCTGCCGACGACAAGATTGACAACAAGTCCGAAGAGCTGGGCGGCAAGGTCAAGGAAGGCCTCGGCAAGGCGACTGACGACAAGTCCCTCGAGGCCGAGGGCAAGGCCGACCAGTCCAGCTCGAAGCTCAAGCAGGCCGGCGAGAACATCAAGGACGCGTTCAAGTCCTGATCTTTTTTCGCTACGCGTGCCGGAGAACGTCCCGTGACACCAGCCCGATGAGGCTGCTGTCCGAGGCCGTTGCGGGTGCGCCGGGCTGAAGATCTCGCACAGACAGAAAAGGGCGAGCGCCGTTCGGCGCTCGCCCTTTTCTGTCGTTTGTCAGAGGGCCGGGGTGAGTTCCCGGTCTTCGCGGGACTGCGGGACCGGAGTCGAGGCCGGGGGCAGGTCGTGGGCCACCGCCGGGAGCCAGTTCAGCCAGCGGGGCAGCCACCAGTTCTTGTCGCCCAGCAGGGCCATCACCGCGGGCAGCAGGACCGCCCGGATGATCGTGGCGTCCAGCAGGACCGCGGCGGCCAGGCCCACGCCCAGCTCCTTGGTCGAGATCAGCGGCAGGGTGGCGAAGAGGGCGAAGACCGCCACCATCACCATCGCCGCGCTGGTGATCACTCCGGCCGTACGGCCGATGCCCTCACTCACCGCCTGCTTGGTCCCCAGCCCACGGTCGTGACCCTCGCGGATCCGGCTCAGCACGAAGACGTGGTAGTCCATCGACAGGCCGAACAGGATGATGAACAGGAACAGCGGCATCCAGTTGGTGATCCCGCCACCGGACTTGAAATCGAGCACCGATTCGAAGTGGCCGTACTGGAAGACGAACACCAGCATGCCGTAGGCGGCGGCGACCGACAGCAGGTTGAGCACCACGCCGGTGACCGCGACGACCACCGACCGGAACGAGACCAGCAGCAGCAGGAACGCCAGACCCAGGACGAAGCCGAACACCCAGGGCAGCGAGTCGGTCAGCCGCTTGTTGAAGTCCATTCCCTCGGCGGTGTCACCCGTGACCGCCACGGTCGCTCCGGACAGCTTCCCGAAGGCACCCGGAGCCACACTCGTCCGCAGGGTCTCGACGGCCCGTTCCGACGTACGGTCGCTGCCGTTGCCGGCCAGGCCGACCGAGACGACCGCGACCGTCCCGGCCGGATTGACCCGCACGTCGATGGGCTCGCGCAGCTGCCCGCTCGCCGCCGCGGCGCGGCGGAAGTCGGCCAGCGCGGCCTCGAACTGCGGTCCCTTGACGGTCGGCGCCTTGACCACCACCTCGGCCGGCACGACCTCGGCGGGGAACGCCCGGCTGATCGCCGTCATGGTCTGCACGATCGGCTGCTTCGGCGAGACGTCCTCGATGCTCTCGCCCTTCGTGCGCAGGTCCAGCGCCGGCGCGGCCAGCGCGGCGAGCACGCCGACGGCGACGATCGTCGAGATCAGCGGCTTGGCCAGCACCACCCGCAGCACCCAGCGCCAGACCCGGCCCTCGGTGCGCCGCCGGTACAGGCCGGGGATCTTGATCGCGTCGACCCGGTCGCCCAGCGCCGAGAGCAGCGCTGGAAGCACGGTCAGCGAGCCGAGCACGGCGGTCGCGACGACCAGGATGGTGCCCATCCCGAAGCTGATGAAGGTGGCGTCCATGGTGAAGAACATGCCGGCCATGGCCACGATGACGGTGAGACCGGAGATCCAGATGGACCGCCCGGAGGTCTGCGCGGCGATCAGCAGGGCCCGGTGCGGATCGGCACCGTTGCGGCGCTCGTCGCGTTCCCGGCGGATGTAGAAGAGGCAGTAGTCGACGCCGACGGCGAGGCCGACGAGCAGCATGACGTGCATGGTGGTGTCGACGGTCGGCGCGAGCCGGCTCGCCCCCGCGAGCAAGCCGATCGCGGCGAGGATGGCCGTGAGGGCCAGGCCGACGGGCAGCAGCGCGGCGACGACCGCGCCGAAAGCCACCAACAGGATGCCGAGGGTGACCGGGATGGAGAGCATCGACAGCCGGCTCAGCCCCTCGTCGAGCGAGTCCCCGATGAGCTTGCTGCCGCTGGCGTCGCCGGCCTGGGCGACGTAGACGCCCGGATGCCGGCTCTGCACTCCGGCGACGATGTCGAGCAGCGGCTCGACCCGGTCCTTGGCGGTGTCCGGATCCCCGATCATGGTGAAGGTGACGAGCGTGGCCTGCCCGTCCGGTGACGTGAGCGGCTTGGCGACGGCTCCCACCTCGGGCCGCCCGGTCAGCGAACGCGTGACGTCGGCGATGGCCGCGTCCCGGTTGGCGCCCTTGACGAGCACCATCTCCCCCGCCGGCTGGACCGGGAAGCCGGCCTGCTCGACGATGAGCGACGCCCGCCCGGACTCCCCGTGACCCTGGTCGGAGTCGGTGGCCTCACGGGTGCCGATCTGTCCGCTGAGGACGGTGACACCGACGACAAATGCGATCCAGCCGATGATGGCGAGAGTGCGGTGCCGGGCACTCCACATCGCGGCCCGGGCCGCGATTCCGGTGACATTCTCCCTGTGCTTCATGGTTGTTGACGCTAGGGAGCGCGGCCCGGCCGATCGATCCGGTGAGCAGGCCGGTCGAGGGTAGGGCTAGCCCTACGGTCAGGACTGCAGGTAGGTCAGCACGGCCAGGACCCGGCGGTGTTGTTCCTCGTCCGGCGGCAGGTCCAGCTTCGTGAAGATGTTGCGTACGTGCTTCTCCACCGCGCCCTCGGTCACCACCATCTTGCGGGCGATCGCCGTGTTCGAGCGGCCCTCGGCCATCAGGCCCAGGACCTCGCGCTCGCGGGGGGTGAGATTGCGCAGCGGATCGTCGCGGCGGCGGCGGACCAGCAGCTGGCCGACCACCTCCGGGTCCAGCACCGTGCCGCCGCCGGCCACCCGGCGTAGCGCGTCCAGGAACTCGGCGACCTCGGAGACACGGTCCTTGAGCAGGTAGCCGATCGCCCCGGTGCGATCGGCCAGCAGGTCGTCGGCGTACTCGACCTCGACGTACTGGGACAGCACCAGCACCGGGCTGCCCGGCACCTTCTTGCGGGCCTCGACCGCGGCGCGCAGCCCCTCGTCGGTGTGCGACGGCGGCATCCGTACGTCCACGATGGACACTTCGGGCCGGTGCTCGACGATCGCCTCGACCAACGACGGACCGTCGCCGACAGCCGCGACGACGGTGTGCCCGTTCTCCTCCACCAGCCGGATCAGACCCTCGCGCAACAGCACGGCGTCGTCGGCAATCACCACCCGCATGCCGACGAGCCTATGCGCTGCGCCCCGATCAGAGGGGGAGGGCGACTGTCAGGGTCGTGCCACCACCGGCCGGGCTCTCCAGGCTCATCACGCCGCCGGCCGCCTCGACGCGGTCCGACAGACCGGCCAGACCGTGTCCCTTGGCCAGGCTCGCGCCCCCGACACCGTCGTCCGCGACCGTGATCAGCAGCCCGGTCGGCGCCCGCCGGACGCTCACCTGGACCTCACCGGCGTAGCTGTGCTTGGCGACGTTGGTCAAGGCCTCCGCGACCACGAAGTACGCGGTCGTCTCCACAGCCGGGTCGAGCCGGGCGATCGGAGGTGCGTCCAGGTCGACCGGGATGGTGCTGCGGCCGGCCAGCGCGGTCAGGGCAGCCTGCAGGCCCCGGTCGACCAGGATCGGCGGGGCGATGCCGCGGGAGAGCGCCCGCAGTTCGTCCAGGGTCTCCCGGGTCTGGGTCAGCGCCTCGGCGACGGTGGCCTTGGCGGCCTCCGGGTCGGTGCTGAACTGCTGCTGGGCCCGGCCCAGATCCATGGCGAGCCGGACCAGCCGCTGCTGGGGGCCGTCGTGGATGTCGCGCTCGAGCCGGCGCAGCGCGGTCGCCTCGGCGGAGACGGCTGCCGCCTTCTGCGCCTGCGCGGTGTCCCGGGCCGCCTCGGCCGAGGCCACCTGCTCGCGCAGCTCGTTGACCCCACTGAGCAGGCCCCGGGCGAAACCGGCCTCCAGCATGGCCAGGCCGCGGATCACCGGCAGCAGGGTGCCGGCGAAGAAGAAGCCGAGCGCCATGTGGAAGACGATCCGGGTGGAGTTGTCGGAGCCGAGGCCGAGCAGCTCCGGCAGATCCTGGTTGTCCGCGCCGCGGGGGATGGACCAGTCCCACAGCGGGAAGGTCAGACCGCCGAGCGCGCCGGCCCACCACGCGACCGCGAAGGCGAAGGCGATGGTGCTGGGGATGAACCGGAACATGCCGTGCACCAGGTCGAGCCACGACTGCCCGTCGCTGAGCGGGGTCAGTGCCCGGCCGGCGATGCTGGCGTCGGGGGCGGCGCGCTTGTAGGCCGGGTGCGGCAGCCGGCGGCCGAGGATCGGGACCAGGCGGGCGCGTTCCAGGGTGGCGAAGCCGCGGGCCAGCATGATCGTGCCGACCAGGGCGGGCACGCCGACCCAGATGATCGCCGCCCCGATGCCGAAGAAGAAGCCGACCATGCACAGGACCAGTGTGACGAGGCCGAGCGGGAACCCGACCAGGATGTAGAGGGTGTCCTGGCCGAGCCGGCGCAGGAGGCGCTGGGCCAGACCCGGGGCGTACTCGGCGGGGGCGGAGGTGGTGGTCATACCGTTGACGCTAGGCACTCGATGCCTCCCGTCCGATCCCGCTGACCGCCCAGTCGACAGTAGGGTTAACCCGACCCTCTCTCAACCCCTTTGCCCGGCAGCCGGTCAGGCTTTGCGGCGAGGGGCGGCCGAGCGGGGTGGCGCCGTACGCATGCGGTCGCGGACCCGGCCCAGGATCTCGGTGATCGCGGTGATGTCCGCGCGGTTCAGCGAGGTGAGCAGCAGCCGCTGGACCACCTCGATGTGGCCGGGCATGACCTGGCCCAGCCGTTCGCGTCCGGCCGCGGTCAGCGTCACCATCACACTGCGCTCGTCGTCCTCGGCCGGTGAACGGCTGATCAGCCCAGCCTTCTCCAGCTGTCCGGCCTGGTAGGTCAGCCCGCTGCGGCTGTAGACCATGCCGTCCGCCACGTCGGTCATCCGCAGGCGGCCGCCCGGGGCGTCGTTGAGCCGGGCCAGGATCCCGAACTGCGGGCCGGTGAGCCCGCCGTCCACCCGCAGCTGCTGCTCGACGGCGTGGTCGAGCAGGCTGCTGACCTCCTTGAGCGTCAGGTACGCCCGGAGCTGTTCCGCGTCCAGCGAGGTGGCATCTGTCACTCCGCCATCATAACGATTGCTTCGAATTCGAAGCGTGCTAGCTTGCCGAGATGCTTCGAGTTCGAAGCATCTACCCACGGAGGTCGGTCATGCGAGCCATCCGCTTCTCCACGTACGGCGGTCCGGACGTCCTGCGCCTGGAGGATGTCGACCGTCCCGTCCCCGGCCCCGGCGAAGTGCTGGTCCGGGTGGCCGCGACGTCGTTCAACCCGGTCGATGCCGCCTTCCGGGCCGGCTTCCTGCAGCAGGCCATGCCGATCACGCTGCCCCACACCCCCGGGGTCGACGTGTCCGGCACGGTCGTCGAGGGCGGGGGCGGCGCGGTGATCGGGTTCCTGCCGATGACCTCGCCCGGGGCCGCCGCCGAGTTCGTGGTCGCTCCGGCCGAGGTGCTCACCGCCCCGCCGACGAGCATCACACTGGCCGACGCCGCAGCCGTGCCTGCCGTCGCGCTCACCGCCTGGCAGGGCCTGTTCGAGCACGCCGGGCTGCAGGCCGGCCAGCGCATCCTGATCAACGGCGCGGGCGGCGGCGTCGGCGGTTACGCCGTCCAGTTCGCCGCGCAGGCCGGAGCCACGGTGGTCGCCACCGCGAGCCCGCGCAGCACGCAGGCCGTACGCGCCGCCGGCGCCCGCCAGATCGTCGACTACACCGCCACCCCGGTGACCGACGCGATCGACGAGCCTGTGGACGCGGTGTTCAACCTGGTGTACGCCGACGAGACGGCGATGGCCGCGCTGGTCGCCCTCATCAAGCCCGGTGGCGTGCTGGTCAGCACGGCCTCACCGGCGCCACAGGACGCCGACCGCAAGGTCCGGACCATGAACATGTACGTCCGCAGCGACACCACCCAGCTCGCCGAGATCGTCCGCCGCATCGACGCCGGCACACTCACGGTCGACATCTCCGGGCGCTACCCGCTGGCCGAACTCGCCGAGGTGCACGAGCGGAACGCCGCCGGTGACCTCCGGGGCAAGGTCGTCATCACCGCTTGATACCGTATCCTTCCCTATGACAGCGACGATGGGGTGTTATGGGGAACGATATGTACTCGGTCGAGCAGGTGGCCGAGCGGCTGGGACTGCACGTGCGCACGGTCCGCAACTACGTCCGGGACGGCCGGCTCAAGGCCGTCAAGATCGGCAAGCAGTACCGGATCGCCCGCGCGGACCTCGACGCCCTGATCGACGAGCCGGCCCCGGCCGCCGTGACCGGACATGTCGAGGTGTCCAGCATCGTGCAGATCGACGGCCTGGCGCCGGGAGCGGCCGACCGGCTCAGCACCCTGCTCACGGCCGGTGCCCAGGCACCCCGCGACTCCCCCGAGCCGCTGCGCCTGCAGACCATCTACGACAGGGGACGATCCCGGATGAAAATCGTGATCCTCGGCGGTCCGGCCGAGACCGCCGACATCCTCCAGCTGCTCGACGGGCTGCTCGGGGCGGAGAACGGCCTGTTCGCGCCGGGAGCCGGGCGATGACCGACCGGCTGGAGCAGCGCAACGGCGTACCGGTGCTGGTCTGCGCCGCGGACGGCCCGGCGGTGGCCACCGAGCAGGACGCCCTCGATCTGATCGGCGCGGCCTACGCCGGCGCCGACGTGGTCGCGCTGCCGGCCGGCCGGCTGCCGGAGCGGTTCTTCACCCTCGGCACCGGGTTGGCCGGCGCGATCATGCAGAAGTTCGTCAACTACCGGGTCCGGCTGGCCGTCGTCGGCGACATCTCGGCCCACCTGGAGGCGAGCTCGGCCCTGCGGGCCCTGGTCCACGAGTCGAACCGGGGCGGGCAGATCTGGTTCGTCGCCGACCTCGACGAGCTCGACGCACATCTGACCCCGGCTGGCGCCCCGCCCGGCCAGTAGCTTGGCGGGATGGATCTGCGCCGGCTGTCCGACGACCTCGAGACGGTCTCCCAGCGGTACGCCGAGACGTTCGGCATCCGCCGGGACGCCACCTGGTTCCTGCTCAAACTGCAGGAGGAGGTCGGCGAGCTCACCCAGGCCTACCTGATGCACACCGGCCAGGCCCGCACCAAGGACCTGACCCCGTCGGAGCTGGCGGCGAACTTCCGGGCCGAGCTCGCCGACGTGCTCTGCCAGGTGGTGCTGCTGGCCCGGCACCACGAGGTCGACCTGCCCGCCGAGATCGACCGCAAGTGGCTCTCCCGGCTGCGCTGATGCCGCGCGGGCCGAGCGCGGGCCGAGCCAAATTCCCGGAACGCCTCAGTGACCGGAACGGGTGTGCCGAACAGTCCTGCAGATTCTCTTGAATGGCAGGAGGTGCCGCCGTGCCGACCGTGCTCATCGTCGATGATGATGCCGACCACCGTGAGCTCATCTCGCTCGCGCTGGCCCGGCTCGGTCACGAGGTCGTGGAGGCCGTCGACGCCGAATCCGCGCGGAGGTCGCTGACCGCCGGCGGGATCGACGCCGTGCTGCTGGACGTGCGGATGCCCGGTTCCTCCGGCATCGAGCTGTGCCGCCTGCTGCGCTCCGAGCCGGCGACCGCCGACCTGCCGATCATGCTGATCAGCGCCGACGTCAACAACCATCGCATCCTGGCCGCGATGGACGCGGGCGCCGACGACTACCTGACCAAGCCGTACCACCGGGCCGAGCTGCTCAGCCGGGTGGAGCTGCTGCTGGGCCGGCGCCGCACGACGGCGACCAAGCCGTCGACCGCGGCCACCGCGGCGCTGCTCGCGGCCCGGGCGGCCGTGCCCCGCGGTGTGCAGATCCCGCTGCCCCGGCCGGTCCGCCGCACGGCCTGACCGGCAGTGTTCACCGGCCCGCCGTCGGCCGAGCGTAGGGTCCGGGACATGGATCTCGGGCTGGCAGGCAGGACGGCGGTCGTCACCGGCGGCAGCAGGGGCATCGGGCGCCCTGTCGTGGCCGTGCACCTCACCATCGACGGTGGCCTGGCCAGCACGCTGTGACCGAGCCGCTCATCACTTATCGCAGCGCCGCCGGCCGATGGGTGCTGCTGGCCACCGTGCTGGGATCGAGCCTGGCCTTCATCGACGCCACGGTCGTCAACATCGCGCTCCCGGCGATCGGCGACGACCTCGGCGGCGGCGCGGCCGGTCTGCAATGGACGATCAACGGGTACGCCCTGAGCCTCGCGTCCCTGATCCTGCTGGGCGGCTCCCTCGGCGACCGCTTCGGGCGCAAACGGGTGTTCCTGATCGGGGTCGGCTGGTTCGCGCTGGCGTCGCTGCTGTGCGGGCTGGCGCAGACCATGGAGATGCTCATCGCCGCCCGCGTGCTGCAGGGCATCGGCGGCGCCCTGCTGACCCCGGGCGCGCTGGCCATCCTGGAGGCGTCGTTCGCCCGCGCGGACCGGGCCAAGGCGATCGGCGCCTGGTCCGGGCTGGGCGGCATCGGCGGCGCGCTCGGCCCGTTCCTCGGCGGCTGGCTCGTCGAGCTGGGCAACTGGCGGCTCATCTTCCTGATCAACGTGCCGGTCGCGGCGCTGGTCATGCTGGTCGCGGCCCGGCACGTGCCGGAGTCACGCAACCCGGCCGCGCACCGCGAGCTCGACATCGCCGGGGTGCTGACCGGCGCCGCGGGACTCGGCGGCCTCACGTACGGCTTCACGGCCTGGCCCGCCAACGGCCCGGGCAGCCCGCAGGTGCTGGTCGCCCTGCTGATCGGCGGGGCCGGCCTGGCCGCGTTCGTGGTGGTCGAACGCCGCTCGCGGCACCCGATGCTGCCGCTGGGCATCTTCGGCGCCCGCGCCTTCACCGGCGCCAACCTGGTGACCTTCCTGGTGTACGCGGCCAACGGCGGCGTCTTCTTCCTGGTGGTGCTCAACCTGCAGGTGGTGGCCGGGTTCAGCCCGCTGGCGGGTGGCCTGGCGCTGCTGCCGGTGACCGTGCTGATGCTGCTGCTGTCGGCCCGCGCGGGCGCGCTGGGCCAGCGCATCGGTCCCCGCATCCCGATGACGGTGGGCCCGCTGATCTCGGCGGCGGGCCTGCTCTGGATGAGCCGCATCGGCCCGGGCGCGTCGTACTGGACGGACGTCCTGCCGCCGGTGATCGTCTTCGGCCTGGGGCTGTGCCTGCTGGTGGCCCCGCTGACCGCGACGGCGCTGGGTGCCCTGGACGACATGTACGCCGGCGTGGCCAGCGGCGTGAACAACGCGGTCGCCCGGGCCGCCGGCCTGCTGTCCGTGGCGGTCCTGCCGCTGGCGGCGGGCATCGGCCAGGGCGACCTGACCGACGCGGCGGACCTGCACCCGACCTACCGCAACTCCCTGATGATCTGCGCCGCCCTGATGCTGGCCGGGGCGGCCCTGGCCGCAGTCCTGATCCCCACCCGGCTCCCCGCCCACACCCCCGAACCGGCCGCCGCGGCCGGCGGGGTCCTCGCGAAGGCAGCGGAAACGCCGATCCGCTCGTACTGCGACGTGGCAGCCCCACCGGTCCATCCCCGCCGCGGCGGGTGAACGGCACCGAACTCGCTTGCCCGGCGTACTTGAATGGTCGTATGCGTCCTGAATTCAGCGTTCCGCCCAAGCTCTCGCCCGGCGACCGGGTCGCCGTCGTCTCGCCCGCGCACGCCGCGCCCGCCGACTTCCCCGCCGTGCACGAACAGGGACTGCGGCGCCTGCGCGAGGTTTTCGGGGTGGAGCCGGTCGAATACCCGACCACCCGCCACGCCGCGCCGGCCGAGGAGCGGGCCGCGGACCTGATGGCGGCCTACGCCGATCCGCGGATCCGGGCGGTCTTCGCCACGATCGGCGGCGACGACCAGATCACCGTGCTGCGGCACCTCGACCCGGCGCCGTTCCGGGCCGACCCCAAACCCTTCTTCGGCTTCTCCGACAACACCAACCTGCTGAACTGGCTCTGGACCCACGGCGTGGCCGGCTATCACGGGATGTCCACGATGGTGCAGCTCGGCCGCGGCGGCGGCGTGCAGCAGGCCACCGTGGCTTCGGTACGGGCGGCGCTGTTCACCGGCGGCGACCTCGAGATCAGTCCGGTCGAGTTGTTCACCGACGAGGAAGTGTCCTGGGACCAGCCCGGCACGTTGACCGAGGCGCCGGTCCCGTACCCGAGCCCGGGCCGGGTGTGGCACCGGGCCGAGCGGGTGGTGAGCGCGCCGACCTGGGGCGGCAACCTGGAGATTCTGCACTGGACGCTGGCCGCCGACCGCTGGGTGCGGCCGGTCGAGGACTACGCCGGGTGTGTGCTGCTGCTGGAGACCTCCGAGGAGATGCCGCCGGACGTGGAGGTGTTCCGGATGCTGCGCAACTTCGGTGAGCGCGGCCTGCTGGAGCAGTTCCCGGCGATCGTCGTGGCGACGGCCAAGGGCACCGTGTTCAACGACCCGCGGCCGATGGCCGAGCGGATCCGGTATCGCGAGGACCAGCAGGCGGCTGTGCTGCGCGCGGTCGAGACCTACAACCCCGGGGCGATGGTGGTGCTTGGGGTGGACTTCGGGCACACCAACCCGCAGTGGGTGCTGCCGTACGGCGGGCGGCTCACCGTCGACGGGCCGGCCCAGCGGATCATCGCGCACTTCTGAGGGCTTCGACCTCGGCCGCGAAGACGTGGTCGGGGTCGAGCCCCAGCGCCCGGAAGTTGTCCTCGATCTCCAGGCTGACGAAGCCGTGCAGCCGGCTCCAGGCGGTGACCGCGCGCAGCGCCACCGTGGGGTCGACGTCGTGCGCGCCGCGTCTGCGCGCCCAGCCGAGCAGGTCGTCGGCGAGCGCCGGCTCCGGCGCGGGGCCCGGTCCGGCCCCGGCGAGCAGCACGTCCATCGCCCGCTGGGCCGCGTCGGCCAGCCGCTCGTCGTGCGCGTCGTAGCCGGGCAGCGGCGCCCCGAACAGCAACCGGTATCGGTGCGGGTGGGCGATTGCCCAGCTCCGGTAGGCCGCCGCGAGCTCCGGCAGCCGGTGGCCGGCGGCGGCGAGCGCCGCGGTCAGATCCGCGTACGCGTCCAGGATCAGCTCGGTGAGCAGCGCTTCCCGGCCGGTGAAGTATCTATACAGCGCCGGGCCGGAGACGCCGAGCTCCTTGGCGATCGCGTTGATGGACAGCGCGCCCGGGCCGCCCTCCGCGAGCTGGCGCAGGGCCGCCTCCTTGACCTCCTGGCGCATCTGCGCCCGGAACCGGTCCCTGATCCCGCCCGCGGCCATGCGGTCACGTTACAACCGCGGTCCAAGGTGAGAACCCCTAACGACGGGCCGTTCAGCGGCCGACATCGCGTCTTGGCCATGCCGGTGCAACAGCCCGCCGTCCCGGCCGGGAAAACGATCAGATCATTCCGCTGCGCAACGCGTACGCGACGGCGTGCGACCGGTTGCGCAGCTTCAGCCGGTGCGTCAACCCGTAGATCACGTTCTTCACCGTGCGCTCCGAGTAGCACAGCTCGCCGGCGATCTCGCTGGTGTCGAAGCCGTCGGCCATCAGGCGCAGCACGTCGATCTCGCGCGGCGTCAGACCCGAGGCGTTCAGCCCGTGCGGGGTCAGCACGTCGCGCTGCAGGCGCTCGATGTGCTTGAGCAGCTCGCCGACCAGGTTCGGGGGCATCACGCCACCGCCGGAGGCCGCCGCGAGCACGCTGTGGGCGAGACGCTCGGCCGTGACTGCCGCCCGGGGCAGCACCGCCACCACCCGGCACTCGACCGCGGTGAGCAGTTCCGTCTCGTTGATCTCGTTGGTGACCAGCACCACCGGCACCCCGGTCTCGGCCGCCGAGCGCCGCAGCATGGCGATCACGTCGGTGCTGAGCCGGTCGGTCGACACGACCAGCACCGTGGCGTCGGCCCGTTCGGCGGCGCGAAGCAGGGTGAGCTCCGGCCGGGACTGAAGAAAACTGGCGAGTCCCGCGTGGCTGAGCGGGTCCATCGCCTGCAGGGCGACCCGAACCTGGTCCACTGCTACCTCCGGTTGATCGGTACGGCCGGGGGCCAGTCTCCGGAAGGGGTCTTCAGAAAATCTTCACGCGACCTTCATCGCCGCCGATCCGCCGGGAAGGTGGTGAGATCGACGCAGCTCATTGCCGATCTCTTAACCAGGCTCCCGGTCCGGGCGGGTTAATCGCGCGGGGCGCTCGCCCGCCGCAGCGCCTCGATGTAGATGGGCAACTCGATTGCCGCGCGCTCTAATTGACCGGGCGCCAATTGGTCGGTGAATACCGCGTCGACGACATCCTGCACCAGTTCCTCGGGCAGTTCGTCCACGCGCTGCGCGGGCAGTTGCTGCCAGATCCGGATGACCCGCAGGCGCGCGCGGATCTGGGCCAGGGTGCATTCCAGGCCGGCGATGACCGCGTCCGCGCGGACCGCGTCCAGGACCAGCCGGCCCTCGGCGGCGAGGTGCAGAAACAACTCCCCGGCGAACGGCAGGGGAGGTGGGGTCCCGCTCATCTGGCCTCCTCGCCCGGGTTGCCGGCCGGCTCGCGGACAGTGCCGCCGGCCCGCACATCGCACCGAGTCCACCAGCAGCGCGCTCCCGGCGGAACCTCACGCACCTGGAAGTGCCCTGACCCACCAGTAACATTGCCCAGCCGCCCGTCACCGATTACGGACCGTCAACAACTGGACGCGGGCCGCCGGAATGCGTAATGCCTTCGTCACGCAAAGAAGGCAAGTCGCGAATATCACTTGCGGAGATATGCTGCCCCTGAGCGCGGCGGATCTGCACTCTTGCGCGCATTCGCTAGGAATGGTGGCACAGCAGCGGTATCAGAACCCCGATGAGGGACATCGGTTTGCGGTGAACGAAAGCTTGCATGTTCAACTGACTACCTGTTGGCAGCGATCCCACGACGACGAGGTTGGGCAGCCATGACGGCAGAGCACGAAGGTCTGGACCTTCGCCTGCTGGGACCCGTACGCGCGTGGCGGGACGAGACAGAGCTCCCGCTGGGCTCGGCGCGCCGTGCCGCGGTGCTGGCCGTGCTGGCTCTGCACGCCGGCCACGCGGTCTCCCGCCAGCAGCTCATCACCGCGCTGTGGGGTGAGGAGCCACCCGCGAGCGCGGTCGGCAACGTCTACACGTACGTCTCGACGCTGCGCCAGGTGCTCGAGCCGGGACGCGACCGCTGGGCCGCCGGGCAGCTGCTCACCTCCGGCGGCGGCACCTACTGCCTGCACGTCCGCAAGCAGGACGTGGACGTGTTCCGCTTCGAGGCGTTGCGCGAGGAGAGCCGGCGCCACCGGGCCGCCAGTGACCGGTTCGCCGAGCTGGCGGCCCTGGAGGCGGCCATGCGGCTGTGGCAGGGCGAGGCGCTGTCCGGCGTGCCCGGCCCGTACGCCGCCGCCCAGCGCCTGCGCCTGACCGAGTTGCGGCTGGCCAGCGCCGAACGCCATGCCGCCCTGCTGCTGGATCTGGGACGGCACGAGGAGGCCATTGCTGCGCTGCGGTTGCTCGTGCAGGCGTACCCGTTGCAGGAAGCCCTGCACGGGATGCTGATGACCGCCCTGCACGCCGGTGGTCGCCGGGCCGAGGCGTTGCAGGTGCACGACCATCTGAGCCGGGTGCTGCTGGAGGAGACCGGCACCGAGCCCAGCGCCGCGTTGCGGGCCATGCGGCTGCGCATCCTCACCGGCACCAACGAGTTGTCCGCGCCGGCCCGCAGCTCCGGCCCGCCGGCCGCGCCCGCCGAGACGGCGGCACTGGTCGGCCGGGACGCCGAGATCCGCCTGCTGCGCCGGGCCGGCACCGAGGTGGCCGCCGGCCGGGGCCGCAGCATCCGGATCGAGGGCACCCCCGGCATGGGCAAGTCGGCGCTGCTCGGCGCGGCCCTGCGCACCGGGCTGCCGGCCGGTTGCCGCACGGGCTGGGGCATCGGTGACGAGCTGGCCCAGCGGATGCCGCTCGGGGTGCTGCTGGAGTGCGTCGAGTCCGCGATGTCCGGCGACGCCACCCGCGACCTGGTGCGGCAGCTGTTCACGGTCGCCGCCGACGCGCTCGACGGGCCGCGGCCGCAGACCGTGGAGCGGGCGGTGGCCCTGGTCCGGCAGGCGGCCGCCGAGACCCCGCTGATCCTGGTCGCCGACGATCTGCAGCGGGCGGACACCACGACGTTGCGGGTCTGGGCGGCCCTGCACGAGTTGACCCGGGAGCTGCCGCTGCTGCTGGTCGCCTCCGCCCGGCCCGGGGCGGCCGGCCTCGACGAGGTGCCCGCCGACGAGATCATCACCCTCGAGCCGCTGACCGCCGACGAGGCCACCGCGCTGGTCCGCGCGGTCGCGCCCGAGCCGTTCGACCCGCGGACGTTGCGCCGGCTGCTGAGCGACGCCGGTGGCAACCCGTACTACCTGCGCCACCTGGCCGCGTCCCGGCGCGACGACGCCGCCTACCGTGGCGCGCCGCCGGCCGAGCTGGTGGCCGCGGTGGACGCGCACCTGGCCACGCTCGGCGAGGAGACCCGGCACCTGCTGCGGGCGGCCGCGTTCCTGGGTGACCACTGCACCGTGGCCGAGGTCGCCGCCGTCACCGACCACCCGCCCGCGGAGCTGCAGCGGGTGCTGCGGCCGGCCCGGGCGGCGGGTGTGCTCACCGACGACCCCGAGACCCTGCTCTTCCGGCACCGGATCGTGGCCCGGGTGCTGCACGAGAGCACCCCGGCGGCGCTGCGGATCATGCTGCACCGGTCCTTCGCCGAGAAGATCGCCCAGGTCGGCGGGGCCCCGGAGCGGGTCGTCGGCCAGCTGCTGGCCGGCCCGGTGCCGCTGGACAGCAGCGCCAGCCGCTGGCTGGCCCAGCACATCGAGCAGCTCTCGACGCGGGCCCCGCAGGTGGCGATCAGCATGCTCAAACGCGTACGCACGGAGTACGCCCTGGACGAGGAGACCCGGCTCGACCTGACCGCCTGGCTGGCCCGCCTGCTCGACCGCCAGCGCGAGAACGCGGTCGCCGAGGCCGGCTGGGTCGCCGCCCGCACCACGGATGTGCGGCTCGAGGCCGAGATGCAGTGGATCATGGCGTGCAGTCACGACCGGCAGGGTGAGCACGTCGCCGCGGCCGACGTGGCCCGGGCCGTGCTGAGTGCGCGCCGGCTGCCGGACCCGTGGCTGCACCGGTTCCGGTCACTCATCGACCGGCTCCGGCCCCACCTGCCGGGCGAGCCGACCGCGCCGCATCTCAGCCGGACAGCCCTGCTGGGTGACAGAGTTTCTGTTATCCGTTGAGCGGCCCGTGGTCTCCTCGGAGTGAGGCACGCTCCCGCGGCGGAAACGGAGGAGAGATGCCGGATCCTGCGTACGGGCAGCTCCGCGTCTCCGTTCTGGGCCCGCTGCGCGCCTGGTACGGCGACCAGGAGCTCAACCTCGGCCCGGCCCGCCAGCGTTCGCTGTTCGCCGTGCTGGTCGCGGACGCCAACCGCCTGGTCAGCCGGGACGAGATCATCGAGGCGGTGTGGGGGGCCGCCGCGCCCGCCACGGCACCCGGCAGCGTCTACACCTACATCTCCGGACTGCGCCGGGTGCTCGCCGGTGGCCCGGAGCGCCCGCCGGCCGCCGAGGTCCTGACCTCCGGCCCGGCCGGCTACTCGCTGCGGGTCCCGGCCGGGCACCTGGACAGCGACCGGTTCGCCGAGCTCTGCACCCGGGCCGAGGAGTTGCAGGCGGGCGGCGATCCGGGGGCCGCGGCGTGCGTGCTCGACGAGGCCCTGGAGCTGTGGCACGGCGACGCGTACGCGGGCATCTCCGGCGACCGGATCGAGCTGGAGCGGACCCGCCTGGCCGAGCAGCGCCTGGCCGCCGTGGAGCGGCGGGCCCGCATCGCGATGGAGCTGGGCGACGACGGCCTGATCGCCGAGCTCGCCGGCCTGGTCCGCGCCCATCCCCTGCACGAGCCACTGCACGAACTGCTGATCCAGGCACTGTATCGGGCCGGCCGCGGTGCCGAGGCGCTGGAGGCGTTCCAGGCCGCTCGCCGGGTGCTGGTGGCCGAGCTGGGCGTGGAGCCGGGGCCCGCGCTGCGTGAGCTGCAACGCCGGGTGCTGGACGGGTCGATGGCCGCGACCGAGCCGCCCGCGTTGCCGGCCGCGGTGGTGCCCATCCACGTCGCGCGGGCGATCCGCGACGGGCTGACCGACCGGCCGCTGGTGGGCCGCGGCGACGAGGTCGAGCTGCTGCGTGGTCTGGTCCGGGCGGCGGCGCAGGGCACCGGCGCGGCGGTGTGGATCGAGGGTGAGCCGGGCATCGGCAAGACCGAGGTGCTGACCCGCGCACTCTCCGACGCCGACGAAGCCGGCTGCGGCCTCTTCTGGGGTGTGGCCGGCGAGCTCGACCGGCACACGCCGCTGCAGGTCCTCACGCGCGCGCTGGGTCTCGCGCCGACGTCGGAGGATCCCCGGCGCGCCACCATCGCCACCGAGCTGCACGCGCCCGGCAGCGGTGAGAACGACGACGCCGGGCCGGCGATCGCGGCCGAACGGGTGCTCGCCTACCTGCGGGCGGCCTGCGCGATCACGCCGATCGTGCTGGTCGTGGACGACATGCAGTGGGCCGACGAGGCCAGCGTGCTGCTCTGGGACCGGCTGGTCGCGGCGACCCGGCACATGCCGCTGCTGCTGGTCGCGGCGGCCCGGCCGGAGCCCAACGGGCGTGAGCTGGCCCAGTTGCGCCGCAGCGTGCGGCTGCGCGAGGGACACGTGCTGAGCCTCGGGCCGCTGCCCGCCGAGGCGACCGAGGAGCTCGTCGCGGCCGTGGTCGGCGCCCCGGTCGGCCCGCACCTGCGCGCGGTGGCCGGCCAGTCCGGGGGCAACCCGCTCTTCGCCCGGGAGACGGCAGCGGCGCTGGTCCGCCGGGGTGCCGTACGGGTCGTGGACGGCCGGGCCGACATCGACGAGTCGGTGCCGGTGGAGGTGCCGGGTTCGCTGCTCGCGGTGGTCCGGGCCACGCTGGACTTCCTCTCCGACGACACCCGGGAGGTGCTGCGGCTGGCGGCCCTGCTGGGCACCGAGTTCGCCGTGGACGACGTCATCGCGGTGACCGGGCGGCCGCCGTTCAGCCTGATGGCGAACCTCGAGGAGGCGCTGGCCGCCACGGTCGTGGTGGACGCGGGCACCGAGCTGGCGTTCCGGCACCCGTTCCTGCGCGAGGCGCTGTACGCGAGCATCCCGCACGCCACCCGCTCCCAGCTGCACCGTCAGACGGCTGAGGTCCTGGCCCGCGGCGGCAGCCCGGTGACCAGGGTCGCCGAGCAGCTGGCGGCGGAGACGCCGGTGCTCGACGCCTGGGTGGTCGGCTGGCTCACCGAGCACCACGCCGAGGTGATCAAGCGGGTGCCGCGGACGGCGCGGGAGCTGATCAGGCAGGTGCTCGCCACCGGCCTGCCCGGTGCCCAGCAGCGGGAGACCCTGCTCGTCGCCCTGGTGAAGCTGGAGTTCCGGGAGGGCGGCTACCCGATCGACGAGGCCCGCGAGGCGCTGGCGACCGCGACCGACCCGGGCGACCGGGCCGAGATGCGGCAGCTGCTGGCGGCCATGCGGTTCCGCCAGGGTGCCCCCGGCGAGGCGATCGATCTGCTCACCGGCGCGGTCGACGACCCGGCCACCCCGGAGATCTGGCGGACCCGGCACCGGGTGCTGCTGGCCAACTTCCGCCGCGGCCCGCTGGACGACCTGGACCGGGCGGACCGGACAGCCCGGCGGGTGCACGACGAGGCGGTGGCGGCGGGGCAGCCGTACGAGGCCGCCTTCGCCCTGCAGACGACGTGGCTGACCAACTCGATCCGCCGCGACCACGAACGCGCGCTGGAGTACGTCGACCGCGCGCTGGAGATCATGCGGGACCACCCGACGTTCGCCGGCATGTACTTCGACCTGCTGGACAACCGGATGTTCACGCTGCAGAACCTGGACCGCCTGGACGAGGCGGAGCGGACCCTGCGCGAGGCCGCCCTGTTCGCCATCCGGCACCGGCTGCCGGCCACCCTCCAGGTCGCCTCCGCGGTGCAGTACTACTGGCTGGGCCGGTGGGACGACGCGACGGCCGAGGTCGGCGCGGTCACCGACGACGCACCCGGCATCACCTTCCTGGGCATGCGGGAGCCGGGCGCGGTGGGGATGCTCCTGCACGGCGTCGCGGCGCTGATCGCCGGTCACCGGGAGGACCGGAGTCTGGCCACCGCACACCTGGACGCCGCCAACGCGCTGCCCGTGACGGACGCGGAACGGGAGAGCTGCGACTTCCTGCTGGTGGCCCGGGCCCTGGTCGCGGAGCAGCAGGACCGGCCCGCCGACGCCCTGCGGGAGCTCGCGCCCCTGCTGACCCCCGGGTACGCCCCGATGATGCTGCGCCACCAGTGGCTGCCCGACGCGCTGCGCCTGGCCCTGAGCGTCGGCCGCCGGGACATCGCCGAGCAGGCGGCGGCGATCTGCGCTGCCGAGGCGGCCAAGGAGGTACGCCCGGCGCGTGCGTTCGCGGCGTCCGCCCGTTGCCGCGCGTTGCTGGCCGAGGATCCGGAGCCGGCGCTGGCCGCGGCCGAGCACTACCGGGCGGTGGGGCGGGTGCCGGAGCTGGCCGCCGCCCTGGAGGACGCGGCGGTGCTGCTGGCCGCGAACCGCCGCCCGCACGAGGCCGCGGCCACCGGCGGCGAGGCAGCCGAGTTCTACACCGTGCTGGGCGCCCGCTGGGACCTACGCCGCACCCGGGCCCGGCTGTTGGAATACGGAGTGGAGCCGGCCCGCGGCACGTCCCGCACGGCCACTGTCCGCTGAGATCCCGCGCACCGGCGATCGCCGAGCGCCAATGTCCAAATGTGAGCGGTAACAAATTCGCGATGGCGCGCTACAGAAGGTAGCAGTAGGCGTCTGAGCTGCACTTTAGCGGATTTCCCGGCCGATCTCGACGGTGCGCTGCGTTCGGTTCTGGGGGTTTGTGGCCATGACCTTGACAGGAAAAGTTTGATAGTGCGTGAATGTGTTTCCAGATAGTAAATCCCCGATGCCACCCTTGAAGGAGTTCCCATGACCGGTATGTCCGGACACTGGAGACCCGCGCTTCTTTCCCTCAGCACCGCCCTGGTCGTGCTCGCCGGTACGGGCGCGTGCGCGAAGTCCGAGGACGGCGACACGCCCGCCGCCGGCGGTGCCGCGAACTCCGCCGGCGCCCAGGTCGCGCAGTCCGCCGCCGCCGGCGTACCGACCTGCACGCTGGAGCAGTTCGGCGGCACCAAGGTGGACCTGAAGACCGCGAAGATCGGCTTCTCGCAGTCGGAGAAGGAGGCCAACCCGTTCCGGATCGCCGAGACCCAGTCCATCAGGGACGAGGCGGCCAAGCTCGGCATCCCCAAGACCAACCTGCAGACCACCAACGCCAACTCGCAGTTCAACAAGCAGATCAGTGACGTCGAGCAGATGATCGACTCGGGCGTGCAGCTGCTGGTCATCGCCCCGCTGAACTCCGACGGCTGGGACTCGGTCTTCGCCAAGGCCTCGGCCAAGAAGATCCCGATCATCACCATCGACCGCAAGATCAACGCCACGCCCTGCAAGGACTACCTGACGTTCATCGGATCGAACTTCGAGGAGCAGGGCAAGCGCGCCGCCGACAAGATGGCCGCGGCGCTGGGCAACAAGGGCGAGGTGGCGATCCTGCTCGGCGCGCCCGGCAACAACGTCACCACGCTGCGCACCAAGGGCTTCAAGGACCAGATCGCCAAGGTGGCACCGGACGTCAAGATCGTGTTCGAGCAGACCGGTCAGTTCTCCCGCGAGGAGGGCCAGAAGGTCACCGAGCAGCTGCTGCAGTCCAAGTCGGGCATCAACGGCATCTACGCGGAGAACGACGAGATGGGCCTCGGTGCCCAGGTGGCGCTCACGGGTGCCGGCAAGAAGGCCGGCGACGTGAAGATCGTCTCGATCGACGGCACCAAGGGCGCGGTCAAGGCCATCAGCGACGGCTGGTTCTCCTCCGTCATCGAGTCGAACCCCCGCTTCGGCCCGCTGGCCTTCGAGACCGCCACCAAGTTCTTCAACGGTGAGCCGATCCCCGCGGACATCATCATCTCCGACCGCGAGTACGACGAGAGCAACGCCAAGACGGACCTCGCCAGCGCCTACTGAGTCACCCTCTCCCCCAGGAGTGCTCACATGACCGTCCCCCGCCCCCGGACCTGGCGACGCCTCATCGCCATGACCGCCGCCACCCTGACCGCCTCCGCCGGTGCACTGATCGCCACCACCGCCCCGGCCGCGGCCTTCGTCCCCAAGACACCCCCGCTGACGACCCCGTGGACCAACCAGGTCTCGACCACCAACCCGCTGCCGGAATACCCCCGCCCGCAGCTGACCCGGCCCGACTGGCAGAGCCTGAACGGCATCTGGCAGTTCGCCGGGGCGTCCAACATCAACACGCCGCCGGTGAACACGACGCTGGGCGAAGAGGTGCTTGTTCCGTACCCCATCGAGAGCGCTCTCTCGGGGATCATGCGCCATGAGAACTACATGTACTACCGCAGAACGTTCACCGTTCCGGCCGGCTGGTCCGGCCGGAACGTGAACCTCAACTTCGGTGCCGTGGACTGGCAGTCCAAGGTCTGGGTGAACGGCACGCTGCTCGGCACGCACGAGGGCGGCTACGACAAGTTCTCCTACGACGTGACGAGCACGCTGCGGGCCGGCGCCAACGAGGTCATCGTCGGCGTGTACGACCCGACCGACGGCCAGGACATCCCGGTCGGCAAGCAGCGCACCAACCGCGGCGGCATCTGGTACACGCCGTCGTCGGGCATCTGGCAGACCGTCTGGCTCGAGCCGACCAACCCGGCCCGGATCACCCGGCTGGACACCACCCCGAACGTCTCCGCCGGCGCGCTCGACCTGGTGGTGCAGGCAGCCAACGCGAGCGGCCAGGCGGTCACCGCGCAGGTGCTCACCGGCGGCACGGTGGTCGGCACGGCCACCGGTACGGTCGGCGCCTCCCTGCGGATCCCGGTTCCCAACGCCCGGCTGTGGACCCCGGACGATCCTTTCCTGTACGACCTGCGGGTCACCCTCGCGTCCGGCGACGTGGTGGGCGGCTACTTCGGCATGCGCTCCCTGGGCAAGGCCATGCTCGGCGGCACCCTGCGCCCGACGCTCAACGGCAAGTTCGTCTTCCAGCTCGGCACTCTGGACCAGGGCTACTGGCCGGACGGGCTCTACACCGCACCCACCGACGCCGCGCTGCGCTTCGACCTGGAACAGCAGAAGTCGCTCGGTTTCAACATGGTCCGCAAGCACATCAAGGTGGAGAACGACCGCTGGTTCTACCACGCGGACCGGCTCGGCCTGATGGTCTGGCAGGACATGCCGGCGCTGGCCAGCGGCCGGGAGCCCTCGGCGGCCGGGCGCACCCGGTTCGAGAAGGAACTCAAGGAGATGATCGACGAGCACAAGGGCATCACGTCGATCGTCCAGTGGGTGCCGTTCAACGAGGGCTGGGGCGAGTACGACGCCGGCCGCATCGCCGACCTGGTCAAGAGCTGGGACGCGACCCGGCTGGTCAACCACAACTCCGGCTCCAACTGCTGCGACTCCGACCCGGACCCGGGCAACGGGGACGTGATCGACGACCACATGTACGTCGGCCCGGGCATCACCCGGCCCCCGACAGCCACCCGGATCGCGGTCAACGGCGAGTACGGCGGCCTCGGCCTGCGCGTGCCGAACCACGAGTGGCCGACCGCGGGCAAGTTCGCGTACGAGTGGCTGCCCGACACCAACGCCCTGACCAACCGGTACGTGCAGATCACCGGCAAGCTGGCCGACCTGATCTCCACCAACGGCCTGTCGGGGTCCGTCTACACCGAGCCGACCGACGTCGAGGAGGAGCTCAACGGCTTCTTCACCTACGACCGGCAGATCCAGAAGATGAACTTCGCCGCGGTCCGGGCGGTCCATCAGCGGGTGCTCGGCGCGGCGACCGGCACCACCCTGCCGACCGGCCGGCTCGCCTCGCTGCGGGTCACCACCCCTGGCTTCACCGACCGCTACCTGCGGCACGCTGCCGGCGCGGCCGTCACCTCGGTGATCGGCGCGGGCAGCTCCACCGGGGACAAGCAGGACGCGACGTTCTGGGTCCGCCCCGGGCTGGCGAACAGCGCCTGCTACTCGTTCGAGTCCCGCAACTTCCCGGGCCAGTACCTGCGGCACCGCGAATACCGGGTCTACCGGGAGGCGAGCAACGGCGGCACGTTCAACGCCGACGCCACGTTCTGCGCCCGGCCCGGCCTGTCCGGCGGCGGCACGTCGCTGGAGTCGGCCAACCTGGCCGGCTACTACCTGCGGCACCGCAATTCCGAAGTGTGGATGGACCAGAACACCGGTGGCTCCTTCACCAACGACGCGACCTGGACCGTGAGCAACCCGCTGTGGCGCAGCGGCGCGGACCTGGCCGTCGGGCAGAACCGGTCGTTCCGGGTCACCACCGCCGGCTACGACAACCGGTACCTGCGGCACCGGGACTCGCTGGCGCGTACCGACGTGATCAGCGCGAGCAGTGCGCTCGTCGACCGGCAGGACGCCACCTTCATCGTGCGCGCCGGGCTGGCCGACAGCACCTGCTACACGTTCGAGTCGGTCAACTACCAGGGCCGCTACCTGCGGCACGCCGGCTACCGGTTGCAGACGGCTACGAACGACAACACGACCACGTTCGCCCAGGACGCCACCTTCTGTGCCCAGCCGGGCCTGGGCGGTGGCAGCGGGAACGTGTCGCTGGAGTCGTACAACTACGTCGGCTACCACTGGCGGCACTACGGGGAGGCCGTCTACATCGCCACCAACGGCGGCGGCAACGCCTGGGACAACCCGGGCAGCTACGCCGCCGACGCCACCTGGAACAACGCCGCCCCGCTGGGGTAGCGCGAAAGTGAGTGGATCCATGGCACTGCTGGAAGTCGTCGATGTCGCCAAGGAGTTCCCGGGCGTACGCGCCCTGGACGGGGTCTCCTTCGCTCTCCGGCCGGGCGAGGTGCACGCCCTGGTCGGGGAGAACGGCGCCGGTAAGTCCACCTTGATCAAGGTGCTGACCGGCGTCTACCAACCGGACGGGGGCGAGCTGCGCTACCGCGACGAGCCGGTCCGGTTCGGTACACCGATGGACGCCCAGCGGGCCGGGATCTCCACGATCTACCAGGAGGTCAACCTCATCCCGCTGATGAGTGTGGCCCACAACCTCTTCCTCGGCCGCGAGCCGCGCACCCGGCTCGGGCTGCTGGACGAGGCCCGGATGTACCGCGAGGCCGGCGAGATCCTGCGCCGGTACGGCGTCACCACCGACGTCCGCCGCCAGCTCGGCACCCTCGCCCTGGGCGCCCAGCAGATGGTCGCCCTGGCCCGGGCCGTGATGATCGACGCCAAGGTCGTCATCATGGACGAACCCACCTCGTCGCTGGAACCCCGCGAGGTGGAGACCCTGTTCGGGGTGATCCGGGAGCTGCACGCCCAGGGCATCGGGATCGTCTACGTCAGCCACCGGCTCGACGAGCTCTACCGGATCTGCGACACCGTCACGATCCTGCGCGACGGCCGGGTGGTGCACACCGGCAAGCTCGCCGAGCTGGAACGCATCCGGCTGGTCTCGCTCATGCTGGGCCGGGACATGTCCGCCGTCCGCCGTCAGGGGTTCACCGGGTTCGCCGGCGAGCACGCCACCGCGGCGGACGCGGCCCCGGTGCTGGAGGTCGCCGGTCTGACCAGCCGGCACAAACTGCACGACATCAGCTTCGCCGTCCGGCCCGGCGAGGTGGTCGGGCTGGGCGGCCTGCTGGGCGCCGGGCGCAGCGAGACGATCAAGGCGATCGGCGGGGCGTACCCGGTGGACAGCGGCCGCGTCACGGTCGGCGGCAAGGAGCTGAAACGGCCGACCACCGTACGGGCGGTGCGGGCCGGCATCGCCACGCAGCCCGAGGACCGCAAGGCCGAGGGCATCGTGCCGGGTCTGTCCGTCCGGGAGAACATCGCTCTCGCGGTCCTGCCCCGGCTGAGCGCGTTCGGCCTGGTCTCGGACCGCAAGATCGACGAGGTGGTCCGCACCTACATGGACCGGTTGCAGATCAAGGCGTCCAGCCCGGATCAGCGCGTCGGCGACCTGTCCGGCGGCAACCAGCAGAAGGTGCTGCTCGCCCGCCTGCTCGCCACCCGGCCACGGGTGCTGCTGCTGGACGAGCCGACCCGCGGCATCGACGTCGGCGCCAAGGCTGAGGTCCAGTCGCTCATCGACGAGCTGGCCGGCGAGGGCCTCGGCGTGGTGCTGGTCTCCTCCGACGCGGAGGAGCTGATCGAGGGCGCCGACCGGGTGGTGGTGCTGCGTGACGGCGCGGTCGTCGGCGAGCTGCGCGGTGCCGACGTCACCACCGAGGCCCTGCTGGAGACGATCGCCGCCGCGGCGGTAGTGGAGGATTCCGGTGACCAGTGAGTCGGTGGCCACCCGGCCCGGTATCGACCTCGCCAGGATCAAGGCCTGGCTGCCCGCGTACGGCGTCTACGCGGCGATCGTGCTGCTGGTGCTCTACAACGTGGCGTTCACGCCGAACTTCCTGGCCTGGAGCAACCTGCGCATCCAGCTGATCCAGGTGGCCCCGGTGGTGATCGTGGCGCTCGGCATGGCGCTGGTCATCGGCACCGAGGGCATCGACCTGTCGGTCGGCTCGGTGATGGCGCTGGCCGCCGCGCTCATCCCGCTCTACCTCGGCTACGGCGTGGTCGCGGCGATCCTGATCTCGCTGATCGCCGGTGTCCTGGTGGGGCTGGTCAACGGCACGCTGGTCGCCCGGGTCGGGCTGCAACCGATCGTGGCCACCCTCGCCCTGTTCGTCGGCGGCCGGGGTCTGGCCCTGGTCATCTCCGGCGGCCAGCTCAAGGACATCCGCAACGACGACCTGATCTTCCTCGGCTCGGGCGACCTCCTCGGCCTGCCGATGCTGGTCTGGATCGCCGCGCTGCTGGTGCTGGTCGTCGCGTTCATCGTGCGGCGCACGGTCTTCGGCCGGCGGCTGCTGGCCATCGGCGGCAACCGGCCGGCCACCGAGCTGGCCGGCGTGCCGGTCAAGCGGGTCCTGATCACCGTGTACGTGATCTGCTCGGTGCTCGCCTCGATCGCCGGTCTGCTCGCCGTCGCCCGCATCCAGTCCAGTGACGCCTCCGCGGTCGGCCTGCTCATCGAGCTGTCCGCGATCACCGCGGTGGTCGTCGGCGGCACCCCGCTGACCGGCGGCCGGGTCCGGGTCCTCGGCACCGTGGCCGGCGCGCTGCTCATGCAGCTGGTGGTGGCCACGATGATCAAACACAACCTGCCGTCGTCCAGCACCGAGATGGTGCAGGCGGCCATCATCCTCATCGCCGTGTACGCCGCCCGAGAGAGGAAGGCCCGGTGACTCCCATCGTGTCGGACCCCGAGGCCCCCGCAGCCGCCGTCGCCGCCGACGTCCGCCGGGCCGAACGCACCGACCGCATCGTCAGCCTGGTCCAGCGCCAGGGCGCGCTCGCGGTGCTCATCGTGGTCGTGCTGGTCGCCGCGGCCTCATTCCCGAACTTCCGCAGCTTCGACAACGCCGCCACCGTGCTGGTGGCGGCCGCCCCGCTCGCGCTCATCGCGCTCGGCATGACCTTCGTGATCATCACCGGGGGTATCGACCTGTCGGTCGGCTCGCTGTACGTGCTGGGCGGGGTCGTCTCGGCGTACGCGTCGCAGTGGGGTCTGCTGCCGGCGTTCCTGGCCCCGCTGGCCGTGTGCGGACTCGTCGGCGTGCTGAACGGCATCCTGATCGCCTACACCAGGATGGCGCCGTTCATCGTCACGCTCGCGGCCCTGCTCGGCGCGCGCGGGCTGATGCGGGCGATCAGCGACGAGGGCTCCACGACGTACCTGGTGAAGAGCGACGCCTTCCGCAGCTTCGGCACCGGCTCGTTCCTGGGCATCGGCTACCCGGTCTGGCTGGTCGTGGTGGTCTTCGCGCTCGGCATGATCCTGCTGGCCCGCACCCGTTTCGGTCACGCGGTCCACGCGGTCGGTGGCAGCGAGGACGCGGCCGCGCTGATGGGCATCGCGGTACGCCGCACCAAGGTCTGGGTCTACGTCATGTCCGGCCTGCTCGCCGGCCTGGCCGGGGCGATCAACGCGGCCAAGCTGGGCTCCGGCGTGACGGTGCTGGGCATCGGCCTGGAGCTGGACGCGATCGCCGCGGTGGTCATCGGCGGCACCCTGCTGACCGGCGGCGCGGGCACCATCACCGGGACCATCGCGGGCGTGCTGCTGCTCGGCGTGATCCAGAACATGATCAACCAGGTCGGCAACGTGCCGAGCAGCTACCAGCAGCTCATCAGCGGGGCGTTCCTCGCGGTGGTGGTCGTCGCCCAGACCTACCTGGCCAGGCTGCGCCGGGTGACCTGAGACAATGGGATCATGAAGCCCACCTTCGTGTACGACGGCGACTGCTCGTTCTGCACCAGCTGCGCGCAGTTCATCGAACGCCGCATCCCGTCGCACGCCACGGTGGTGCCGTGGCAGTTCGCCGACCTCGACCGGCTGGGCCTGACGCTCGAGCAGGTCGAGGAGGCGGTGCAGTGGGTCGGCCCCGACGGCACGATCGCCTCGGGCCCGGACGCGATCGCCCTGCTGCTGCGGGACGCGGGCCGCCTGTGGGAGGTCCCGGGGCGCGCCCTGCAGCTCAGGCCGGTCGGCCTGCTGGCGTGGCCGGCGTACCGCTGGATCGCGGGCCACCGCCACCTGCTGCCCGGCGGCACCGCGGCCTGCTCACTCCCCCAGGCCCAGCGCGACAAGCTCTACGGCACCGCCGGATAGCGGATCAGTAGGCGTAGCGGCGGACCGACTCCGGGTGGATGACGACGCGCAGCTGATCGCCGGACAGCAGCGCGGCCAGGTCGGCGGCCCGGGTCGGGTCGTCCAGGTCCCAGTAGCGGGCAGCGAGGCGGGAGGCCAGCTCGTGGGCGCCGTCGGTCTCCACCGTGGTGCGACCGGCGACGGACACCCAGCGCTCGCGCTCGCCGACCGGGGCGGCGACGACGATCGAGGCGCGCGGGTCGCGGCGCAGACGGCGCACCTTCAGCGACTCCGGCTCGGTGAAGAACTGGACCGTCCCGTCCGCGGTGGCCTCGAACCACACCGGCCGGGGCTCCGGCGGCACGTTTCCGGCGGCCACGGACAGGAAGCCGTGCAGCGGGCGGGCGAGGAACTCGAGGTCTTCGGCGGTCAAACTCGATGAAGTGCTCATGACCCGATTCAACCCCATCCGGCGGACAGCTCAGTTCAGGTGGGCGGTGCCGAGCACATGTCCATCATGGTCGGCCACCGCGACCGCGCTCACGTTGCGCAGCTGGATCGAGCTGGCCCCGGTGACCTTCGCATTGCCGCTCGGGGTCGGGCCCCAGATCGCCGCCTGCTCGACCGTGCCGTCGGCCTTGCTGACCCGGCACACGAACGGTCCCTGGCCGCGCAGTTTCGAGACGGTCAGGTCGATCGACACCCCCCAGGTCTTGCCGGTCAGCACCGCCTGACCGGCCAGGCCGCTGCCGTCCTGCGCCTCGAAGACAGCGGTGACCGCGGGCTGGCCCGGGCTCTGGCTCTGGCTCTGACTCGGCGCGGCGATCGGCGGCCCGGCCGGCGGGTCCTGGTCCCGGGTGGCGATCACGCCGACGCCGGCCGCGACGACCAGCACGGCCGCGGCCACAGCGGCCAGCCGCCGGCCGGTGCCACGCCGGCGTTCGCGGGACCGCTCGGCCCGCATCCGGGCCAGCAGGGTCTCGATCCGCGCGGGGCTCGGCCGGCTGCCGGCCGGCACCGTGACGGGGAGCGCGTTCTCCAGAGACCGGAGCAGTTCCGGTACGGGCGCCAGCCGCTCCAGCTCCGCACGGCACTCGTCGCAGCCCAGCAGGTGCGCGTCGAGCCGGTCGGTGTCGGCGTCGTCGAGCCCGCCCAGCAGGTAACCGCCGAGCAACCGCCGCAGCTCATCGTGGTCCTGGTCGGCGCTCATCGCAGCACCCCCATCTCCTCGAACGCCTGCCGCAGCGCCCGCACCGCGTAGTAGGCGCGCGACTTGACCGTGCCCTCGGGCACCGACAGCTGCTGGGCGGCGTCCGCCACGGTCTGTCCCTCGTAGTACATGGCCTGGACCACCGCGCGGTGGTCGGCGGAGAGCCGTTCCAGCGCCTCGGCGACCAGCCAGCCCTCGACGAGCTGGTCGACGTTGTCGGCCGACGGAACCGACGCGACCGCGGCGTCGTCGGCGACCAGGTGCGGGCGGCGCTGCTCGGCCCGCCAGGCGTTGGTGACCACGTTGCGGGCGATGGTGAGCAGGTAGGAGCGGGTCCGGCCGGGGTCCGGGTCGAGGTGATCGATGTGCCGCCAGGCCCGCAGCAACGTCTCCTGGACCAGGTCCTCCGCCTTGTGCCGGTCGCGCACGTACCGCGAGATGAAGCTGAGCAGCACCGCGTAGTGCTCGGTGTAGAGCGCGGTCATCAGCTCCTCGTCGGGACTCACCCGTCGCCTCATCCGCTGCTCCCTCGTCGGCCCGCCACCCCGTTGTACCCCGGGCCCGGACGGCCGGTTCGATCAGCACCGACAAAAGCGCCCGGCCCTCCCACCTGGGGAGGACCGGGCGCCTCGGCGCTACGGTGTCAGCACTTCACGATCGGCTCGGACTCCGGGTCCTTCGGGTCCTTCAACGGGTAGGTCGGGCCGCCGTAACGGAAGGTCGTCGGGGTGCGCAGGCTGCCCGTCCACGGGGTCCAGTACGGCTCCTCGGGCTTCTCGATCTGCACGGGCGGCAGCGTGATCTCGGGCTCTGTTTTGTACTTGGGCCGCATGTCCAGCTCGAACCCGACCGTCGGGCCCTTGGTCATGCTGATGCTGCCGATCCGCGCCGCGTCGCCGTCGCTGGCCGGCTTGCCGTTGCCCATCTGGGTGCAGGGGGTGAGGCTGGGCGAGGCGACTTCACCGAACCACTGGGTCAAGCCGGCCCGGGTGAACTTGCCATCCCAGTTCTTGTCGTGGAAGTAGCCGATGTACTCCGAGTTGTAGGCGATCCACCAGGCGTTGCCGTCGTGCATGATGCCGAAACGCTTGGAGGTGCCGACCGGCAGAGTGTCACCGGGCTTGACCGTCTTGTGGATCTGGGTCCATCCACAGGCGTTGTAGCACTTGGCAACTCCGTCCTTCCAGTAGAAGACGAAGAGGTGCGGGTCGTCGTCGCCGTTGACCGAGCGGTCCACGGTCCAGCCGACCTCGACGGTCTGCTGGCTGTCGGCCGAGCGCACCGCCAGCTCGGCCAGCGTGTGGTAGTCGCCGTCGACCAGCTTGGGCTTCTCGACGGTCAGGTTCGCCCAGGTGCCGTCGGTCTCGCCATCCTGCGCGCCGACCGCATAGTGGAAGTTGACCACGCGGTCCGCGGCAGCCGCGGCCTTGACCGTCCCGGCGTTCGGCGGGGTGGGCGGCACGACGGTGGTGCGCGCCGACTTCAGAAAAGCACCGTTGGCGCCCTGGCCACCCTTGGGGGCGTACTCCCGCGTCGGCGTCACCGCACCGCTCGTGTCCGCGGGGGCCGCGTCCGCGCCGGCGGCCGCGACGGCTTTGCTGCTGGCGCCGGGCTTGGCCCGCTTGAGCCGCTGCGGCTTGGCGCCCCAGGGCAGCAGCTTCGGCGGCGTGAGGATGGCCTCGCCGGCCGCGGGGGCCTCCGGCGCGGTCTCGACGGTCGCCGGCGCTGTCTCGGCGGTTTTCGGTGCTGTCTGCGGCACTGTCTCGGCGGTCTCCGGCGCGGTCTCGGTGCTCGCCGGCGCGACGGCGGCCGCGGGAGCCTCGGCCTCGGGCGTCTCCTCAGCACTGGCGTTCAGGGTCCAGACCGTACCCATCGTGCCGACAACGGCTACGGCTAGGCCGGCGGCGAGCAAACCGCGGCGTGAGTTCGACACGTGTCCGTCCTCGTTGTTCGGGGGGCTCGGAGGCGGTGGGCGAAGAACCTCCGGCACCGGCTCTCAGCGGCGGAGCTGACCATATAACGTTCTGAATACCCTCCGCCCCCGTCGAACGGCCTTTCCGCCTGAACGGCTGAGTCCGACCGCCGATCCGGTGAAACATCGGCCGACTTCATCCACAGTGTGTGTTCGCGCAGTTGCTCAGGGGCAGATTTTTTGACAACCGTTCTGAAAGAAGCAAAGCACCGCGAGGCTCTTTCGGGTATCGCGCCACCGAGCCGCGTTCCCGCAGCATCGGCACCGGACGGCGAAATACACCCTCTGTCCTGAGTCACGTTCGGTAAACGTGAAAAACGATTCTCAAGATCGCTTTTCCGCCGTGGCGGAATGACCATTGCCGCCGACCCCGGATATAGGGCATGAATACCATCTGCCCGGGTTTGTTACTGGTGCTGGCGATCATGTCCAATTTGCTGGGCGGCCGGGACGGGCACGGTCACGCCCCGGTTCGCCGCCAGCTCCGCGAAGAGCTGCTCCCAGACCTCACGCACGGCGCTCATTGAATACCGGCTGCTGTCCGCACGGGCGGCGGTGCCCATGGCCCGCCGGCCGGCCGGGTCCTCGATCAACCTCAGCATGCCCTCGGCCAGCGCGTCGATGTCCTCCGGCGGCACCAGCAGCCCGTTACGGCCGTGGTCGATGATCTCGCCCGGACCGGTCGGGCAGTCGAAGGCGACGGCCGGCACGCCCGCGGTGGCCGCCTCCAGCAGCACCATCGGCAACCCCTCGAAGCGCGAGCTGAGCACGTATCCCGACGCGGCCGCGAGCTCCTCGTCGAGACGCCGGCTGGGCCCTTCGAGTCGGACCTGGCCGGTCAGGCCCAGCTCCTCGATCTGCGCCGCGAGCTGGTCCCGCTTGGCGCCGTAGCCGAAGATCCGCAGCTGCCAGTCCGGGTGCCGGGCCGCGACCGGGGCGTACGCCGGGATCAGCAGGTCGAAACCCTTCTGCCGGACCAGCCGGCCGGCCGCGACCAGCACCTTGCTCTCCAACGCGGCCGGCGGCAGCGGCCACGGCGGGATGCCGTTGGGGATCCGCACCACCCGTACCGCGCTGTCGCCCAGCGCCGCCCGGTAGGTGTCGCGGTCGTGCTCGGTCAGCACGGCCACGGCGTCGAGCCGCGGATAGGCCCGCAGGATCGCCGCTCGCAGCCGCGGCTTGTAGGTCTCCAGGTTCATGTGGTCCTGGGCGATCCGGATGAGCCGGCGCGGCCCGAACCAGGCCGACAGCAGGTTGTGCGCGGGACGCGTGGTGATCAGCACACCGTCCCGGGAGGACCGGAAGTACCGGACGATCGTCAGGTCGACCTGCGGGTCCCAGCGGCGATAGCGGGAGTCGTGCCGGTGCGGCAGCGGGTTCTTGAAGCGCCGGGCCTTGTTGAGCAAGCGGCTCTTCTGCCCCGGCCGGTCGCTGCGGCGGTCGCCGGACTCGCGCAACTCGGTCAGGGGCACCAGCCGGACCCGGGGGTCGAGGGCGAAGACGGTCTTGTCCCCGGTGCGGTACACGCTGGCGATCTCCACCTCGTGCGTCTCGCACAGCGCGTTGGCCTGATTGAAGACGCTACGGATCGTGCCGCCGCCGCCATAGGCGTTGTGCAGCAGGTACCGGATTTTCACGTCAGCAACGTAGCAACGATCGCAAAATGATTCGTACCCGTCCGCGAGCCGCCCCGCACCGAATCACCGCTATGGACGTTGCGCGGGAGCTGATCGCCGGCCGGTACCGGCTGCTGGAGATCATCGGCGCCGGAGGCATGGGCCGCGTGTGGCTCGCCGACGATGAGCTGCTGCGCCGGCGGGTGGCCGTCAAGGAGATCGCCACGCCGACCGACGTGAGCACCGCCCAGATGCTCGACGCCCAGCTCACCACCATGCGCGAGGCGCGGGCGGCGGCCCGGCTGGAGCATCCCGGCGTGGTCGGCGTCTACGACGTGGTGTGGCGCCCGGACCGCTCGTGGATCGTCATGGAGTACGTCGAGTCCCGATCGCTGGACGCCGTGCTGCGCGAGGGCCCGCTCCCGCACCGCGAGGCCGCCCGGATCGGCCTGGGCGTGCTGGCCGCGCTACGGGCCGCGCACGCGGCCGGTGTGCTGCACCGCGACGTCAAGCCGCACAACGTCCTGCTCGCCACCGACGGCCGGGTGGTGCTCACCGACTTCGGGCTGGCCAAGATCAGGGGTGTCGAGCAGGGCGCCGAGCCGTTGCTGGGCTCGCCGTACTTCGTTGCGCCCGAGCGGCTGCGCGGTGCCGACGCCGGCGAAGCAGCCGACCTGTGGTCGCTGGGCGCCACGCTCTACGCCGCCGTGGAGGGTCAGGCGCCGTTCCAGCGCTCGACCACGACCGCCTCGCTGACCGCGCTGCTGACCGAGCCGCCCGACCCCGCCCGCTTCCCCGGCCCGTTGACCCCGATCATCGACCAGCTGCTGCACAAGGACCCGGCTCAGCGGTTGCCGGCGGCCGACGCCCAGGCCCGGCTCCAGCGGGTGGCCGACCGCGCGGTCGGCGTCTTCCCGATGCGGGTCCCGCGGCAACGCACGCCGGCCCCGCCCGGGACGTCCGCGCTGGGCATGGCGATGATCCTCGACCGGATGAGGCCGGCCCGGCCGGCCCGCGACCGCATCTCCCGCAGCACCAAGGTCGCCCTCGTCGCGGCCGCCGTGCTGCTGGTCGGCACCACCGGCACAGCGCTGGCCCTCGACTACCGGCCCGGCTCCACCCCGGTCGCCGGCGCGAGCACCGGCCAGGCAGCCGGACCCCTCGCGATCTGCGCCCCGGGCGGACCGGCCGTGACCGGCAGCACCCAGGCCCGGGGGTACGCGGTGCCGGCCGGCTGGCTCTGGCACACCGACCCGACCGGTTTCGACGTGGCGGTGCCGCGGGGCTGGACCCGTTCCCAGGACGGCACCGCCGCATGTTTCCGCGATCCCGGTGGCAGCCGCTCGTTCCGGGTGGACGCCTCGGCCCGGCTGGCCGGCCCACCCCTCTCCTACTGGCAGGGCCAGGAGCAGGACGCGCTCGACGCCGGAAATCTGCCCGGCTATCAGCGCGTGACCGTGAGTCCGATGCCGCAGCAGGGCGGCGCGGAGTGGGAGTTCACCTGGCAGCCCGACGGCGAACCGGTACGCCGGCACGAGCGCCGCGTACTGCTGTCGATGAGTGACGGGCGCGCGTACCTGGTGGAGTGGACGACGCCCGAGGGCGACTGGGCGGGCAGCGAGCCGTACCTGCGGCTGGTCCTCGCCAGCCTCTCCTGACCCCCGTTCCCGCATGGTGGTACAGGTTTGATTTGTGCCCGGGTGGCCGACCACGATGGGCGCATGCAGCGGCAGGGTATTCCCCTCACGGCCCGCCGGGTGATCGACCTGGCGCGGTGCGCCAGCGCGCGCTGTCCCCGCTGATCTGCGCTTTTCGCGCCCCCTGAGCATCACCTTCCCGGCCTGAGGGCCAGTTTCTGGGTTCTTTCCGCGCGTCGTCCGCTCCCGGCCGTACTGTGGCGGTAAACCTATAGAACTGATAGGCAATATATGCAAAGCGAGGAGCTGCAGTGACCGTCGTCGACATCCGCCTCGACCATCTCGCCACCGCCACCCGGTACGCCGCCGACCCGGACTCCTGGCCCGTCGCGCCCCGCTTCAACGCGGTCGACCGGTGGTACCACCGGCTGGCCCAGGAACCGGACCACGAGGTGTGGCTGCTGACCTGGCTACCCGGGCAGGGCACGGACCTGCACGACCACGGCGGCTCGGCGGGCGCGTTCTACGTCTACTCCGGGGCCCTCACCGAGGACACAGTTGCCACGGGCGCGGACGGCTCGCCCCGGATCACCGCCCGCGAGCTGGGCGAAGGCGCCGGCCGCCGGTTCGGCACCCGGCACATCCACCGGATCACCAACCGCTCCAACCGGCCCGCGATCAGCATCCACGCGTACGGGCCGGCCCTGACCACCATGACGCGCTACCGGATCGGCGCCGCCGGGCTGGACGTCGTCACCGTCGAGCGAGCCGGAGCCCAGTGGTGAGCACTCCCCTGCTGCGCAGCGCACCCTCCTTCGCCACCGCCCCCGAGGGCGCCCGGAGCATCGACGAGCTGCTGGCCGGCGCCCGGGCCCGGCTGGTCCGGCTCGGCCCGCACGAGACGTACCGGGCCGTGGGCCGTGGGGCCGTACTGGTGGACATCCGCCCGGCCGCCCAGCGCGCCGAGCACGGCGAGATCCCCGGCGCGGTCATCATCGAGCGCAACGTGCTCGAATGGCGCCTCGATCCCCGCAGCGACGCCCGGCTGTCCTTCACCCGCTACGACCTCGAAGTGATCGTGACCTGCCAGGAGGGCTACACGAGCAGCCTGGCCGCGGCGGCGCTGCAGGACCTCGGCCTGCTGCGGGCGACCGACCTCGACGGCGGCTTCAAGGCCTGGCAGGCGGCGGGGCTCCCGACGATCTGAGCACCAGAGGTACGGCTAGCACGGTGTCCCGCCGCCACCCGCGCTCCTAGCGTCGAGCACATGAAGCGAATCGGCGTCGTCCTCCTGTGGATCATCGGACTCTTCTTCGTGGCGCGGGCGGTGGCGGAACCGTTCGTCATCGACCTGACGGACCCGGCGACGTACCACCTCGACTGGGGCGGCCCGCACCTGGCCGGGGTGCTGGCGGTCCACTGTGGCCCGGGCATCGTGGCGGCGGCGCTGATGGTGCGGTCACTCCTCCGGCGCCGCCGCCCGGCCGTGGCCGCCCGTCAGTGACCGTCGTCCGGTCGCGCGTGCCGGGGCAGCAGAAACGACAGCCCGAACGCCAGCACCAGCATCGCCAGCGCCACCAGCAGGCTATGCACGGTGGTGTCCCGGAAGCCGGCGTGCACCGCCTGTTCGGCGTACCCCCCGATCTCCGGCGCGGCCGCTCCCTGCGCCGCGCGGCACGACGCGGGCTGCACCGCCGGGTCCTCCTCGGCCGCCCGGTCGCGCAGGCAGTCGCGGATGCCGGTGACGGCCGCCGGCTGGGCCTCGGCCGGCACGGCCGCCGCGGTCAGCGCCGGCCGTAGTCCCGCCGCATCGACGTGGTCCGCGACGGCGCCGGGCAGCAGTCCGAAGAAGACAGTGCCGAGCACCGCGATGCCGAACGCGCCGCCGAGCTGCTGCACCGAGGTGAGCGCCCCGGACGCCGAGCCGGTCTCCTCGTCGTCCACCCCGGCCAGCACGATGTTGAAGAACGGCGCCATCGCCAGGCCCATGCCCGCGCCCAGCGGGATCAGCGCGGGGATCAGCAGCCACGGAGTGATCTCGGCGCCCGCCAGTTGCACGGTGACCGCCACCGCAGCTGTGCCGAGCGCCATGATCACGGTCCCGATGAGCAGCAGCTTGCGGCCGAGCCGCTCGCTGAGCCCGGCACCGGCCGCGATGAAGCCGGCCACCGTGCCGAGGGCCTGCGGCAGGGTGGTCAGGCCGGCCTTGAGCGGCGAGTAGCCGAGCCCGATCTGCAGATAGAGCGTGAAGATCAGCCCGGTGCCGATCAGCGCGGCGAAGAAGACCAGGCCCAGCAGCAGGCCGCTGGTGAAGGCCCGCTTGCGGAACAGCGTCGGGGTCACCAGCGCGTCCAGGCCCCGGCGTTCGCGGCGCGACTCGTAGACGCCGAAGAGACCGAACAGGGCGACGCCCAGCGCCAGCATGACGAAGATCCAGACCGGCCAGTCCAGCTCGCGTCCCTGCACCAGCGGATAGAGCAGCAGGAACGCCGCGACCGCGGCGAGCAGCACACCGGCCACGTCCAGCCGGGGGCGGCGCTCGCTGCGGAACTCGGGCAGGAACTTGATCGCGCCGAGCACGGCGAAGACGCCGAGCGGCAGGTTGATCAGGAAGATCATCCGCCAGCCGGTGCCGAAGTAGTCCGCGTCGACCAGCCAGCCGGCCAGGATGGGGCCGCCGACCGCGCCGAGACCCATCACCGGGCCGAACGCGCCGAACGCCTTGGCCTGCTCCGCAGGGGCGAACATCTGCTTGATCATGCCCAGGCCCTGCGGCAGCATGACTGCCCCGAACAGCCCCTGGACCGCGCGGGCCCCGATCAGCACCCCGGGCGAGAAGGCGAGCGCGCAGACCAGCGAGGCGAGTGTGAAGCCGACGGCGCCGATGACGAACATCCGGCGCCGGCCGTAGATGTCACCGAGCCGGCCGCCGGTGAGCAGCCCGATGGCCATGGACAGGGTGTACGCCGCACCGAGCCACTGGATCAGGCTGAGCGAGCCACCCAGTTCGGCCCGGATCACCGGCCCGGCGATCGTGGTGACCAGCGAGTCGAGCAGATCCATCACCTCGACGGCGAGGATCACGAACAACGCGACCCAGCGCCATCGGTACGGAGTCTCAGCAGCTTTCTCCAGTACAGCTTGCACGGCGTACCCCCGGAACAGTGTTCGTTAATGACGAACACTGTTCTACCGACGAACACTGTTCGCGTCAAGTACGCTGTACGCCGATGAGCGAGCTTCCCCTGCCCCCATGGCGGCGTACCGTCCCCAAGCGCCCCCGCCCCGCCAAGGCCCCGCTGAGCCAGGACGAGATCGTCGACGCCGGGCTGCGGATCGTCCTGGAAGAGGGCATCGAGGCGGTGAGCATGCGCCGCCTGGCCGCGGTCTTCGACACCGGCGCCTCCAGCCTGTACGCCCACGTGGCGAACAAGGAGGAGCTGCTGCACCTGATGTTCGACCGGATCTGCGGTCAGGTGGAGGTCCTCGCGCCCGACCCGGAGCACTGGCAGGAGCAGATCAAGGAGATGTGCCGGCGCGGGCACGCCCTGATGGCGAAATACAACGACATCGCCCGGGCGGCGCTGGCCACCGTGCCCAGCGGGCCGAACGCGCTGCGGATGTCCGAGGCGATGCTGGCCATCATGCTCGCCGGCGGCGTCCCGCCGCAGGTGGCGGCCTGGTCATTGGACCGGCTGTTCCTCTACATCGTCGCCGACGCCTACGAGAACTCGCTGCACCAGCAGAACCTGGTGGCGGGCCAGAGCACCCGCGAGTACTTCGACACCTTCGTCGGCCAGCTGACCGATTACTACACCAACCTGCCGGCCGACCGGTTCCCCAACATCCGGGCGCACGCCGCGGTGCTGACCGCCGGCTCGGGCGACGAGCGCTTCGAGTTCGGTCTCGACATGCTCATCGACGGGCTGTCCCGCTACACCGGCCGTACTGTTGATCCATGACCTCCCTGCCCCCCGGGCTGCTCGACCTGCTCGGCAAGCCGAGCCCGTGCTTCATCGCCACCACCATGCCGGACGGCTCACCGCAGCTCACCCAGACCTGGGTCGGCACGGACGGCGAGCACATCGTGATCAACACTGTCGAGGGCTACCAGAAGGTCAGGAACGTCGAGCGTGATCCCCGGGTCGCCGTGACCGTGGCCGACCCGGCCGACGTGTCGAACTACTTCTCCGTCCGCGGCCGGGTCGTCGACATCTCGCCCAAGGGTGGCGCCGAGCACATCGAGGAGCTGGCCCAGAAGTACGTCGGCGGGCCGTACCCGTGGTTCGGCGGCCGGGACCAGGTGCGGGTGATCCTCACCATCGAGGTGGAGAAGATCATCCACGCGCCCTGGGGCTGACGTACGCAGCTCAGACAGTGGCACTCGTGTACTGCTTGCCCCTCTCGGTCACCACCCGGACCGAGGCCACGTCGGCCGGTGCGACCAGCGCGCTGCCGTCCAGCGTGGTGCCCTCTTCCGCACCCTTCTCGGAGACCACCCAGCTGCCCGCCAGCACCACCGTGCCGTTGCGGGCGACCACCTCGAGCCGGCACCGCTCTCCCGCCGGGATCCCGGCGACCGCGGCCTTGATCCGCACCCAGCCCGGCGCCGGGGCCACCGCCACGGTGATCCGCGCGCCGGTGCCGGCGTCGACCGCGGTTGCCGTCTTCGTGCCGGGAATGGTGGTCTGCTCCACCTGCGACGGCGTCGGCAACGCGATCGGAGCGCCCGGATCAGCAGTGCCCCGGCCCACCACCACCCCGGAGCCGATCGCGGCGGCGACGACCACGGCCGCGGCAGCACTCACCAGCGCCGTCCGCCGATGCCGCCTCCCGGCCGACTCGTCCCGGATCTGCCGCAGCGTGCGCTGCAGCAACAGGTCACCGCCCTCGGGCGGCCCGTCCAGCAGCATCGCCTCGGGCACGGCCTCGAGTGCCATCGTCCACTCCCGCAGTGATTCCACCTCGGCGCGGCACTCGGCGCAGCCGGCGAGATGGTCCTCGACCAGGCGTTCCTGCTCCGCGTCGAGCGACTTCGTCAGATAGCCGGCGAGGTCCACGTGATTCGTCTTCATGAGGCAGACCGTTCCGTTCCGGCTGCGCTCAGCGACCGGAGCTCGCGTAGTGCCCGCAGGGCATAAAAGGAACGCGACTTGACGGTGCCGGGCGGAATACCCAGCGCCTTCGCCGCCTCCGCGACCGTGCTGCCGAGCAGGTAGACCTGCTCCAGCACTTCGCGGTGCTCGGCCGAGAGCCGGCTGAGAGCGTCGATCACCACCACCGAGTTGACCACCTGCTCCGCGTGGTCGCCGGAGACCGCCACCTCGACCGGCGACTCGCGCACCTCGGGAGCGCGGGCGTTACGGGCGCGGATCTGATCGGTGACGATGTTGCGGACCACGGTGAGCAGCCAGCCGCGTACCGAGCCCTTGCCGTTGACCAGGCTGTCCGGATGTCGCCAGGCGCGGACCAGGGCCTCCTGGACCACGTCCTCGGCGGCGGCCCGGTCGCGGGTCAATTGCGTCGCGTACGCGAGCATCGCCGCCCCGTGTTCCGAGAACAACGATCTGACCAGCGCCTCATCGGCCACCTCCCGGCGACGTTGGAGCCTCAACCCCGGCATTTCTTCCCCCCGGTGACGGCGGTTACCACGCCGAGGCCGGCCGGACGGAGCGCGTGTCCGGCCACCCTCGACCCCCGTTTCGTCGGTCTGACTCCCCTCACACGTGCCGCTGGGCCGGATCGGTTCAACACAATTTCCGGCTGAACCGGATCCGGCCCGCGGTCGTGTGGATGGCGTATCGGCTCACCCACAGGGGGAATCATGAAGCGCAGCCGCATCACCGTCGCCATCCTGGCGCTGACCAGCGCGTTCGGCCTCGCCGCGTGCGCACCGGCCGGCACCACCCCGACCGAGGTGCGATTCGTGGCCGCGGAGGGCGAGACGCCCGCCGCGCCGGCGGTGCCGCCCGAGCCGAGCACGGCGCCGGAGCCGGCCGAACTGGCCGCCGAGACCCCGGACCGGTCATCCGAGCCGATCCCCGAGCCGACCGTCGCCAAGACCCAGAAGTGGGTCAAGATCTTCAGCGGTGCGTCCGACCAGGACATCACGCCGCCCAAGAGCATTCGTAAGGGCAGCAAGACGGTCGAGCTCAACACCGCGGAGAACCCGGTCATCGGCACCTACGTCACCGACGGCGCGGGGCGCACGCTCTACCGCTTCGACGAGGACAGCAACAAGCCGCCGAAGGCGACCTGCAACGGCGACTGCGCCAAGGCCTGGCCGCCGCTGCTGATCAAGTCGCCCGGCAAGATCTTCCCGAAGGGCATCAACCCCAAGATCCTGGGGTACGTCGAACGCGCCGACGGGACCTGCCAGGTGACGATCAACGGCTGGCCGGTGTACTACTTCGCCAAGGACGCCAAGCCGGGCGACATCCTGGGTCAGGGCGTCAAGGGCACCTGGTTCGCGGTCGACCCGAAGGGTGGCAAGACCGGGGCGCTGCCCGAGTCCGCCGGCGGGACCGGTGGCACCGCGAACTCCGGTGACGCCGGTGGCGACGCTCCCGCCGACCCGGGCTACTGACAGCTGCGAGCGGCGTTCAGGCACCGTACGACCTCGTTCATCAGGGCATCCGGCATCAGATTGACGAAGAACGCGTGATCGGTCAGCGAACTGTGCCGCTGCGCGTCGAACGAGTCGATCCGGTACCGGGTGCCCGGCGCGATGGCGTAGGCGACGACGATCCGCAGCCGCGGCACCGCGAAGGTCGAGATCGGACAGCCGCCCCCGGGCAGGGCGAAGACGAGCTGCTGGCGGTGGTCGTTGCTGTCCACCCGCCGGCCGTCCCAGCAGCTCGGGAAGTCGAAGACCCGCAGCACCTGCTCACCGCGGGGACAAACGACGTATCGCAGACTGCGGCGCTCGGGACTGCCGGAACAACTCCAGACCGCGGCGGCCCGGGCGCCACCGTTCGTCAGCGCGTACGCGTCCCCCACCGCCCCCCGCAGCAGCCGCGGCATCGCCAGGACCGGCCCCCGTGGGTTGCCGTGGAAAGCGAAGCTGACCCGGACCGGGACCTGCACCGCCCCGCCGTGCGGACCGTCCTGCCGGCCGAAGGTGCGCAGCACCGGCCAGTAATAGCTCGATTCGTCGCCGTTGGTGCAGCTGGTGCCGCCCCCGGCGAGGCTCTTCACCGTGCTGCCGACATCCACCGACAAGTTGCCGAAGAAGTCGTGCAGATGGTGCACCGGCCCGGCCTTGCCCGGCGTCACGACGATGTTGCTGCTGTTGCGATGGCCGTTCTCGTTGCGCCCGCAGTCCCACGTGTACGACCCGGTGGCCGCCTCCACCGGCAGGGCGGCGACCTCGTCGATGTCGACATAGTCCGCACCCAGCGACGGCTGGCGCAGCGTGCCCGCGGTGATCGCGCCGGCGGCGAGCAGCAGCTCGACGGCCAGGGCCCACATGACAGCCCTGCGCCGACCTGTCGCGGCGTACGCCATACCGTCACCTTACGCAAACATTCCGCCCCCGACGCTGGCACAAACAGGACAGTGCAGGCAAAGTGATCGACTTCGGCGGCCATCGGCGTACCCGAATGCAGGCCTATCGGTCCGGTGGATTTACTAACGCCCGGAACGGCTGATACTGGGCAGATGGCGGACTGGATCTCGGGGGACCGACGGTTGCCGGTGCCGGTGACCGTGTACGGGCCGCTCCATCTGCTCGCTCTGCAGGTGCACCGGATGGCGAACGACGGTCAGGCGTACGAAGCTGTCGCGGCGGCCGACGCCTTCCTGATGATCGCCCGGACGGTCCGCGACGACCGGACGGCCCGGTTCCTGATCCAGGGAAAGATGTACGCCCTGCTGGCCATGGGCCGGCTGGTGGAGGGCACCGCGCTCGGCGAGGAACTGCTGCGCACCGCCGGTTCCCTGCTCAGCGAGGCCAAGGCCCGCTGCGACCTGGCCCAGCTGCACCTGCTGCGCGGCCACTACGTCGACTGCATGCAACACCTGGCCCGCGCCGGTGCCCTGCTGAACGCGGGCCCGGCGGGCACGGACCGGCACCGCTCGGCGATGTGCTCGTTCGCCGAGGCCGCCACCGCCGCGGAGATGTACGAGACGGCGGCGACGGCGTACGACCTGCTGTGCGCCTCGGACTCGCCCAACCGCTCGACGTCGTTCGACCTGGTCCACGCGGTGACCCTGCTCTACTGGGGACTGCGGCTCTCGCACGTCGGCCGGGCCGAGGAGGCCCGCAGCAAGCTGCGCCGCAGCGCCGAGATCACCCGGCACCGCCTGGACTCCCAGCCCGACGTGCACGCGACGGCCGTGCACGCCCTGGCCCTGGCCAAGCTCGGCGAGACCACAGTGGCCGAAAAGCTGGCCCGCGAGGTGGTCATGCCGCTGCGCGGCGGCGGCACCCACCAGTACGCCCGGATGGCCCACCTGGCACTGGGCATCAGCCTGCGGGCGCACGGCTTCCCGCACGAGGCCCGCCGCGAGTTCATCGCCGCCCGCGAGCTCAGCGAACACGGCTCCCGCCCCGACGAACGACCGATCATCCGCTTCGAACTGGCCCTGACCGCCCTGGAGATCGAGGACTGCCAGTCCAGCCGCGACCTGTTCGAGACGGTCGAGGGCCAGATGCGCGAGCTGTGGCGGCTGCGGCTGCAACGGCTGGCGATGCTGCGACAGGCGGGCCAGCGCGAAGAGGCCGAGGCGGCCCGGGCCCGAGCGGAACGGGAGATCCTGCTCGACCCGCTGACCGGCCTGGGCAACCGGCGCCGGTTCGACCTGCTGATCGAGGACGTGGACCGGGCCTCGGGAGCGCGGCCGCTGACGGTGCTGCTCATCGACCTGGACCACTTCAAGGCGGTGAACGACGCGTACTCGCACAGCGCGGGCGACCGCGCCCTGCGCGAGGTGGCGACGATACTGCGCGCCCACTGCCGCACCGGCGACGAAGCGGTCCGGTACGCGGGCGACGAGTTCGTGGTCTTCCTCCAGGGCGACGGCACGACGGGCCGCGAGGTGGCGGAACGCATCCGCACAGCGGTGGCCGCGGCGACGATCCTGCCGGAGGTCCGCCTGACGGTGAGCGTGGGCGTAGCAACGTGGTCCCCGGGCATGACGGGCGACGCCCTGTTCCGGGCAGCCGACGACCGCCTGTACGCCGCCAAATGGAGCGGCCGCAACACCACCGCCGCCTGACCGGCCCGCCAAAGGTATAGCTCCCACTATACTTTCCGGGTGGCGGACGATGAGTGGGACGTCTATGTCGTCGACGAGGTACGCGAGTGGATCGAGTCACTCGATCCTCAGTCGTTCGCTCGCGTGGTTCAGACCATCGACCTGCTCGCGGCAGCCGGTCCCGGGCTCGGCCGACCGCTCGTGGATTCGATCCGCGGATCGTCCGTCGCGAATCTGAAGGAACTCAGACCAGGATCGATGCGGATCCTCTTCGCCTTCGACCCCTGGCGTTGCACCATCCTGTTGGTGGCGGGTGACAAGGCCGGGCAGTGGAACGCGTGGTACAAGACAGCAATACCGTTGGCCGAGCAGCGTTACGAGGTCTACCTGAAGGAACGCGCCGACGAGGGGGGTACGCCATGAGTGGATATGCACGGTGGCAGGACATCCGCGCCGAGTACGTCGAGCGGGCCGGCGGGGAGGATGCCGTCGAGGCCGGGAAGCAGGAGCTGCTCTCCGTCGTCCTCGGGCATCGCCTGGCCGAGGTGCGCCGGGCCCGCGGGCTCACGCAGCAGCAGGTGGCCGAGCGGATGGGCGTGACCAAGGGCCGCGTCTCGCAGATCGAGCAGGGCAAGATCTCCGGGCAGGACGTGCTGGCCCGGTTCGCGGAGGCGCTCGGCGGCCGGCTCCACCAGGCGATCTACTTCGAGGACGGGGACATCGCGGCCATCGCGTGACGGGGACGCCCCGGGGCAGGGCAGGATCTTCCCGTGGAGACCAGGGGACAGCACGTTCGGATCGTTCATTTTTCGGGGCCGGCTTTTGCGGCGCTCGCCGCCGGTGATCTAGCTGCGGCGCAGGCCGTCAGCCCGGTCCCGCTGTCGGATTTTCTCGCCGGCCCGGAGAACCGCGGTGTCTGGGAACGGCGGCGTGACCAGGTCCAACAGGATCCGGCCGAGGCCGGATGGGTCACCGGAATCATCTGGGACGAGCGGCGGGAACTCGCGGTCGGGCGGGCCGGTTTCCACTCCCGGCCCGACGCCGCCGGCCTGGTCGAGATCGGTTACGCCGTGGATCCCGCGTACCGGCGGCAGGGTTATGCCCGGGCCGCGTTCGAGGCGTTGCTGGCCCGGGCCGCCGCCGACCCCGAGGTCCGGACCGTGCGGGTGACGATCAGCCCGGACAACGTCGCCTCGCTGGGACTCGTCGCGCAGTACGGCTTCACCGAGGTCGGCGAGCAGTGGGACGACGAGGACGGGCTGGAGATCATCTACGAGAAAGCGGCCTAGATGTTGACGCCGTCGGCGGGCAGGCCGGCCGGGATCGCCGCGGCCGCGGTGGTGTCCGTCGACGGGGTCGCGGCCGGCAGGCCCAGTGTGTACGCCGTCATCGACAGGCTGCCGTACGCGTACCCGTCGACCAGCACGTCCGTGCCCTCGCCGCTCGCGCCCGCCAGTCCGGCCAGGTAGAGCAGCGGGAGAAAGTGGTCCGGGGTCGGCACCGCGTGCCGGAAGTCGCGGTGGGCGTCCAGCCGGGCCGCGTTGAGCGGGTCGTCCAGCATCGTCTCCTTGGCGTCGGAGTCGAAGCGTTGCGCCCAGTCGAAGCCCGCCTCCGGCATGTCGCGGTTCACCCCGCCCAGATTGTGCACGACGTTGCCGCTGCCCAGGATCAGCACGCCGGACTCGCGCAGCGGAGCCAGCTTCGCACCCAGTTCCAGGTGGTAGTCGAAGCCGCGGTCGGCGTTGATCGAGAGCTGGGTGACCGGGATGTCCGCGTCCGGGAAGGCGTGCACGAGCACCGACCAGGTGCCGTGGTCGATGCCCCAGGAGTCGATGTCGGCGCCGACCCAGGTCGGCTTGACGATGTCGCTGACCTCGTCGGCCAGCTCGGGCAGGCCCGGCGCCGGGTAGTCGACGTCGAAGAGCTGCTGCGGGAAGCCGAAGAAGTCGTGGATCGTGCGGGGCCGCGGCATCGCGGTGACCGCGGTCGCGTTGATGTACCAGTGCGCCGACACCACCAGGATCGCCCGGGGCCTCGGCACCGACGCGCCGAAGGCCCGCCACGCCTGGGTGTAGCGGTTGGTCTCGAGCGCGTTCATCGGGTTGCCGTGGCCGATGAACGCGGCCGGCATCGTGGTCATCGTTGCAGCTTAAACCTTCACCGCGGGTAGACGACCCCGGAACGGCCGCTGTACGGGTGCCGGGTGCCGTCCAGCTCGTGGCCGGTGTTCGGCGCGTCCAGCCAGACGATGTAGGGCACGCCCTTCTTGAGCCCGGTGATCGTGGCCGTGACGGTGCAGCCGGTTCCCGCGGGCACGTTCTGCCAGGTGTAGGCCGGTTGGTTGCCGGACACCAGCGGCTGCTTGACCGCGGTGATCCGGTAATTGGAGTCGTACTGGCGGGGCCAGGTCACGGTGAGCTTGCCGGCGCCGGGCACGACCTCGATCGGGATCAGCGGCGGGTTGACGGTCCAGTCCTTGGCGCAGCCCGGCTGGACCGGCAGGAACGACACCGGCGGCAGGACCGGCGGCCGGGAGGCGGCCGGCGACGTCACCGGGCTGGGCGTGGCGCTGCCGGTGGCCACCACCAGCCAGTCGCCACCGCCGGCGATCGGGGTGGCGCTCGCGGCCGCGCCGGGGCTGCCCGCCGACGAGCCGAGCATGCCGCAGCCGCCCAGGGCGATCGGCAGGGCCAGCAGCGGGAGCAGGAGTTTTCTGAGCCGCATGCACCTTGCTTCGGCCCCGATCAGGAATGGCTTAGCGGAGGAGCAAAAGACCACCCGGACGCCAGCAGGTCGTCGCAGGCGGCGACCGCGGCCCGCAGCCGGGCCGCATGACACCCGGTCAACACCCGAGACGGTACGCCGCGAGCAGCCAGTTCACGCTCGAAGCGGGCAGTCATCCACGCCCGTACCCCCTCGCCGTCGCGCAGCCCGTCGTCGACGAACGGCACGCCCTCGTGGTGGGTCAGCAGATACAGGTCGGGTGCCCGTACGCGTTCCACGACGCCCGGCGAGGTCGTCCAGGCGCCGCCCTCGCCCAGATAGCGCTCTTCCCAGATCGTGGTGGCCAGGGCGTCGGTGTCGCCGAAGAGGATCGGCGCACCGTCGCGGGCGGCGCTGTCCTCGGCCGCGTTCTGCTCGGCGGCGACCGTCACGAAGTCGTCCCGCCCCCACGCCACGTCCTCGACGACCGCTTCGGGCCGGGTCCGGCGCAGGTTGTCGAGCTTGCGCGCCGTCAGCTCGCGGCCGAACTCGGGCACCCAGCGAGTCCGCGCCCACACCCCGCCCCGCGTGCGGTAGTGCCGGGCCAGGGCCCGGGCCATCGTCGTGGTCCCGGTGGACTCGGCCCCCACGACGATCACCCGGCGGGTCAGCCACGCCCGCACGCCGGGACCGAGCAGATCCCAGTACGCGACCGGATCGGCCCGGACCGCCGTTCCGGACACCGGTGTCTTGATCCGCTCCGGGTCGACGGTGACGGCCTGCGCGCCGAACCGCCGGGCCAGCTCCTCGCCGTACGCCTCGGAGGAGAAGACCGCATCCACCCGGTCCGGCCCGGCGGCCGCCCGGAACACGGCCGTGTGCAACTCCCAGGCCCGGGGGTCGGCGTAGTCGACCGGGTGATCGTCGTGGACGCCGACGAAGCGGACGTGCGCCGGGTGGGCCTCGCGCAGCCAGGCGAGACGCAGCTCCAGCGGTACGGACTCCCGCGAGCTGGGCGCCACCACGACGGTGACCCGGTCACAGGCGGCGGCCGCGGCATCGATCAGCTCGTGGTGCCCGGCGTGCGGCGGATAGAACTTGCCCACGATGAGGCCGTGCCCCCACCTCATACGGCCACCGTGTGCCGGGTGCGCAGCGCCGCCCGCCACGCGCGCAGGCCCAGGGCGCAGAGCACCAGGAACGCCACGTAGAGCAGGGCGGTGAGCCAGAGGTCCTTGTAGCCGTACAGCGGGATGTAGATCAGGTCGGCCGCGATCCAGAGCCACCAGCTCTCCACCAGCTTGCGGGTCTGGCCGTAGGTGGCCAGCAGCGACAGCGCCGTGGTGAGCGCGTCGGCCAGCGGCACGGTGGAGCTGGTCAGCCGGTCGAGGAAGAGCCAGAGACCCCCGGTGAGCAGCACACCGGCGACCGCCAGGCCGAGCCACTCGGCCCTGGTGGTGGTGCGCACGGTCAGCGGGGTGCGGCTGGCGCCGCCGTAGAGCCAGGCCCACCAGCCGTACGCGCCGAGCACCACGTAGACGATCTGCAGGCTCGCGTCGGCGTAGAGGCCGGCGGACCAGAAGACCAGCATGAGCAGCAGCACGTTGAGGATGCCCACCGGCCAGTTGAGGATGTGCCGGCGCACCAGCAGTCCCACGTTCACCAGGCCGGTGCCGAAGCCGAGCACCTCGGCCCAGGTGGTGCCGACCCCGAAGGCGGTGAACGCGACGCCGGAGAGCCAATCGATCATCCGGTCAGCATCGCACCCGGCATCGGCGGTGTCAGGCCCGGAACAGCTGGTGCCCGGCCATCTCCAGGGCGTCCTCGGCCACCGTCACCGGCGTCCGCAGGCCCGTGTCGTCGCGCAGCACCAGTCCCGCCCCCTCGGGCCGATAGGTGCCCTTGGCGGGCCGCCGCCGGCCCGCGACCTGACCCAGGTAGGACCAGTCGGCGCCGAGCCGCAGCCGTACCGTCTTGTCGGCGCTGAGCCACAGCCCGGCGAGCACCTCCGCATCGCCGGCGGCGGCCGGGACGGGCACGGCGAGCTGCTCGGGGGCGACGCCGCCGAGCGCGAGCGTGAGCAGCGACGTCGCACCGAAGATGGTCGTGTCTACGCGGGGATTTCGCATGGGTGCTCCGGGGGGACGGCGCGGGGTGGGGCCCCTAGCATCGGCACGACCCACGTCCCGGTTGAGCACTTCAGGGCGTGATCGCGTCCACCCGGTTGGTCCACAGCCAGCCGGACCAGCCCGCGGGCACCTGGGTCAGATCCGCCGGCCGGTCGAAGCCCGCCGACCAGGGTCCGTCCCCGGCCACCAGCACCACCCGGGTGTCGGCGGCCCGCATCCGGTCGACGAAGAGGTTGGGCCAGCCCCACAGCAGGCGGCCGTAGCGTTGCGGCAGGTGCAGCTCGGTGTGCCGGCAGGCGTCCGGGACGTGACCGGTCCAGCCGGTGCCGAGGTAGCGCACCAGGCAGTCCTTCATGATTTTCTTCGAGGTGGCGCGGAGCTGGGGCAGCCGGTCCGCGACCGCGGCGACCGACGCGTCACCGCCGTACACGCTGATCGTGGTCAGTCGCTCGGCCGGCAGGGTGGCCAGATAGCCGGCCAGCCGTTCGCCCTCGGCCGGGTCGTCGTTCTTGAGGTCGACGAGCAGCTCCCGGCCGGGGAACGCGGTGACGACCTGGTCGAGCGTGGGCAGCAGCCCGGTTCCTGTGCCGCGCAACGGGTAGGTGGCGCCGGCGTCGGCCGTGTAGCCGTACCCCAGGTCGAGCCGGCGCAGCTCGGCGAGCGTGTGTTCGCGCACCTTGCCGGTGCCGTCGGTGCGGCACTCGAGCGTCGAGTCGTGGAACACGGCGAGCTGGTCGTCGGCGGTGACCTGGACGTCGACCTCCAGCATGCCGGCGCCCGCGGCGAACGCCGCACGCATCGACGGCAAGGTGTTCTCGATGTAGCTGTGGTCCGGCGGGTGGATGCGACCGGCGGTGCAGGTGTCGTTCCTCACCCCGTCCAGCAGGAAGGTCTGGGCGATCCCGCGGTGTGCCAGCAGCAGCGGGCGGCCGTCCCCGCCACCCCACAGCGCCGAGCTGTTGCCCACCCAGAGCCCGGCGGTGATCAGCAGGACGACGCCGAGGGTGAGCCAGAGCCGGCGGAACCGGCGCGCGCGTTTGTCGTGGGGCATCCGGGCAGCTTCGCAGCGGGCGAGGCGCGCCGGAACCGGCGAAGGACGTAGCCGGGTTATGTCCTTAGGACAGGTCCCGGGCGAGCAGGGCGGCCTGGGTGCGGCTGGTCACCGAAAGTTTGGCCAGCAGGTTGCTCACGTGGGCCTTGACCGTGCGTTCGGCGAGGGCCAGGTCGCGGGCGATGTCCTGGTTGGTCAGGCCCCGCCCGAGCAGGGTGAGCACCTCGCGTTCGCGGCCGGTCAGGGTGTTCAGCCGGGCCGCGGTGTCCGCCGGAGGCGCGGCGGTGACCGAGGGCCAGAGCAGTTGGGCCGCCGAGGCACTCAGCGCGGTGACCCCGGCGTGCGCGCCGCGGACGGCCGCGGCGAGCTCGCTGCCGCCGGCGTCCTTGAGCACGAAGCCGTCGGCGCCGGCGGCCAGCGCCCGCTGGATGTCCGAGGCCCGGCCGACCGTGGTCAGCATCAGCACTTTGGCCGGCACCTCGGGCAGGCGGGCGCGCACCTGACCCAGTACCCGTACCCCGTCCGCGCCGGGCAGATAGAGGTCGAGCAGGATGACGTCGGCGGTGAGCGGGTCGCCGGCCAGCAGCTCCAGCAGGGCGGTGCCGTCCGGCAGCTCCGCGACCACCTCGAGATCCGGCTGGGCCCCCAGGATCAGGCTCAGCCCTTCCCGGACCAGCGCCTGGTCGTCGACGACGGCAAGCCGGATCATCGGGCCATGGTAAGCAGTCGCATGGCGTTCAGGATCACGGCCGGCCGGCTGCGCGGGCATTGGCAGCCGCTGGTGGATCTCGGCCTGGGTGCGGCGACCGCCCTGCTCTTCGTGCTGTCCGGCACGATCGTCTCGGCGCCGCTCGCGGTGGCCCAGCTGTTGCCGCTGGTCTGGCGGCGGCGTTTCCCGGCCGCGGTGCTGATCGTCGTGGGCTGCGCGACCGCCGCGCACACCACGCTGGGGATGGCCCGCGCGGTCGGCTTCTTCCCCGCCACGATCGCGCTCTACACCGCGGCAACCCACCGCTCACCGGTGATCCGGTGGGTGCTGTGCCCAGCGGTCGGGCTGGTCATGGCGGCCGCCAGCGCGGTCCGGCACGGTCCGGTCGAGGGTCTGCTGATGGCCTTCGTCACCGTGACGGTGGCGTGGCTGGCCGGGGTGGAACGCAGCGAGCACCTGCGCCAGCGCGCCGAGGCGGAACGGCAGCGGGCGGAGGCGAAGCACCTGCGGCTGGAACGCCGGATCGCCGATCAGGCGACCGCGGCCGCCGAGGACCGGGAACGCCTGGCCCGGCGGGTGCACGACACGCTCGCGCAAACGGTGACCGTGATGCTGCTCCAGACCGAGGCGCTGAAGGCGACCACGCCGCTCGGCGACGCCACCCGGGACCGTCTGGACGTGGTGCTGCGGGCCGGCCGGGAAGCGTTGACCGAGGTCCGGGCCGCGCTGGCCGACGCCGACGACCCGGACCCGGCGACCCGGCTGGCGGCGCGGCTGGAGACCCTGGGCGCGGCAGGGCTGCGCCTGGCGGCAGACCCACCGGACCTGCGGAACGTGCTGGCGCCGCCGGTGCTCGCGGTCGCCGACCGGTTGATCGGCGAGGCCGCGACGAACGCCCTGCGCCACGACGGACCCGGCGCCCTGCTCAGCATCAGCACCGAGCACGGCGCGGGGACGCTGATCCTGCGGATCACCAGCGAGCCCCCGGACCCGCCGCGATCTCGGCCCGGGCGGGAGGCCGGCGGCTTCGGCCTGCTCAGCCTGGCCGAGGACCTCGCCCGGTACGGCGGAAGCCTGGTCCACGGTCCACGCGCCCCGGCCGGCTGGCGGATCGAGGCGTCGTTCCCGCTGCGGGTGGGGAACGCCGTCGCGGGCCGATGACCTCAGTGCGCGGGGCGGGTCTCCTGCAGCGCACGCAGGACGGCGTTGCTGAGGTTCTCGAGGTAGTCGTCGTCGATCGGGGTGCGCGAGACCGCCAGCCGCCAGTACAGCGGGCCCAGCATCATGTCGACGGCCAGGTCGGCGTTCGTGCCGGGGGGCAGCTCGCCGCGCTCGACGGCCTGTCCCACGATCTTCTCGCCGACGGCCAGCTGGTGGGTGCGCAGCGCCCGTTGCAGCGTCTCGGCGATCTTGGGGTTGCGGGCCGCCTCGGCCATCAGGTCCGGGATGATCTGAGACGCGATCCGGTGCTGCAGGGCCCTGCTCACGATGAACAGGAGCAGTTGCAGATCGCCGGAGAAGCTTCCGGTGTCGGGCATCGGCACGCTACGCTCCGCCACGGCGGAGACGATCTCGAGGACCATCTCCAGCTTGTTGCTCCACCGGCGGTAGATCGCGGTCTTCCCGACGCCGGCCCGGCGCGCCACCGCCTCGATGGACAGGCGCCCGTAGCCGACCTCGGCCAGCTCGTTCATGACCGCGTTGCGGATGGCCGCGGTGATGTCCCCGCGGAGCACCGCCGCTCCGGCGGGTGCACGTTTCGCTGTAACCACGAGTGCACTATACGCCAGGACGCAACGGTTGCGTTCCGGCGCTAGTTCGGCTACTTTCGGGGCTGACGTCGATACGACGCCGTTCCATCGCGGCACACTGTTTAGTGTGTTCCCGCGCAAGTCATCCAGGTCCCCCATCCCCAGCGGACCGACCAGATCGGAGCGCCCCATGCCTCAGACGGCGGTCGCCGATTCCGAGACCGGCCTGACGCTCAAGGAGCTGGCCCGTAAACACGGGCTCAGCGCCGCCGGGAAGCTGCCTTCCCTGCCTGAGTACACGCGTCAGCTCTGGGCGTACCGGCACTTCATCGCGTCGTACGCCAACGCCAAGGTTGCCTCGTCGCTCGGCAAGACCCGGCTCGGTGTCTTCTGGCAGGTGCTGACGCCGCTGATCAACGCGGCTGTCTACTACTTGATCTTCGGCGTGATCCTGAACACGAAGAGCGGCGTCGACAACTTCGTCGCGTACCTGTGCACCGGCGTGTTCATCTTCGGCTTCACCCAGTCCACGGTGTCGGCGGGCATCCAGGCGATCACCGGCAACCTCGGGCTGATCCGGGCACTGCACTTCCCGAGAGGCAGCCTGCCCCTGGCCATCACCATGGTCGAGGTCCGCAACACGCTCGCCTCGCTGGCCGTGCTGATGGTCATCGTGGTCGGCTTCGGTGAGCCGATCACCCTGGAGTGGCTGCTCATCGTGCCGATCTTCCTGCTCCAGGCCGTGTTCAACGCCGGCCTGGCCCTGGCCGGCGCCCGGCTGGGCAGCAAGATCCCGGACGTCCGGAACCTCATCCCGTTCGTCATGCGGATGTGGCTCTACCTGTCGGCCGTGCTCTACCCGGTCACCCGCTTCACCGACCACCTCAGCGGCTGGAAACTGACCCTGGTGGAGGCGAACCCGATGCTGGTGTTCATCGACCTCATGCGGCACGCGCTGATGGAGGACGTGCCGCTCGCGGCGAGTCCCACGGTGATGTGGCTGGAGGCGCTCGCCTGGACGTTCGTGGTGGGTCTCGGGGGTTACGTCTACTTCTGGCGCGGAGAGAAGGGCTACGGCCGTGGCTGACAACATGACCGGCGGCGACCGGCGCGATCCGACGGTCATCGTCGACGACGCCCACGTGGTCTATCGGATCCAGCAGTCGGCGACCCCGGGCACCGGCAGCCCGCTCGCCAGCTTCAAGCGGCTCGTCACCGGCACCAAGCCGGCGACCATGCGTGAGGTGCACGCCATCAAGGGTGTGAGCTTCGTCGCGTACAAGGGTGAGGCCGTCGGCCTGATCGGCACCAACGGCTCAGGCAAGTCCACGCTGCTGCGGGCGATCGCCGGGCTGCTGCCGGTCGAGCGCGGTGCGATCTACGCGGCCGGCCAGCCGTCCCTGCTCGGCGTCAGCGCGGCCCTGATGAACGACCTGCCGGGTGAGCGCAACGTGGTCCTGGGCTGCCTGGCCATGGGCATGTCCCCGGCCGAGGTCAAGAGCAAGACCAAGGACATCATCGACTTCTCCGGCATCAACGAACGCGGTGACTTCAGCTCGCTGCCGATGCGGACGTACTCGTCCGGCATGGGGGCCCGGCTGCGGTTCGCCATCGCGGCCGCCAAGCAGCACGACGTGCTGCTCATCGACGAGGCGCTGGCCACCGGCGACGCGAAGTTCCGCCGGCGCAGTGAGCAGCGGGTCCGGGATCTGCGCGCGCAGGCCGGCACCGTGTTCCTGGTGAGCCACAGCGAGCAGTCGATCCGCGACACCTGCGAGCGGGCCATCTGGCTGGAGTCGGGCCTGATCCGCGCCGACGGCCCGACCGATGACGTGCTGAAGGAGTACGAGGCCTACGTCAAGCGGTAGGCCCCGCACTCCCGTGATCAGCGCATCAGGTCAGCGCATCGACAGGTGCACGTGGTTGGTGTGGTCGCTGCTCGGGTCGCCACCGGCGCCCGAGTACGACTTCCAGCCACTGCTGGGCAGCCAGATCCGCCGGAACCAGATGACATAGAGCACACCCAGCCGGCCGGCGTTGTTGATGAAGTAGTTCGCCAGCCGGTTGCCGTAGTCCCGGCTGGCCCCGGTCGCGTCGCCGCCGAAGCCACCCTTGTCGGCGGCGAAGTCACAGGCCCGGCCCTTCGGATGCTCACCGCTGTTCTGCTGGCGGAAGCAGGCGACGAAGCGGGTGAAACCGTCCTTCTTCGCTTCGTTCATCGCGTGCAGGGTGCGCGGCGTGATGCATCCCGAGGTGGTCGGGTCGTTGGCGCTGCAGGACTCGCTCGGCAAGGAGCCGTCCGAGTTGCGTGGCGCGGCCGCGGCCAGCGCACTGCTGCCGCCGTCACTGGAGGAACCGCCGCCGGACGACGAACTGGTGGACCCACCGTCGGCCGCGCTGGCGGCGTTGGCGGCCTTGAGCGCGTCCTCGGCCTGGTTCTTGCGCTTGGCCATGACGGTGAGCTGGCGCTGCTGCTCGCGGACGGCGGTGTCGATCGCCGTCTTGGCCTGCGCCTGCTGGTCCCGGCTGTCCTTCAGGTCGCGCACCGCACGGTCCTGCTTGACGGCGATGGTCTCCAGGGTCTGCGCCCGGTCCAGCATGCTGCCGGTGGAATCGGCGGTGATCATCGCCGACATCGGCCCGAGCCGCCCGGTGCGGTACGCCCGCTGGACGATCTCGTCCAGCGCCGCCTGCTTGGGGCCGAGCTGGGTGTCGAGCTCCTTGAGCTTGGCGGTCAGCTGCTGCTGGCGCTTCTTGGAGCGGTCCAGTGCCTCCTTGGCCTCGACGAAGCCCTTGGACGCCGCCTCGAGCTGCTTGATGAGGGACTTCGAACCGCCCTCGCCGTCGTCGCCCGAGTCGCCCGGCGCGGCGAAGGGGCGGGGTGCGGCGGTGGCGGAGGTCGGGGCGGCGAGCGCCAGCCCCGAGGTGGCGACGAGGACCGCGAGCACGGTCGCTAATCGCCGGCGGACAGGGTTGAGCCTCACGAACATTCCTTCCGTCGGCCGCCGACCGAGTTAGCTGACGGGTTCGGGACGGAAGCGATCCCTACCGATCGCGCGGGGGTGCGCGGATCGGATTCACCCCATTACTCAAGTGGTTCCCCGGCTCGCCGTGCGGCGATTAGGCGGCGGTCTGCGCTGAGACCGTGACGAACACTACCCATCAATGCTAGGAATCGACAGTCGTCACACGGTGCGCAATGGATCGTGCACTGATGGTGAGCAGTTGCCGGAAAGAATGCAACGACTCACATTAATGCGTCGTTACGGGCTATGACCTGCGTCATTCCATCGAGCGGTGACGGAAAGTCGTTGCCCGGTAACCCTTTTACCGTTCGCGGCAGCGCTGTCAGTTCGGCCGTTGTCAGGTAAGCTGGCCGCCGGTCACTGCCAGAAGGCGCTGCCCCCAAGGCGCCGGCAGCCCACCATCTAATCGTCGCAAGATGAGCCGGGGAACCACAGAACTACCGGGGTGAATCCACGAGTCAGTGGTAGGGATCGCTTCCGTCCCGAACCCGTCAGCTAACCCGGCCGGTGGTCACGCGGAAGGATTCTGAATGACGGCAAGACCCCGCCGGTGGCTGATCCTCGCCCTGGCACCGCTCGCCGCGGTCACGATGATGCTCGTGCCCGCATCCCCGGCGAACGCCGGTCCGGACGGCACCAACTCCACCGCCGACGACGGCGACGACAACCCGCTGCTGAACGACGTGCTGGACTCCACCGGCCGGCGCTATCTGACGGCGAAGGCGGCGGTCGCCAAGTCGACCAAGACCCAGCTCGGTCTCGCCCTCAAGGTCAAGAACGCCGAGGCGAAGCGCGACCTGCTGCTGCCCGAGGTGGGCGCGGTCGCCGCTCAGCAGTACCGCACCGGCGGCATCTCGACCATGGGCTTCCTGCTCAACACCACCAGCCCGGACGGCTTCCTCAAGAAGGCGGTCTCCCTGGAGGAGATCAACGCCCTCAACGACGGCAAGCTGCGCGAGCTGGACCAGGCCATCGACGAGGTGACCGCCAACAAGACGCGCCTGGACCAGGAGGTCAAGGCGCAGAAGCAGAACCTCGCGCTGATGGAGAAGCAGAAGGAGTCGGCGGAGAAGGCGCTGGCCCAGGTCGGCGGCAAGTCGGTGACGGGTGGCTTCGTGGTCGCCAAGTCCCGGGTCGCCGCCCCCGCACCCCGCAACTCCGACGGCGAGTTCGGCCCGGAGTCCTGCAACGTCGACGACCCCACCACGGGCGGCTGCATCACCGCGCGGACCTTCCACATGTACAAGGAAGTGAAGAAGGCCAAGTTCAACCGGTTCGTCGGTTGTCACCGCAACGGCGGCCCGTTCGAGCATCCCAAGGGCCGCGCCTGCGACTGGTCCCTGCAGAAGAGCGGCTTCGCACCCTGGCACAACCAGGACACCCGGGAGTACGGCAACAACCTGATGGCCTTCCTGGTGCGTAACGCCGACCGGCTCGGCATCCTCTACGTCATCTGGAACAAACAGATCTGGTTCCCGGCCACGGGCTGGAAGTCGTACCACGGTCCCAGTGATCACACGGACCACGTACACGTCTCGATGCTTTAGCGCGGCAAGCGCAGAGAAGCCCCCGTCCTCCTCGCGGAGGACGGGGGCTTCTTCGTTGCGGAATCAGACCCCGGTGGCCCGGCGCACCGGGGCGCGACCGGCCGGCTGGCTGGGCGCGGGTCCCGTCGGCGGCGCCGGCGGGATCGGCAGCACGACCGGCTTCACCTGGGTGATGGTGACCTCTTTGCCGTGGTGCAGCAGGTCCAGACGCGCCGAACCACCGCCGTTGCGCAGCGAGTAGGTCACCTCGTCGGCCGTGACCTCCACCCGCAGCCGCAGGCCGCGCCAGAGCAGCGAGAACTCCAGCGCGTTGATCCGGCTGGGCAGCCGGGGCGCGAAGGACAGCTGCCCGTTGAAGTCACGCATGCCGCCCAGGCCCGCCACCAGGGCGATCCAGGAACCGGCCAGGGACGCCACGTGCACGCCGTCCCGGGCGTTCTGGTGCAGGTCGTGCAGGTCCATCAGGGCGGCCTCGCCCAGATAGTCGTGGGCCAGCTCCAGGAAGCCCACCTCGGCGGCCATGACGGCCTGGATGCAGGCCGACAGCGACGAGTCCCGCACGGTACGGGCGTCGTAGTACGCGAAGTTGCGGGCCTTCTCCTCGGGGGTGAAGGCATCACCTCGCAGGTACATCGCCATGACCAGATCGGCCTGCTTGACCACCTGCTTGCGGTACAGGTCGAAGTACGGGTAGTTCAGCAGCAGCGGGTACGCCTCCGGCGGGGTGTTCTCGAAGTCCCACTCCGCCAGCCGGGTGAAGCCCTCCGACTGCTGGTGCACGCCGAGCTCCCGGTCGTACGGGATGTGCACGGAAGCCGCCGCGTCCCGCCACGACGCCGACTCCTCGTCGTCCACGCCCAGCTTGCGGGCGAGCTCCGGGTGCCGCTTGGCCGCGTCCGCCGCGGCGAACAGGTTCTGCTGCGCCATCAGGTTGGTGTAGACGTTGTCGTCGACCACGGCCGTGTACTCGTCCGGGCCGGTGACGCCGTCGATGTGGAAGCGGCCGTGCCGGTCGTGGTGCCCGAGCGAGCGCCACAGCCGGGCGGTCTCGACGAGCAGCTCCAGGCCGTAGTCGCGCTCGAAGTCCAAGTCGCCGGTCGCCGAGACGTAGCGCCGCACGGCGTCGGCGATGTCGGCTCCGATGTGGAACCCGGCGGTGCCGGCCGGCCAGTACGCCGAGCACTCCTGCCCGCGGATCGTGCGCCACGGGAAGGCCGCGCCCTGCAGGCCGAGGGTCTGCGCGCGCTCCCGGGCAAGATCCAGAGTGGAGTGCCGCCAGCGCAGCACGTCCGCCGCGGCGGCCGGCTGCGTGTACGTCAGGGCGGGCAGCACGAAGGTCTCGGCGTCCCAGAACGTGTGACCGTCGTATCCGGGGCCGCTGAGGCCCTTGGAGCCGATCGGTCGTTGCTCGGCCCGGGCGCCGGCCTGCAACGTGTGGAACAGGCCGAAGCGGACGGCCTGCTGCACCTCCGGGTCGCCCTCGACCTTGACGTCGGAGTGGTCCCAGAACGCGTCCAGGTATTCCCGCTGCGCCTCGACCAGGCCCTCCCAGCCATCCAGCCGGGCGCTGGCCAGGGCCGCGCCGACCTGGTCGCGCACCGCGGGCAGCGAGCGGTTGCTCGACCAGCCGTACGCGGCGATCTTGACGACCCGCAGCTTCTGGCCCGGCTCCAGCTTGCAGGCCACCGTGGTGCGCAGCCAGTCCGGGTGGCCCTCGGTGGTCACCGCGTGCTTGCCCGGCGTCTCCACCACGTGCTCCATCGCCGCGGCCATCCGCAGGTCACTGGCCTTGGTGCGGTGCACGAGCAGGCCGCCGGTGCGCTGCTCCAGCATCTCCTCGGCCTGCAGCGGGTGGTCCAGCACCGCCGCCACCCGCGGGTCCTTGCTGGTCGCCGGGAGCTGCTCGTTGGCCACCAGCTCGGACTGCAGGATCAGCCGGGCGGAGGCGTCGAGCGGCTCCACCTCGTACAGGAAGGCGACGATGGCGCGGTGGGTGAACGACACCATGCGTACGGTGCGCACGCGGATCGCCTGACCGGAGGGTGAGACCCACTCCACGATCCGCTCGAGCGTGCCCGCGCGCAGGTCCAGCGAACGCTCATGGGAGCGCAGCTCGCCGTAGCGCACGTCGAACGGCTCGTCGTCGACGAGCAGCCGCATGAGCTTGGCGTTGGTGACGTTGACCATCGTCTGGCCCGACTCGGGGAACCCGTAGCCCGCCTCGGCGTACGGCAGCGGCCGCAGCTCGTAGAACGAGTTGAGGTAGGTGCCGGGCAGGCCGTGCGGCTCGCCCTCGTCCAGGTTTCCCCGGATGCCGATGTGGCCGTTGGCCAGGGCGAAGACCGACTCGGACTGAGCCAGCACATCCAGGTCCAGCCGGGTCTCCCTGATGTGCCAGGGATCGACGGGGTAGGCCCGTTCACGGATCACGGTGGTGCCTCTCGCAACTGAGAAAGGAGAAAGTCTGTAAGGGGAATTACTTGAGGAGCTCGGCGAGATCCTGCACGACGATGTCGGCGCCGTGCTCGCGCAGTGCGTCGGCCTGGCCGGCCCGGTCCACGCCGATCACGATGCCGAAACCGCCGGCCTTGCCGGCGGCCACGCCGGCCAGAGCGTCCTCGAACACCGCGCACTGCTCGGGGGCCACCCCGAGCAGTTTCGCGCCGGCCAGGAACGTGTCCGGGGCCGGCTTGCCCGGCAAGTGTTGCTCGCGGGCGGTGACGCCGTCCACGCGCACCTCGAGCAGCTCCGCGATGCCGGCCGCCCGCAAGACGTCGGCACAGTTGGCACTGGCCGACACGACGGCGCGGCGCAACCCGGCGGCCTTGGCCGCGTGCAGGTAGTCGACCGAGCCGGGGTAGACCTGTACGGCGCCTTCCTGGATCTTCTGCAGGACCAGGATGTTCTTGCGGTTGCCGATGCCGTTGACGGTCTCCGCGTCGGGACCGTCGTCGGGCGTGCCTTCGGGCAGGGTGATGCCCCGCGAGGCGAGGAACGTGCGAACCCCGTCCGCACGTTGCCGGCCGTCGACGTACTGGTGGTAGTCGGCGCCCGGGTCGAACGGTACAAACGGTTGTCCATGGTGCCGGGACCAGGTCTGGAGAAACGCGTCGAAGGTCTGTTTCCACGCCGCGTTATGCACCAGGGCGGTCTGCGTGAGCACGCCGTCAAGGTCGAAGAGGCACGCCGTCACATGAGGAGGTAGTCCAAGCACTGGCCCAATGTAGTCGCCCCGGATGGCCGACACGCCTCAATGCCCTCGATCACATTTCCACGGCGTTTCATTCAGCGTTCAGCCGGCTGTCGCGCCCTCGTTGACCAGGCCAGACAGGGTATTGCGGCCAGGCAGGTGTACGCACAGTTCGATAGTCGTGCCAATTGGGCCGGTCGCCATCGTCACTTCGTCGCACAGTTGGTGCGCCAGCCAGATGCCCCGGCCGCCCACCTCGAACGCCTCGGGCACGTTCGGCGGCCGGCGGAACTGCTCCGGGATGCCCGGCCCCGAGTCGGTCACCGTGCAGCACACCGTCGTCGCCGTGACCGACAGCACGATGCGACCCTGACCACCGGCGTGCAGCACGGCGTTGGTGATCACCTCGTTGATCGCGAGGACGAAGCCGTGCAGCCGGTCGGCGAGCAACCCGGTGTCCAGCCGCGCGGTGACCTCGTGGCGGACCACGGTGATCTCGTCGCGCCCGAACTTGCGGTCCAGCAGGGTCGACCCACCGGCCGGAGAGTGCACGGGGGTGGCGTCCGGCGACTCCCTGTCCGGAGCCGGACGCAGCACATGCTGGTCGACAGTCTCTTCCACCGCCGATCAGCCTACGCTGCGTACCGCCTCCGTGGCAGTCAAGGAACCGGTAATAGATCAGAACAGATTCGACAGGGTCCGCAGGATCTCGGCGTAGAAGTTGCCGTCGATGTCCCGGTACAGGCTGAACTTCATTCCCGGGCTACCGAAGAACGGCCGCAGGGTCCACGCCAGCTGGGTGCCGACGAAGCCGAAGAGCAGGATCCAGACGTACAGCAGGGTCATGCTCGGCGGCGTCGGCTGGCTCTCCTTCGGCGGCCGGACCGGGCGCGGGTGGTGCGAGATCGGAGTCAGCATGTAGCCCGGCGGCACCACGGGAGCCGCCTGTACGGGTGCCGGCGCCGGAGCGGTGAGCGTCGCGGTCCCGCCGCTGCCGTTGGCCGGCGTGGTGGCCGTCGCGCCGGCCGGCGCGAGCGCGGGACCGGCCGGGGCCTCGGCCGGCGTCGCCTGCTGCACCGCGGGCTTCTCCGGCGCCAGCAGGCCGTTCTCGTTGAGCACCCGCATGCCGCCGGTCAGGAAGCGCAGCCCGACCAGGGCCGACAGCGCCAGGATGGCCACGTTGAGCAGCTTGAAGAACCCGTAGTCGGGCGCGGTGATCAGGAAGAACAGCGCGATCGGGGCGAACGCCACGGCCAGCATCGCGGTGACCGTCAGCGCCACCATGACCAGCGCCAGCGACTGCCGCACCGAGAGCCGGGCCCCGAAGACCAGGTTGAACAGGTAGAGGGTGGGCAGGCAGATGGCCAGCGTGACCAGGAAGAGCAGCGGCAGCTTCACCGCCGAGGTGAGGGCCATCAGCACGCTGTGGAACGAGCCGAGGACCGCGCCGTAGCAGGCCAGGGCCACCACCGAGCTGAGCAGCATCTGACCGGTCAGGCGGTTGAGGGACCGGTCCTCCACCACCTGCTGCCAGATGCCCTGTCTGTCGCGCAGGATGCGTTCGATCACCAGAAGTCCGGATCCGTTGGCCACGTCCGTCCCCTCCTCGCCTCAACGACGTCGATACGCCATCGCACCGACGTAGGCGGGACGATAGGCCATCCGGTCAAGAGAAGCGAGAGGGGTTTTCAGCGCCAACCGACATCGATGCGATCGCCGCGCTCGTCGAAGAAGTGCAGGGCGTCCATCCGTACGTTGATCGCCAGCGGATGCCCCGGCGACACGGCCGGGTACGGCGCCAGCCGCACAGCCAGCTCCGCGGGCCGCCGGTGGTGCCGGCCCGGGTCGCTGAGCACCGAGGCCTTCTCGGCCTCCTCCCGCTCCAGCACGGCCTTGTCCGTACGCCCGGTGAGCCGCTGCAGCGCTCCCCCGATCCGCCGCACCACGCCGGTCTCGGAGTCGGTCTCGGTGACCGCCTTGCCCAGCTCGTCGACGACCACCGCGGTCGCCCCGATGTCCAGGAAGGCCAGCGACTCGTGCCCGTGGTGCTCGAGGTAGCGGATGCGTCCCTGCAGCACGTCGCCCGGGGTGTCCGGGGCGACCGGGGTGAGCGCCTCGGCCCGCATGCCGACGACGATGCGCTCACCGTGGTAGTGCGAGATCGCCCGCGCCCGGATGTCGTTCCACGGCAGGTAGAGGGCCTGCTCCCCGAGGTTCAGGGCGATGTAGCGGTCCAGGTGCACGTAGACCGACGCCTCGAGCAGGTTCATCCGGGGCGCGCCCAGGAAGGCGGCGACGTAGAGGGTGGCCGGGCGGCCGTACACCTCGGTCGGGGTGCCCAGGTCCTGCAGTACGCCCTTGCGCATGATCGCCACCCGGTCGGCCATGGTCAGCGCCTCGGCCTGGTCGTGGGTGACGTACATGGTGGTGACGCCCAGCTCGCGGGTCAGGCTGGTGATCTCGGCGCGCAGCTCCGCGCGCAGGCCGCTGTCGAGGTTGGACAGCGGCTCGTCCATCAGGAACAGCCCCGGGCGGCGCACGATGGCCCGGCCCATCGCGACCCGCTGGCGCTGGCCGCCGGAGAGCTGACCGGGCTTGCGGGCCAGCACGTCGCCGATGCCCAGCGCGCTGGCCACGTCGCCGATCCGCTCACCGCGCGGCCCGGGCTCGATGCCGGAGAGCTTGAGCGGGAAGCCGATGTTGTCGCCGACGGTCATGTGCGGATAGAGCGCGAAGTCCTGGAAGACCATGGCGATCCGCCGGTCGCGCGGCGCCAGGTCCATGACCGGTTCGCCGTTGAGCAGGATGGCGCCGGCCGAGGGGTCCTCCAGGCCGGCGATCATGCGCAGGACGGTGGACTTGCCGCACCCGGACGGCCCGAGCAGGACCATGAACTCACCGTCCTCGACGTCGAGGCTGACGCGGTCGACCGCGACCGTACCGTCCGGCCAGACCTTGGTGACGTCCTTGAGCGCGACGGTGGACACCGTCAACCTCCTGCGTTTGAGCTGCGACGATGGCTTAGCGTGACTACAGCCATCGATGCCTGCCATCGGGTGAACGTGCCATTTGCCGACAGTCACCGGATCGTCACCCGTTCATCGGGTTCACAAGATCGACTAATTGCATCGTCTGTGCAGGTCGCAGTACTCAGAGCCCCGTCGCGGCGGGAAGGACCGGATGTTCCGGACCGGAAGATTTACTTACCGGTACCGGCCAGTAACACCCGGCGCACGACCCGTTCGGCCGCTCCGCCGTCGTCGAGAGAGCAGAACCGCTCCCGGAACCGGGCCCGCCGCTCGCCCGCGGTGGCGTCCTCGTAGGCACCGCCGCGGAAGACCTCGACCAGTTCGGCGAAGGTCGTCGCCACCGCACCCGGCGGAAGTTCCATCAGGTCGAAATACGTGCCGCGCAGTTCACGGTAGGCCGGCCAGTCCGGCGCGAAGATCACCACCGGCCGGTCGAGCACGGCGAAATCGAACATCGCCGACGAGTAATCGGTGATCAGCACGTCGGCGGCCAGATAAAGGTCCTCGACCACCGGGTACGCGGACACGTCCAGGATCCGCCCCCGCCGTGCCTCGGTCCGCTGAGCCGCGGTGACGTGGAAGTAGTGGGCCCGTACGAGCAGCACCGTGTCCGGTCCCAGCCGGTCGGCGAACGCGTCGATGTCGAGCACCTGCTGACCGGGCGGCAGCCACTCCCGATGCGTCGGCGTGTAGAGCACGACCCGCTCGCCCGGCGCGATCCCCAGCTGCTCCCGCACAGCGGCCGCCTCCGCCGGTGTCGCCAGCGCCAGCCGGTCGTTGCGCGGGTAGCCGACCTCGAGCGTCTCGTACCGGCAGGGGTACGCCCGCTCCCAGGCGACCGTCGTGTGCGCGTTCGCCGTGATGCTGAAGTCCCAGCGGTCCGCCCGGCGCATCTGCGCCCGGAAGTCCTGGTCCTTGGCCGCGGCCGGGTGATCGGCCTGGTCCATGCCCATCATCTTCAGCGGCGTGCCGTGGTGGGTCATCACGTGCGTGGTGCCGGGCCGCTTGACCACCCAGTTCGGCCAGTTGACGTTGTTGACCAGCCAGCGCGCCCGGGCCAGCAGGCGGTAGTACTCCCGCGAGCCGGCGACCACGTAATCGGTGCCCGGCGGCACGGATTTGAGCCGGGACCGGCCGACCACCCACACGTTGCGCACGTCCGGGGCGAGCTCCGCCGCCTTGGCGGCGATTGCCGCGGGGTTGCAGCTCACCCCGCGATACCAGTACGCGGCGTACAGCGCGAGCTTGTCGTCCACCGGCCGCCGCAGCTGGAGCTTGTAGTAGCCGCGGTACACGCCTTCCCGGATCTTGCGGGCGAGCTTGCGGGCCCGGCGGATCGAGACCCGCTTGAACCGCCGCATCCTCTTGGCCTTGCGGGCCGCGCCCTCCGCGATCCGGAACGGCAGGAAGGCCTCTTTCTCCACGAGCCGGTACGGCAACCCCTCCGGTCCGTCCGGGATCTCGTAGCCCGCCGCGGGCCGGTACTTGCGGGCGTGCTCGACGATCCGCTCGAAGAAGCGCCGGCGCGAGCCCCGCCGCACCCGCTCGGCGTTGCGCAGCACGCTGAGGTAGTGCCAGAGCATGCGCTTGTAGAGACCCGGCCGCAGCACCTCCGGATGCGCCGAGAAGGAGTCGACCATGGTGAACGCGTGCTCCCAGTGGTCGAAGATCTCGAAGTGGCGATCTCCCAGGGTCCGGGTGATCGCCCCGGTCCGGCGCTGCCGGTAGTGCACGCAGGTGCGCGGCAGGCCGCTGATCCGCTGGGCCGCGGCCAGCACCGGGTACGTGAACGAGACGTCCTCGTACCAGCCCTGCTCGAAGCGGAAGTCGAGCTTGACCAGCAGGTCCCGGCGGACGACCTTGTTCCAGGCGACGTGCAGCACGTTGAGCACCCGCGGCCACTCCGCCACGGTGAACGTCTCCGGCGCCTCGGCCAGCACCTTCGCGGCGCCGGCGACCACCACCCGGCCGTCCCAGTGCACCCGGTCGAAACCGAAGATCAGCACGTCGGGATCGGTGTCGGCGAGCCGGTCGGCGATCGCGGTGAGCGCGCCCTGGGCCAGCCAGTCGTCGCTGTCCAGGAACCAGACGTAGTCGCCGGTCGCGTGGTCGAGACCGAGGTTGCGGGCCCGGCCCAGGCCGACGTTCTCGGGCGCGGTGACGACCTTGACCCGGGAGTCACGCGCGGCGTATTCGGCCAGGATGGCGCCGCTGTGGTCCGGCGAGCAGTCGTCGACGGCCACGATCTCGATGTCGGTGAACGGCTGCTCCAGCAGGGAGTCCAGGCACTGGCGCAGGTAGCCCTGCACCTTGTACACGGGCAGGACCACGCTGAGCAGGGTCATCGCTTACCTCCGGAGCGCCAGTCACGAACCGCACCCGCGAGGAACGAGCCGCCCATGACGACGGCGAGCAGCAGCTCCCCGACCGTGGCGACCCCGAACAGTGCACTCAGCACCAGCACGACGACCCGGCCGTCCCAGCCGAGCCACGCCCTCGCCGCAGTGGCGTCGGGCGCACCCTTCTCCATCCGGGCGGTCAGGTCGTAGTGATCCAGTGCCAGGACGAACAACAGCAGGTAAACAATGGGCGTCGGCACGGCACAGATCAGGCCGACCGCGACGACCATGAGGTATTCGGCCGCGCGCAGCCCGGCCGGGATCAGCCAGTCCAGCGGGCCGTCGTGCCGCGCCCGGGCGGCCAGCCCGGCGGCGAGCACCAGCAGCGTGACCACAACAAGCCAGATCGAGGCGTCGCCGGCCCGGACCAGGTCCACCCTGAGGTCGCCGGAGGTCCAGAAGCCCGACTCGCTGCCGCCCGGCACGCCGCCGGTCAGCAGCCCGATCACCAGTCCCAGCGCCGCCAGGGCCGCCACGACAGTGCAGACCAGCGGGGCCTTGACCTTCGCCGCGCTCAGCACCGCACGGACGAGCAGGCCGTCGTCGCGGTGCCGCGACGTGTCAACCGTGTCCAGCACGCCGACGCGCATCGAGATCGAGCGCAAAGAGCGCAGACCCAACGTGTACGCGGCAGCGAGCAGTCCCCAGCCCACCACGGCAGCCAGGGCCACCCGCCCGTTGCTCACCGCGGCGAGCACGGCGATCAGAGCCCAGCGCTCCCCGATCGGGAAGACCACGATCCGCTTGAGCCAGTACGCCGCCGAGCCGGTGTCCGCCTGGACCCGGTTCGAGGCCCGGCTCAGCCGTGCTCCCACGCCACCGCCGGCGTCACTGTTGCCGGCGGTGCCGACGGACTGCCGGGCGGCGGCTTCGTCGTGCAGGGCGCCGTACCAGGTGTCGGTCATGTGGCGGACCGTCTGCAACACGATGGCGGTGATCGCGAGCGGCCACGCGTACGGCAGGCCGGCCCGTTCCGCACCGGCGGCGAGACCGGCGTAGACCGCGTACTCCTTGGCGCGGTCGGCCATGGTGTCGAGCCAGCCGCCGAACGCGCCGAACGTGCGGGTGTAGCGGGCCAGTTGTCCGTCCACACAGTCCAGGACGAAGCCGAGGTAGAGCAGGACCGCCCCGGCGATCAGCGCGGGCCGCGAACCCTCCCAGAAGGCGAGGGCGGCGGCCACGGCGAAGACGACGGACACGGCGGTGACGCCGCTCGGGGTCAGGCCGAGGCGGGCGCACAGCTTGGTGACGCTCGGGGACCAGGTACTCACCGCGTACGTGGTGAAGAAGTCGTCCTTCTCCTTGACGGCCAGCCGCAGCAACGCGGCGTCCTCGTCCACCGCGGCGACAGCGGCCCGGGCGCTGACGAGACCGGCCTCGGTGTGCACCCGCTCGGCGTGCAGCAGCCGCACCCGGGTGGCGATGGGCACCAGCCCTGCCTCCAGCAGAGCGCGCAGCAGCACGTCGATGGCGTCGCGCTGAGCGGTCGCGGTGGCCGCGCCCTCACCGGCATCGTTCGCGGGCGACGGCTGAACCGAGTGGCCGGCCGCCCGCGACGCGGCGGCCGCCAGGATCGGCAGGTCGGCCGGGGCGATGCTGATCGCGCCCAGGAAGCGGGTCGTACCGTCAGTGGCGAACACCAGGCGGCCGCGCTCCTCGCGCAGATCACCACCGTCTTCGGCGACCACCAGCGCGGTGCTGCGGCCGGCCGGCTCGGTGGCCAGGGTGCGCAGCAGACTGGGATGGGCCACCAGGTTGTCGGCGCAGAGCAGCAGCGGCTCGGCGGCGCCGGCGGCGATCCGGGCGACCTCGCGCAGCTGATCCGCGACGTCGAGACCATCCACCGGAACGACGGTCGTGGACCCCGCGGCGGCCAGCGCCGCGGTCAGCTCGTCGGCGAGCCGGCGGGCGGCCCCCGGACCGAGGTCGTTACCGGTGCTCCCGCACAGGACGGCGAGCGTCACCGAGACATCCCTCCCACCTCGGACGCCCGTGCACGCGGTGTGTGGGGGCGAGATTGCCCAGATGTTAACAGCGGCCTCACGACGGGTACGGGTAGCCCTTACGGGAATGTGAGCGCCCTTCTCCACCTCGGGACCGAGGGCGAAGTGGCGGCTGGTCCATACCGTTGACAGTGGTTGCGGCGCTCGGCTGCGACCACCACCGATGAGGAGTGAGTGACGTGACCCGCCGACTTGCCCGGCCCCGCGACGACCGATGGATCGCCGGCGTCTGTTCCGCCCTGGCCCGCCGGTTCGGGGTGTCCTCCGGAGTGATGCGGCTGATCTTCGTCGTGTCCTGCCTGCTGCCCGGCCCGCAGTTCCTGATCTACCTGATCCTCTGGGTCCTGCTCCCCAACGAGTGACCTCAGCCGCAGCGCGGCGCCCCTTCCCACGGTCGGGAAGGGGCGCCGCCTCTTTGCGTCAGGGAGTGGCGAAGGTGACCGTCACCGAGGTGTAGCCCAGGCTGGCGAGCAGGCCGGTGAGCATCTTCTCGGTGTTGTCGCGGGCCCGCTGATCGAGCCCGCTGCTGCGCGCCGCCTCGGTGATCCGCTGCTGGGCGAGCTGATAGACGCGCTGCTGCTGGTTCGGATCGTTGCTGAACGCGCCACCGATGCGGTTGAGCAGGCCGCGTTCCTCCGCGACCACGTAGCTGCGCTCCATGTCGAGGGCGGCCTGGCCCTGCTGCGGCGCGGGCAGCTCGATCCGCACCGACTTGTCCGCGTTGTTGACCTTGAGCGCGCCCTCGGTGAGCGTGCCGAAGTCCACGTACTCCTCGACCGTGCCCGAGCCCACGAACAGCGTGCGCTTGTTGACCAGGAACTCGGGGATGTTCTCCTTGTTCTCCTGGAGGTCGACGATGACCTGGAAGGTGCCGTCGGCCGCGACGTAGCGGCTCAGGTCCCGCATCGACTGCAGCAGCACCGGCTGGCTGCGGTCGGTGGTCTTGTCGGAGAACGGGTTGTCGAAGCTGGGCAGGACGTTGATCGCGCGCAGCCCGAGGCACATGGCCACGATCAGCGCGAAGACCACTCCGGTGAAGATGAGGACGCGGGCGAACCCGCCGAGACCCGGCTTGGGCTCCGCGGTCGGGGCCGGATCATCCACGGATGGTGCGGGGCGGGTCGCTACCTGGTCGTCGACCTCGGGATACTCCCGGGTCGGCTCGTCGACGTCACGCGAACTTGCCATCGGTGCTCACCCCCTCCTTCTGCGGTCAACGGTACGGAAGGGGTACGACACTCGCACCCGGTCAGCCGGCGAAGGCGCTCAGCCCCGTCAATTTCTGCCCGATGACCAGCTGGTGGATCTCCGAGGTTCCCTCGTACGTGAGCACACTTTCGAGGTTGTTGGCGTGCCTGAGCACCGGATACTCGCCGCTGATGCCGTTGGCGCCGAGGATCGTGCGGCACTGCCGGGCGATCTTGATGGCTTCCCGGACGTTGTTGAGTTTGCCCACGCTGACCTGCTCGGGACGCAGCCCGACCGAGTCGTGCCGGCGGCCCAGGTGCAGCGCCAGCAGATAGCCCTTCTGCAGCTCGAGGGTCATGTCTGCCAACTTCGCCTGGGTGAGCTGGAAACCCGCGATCGGGCGGCCGAACTGCTCGCGGGTGCCCGCGTACGCGATTGCGGTCTCCAGGCAGTCGCGGGCCGCACCCAGCGCGCCCCAGACGATGCCGAACCGGGCCTCGGTGAGGCAGGACAGCGGAGCCTTGAGGCCGCGCGCGGTGGGCAACCGGGCCGAGTCGGGCACCCGGACGTCGTCGAGGGTGATCTCGCCGGTGGCCGAGGCCCGCAGCGACAGCTTGAGCTTGACCTCGCGGGCGCTGAAACCCTCGGTCGAGGTCGGCACGGCGAACCCGGCCACGCCCTCGTCGGTGCGGGCCCAGATCACCGCCACGTCGGCGACCGGGGCGTTGGTGATCCACATCTTGCCGCCGGTCAGCACCCAGTCGTCGCCGTCGCGCCGGGCGCGGGTCGCCATGTTCGCCGGGTCGGAGCCGTGGTCCGGCTCGGTCAGCCCGAAGCAGCCGATCAGCTCCCCGGCGGCCATGCCGGGCAGCCAGCGCTGCTTCTGCTCCTCGCTGCCGTACTTCCAGATGGCGTACATCGCGAGCGAGCCCTGCACGGAGACGAGCGAGCGCACGCCCGAATCGGCGGCCTCCAGCTCCATGCACGCCAGCCCGTACGCGACCGCGGACGCGCCGGCGCAGCCGTAGCCGGTGAGGTGCATGCCGAGCAGGCCCAGCTTGCCGAACTCGAGGGACAGGTCGCGGACGGGGACCTCGCCGCGCTCGTACCAGTCGGCGACGTAGGGGCGGACCCGGTCGTCCACGACCCGGCGGGCGAGCGCGCGGACGTCGCGCTCCTCGTCGGTCAGCAGAGCGTCCAGGTCGAGGAGATCGAGCGGGGAGACGACGGCCATACCAATAAACTAGCGGTGTTAGTTGTCGATGACGAGCACTCTCGCGTGGATCTGGTTGCGTTGCTGCAGCGCGGCCCGTAGCGCGCGGTGCAGACCGTCCTCCAGATAGAGACCGCCGTGCCACTCGACGACGTGCGGGAACAGGTCGCCGTAGAACGTCGAGTCCTCGGCCAGCAGCTTGTCCAGGGCCAGCTCACGCTTGGTGGTGATGAGATCGGCCAGCCGGATGGGGCGGGGCGGGATCTCGGCCCATCTCTTGAGTGTCGTGTGATGGTCGGGGTACGGCGCTCCGTCCCGTACCGCTTTGAAGATCACGACGGCACGCTCCCCTCCGGTCCTCACGCACGTCCAGCCCGCCCGGCGGGCAGCTCTGCCTGCCAGCCTAGCGAGCCGCCAGCCTAGCGGCCGGTCCGCGTCCCGGCGTCGTCACCCGTTGTCAGGTTTCCCTCGCGGACGGCCCACCGGTCGCGGTCCACCGGCCATGATGCACCACCTCGTCCACCGGGCGGTGCCCGCGGCGTAGTGACGGTGACCTCTTGTCGGGGGCCGGATAGCCGATCGTCAGGGCGCCCACCGGCACGAATTCGTGAGGAATGCCGAATGCGTCCCGGAATGCACCGACCCGGTCGGCCGGCACCCCGAAGAACAGCGAACCCAGCTCCTCGTTCACCGCGGTCAGGTGGATGAGCAGGGCGGCGAAGCCGGTGTCGATGTCCCAGTACGGCACCGGCCAGCGGCTCTCGTCCCGGTCGGTCCAGCCCTTGTCGGCCTGGGCGTAACGCTCCAGGTAGACCGACTTGTTGGAGAGCGCCACGATGATCAGCGGCGCCGAGCGCATCCGGTCGAGCCACGAGCCGGCCGCGGCCTGTTCCGCGGCGGTGTCGCCACGCGGCGCGGTCACCGACCAGTAGAGCTCGCGGTCCGCCGGCTCGCTCAGCACCAGGAAACCCCAGCCCTGGGAGAAGCCGGCCGAGGGCGCCCGCAACGCGTGCCGGATCAGCTTGTCGACGATCTCCGGCGGCACCGGCCGGTCCTTGTCGTACGTGCGGACCATCCGGCGCCGGCGCAGGACCTCGTCGAACTCCATGCTCAGGCCGCCGAGGGCCGCACACCCCAGCTGGCCCGCCAGGTCTGCCCGGGCGCCAGCACGATCAGGTCGCGGCCGGAGCGGAACGCGTCCGGCGGGCAGGTCATCGGCTCGATGGCCAGGGACCGGCGGAACCGCTCACCGGTCAGCGTGTCACCGGTGAAGACCTGCCACCAGTGGAAGTTCTCGTCGCCCCAGACCGTGACGGACTGCGAGCCGTCGGGCGCGGCGATGGTCACCGCGGATCCACCGTCCGGCCGGCGGTCCAGGTCGCCCCAGGTGGTGTCCAGCACGGCCGAGCCGACCCGGCGGGGCTCGGTGTAGTCGTACTCCGTCCCGGCCACCTTGACCGCGCCGATCGGCAGCAGCCGGGCGTCGGCCAGGACCCGGCTGCGGCCGGGCACGTGCAGCAGGATGTCGTCGACCGCGACGCCGGGCAGCTGGAGGTACGGGTGCACGGAGAAGCCCCAGGGCGCGTTCTGGTCGCTGGTGTTGACGACCTCCTGCTCCGAGCGCAGCCCGTCGGCGGAGACGCTCCACCGGGTGCGCAGGGTCAGCGCCCACGGGTAGCCGATCTGCGGCGGCAGGTCGAACTCCACCGTCACCGAGTCACCCGTCTGGTCGGCGAGCTTCCACCGCGACCAGTTGGTCAGCCCGTGGATCGCGTTGTGCCGCGCGGGCTCGGTCAGCGACAGCTGGTACGCGGTGTCCTCGAACGTGTAGTGCCCGTCGCGGATCCGGTTGGGCCAGGGGGCCAGGATCTGGCCGGCCGACGCCGGCGAGATCTCGTCCGGGCCGAAGCCGTCCAGGACCTCCCGGCCGCCCACGGAGTAATGGCGTAGCACGCCACCGACCTCCACGATCACGGCCCGGTGGCCATCGGCCTCGATGGCCCACTGCAATCCAGATCTCGCCGCCACGACGTCAGTCATGCCGCTGACATTATCGGTTGTCCTCCGAGACGGCGGGGGGACGGTAGCGAAGCAGGGCGGGGAAGGCCAGCGCGAGCACGACCGCCAGCCCGGCGGCGGCGAAACCGCCACCCGCCCAGGAGGCGGTGGGCCCGGCCACGTCGGCGGTGGCACCGGCCCGCAGATCACCCAGCCGGGGACCGCCGGCCACCACCACGGTGAAGACGCCCTGCAGCCGGCCGCGCAGCCGGTCGGGCGCGAACGTCTGCAGGATCGACTGCCGGTAGACGGCACTGACCAGGTCGGCCGCGCCGCCGACGGCGAGCAGCAGCACCATCAGCCAGAGCGAGTGGGCCAGGCCGGCCAGCCCGACCGCGATGCCCCAGCCCACGACGGCGATGACCAGGGCGAGCCCCTGCCGCTTGATCCGCCCGATCCAGCCCGAGGTCAGGCCGCCGAGCACCGAACCGATCGCGATGGCCGCGAAGAGCCAGCCCACGGCCGAGCCCCCGCCGAAGCGGTCCTCGGCGATCTCCGGGAACAGCGCCCGCGGCATGGCCAGCACCATCGCGACGATGTCCACCGCGAAGGAGAGCAGCAGCACCGGCTGGCCGGCCAGGAACCGCAGGCCGTCGGCGATGCCGCGCAGACCGGCGGTGGGCCGGGCGGTGACGCCGTCGTCGTGCACCGGCGGGATCGACGGCAGCCGGTAGGTGGCCCAGAACGAGATGCTGAACAGCACCGCGTCGACCGCGTACGCGATGGTCACGCCGGTGTCGGTGGACCAGGCGCCGAAGATCAGGCCCGCGGCCAGCGGGCCGAGGACGCCGCCGGCGGTCGTGGTCGTGTAGGCCAGGGTGTTCGCCGCCGGCACCAGGTCGCCCGGCACGATCCGCGGGATGATCGCCTGCCGGGCCGGTGAGCTCACCGCGAAGCCGGCCGACTGCACGGCGGTCAGCGCGAGCAGCACCCAGGGACTGTGCAGGCCGAGCAGCGCCTGCCCCAGCAGGCCGGCCGTGGCCACCCAGGCCAGCGTGGAACTGGCCAGCAGCAGCTTGCGGCGGTCCACCACGTCGGCGGCGGCGCCGCCCCACAGCCCGAAGACCAGCAGCGGGACCAGGGCGGCGATCCCGAGCAGGCCCACCCAGGCGGAGGACCGGGTGATCGAGAACATCTCCACCGGTACGGCCACCGAGGTGAACTGGAAGCCGAAGTACGAGACGCCGTTGCCGATCCACATCCGCCGGTACGCCGTCCCGCGCAGCGGCCGGACGTCGATGACCCAGCTGCGGCGCCGCTCCTTGACGGCTTCCCCGGTGACCCGGCTCGCGGCCTCGACCGGCTCCTGGCTCACGGAGCGAGCCGCTCGACGACCCAGCCCGTGCCCGTACGGCGGAAGCGCAGCCTGTCGTGCAGCCGGTTGCTCCGGCCCTGCCAGAACTCGACGGTCTCGGGGATCACCCGCAGCCCACCCCAGTGCGGCGGGGGCGGCACCGGCCCCTCGCTGCCGAACCGCTCGACGGCGGCGGCCAGCCCGGCCTCCACCGCGGCCCGGTCGGGCAGCACCTGACTCTGCGGGCTCGCCCACGCGCCGAGCTGCGAGCCGCGCGGCCGGGTCGCGAAGTACTCCTCGGTCTCGGCCCGGTCCACCCGCTCGACGGCGCCGGCCACCAGCACCTGCCGCTGCATCGGGAACCACGGGAACACCAGGCTCGCCGCCGGGTTGCTCAGCGCCTCCGTGCCCTTGCGGGAGGTGTAGTTGGTGAAGAAGACGAAACCGCGCTCGTCGTAGCCCTTGAGCAGGACCGTACGGGCGCTGGGCCGGGCCGCCGGGTCGGCCGTGGCGACGATCATGGCGTTGGGCTCGGGCAGGCCGGCCGCGCCCGCCTCGGCGAACCAGCGGGCGAACTGGCTGGTCCAGTCCGCGGCCAGGTCGGACTCGAGCAGCGCGCCCCGCTCGGTGTAGTCGCGCCGCATGCCGGCGGGCGACAAGGATTCCGGGGTCACACGCTCTCCTTATCCGAGATTGACCAATCGAACCCAAGTCCCGGACGAGGGCCCGTCCCCTCGGCGAGGATAGGTGTCGCCGACAGCACATTTCCGCGGGTCGACCACCGGTCACCCAGCGGGCAAGATGAAACACCCACGGCTTGTTCCAGCCGGGACCCCAGGAGGCGCATCGTGTCCGATTTCAAGCCGGGCCTGGAAGGCGTGATCGCCTTCGAGACGGAGATCGCCGAGCCCGACAAGGCGGGCGGCGCGCTGCGCTACCGGGGCGTCGACATCGAGGATCTCATCGGTCACGTCTCGTTCGGCAACGTCTGGGCCCTGCTGGTCGACGGGCGCTTCGGTCCCGGGTTGCCGCCGGCCGAGCCGTTCCCGGTCCCGGTGCACTCCGGCGACATCCGCGTCGACGTGCAGTCCGCGGTCGCCATGCTCGCGCCGTACTGGGGGCTCGGCCAAATGCTCGACATCGACGACGAGCAGGTCCGCACCGACCTGGCCCGGGTCTCGGTCACCGCGCTGTCGTTCGTCGCTCAGGCGGCTCGCGGGCTGGGCCTGCCGGCCGTGCCGCAGAAGGACATCGACAAGGCACAGACGATCGTCGAGCGGTTCATGAAGCGCTGGCGCGGCGAGCCCGACCCCCGGCACGTCAAGGCGGTCGACGCGTATTTCATCTCGGCGGCCGAGCACGGCCTGAACGCCTCCACCTTCACGGCCCGGATCGTCGCCTCGACCGGCGCGGACGCCGCGGCCTGCATCTCCTCCGGCATCGGCGCGCTCTCCGGCCCGCTGCACGGCGGCGCCCCGTCCCGGGTGCTGCACATGATCGAGGCCGTCGAGCGCAGCGGCGACGCGGAGGGTTACGTCAAGGGCGTGCTCGACCGCGGCGAGCGGCTGATGGGCTTCGGCCACCGCGTCTACCGCGCCGAGGACCCGCGCGCCCGCGTGCTGCGGCGCACGGCCAAGGAGCTGGGCGCGCCCCGCTTCGAGGTCGCCGAGGCCCTGGAGAAGGCCGCCCTGGCCGAGCTGCACGCCCGCAAGCCCGACCGGGTGCTGGCCACCAACGTCGAGTTCTGGTCCGCGGTGGTGCTGGACTTCGCCGAGGTCCCCTCGCACATGTTCACCTCGATGTTCACCTGCGCCCGGGTGGCGGGCTGGAGTGCCCACATCCTGGAGCAGAAGAGGCTGGGCCGCATCGTGCGCCCGAGCGCCCTCTATGTGGGACCGGAGCCGCGCAAGCCCCAGGACGTCGAGGGCTGGGACGCGGTGCCGCATAATCTGTAACGGCTGACTGACCCTCTGGAAGGACCCCCGTGGCTGACCCGATCCGGATTCCCGACGACCTCAAGCCCGTCGACGGGCGGTTCGGCTCCGGGCCGAGCAAGGTCCGTCCGGAGGGCGTCGCTGCGCTGTCCCGGGTGGCCACCAGCTACATGGGCACGTCCCACCGCCAGCGCACGGTCAAGGACCAGGTGGCCCGCCTGCGGGCCGGCATCGCCGAGTTCTTCTCCGCCCCTGACGGCTACGAGGTGATCATCTCCAACGGTGGCACCAGCGCGTTCTGGGAGACGGCGGCGTTCGGGCTGATCCGTGACAAGGCCCAGTTCGCCGAGTTCGGCGAGTTCGGCGCCAAGTTCGCCAAGGCGGTCCGCGACGCGCCGTTCCTGGCCGAGCCGACCGTGCACAAGGCACCCGCCGGCAGCGCGGCCTACCTGACCGCCGAGGCCGGGGTGGACACCTACGCCAGCGTGCAGAACGAGACGTCCACCGGCGTGGCGGTGCCGGTGCAGCGGGTGGCCGGCGCCGACCCGGGCGCGCTGATCCTGACCGACGCCACCTCGGGCGGCGGCAGCATCGACGTCGACCTGACCCAGACAGACGTGTATTACCTGGCCCCGCAGAAGGCGTTCGGTTCGGACGGCGGCCTGTGGATCGCCCTGATGTCACCGGCCGCGATCACCCGCGCCCACGAGATCAAGGAGTCGGGCCGCTACATTCCGCAGTTCCTGGATCTGGTCACGGCGATCGAGCAGTCCCGGCTGGAGCAGACCTACAACACCCCGGCGCTGGCCACGGTCTTCCTGGCCGCCGAGCAGGTCGACTGGATGAACGCGCAGGGCGGCCTCGGGTGGGCGGCCAAGCGCAGCGCCGAGAGTGCGGCGGCGATCTACGGCTGGGCGGACCGCTCGGAGGTGGCCAGCCCGTTCGTCACCGACCCGGCGCTGCGGTCCCACGCGGTGGCCACGATCGACTTCGCCGACAGTGTGGACGCGGCGCAGCTCGCCAAGGTGCTCCGGGCCAACGGCATCGTGGACACGGAGCCGTACCGCAAGCTGGGCCGCAACCAGCTGCGCATCGCGCTCTACCCGACCGTGGACCCGGCCGACGTCGAGGCACTGACGCGCTGCATCGATTACGTCATCCATAAGTCCTGAACGATCCCGCGGCGTCGCCCGTACTGACGGGCGGCAATGTCGCTGGAACTCGGGAGGCACGATGGCACGGACGGGTATCGATACCTCGATCCTGCACAAGGGTGCACACAGCGCCTCTTATTTCGATCTCTCTCGTAGCATGAACGACGGCGCCGAGATCGTGGACTTCTGCATCCCGTGCAACCCGTACTTCCCCACCCCGGAGATGTTCGACGAGCTGTCCCGCGACCTGAAGAACATCCTGAAGTACTACCCGAGCGACTCGGCCAGCATCACCAACAAGCTGGCCAGCGTGCTGGGCCTGCACCCGCAGACCGTAGCGATGGCGAACGGGTCCACCGAGCTGATCACCTGGATCGACCACCTCCTGATCAAGGAGAGCGTCGCGATCCCGATCCCGACGTTCGGCCGGTGGACCGACCAGCCGCTGGAGACCGGCAAGCGGGTCGACATGTTCCCGCTGCAGGAACGCGACGGCTTCCGGCTCAACCTGGAAGACTACGTACGGTTCATCCGCGACCGCGGCTCCCGGGTCGCGGTCGTCTGCAACGTCAACAACCCGGACGGCTGCTACCTGGCCCGCCGCGACGTCATCCGCTTCATGGACGCGCTCGGCGACCTCGACCTGGTGGTCATCGACGAGTCGTTCATCGACTTCTCCGACGCCGAGCAGTACCCCTCGGTCGGGCCGGACGCGGTGATCCGGCCGAACACCGTCGTGCTGAAGAGCCTCGGCAAGAACTTCGGCCTGCACGGCATCCGCTTCGGCTACCTGATGGCCAACCCGGCGATCGCCGGCAAGATCGCCAAGATTCTGCCCAAGTGGAACCTGAACTCGCTGGCCGAGAAGGTCGTCTACATGATCGAGGACCACCAGGACGAGTACGAGGACAGCCTGCGCCTGCTCAGCCGCGACCGCCGCGCGATGGCCGTCGAGCTGGCCCGCATCCCCGGGCTGACCGTCTTCCCGTCGCAGGGCAACTTCATCCTGGTCAAGCTGCCGACCGAGTGGTCCGGCGTGGCACTGCGCGACTACCTGGTCGCCAACCACGGCGTCTACACCCGCGAGTGCGGCAACAAGCTGGGCATGACCAGCCAGTTCATGCGCCTGGTGGTGCGACCGACCCGCGACGTGGACCGGCTCATCGACGGCATGCTCGACTACGGCCGCCAGTTCCGCGGCCGGCTCATGTACGACGAGGACCCGCTGGAGCCGGCCCGCCGCTGGGCCAGCACCGTGGAGGAGGAGCCGGACAACCTGATCCAGTACCCGGCCCACCGCACCACGGAGTACGCCGGCCGCCGCGCGGCGAACGGCTAGCGCGAGCGGATCATGACGAGTTCGCCGTCGTTCAGCTCTCCGGTTTCGACGAAGCCGGCGGAGCGGTAGAGCTTGCGGGCACTCTCGTTGGACGGCACGACACTGAGGCGGATCCGGTCCACGCCGCGCTCCCGGTGGATCCACGCCACGGCAGCCTCGAGCGCCGCTCGACCCAGCCCGCGTCCCTGGAACTGATGGGCGATCATCAGGCGCACGATGCAGTGCCCCTCGGCGGGCTTGTCCTTGTCGATCGGGTGGAACAGCACGAAACCGATCGCCTCGTCGCCGGAGTACACCGCCAGGGGCTCCGCGTCGGGGTAGATGTAGGTCTCGGCGATGCCCCGTACGTTGGGCGCCACGAAGTCCGACTGCTCCGGGCGTACCTCCAGTTTGATGACGGTCTGGAAGTTCTCCGCGGTGATCGGGCGCAACTCGACGGTCATGCCGTCTTTGTAGGCCTGCCCAGCGCCGGCCGCAACGCCTTATCACCGCCGGAGATCGTTGAAGATCATCTCCGCAGGTCAATGACTTTGACGGCGTGGCATACCCCCATCGAGTGACCGGGGCGCGTACCGTGTTCCGAAACGCGCCCGGGTGGCTGACTCTCGGGAGCACAGGCCAGACAGCGGCGAGCACGGGACGGAGGCAACGCATGCGGCCGGTACGCTTCGTGGCCCTCTCCGAAGATGGTCAGGCCCTGGTGCTCGCCGACGAGGTCGGCAGGCTCCTGGCACTTCCGATCGACGACCGGATCAGCGGTGCGCTGCAGTCCGACGGCACGCCACACCCGGTCGGCACGGCCGTGGCGGTGGCGAACGCCGAGGTGATGGCGTCCCTGTCCCCCCGCGACATCCAGGCCCGGATCCGCTCCGGCGAGTCCGCCGAGGACGTCGCCCGGGTGGCCGGGGTCCCGGTCGATCGCGTCCTGCGCTACGCGGGCCCGGTGCTGCAGGAGCGGGCCATGCTGGCCCAGCACGCGCGCCGCACCCGCCTCAAGACCTCCGACTCCGGTGCCCCGCTGGCCGAGGTCGTGGACAGCCGGCTGGCCCAGCACGGCATCGACACCGAGAAGATCTCCTGGGACGCGTTCCGCCGCGAGGACGGCACCTGGCGCATCGTCGCCACGTGGCCGTCCGGCAAGGCGACCGCCCAGGCGATGTGGGATCTCGACAAGGGCCGCCAGGTGGTGGCCCCGCACGACGACATGGCGCAATACCTGTGTGCCGAGCGCCCAACCCAGATTTTGGGCCAGGAGCCGGTGCCGGAGCGCACCCCGCACGAGCGCGGCGGCCACGGCCTGCCGGGCCCGTCGCGGATCAACGAGCCGGCCCGCGGTGGCCGGGGCCTGCCCGCCGCGTCCGACGCGCCCCGGCAGACGCGTGACCCGATCCGGGCCGGTCGCGACGCCCTGCTGGCGTCGCTGGACCGTCCGCTCGGTGGCGGCCAGGGCTCGGGCCGCGGCCTGGAGCCGGCCGCGCAGGAGTCGCGCCGGCCGGTCGCCGGTGGCGCGGCGGCCCTGCTGGGTGGCGGCGCCGGTTCGGCGTTCGACGACGACGCCGACCTGCCCAAGGAGGTCCCGGCGGTGCCGAGCCTCGCGGTCCTGCGCCCCCGCCGCACGGTGGGCCAGTCCCAGGGCGGCGACTCGACCGACTCCGAGGAGACGGCGAAGCCCCGCAAACGCCTGCCGAGCTGGGACGACGTCCTGTTCGGCGGCGGCCCGGCGGCCCGCGAAAGCTCCTGATCACCAGCTCTTCAGCGTGACGTAGCCCTCGCCCGGAACACTGTGGACGAGGGCTATCTCATGCAGCGGCCACGATGGGCCCGCATAACCGTCGAGGGCCAGCCTGACCACGGGATCATCCTTGTAGGCGACCGTGAGATGCGGCGTGAACTCCCGCTCCACCAACCCGAGCCGTTCCGAGACGTCCTGGTGCAACGCCGCCAGGTCCCCCTCGACGCCGGCCCACAGCACGGTCGACCTGCCTTTACCGAAGCGCCCACCGCCGCGCAGCCGCAGCACGACACCCCGGGGCACGGTGACCCCGTCGAGCGCCCGCTCCACCTCGGGAAGCCGTTCCTCCGCAACCTCACCGAGGAACGCGAGCGTGATGTGCCAGCGCTCGATCGGTGTGAGCCGTACCGGCCGGGCGCCGCCGCCGGTCAGGCGATGGCGCAGGTCCCGGCACACGTTCCCGGGTGGATAGATCGCCACGAAGAGCCGCACCGGGCGACTCTAGACGGTCAGGCCGCGCGCAACCGGAGACCCGCGGCGTGCAGCAGTCCCTCCACGCGGACCCGTTCGATCTCGCGGTCCATCCCGTCGAGCTGGGCGAGATGCTCGGTGAGCCCGAGGGACCGGCTGGCCATGGCGAGCCGCTGGTCGTAGGCCCGCAGCACCGCGGTGAGCCAGGCGACCGAGTCGATGGTCGGCGAACTGCGCCGCTGCCTGTCGAGCCGGCGCAGCTCGGCGACGAGCTCGTCGATGCTCGGCTCAAAATCGGGCGGCCGCAGCTCCACCTCGGCGACGGAAAGCTCCCGCTCCAGACACCGCAGGGCACGGACATCCCGCCGCCCGCCCCGGCTCCAGAAACGGCGGGCGACCAGCTCATCAGCGCAAACGACGACCGCGACGGCACAAGGCAGACACAGCAGCGCGAGCAGCGCCGTCGCGAGCACAGCTATGTGCGTGATTGCCACGGTCTGACGCTAAGGCAGCCGTTGAGGAAACGGAGAGGGCCGTTCGGATGACCCGGTCTGCCATACATATCCACAGGTTTGTCCTCAGCCGATCTGCCGGTCCCGGCCGGCGAGCACCCCGGCGATCATCTGCGGCACCATGAGGACGGTCAGCAGGGCCAGCGGAATCCGCCAGCTGCCGGTGTGGTCGTAGAGCACACCGACCACGATGGGCCCGGGAACCGACAGTAGATAACCGGTGCTCTGCGCGAAAGCGGACAGCCGCGAAACCGTGGCGGCATCCCGCCCCCGCAGCGCGATCATGGTGAGGACCAGCGGGAACGAGCAGTTGGCCACGCCCAGCAGCACGACCCACAGCCAGGGGGCGGCGGCCGGATCGAACCACAGGCCGGCGTAACCGGCGATGCCGAAGAGCCCGATGAGGACCGCGACCCCGCTCTGCCGGGGCAGGCGGCCCGCGAGGGCGGAAAGAACAAAAGACAGCGGTACGCCGAGCAGGGCGGTGACGGCGAAAAGCAAACCAGCGGTACGCGCGGAGAGCCCGGCATCCCGGAAGATCTGCGGCAACCAACCCATGATCACGTACGCGACGGTCGACTGCAGCCCGAAGTAGACGGCCAACGCCCACGCGATCGGCTGCCGTCGCAGTTGCAGGGTCCTCGCGCCACCACCTCTCACCGGCGTGACCGACCCCGCCGCGGCTGGATCCGGCACGGCCTGACCTGGCCTGGCCTGATCCGGCGCGTTCGGGTCGGACCTGAGGTGGTCCGGTGCGGCCCCGCTCGACGCGATCTCGCCCGCCGTTGACAGGGCGGCCGTCGGCAGGCCCGGCTCGTGCCGGCTCGGCGCAGTCCCGCCCGGCGTCGCCGAGCTCGGCGCGGGCCGGCTCGGCGCGGTCCCGCCCGGCGTCGCCGAGCTCGGCGCGGGCCGGCTCGGGGTGCGGTCGCGGGCGAGCAGGATCCAGGCCGGCAGGGCCGCTGCCGCGATCACCGCCCACACTCCCAGCCCGAGGCGCCAGTCGCCGCCGAAGACCCCGGCGGTCAGCGGAACCGTGACCGCCGCCGCGGTGGAGGCGCCCAGGTTGAGGGCGACCGAGTACAGCCCGGTCATCGCACCCACCCGGTCCGGGAAGCGCTGCTTGACCACCACCGGAAGCAGAACGTTGGCCAGCGCGATGCCGGCCAGCGCCAACGCGGTCAGCGCGAGGAACGAGCCAGTCCCCCCAGCAAAGGGCCGCACCGCCAGGCCGAGCGCCAGCGCGGTAGTACCGAGCGCGATCACCCCGCCGGTCCCCCACCGCCGGGCCAGCAGCGGCGCAGTCGAACCGACCAGCGCAAAACAGACAGCCGGCACCGACGTGAGCAGGCCGGCCACAGCCGCACTCATGCCGAGACTGGCCCGCACTTCCTCCAGCACCGGCCCGAGGCTGGTGACGGCCGGCCGCAGGTTGACGGCCACCAGCACCAGTCCGACGACCGCGAGCGGACGGATCTTCACGCCGGCACGCGGCTCGGTACTGGTGCTCGTCATGGACCCATCATAGAATCATGGGATGAATCTCGGTCCAGTGTCGCGGGGCACATCTCTCTCCGACCAGGTGATCGCGCGGCTGCGGATGCAGATCACCTCGGGCGCCTGGCCGGTCGGCTCCCGCATCCCGACCGAACCGGAGCTGGTGGCTCAGCTGGGCGTCGCGCGCAACACCGTTCGCGAGGCTGTCCGCGCGCTCGCCCACAACGGCCTGCTCGCCATCCGGCAGGGGTCGGGCACCTGGGTGATCGCCACCAGCGAACTGGCCGGAGTCATGCAGCGCCGCTTCGCGGCCGCGAACCCGGCGGACGTGACCGAGCTCCGCGGCACGCTGGAGGCCGCGGCGGCCGGCTTCGCGGCACGCCGCCGCACCGACGAGGACCTGCTCCGGCTCGACGACCTGCTGGCCCAGCGCGAACAGGCCTGGGCGTCCGGCGACCGCGACGCCTTCGTCGACGCCGACACGGCATTCCACCAGGCGGTGGTCGCGGCCTCGCACAACGAGGTCCTGATGGAGCTGTACGCCGACCTGGGCCAGGTGATCCGCGACTCGCTCCGGGACCACTTCGGCGCCCGGCTGAGCCCGGAGGAGTACATGGACCACACCTGCCTCCTGGCCGCAATCCGCGCCGAGGACCCCGCGCTGGCCACCGCCGAAGCGGCCGCCCACACCGGAAGCTGCGAAGCCGCCCGCTGACCCTCAGACGGCAACCGCGGTCGCCAGCCCGTCCTGAAGCCGCCGCGGCGGCCTCAGGCGGCGACCGCGCGGGCCGGCTCAACCACCGCCGACCGGGAAGCCGCCGGGGGCCTCAAGCCGCGACCGTGCGGGCCGGCTCGACCGGCGCCTGCGCCGGTTCGTCGATTTCCTCGTTCTCGTCCGGCGTCGTCCGGACCAGCGTCAGCCCCGGCCGGGAGCCACCGTGCAGCGAGAGCCGGTCGCCACTGGTGCGGAGCTGCCAGACCAACGCCACAACCGCCGCGACCAGGCAGAACACGCCAGCCGCCCAGATGCTCGACGGAACGCCGAAGTGCTCACCCCACCACCCCGCCAGCGAAGCGCCGATCGGGGTCGTGCCCAGGAAGACCAGCACGTACAGGGCCATCACCCGGCCTCGGTAAGCCGAGTGCAGACCCATCTGGACCCGGTGGTTCGCCGCCTGGGCCAGGTAGATCGAGAAGAACCCGGTCGGCACCAGCAGGATCATCGCCACGATGAAGTTGGGGGCGAAGCCGACCGCCACCTCGAAGACCGCGAAGGCCAGCGCCGCGCCCAGGACGACGTACACCCCGGGCCTGCTGCGGCGGCCGCTGCCCGCCAGCGCGCCGCCGAGCGCGCCCACCGCCAGGGCCGTGGTCAGCAGGCCGAAGGATGACGGGCCGGCGTGGAAGTTGATTTTGGCCAGGGCGGCCAGGGTGACCGGGAAGTTGAAGCCGATCATGCCGACCGCGGCCATCAGGGCGATCGGGAGCAGCAGGTCGTGCCGCTTCCACACGTAGCGCAGGCCGTCGGCGATGCGGGTGTCGTCCGCGGACGGGCGGGTCATGGAGCGGTGCAGGTCCTGCGGGCGCATGGCCAGGTAGCTGAAGATCGGCGCGACGGCGAGGGCGGTGGCGATCAGGAAGACCGGGCCGGTGTCCAGCAGGGCCAGGGCCACGCCGGCCAGCGCGGGGCCGCCGATGCGGGCGGTGTTGAACGTCGCGGCCGACAGGGCGAGGGCGTTCGGCAGCAGCGGCAGCTCGACGAGTTCCGAGACGAAGGACTGGCGCACCGGCGTTTCGATCGCGTTCGCGACGCCGAGCAGGGAGGCGAACAGGAACACGTGCCAGAGCACCACGACACCGCTGGCCACCAGGATCGCGAAGAGGATCGCGGTGACCGCGAAAGCCGCATTTGCGCTGATCAGGAGCTTGCGCTTGTCGAAGCGGTCGGCCAGCTTGCCGGCCCAGAGAGTCAACAGCAGAACGGGCAGGAACTGCAGAGCGGTCACTATGCCGAGGGCGCCGGGCGAGTTGTTGGACAGGGTGAGCACCAGCCAGTCCTGCGCGGTGAACATCATCCACACGCCGACGAGCTTGACCAGCTGCCCGATCGAGAACAGCCGGTAGTTTCGGACCTGCAGGGACCGGAATGTCGTGCTCAGCACTGCCCGCACTCGGGTTGCGCCTCCTCATCAGCCGTACGCGTCATCGCGGTGTGACGGAGGCTGCGGGTGCGCTCGCTCAGTTGCGGGCGACCTGCCGCAGGATCTGCGCGGCCCGCTCGAGCGTGTCGCGTTCGTCCTCGGTGAGCTCGGCCAGCTGCAGCGCCAGCCATTCGTTGCGCGCCTTCTCGAACTGGGCGTAGACCGCTCGGCCCTCCTCGGTCGCCGCCAGGATCACCTGGCGGCGGTCGGTCGGGTGTGGCGTCCGCGCGACCAGTCCGCGCTCCTCCAGCTTGCCGACGATCTTGGTCATCGTCGGTGGCTGCACCCGCTCGACGTCGGCCAGCTCCCGTGGGGTCAGCGCGCCGGCCAACTGCAGGCTGGTCAGCGCCGAGAGCTGGCTGAACGTGAGGTCGCCGACCGCGCGGGCCTGCCGCAACCGCCGGTTGAGCCGCATGATCGCTTCGCGCAGCGAAATGGCCAGTTGCTCGGCTGTACCCCGCTCCGCCACCGACCGCTCCATCACGTTTCTTAGCTTAGCTAATGAGCTTGGCTAACGACATGCCAACGGCTATGACCGTGGTCACCGGGCACGCTAGCGCACCCGGTGACCACCAGCTCAGAGCAGCACCGATTCGAGCGGACCGCGCAGGAAGTACAGAACGAAGAGCACCGCGACGCCGTACAGCAGGGGGTGGACCTCCCGGGCCTTGCCGACCGCCACCTTGATCACGACGTAGGAGATGATCCCGGCGCCGATGCCGTTGGAGATCGAGTACGTGAACGGCATCAGCGTGATCGCCAGGAACGCCGGGATGGCGATCTCGTAGTCCGTCCAGTCGATCTGCCGGACCGCCATCATCATCAGGAAGCCGACCACCACCAGCGCCGTCGACGCCGCCTCGAACGGCACCACCGTGACCAGCGGGGCCAGGAACATGGCCAGCAGGAACAGCACGCCGGTGACCAGGTTGGCCACGCCCGTACGGGCACCCTCGGCGACACCGGACGCGCTCTCGATGAACGAGGTGTTGCTCGACACACTGGCCGCGCCACCGGCCGCCGCGGCGACCGAGTCGACGAGCAGGATCTCCCTCGTACGCGGGGGCATGCCCTCCTCGTCCAGCAGGCCACCCTCCTGCCCGACCGCGACCATCGTGCCCATGGTGTCGAAGAAGTCGGTGATCAGCAGAGTGAAGATGAACATCAGCACGACCAGCCAGCCGGCCCGGCCCCACGAGTCGAAGACGTTGAACTGGCCCAGCAACGACAGATCAGGCGTGTCCACGATCTTGTCCGGCAGCGCGGGCACGTTCAGCGACCAGCCGCTCGGGTTGGGCTTGCCGTCGACGAACGACGGGCCGACCTTGGCGATCGCCTCCACGATGATCGCCAGCACCGTGGTGACCAGGATGCCGATCAGGATCGCGCCCTTGACCTTGCGGACGAAGAGCACGAGCGTGATCAGCAGGCCGATGCAGAAGACGAACAGCGGCCAGGTCGCCAGCTTGCCGCCGAGGCCGAGCTCGACCGGGACGGTGGTGCCGGCGGCGTCCGGGATGCGCCGCACGAAGCCCGCGTCGACCAGGCCGATGATCATGAGGAACAGACCGATGCCGACGCCGATGGCCGTCTTCAGCTGAGTGGGCACGGCCCGGAAGACCGCGGTACGCAGCCCGGTCAGCACCAGGACGGCGATGATCACACCCTCGATGAAGACCAGGCCCATCGCATCGGCCCAGGTCATCTCGGGCGCGATCTCGTACGCCACCAGGGCGTTCACGCCGAGGCCGGCCGCCAGGGCCAGCGGGAAACGCGCCACGACGCCCATCAGGATCGTCATCACGCCGGCCACCAGTGCCGTACCGGCCGCCAGGGCCGCGACGGGCAGCTTGCCGCCGACCGCGTCCACGCCCGCCGCCAGGATCAGCGGGTTGAGCACCACGATGTAGGCCATCGTGAAGAAGGTGGCGAAACCACCGCGAACCTCCCGGCCGACGGTCGAGCCGCGGGCCGAGATCTCAAAAAACCGATCAAAACCGTTCTTCGGGGTACGCCCGGACGAACCAGCGTCCGTCTCGGCAGCAGCAGTGGACATTCGCGCCTCTCCACAGGACCTACAGGGGTCGATGGGCGCATCAAATCAGAACGCTGACCTCGGCAAAAGTCAGGAACTGTTACAACTGTCACGAGGGCCCACGAAGGATCTCCGCGGCCGTAGTCTGATGGTCGTGGCCGACCTGTCCCCCGCACACGAACACCCGCACGGCCTCGACGCGGTGACGGGCACCAAGCCGCGCCCCGAGCCGCTGGATCCGCCGATGGTCCCGTTCGCCCTGGCCGGCATCGCCGCCTTCACCGTGGCGGGAGTGATCCTGCTGCTGGCCGGCGCGCCGGAGAGCTGGCTGTGGACGTGCCTGGCCGGCGTGCTGTGCGGCATCCCAGGCCTGCTGACCATGCTGCGCCACGACGCCAACCGCAAGCGCCGGCGGGCGCTGTCACACCCTGAGTTCAAGGTGACCGAAACGGCTTAGGTTGGTCCGGCCGTCACGGCCGGACAGGACCGGCCTAGCTGTGGCCGTAGGGCTCTGCCGGCTCGCCGGCCTCGACCGAGCCGGGTGCGCGGCTGACCGCGACCGCCTCGACCTCGCTGTCGTCGTAGACGGTCGGCAGCTCCTCGACCGGCTGCTCCGTCGCGCCGAGCAGCGCCTCGGAGTGGGCGCCACAGCCATGGTCAGCACTGACCGCCTTGGCGTCGTCGGGCGCGTACAGGTTGCCGCACACGCCGAACATGCGCCGCAGGGAACCGGCCAGCGGCAGGTAGAAGCCGCAGGTGCCGCAGCGGGCGTTGCGCGGGGCGGCGGTGGAGATGGGTGCCTCGGGGCCGGCGTCGCCGTCGTACCAGCGCTGAGCGGTCTCGATCCGGCCCTCGCGGGACATCACGCGGGAGCGGCCCAGGCCGAGCTCCCAGGACACCTCCTCGACAGCCGGGTCGTCGCTGAGCACGTACCCGGGGGCGAGCCGGTCGTCGTCCGGCGAGGTCGGCATGAGGTCGCCGACGCCCAGGTCGCCGGCCTGCACCCGCTCGTTCCACGGCACCCAGGCCGGGGCGAGCATCGCCTCGGGGCCGGGCAGCAGCACGGTCTCGCAGACGGTGACGTGCCGCGAGCGCGGCACCCGGGTCACGGTGACGGCCCAGCGCCAGCCCTTGTAACCGGCCAGGTGGCTCTCGAAGAAGTGGGTCACGACCCGGTCGCCCTCGGCCACCGCCTCGAGATGGTCACCGATGTCACTCGGCTCCACTTCGGTGATGGCACCCCGCGCAACCCCGACAGCATCGGCACAGACCTGGTCGAGTCGGGCAGCACGCACTGAGGTCCTGGTCGTCACGTCTCCATTGTCCCCTACTCGTGGACGGCCGGCGCAGCGACTCCCCCAGATCTCCGCGTCCGGGAGGGGACGGAAGTCGCCTCGATGCGACAGGATGGGGCGATGCCGCTGCTTCCCACCATCGGACGCACCGTCGGCACCGGCGTCAAGGCCCTGCGGATGCTGGTGCGGGGATCCCTGCGCGGCAGCGCCTGGGCCACCCGCCGGGTCGGCGACGCCCGGGCCCGCGGCGCGGCCAACGAGGTCGGCATGGTCCGGCTCTTCGACCTGCACGCCGTCTCCTGCGCGGGCGACACGCTCATCGCGATCGGCCTGGCCGGCACGATCTTCTTCAACGTGCCGCTGGGCGAGGCCCGCAGCAAGGTCGCGCTCTATCTGCTGATCACGATGGTGCCGTTCGCCCTGCTGGCCCCGGTGGTGGGCCCGCTGCTGGACCACTTCCGGCACGGCCGCCGGTACGCCCTGGCGGTGACGATGCTGGGCCGGGCGTTCCTGGCCTACGTGATCTCGGACAACCTGCTGGGCTGGGGCCTGTACCCGGCGGCGTTCGGCGTGCTGGCGCTGTCCCGCGCGTACGGGGTGGCCCGCTCCGCCGCCGTGCCCCGGCTCCTGCCCAAGGACATCGGTCTGTCTCAGGTGGGCGCCCGCGCGAGTGTCTACGGCACCTTCGCCGGGGCTGTGGTCGCACCGATCGGGCTGGCCGCGTTCTGGTTCGGTCCGCAGTGGCCGCTGCGGGTCGCGTTCCTGATCTTCCTGGTCGGCGTGGTGATCTCCCTGCGCCTGCCGCCCCGCGCCGACTCCGACCCGCCGGAGGCGGTGCCCCGGCCGTTCCGCACGATGCTGCGGCTGCGCCGCGGCGAGGACCGCCCGCTGTCGGGCAAGCTGGTGGTCGCCACCCTGATCGGCAGCGCAAGCTTCAGATGCCTGTACGGCTTCCTGCTGCTCTACTTCGCCTTCGCGGTCAAAGCAGGCTCCCTGGGCACCACGTTCTTCGGCCGCGACATCGGCAGCCAAGGCGCGGTAGCCCTGGTCGGCGGCTCACTGGCGGTCGGCACGTTCCTGGCGACAGCGGTCGGCACCCGGCTGCGCATCCGCCGGCCAACGGCCCTGCAGTCGAGTGGACTGACCATCACGGCCGGGGTGGCCGTGCTCACAGCGATCTTCTTCACACTCCCGATGGTGGCGCTGCTGTCCCTGGTGGCCTCGATCTTCAGCGGCATCTCGAAACTGACGGTCGACGCCAGCATCCAGGAACGCGTCCCGGAACGGCTGCGGGCGAGCGCGTTCGCCCACTCGGAGACCGTGCTGATGATCGCCTGGGTGGTGGGCGGCGCGGTCGGCATCATCCCGCTGAACGGCAGGCTGGGCGTGTCGGTCATGGCGGCCTTCGCGGTGGCGGCAGCGGTACGCGGGACGATCGTGGCCGGGCGCCTGCACAAGGAGCGGCTGCACGGACGGCCGGATGTGGCGATGGAGGAGCCGGAGGTTGGGGGCGGTTCGGCGGCTGAGGTGATTCCGACGTCGCCGGCTCCGGCTGGGGCTTCAACAGGCCGGACGGCGGGAGGCTCGGGGGCGCGGGGCCGACCGGCTTCTGGCCAGGGTTCCACTGCTCCGGCAGCCCCGGGTTCGGCCGCGTCGACGGCCTCGGGTTCCGCCGCGTCGGCGACCTCGGGTTCGGCCGCGTCGGCGACCTCGGGTTCGGCCGCGTCGGCGACCTCGGGTTCCGCCGCGTCGACGACCCCGGGTTCCGCCGCGTCGACGACCCCGGGTTCCGCCGCGTCGACGACCCCGGGTTCCGCCGCGTCGACGACCCCGGGTTCCGCCGCGTCGGCGACGCCCGCGGAATCGTCGGCTGAGGCGGCATCCGGCCGATCCACGTCCCAGCGAACGGCGGGTGGCCAGTCCGGCGACGGAAAGGCGGAAGCAGGCCCGGCCAAGCGTCGCCTCTTCTCGCGATCCAGGTCTGGGAAGGCGTCAACGGTCGCGCCCTCCTCGCCCTCTTCGCCGTCCGGGGCGGGGGCGGGGACGGACGCAGGCCCGGCTGTGCCGAGCCGACCGGGTTCTGCGGACAAGACCGGATCCGCTCTCGGAGCCGGGTCCCGCCGCGGCAAGCGGGTCGGCGAGGAAGGCGGCCCGGACGAGCCCAAGGACGACCTGGCACCGCCCGGCTTCCACATCTACCGGCCCTCATCGGCCACGAACGGCAACGGCTCCCGCGACGAGCCCAACCCGTGACGCCAGACCAACCGGCCCCGCCAAGCCGGCCCGCCCAGCCCGGCCAGCGAGGCCGACCCGCCCAACCCAGCCAGCCAAGCCAACCCGCCCAGCCCGGCCAGATAGCCCAGCCCGCCGAGCTGAGCCAGCCCGCCGAGCCAAGCCAGCCTGGCCAGCCCGCGTTGCCAAGCCAGCCCGCGTTGCCGGGTCGCTTACTCATCGTCAGCGCAGTGGAAGCGGAGGCCGTAGCGGTCCAAGCCGGCGTCCAGGCATCCGGCACCGACCCCGACACGGTCGTCGTCGCCCCCGTCGGCGTCGGTCCGGCCGCCGCTGCCGCCGGCACAGCCCGCCTGCTCACCCTGGCCGAGGCCGCCGGCAACCCGTACCGTGCCGTCATCAGCGCCGGCATCGCCGGTGGCTTCCCCGGCCGCGCCGCCGTGGGAGCGACTGTCCTCGGTGCCCGGACGATCGCCGCCGATCTGGGTGCGGAATCTCCGGACGGCTTCCTCCCGGTTGATCAGCTCGGCTTCGGCAGCAACCTCCTCGAAGCCGACCCGGCCCTGCTCAAGGCCCTGACCGCCGCCCTGCCGACCGCCATCGTCGGCGACATCCTCACCCTCGCCACCGTGACCGGCACCAACCAGACCGCCGCCACCTTGCAGGCCCGCCACCCGCTGGCTGTGGCCGAGGCCATGGAGGGTTACGGCGTCGCCTGCGCCGCGCAGCTCGCCGGTGTCCCGTTCATCGAGCTACGCACCATCTCCAATCCCATCGGCCCGCGAGATCGGGCTGCCTGGCGCCTCCGGGAAGCAATCTCCGCGCTCACCGAGGCCGCCGCCGCAGCCTGTGGATAACTCTGTGGATAACGGCCGGGGCACGGTGGTGTGGGCGAAACTACGTGTGGCAATGCAGACACCGTTCGTTGCGGGTGTCGGGGGTCCGGCGTCGTTACCGTGAGGGCGTGGCGCTTTCTCTGGCGGTTTCGCCCTGTCCCAACGACACGTTCGTCTTCCATGCGCTCGTGCACGGTCTGATCCCCGGCGCCGAGCCGGTGGAGTTGACCTTCGCCGACGTGGACGTCACGAACACCGCAGCCGAGCGCGGCGCGTTCGACCTGGTCAAGGTCAGTTTCGCGGCGCTGCCGTGGCTGCTCGACGACTACGACCTGCTGCCCTGCGGCGGTGCGCTGGGCCGGGGTTGTGGCCCGCTGGTGCTGACCCGCGGCGACGGCCGGTTCGCCGACGGCGACCTGTCCGGCGCGACGGTCGCTGTGCCCGGTGACCGCACCACGGCGTACCTGTTGTTCCGCCTCTGGTCGGAGAAGCACCCACCCGCGCGCATCGAGGTCGTCCCGTTCCACCAGATCATGCCCGGGGTCGCCGAGGGCCGGTTCGACGCCGGCCTGGTGATCCACGAGGCGCGTTTCACCTACCCGCGGCACGGGCTGACCGCGCTGGTCGACCTCGGCGAGTGGTGGGAGGGCGACACCGGCCTGCCGATTCCGCTGGGGGCGATCCTGGCCCGCAAGGGTGCCGTGGATCCGGCCGAGGCGGCGGAGTGGATTCGCAAGTCGGTCAGCATGGCCTGGGCCAATCCCGATGCGAGCCGTGAGTTCGTGCTGAGCAATGCGCAGGAGATGGAGCCGGAGGTCGTGCGGCAGCACATCGGGCTTTACGTCAACGAGTTCACGCTCGACCTGGGGCAGGAGGGGTTCGCCGCGGCTGACGCGCTGCTCGGACGGGCGGCGGCGGCGGGCATCACCCCGGCGGTCAAGCCGCTGGCCGGATAGGCACAAGCAAAAGCCGGACCGAGCAAAAGCCCGGCCCGGCAAACGCTCGCCAAAACTCTAGATCTCCAGCTCCCGAGCCACCGCATGCACAAGCTGCGCGACCTTCTCAGCCGTCCGCTTGTCCGGGTACTTCCCCCGCCGCAGATCAGGCTGGATCTTCGCCTCGATCACCTTGATCATGTCTTCGACCATGCCGTGCAGCTCGTCGGCGGGCCGGCGGCGCAGCTGGGCCATCGACGGTGGCGCGTCCAGCACCTTGACGCCCATCGCCTGCGCGCCCTTGCGGCTGTCCACCACCCCGAATTCCAGCCGCTGACCCGCTTTCAGGTCCGCGGTCCCGGTGGGCAGGGCGCCCTTGGGCAGGAACACGTCCCCGCCCTCGTCACTGGTGACGAACCCGAAACCCTTCGCCGCGTCGTACCACTTCACTCGACCCGTGGGCACCGCTGACCTCGACTTCACTCATTGGACTCGATTGCTCACGGCAAGGTTATCCAGCGCCTGTGCCGGGCCCAACCGTTATCTTTCGCAGCAGCGCCGGGAAGGTGGTCAAGTCGGACAGCACGTGTGCCGCGCCGGCCTTCTTGAGCTCGTCCGCGCTGCATGGGCCGGTGGCCACTCCGATGCCCGGGATTCCGGCTGTCCGGGCCGCCACCATGTCTCCGACGTGGTCACCCACGTACCACTTGACGCCGTGGGCGATCAGAGCCGCCGCTTTGCCCTCGGCGAACAGGTCGCCGGCCAGTTCGTCGGCTTCCAGGTCCAGGTGCGCCAGGTGCAGGGCGGCGAGCCGGCCGAGCTTGGACGTGACAACCACCACACGAAAACCTTGATCGCGTACGGCGGCCAGCGCGTCGACGGCTCCCGGGGTCGGGACCGTCGGCGTGATCGCGTAGTCCGGGTACAGGGCCCGGTACGTGGTGACCGCTTCCTCGACCTCCGCGGGCGGGAACCACTGACTCATCTCGGTGCGCAGCGGCGGGCCCAGCCGGCTGACGGCCAGGTCGGCGTCGACCCACACGCCGGTCTTGGCCGTCAGGGCCCGGTAGGCCTCGCGGATCCCCGGCCGGGAGTCGATCAGGGTCATGTCCAGGTCGAACCCGACCGCCGGGGTCACGGCGTGGTGGTGGGGGTGTACGTCAGCTGGTCCACCGGCAGCGGGAACTCCTGGTCGTCACCGAACGGCGACGGCGCGGCCGGACGGTCGGCGATCAGCTCGGAGACGGGCAGGTGCCCCTCCTTGATGCTGGACTCCCGGCCCGGCTTCTGGGTGGCGTGACCCTCCGCGACCGACGTGCCCGGCATCTTGTTGTCTGCCCCCACAGTTACTCCCCTTGGTATCTCACCGGGTCCGGCCAAGCCCCGGACCCTTCACCATGCTCCCATGGCGGCTAGCGTTGAGAACGATGGCCACCGCATTCGCCGACCAGCTCCGGTCGCTCACCGATGACGCCCTGGGCGCGCTGATCCAGCTGCGCCCGGATCTCGTCGTGCCCGTGCCGTCCGACGTCTCCGCGCTGGCCGTCCGCGCCCAGTCCCGGGGTTCGGTGGCCCGCTGCCTCGACGCGCTGGACGAGTTCACCCTCGCCGTGCTCGACGCCGCGCGGCTCAGCCGGGCCGAGGAGACCGCGCTGACCTCGGTGGCGGCCATCGTCGAGCTGGCCGCGGCCACGGTCGCCCCGGAGGACGTACGGGTGGCGATCGACCGGCTCCGCGCCCGGTTCCTGCTGCACGGCCCCGAGGACGCGCTGCAGATCGTCGGTGCGGTCGATGAGGTCACTTTGCCGTACCCCGCTGGTCTGGGCCGTCCCGCCGACTATCTGGACCCGCAGGCGGCGGTCCTGTGCGCGGACCGCGCGAAGCTGCGCCGGGCCGTGCTGGCCGCGCCGCCGGGCGCTCGGGCGGTGCTCGACCGGCTCGCGGCCGGGCCGCCGGTCGGCGCGCTGAGCTCGGGCGGCTCGGTCGCCGAGCCGGTGCAGTGGCTGATCGACCAGCACATCCTCGTGCCGGTCTCGGAGGCCGGCCGGGCGCCGCGGGCCGACGGTGAGCTGGTCGAGCTACCCCGCGAGGTGGGTCTGCTGCTGCGTCGTGACTCGGGGCCGCTGGGCCCGCTGCGGCCGCTGCCGCCGACGCCCGAGGGTCCGGTACGCGAGCCCAAGGCGGTCGATTCCGCCGGGGCCGGGCAGGCCATGGAGGCGGTCCGGCACGTCGAGACCCTGCTGGAGTCGCTGTCGGCCGAGCCCGCCGCCGTGCTCAAGACCGGCGGGCTGGGCGTCCGCGACCTGAAGCGGCTGGCCCGTTCCGCGAATCTGGACGAGCCCTCGGCCGCGATGCTGATCGAGGTGGCGTACGCGGCGGGTCTGCTCGGCGAGGCGGACGCGGCCGGCACCGGCCGGGGCGTCAGCGCCAGCCGGGCGTCCGGGCTGGTCGACGAGATCTTCCTGCCCACCGGCGGTTACGACCTGTGGCGGGCGTTGAGCATCGCGCAGCGCTGGGAGGCGCTCGCGAACTCGTGGCTGGCGATGACCCGGCAGCCCGGTCTCATCGGGCAGCGTGACGACCGGGACCGGCCGATCAACCCGCTGGCCCCGGACGCCGAGCGGGCGGGCGCACCGCAGGCCCGCCGGGAGGCGCTGGCCGCGCTGGCCACGCTCGCCCCCGGCACCGCACCCAAGGCCGATGAGGTGCTCGAGCTGCTGGCCTGGCAGGCTCCGCGCCGCGCCCGCGGCCGCGAAGTGGCCCACCGCGACGCCCTGACCGGGGCGGCCGCGCTCGGCGTGACCGGGCTGGGCGCGCTCACCTCGTACGGGCGGCTGTTGCAGGAGGATGCGCCGACCGCCGACACCGATCCGCTGGGTGCCGGTCCGGGTGGCGGTCGGGTGCCGGGCGCTTCCGACACCGTCCGCACGCTCGACGCTCTGCTGCCCGCGCCCGTCGATCACGTGCTGGTCCAGGCCGACCTGTCGGTCGTGGTGCCCGGGCCGCCCGAGCCGGAGCTGGCCGCCGAGCTCGACGTCGTCGCCGAGCCTGAGTCCGCCGGCGGCGCGAGCGTATACCGGGTCACCACGGCGAGTGTGCGCCGCGCCCTGGACGTCGGTTACAGCGCCGGTGACCTGCACGCGCTTTTCCAGCGCCGGTCGCGGACCCCGGTGCCGCAGGCGATGACCTATCTGATCGACGACTCCGCCCGCAAGCACGGTGGCCTGCGCGCGGGATCGGCCGGTTCCTATCTCCGCAGCGACGACGAGGCGCTGATCGCCGAGGTGCTGGCGGACAAGCGGCTGGGCACGCTGGCGCTGCGCCGGCTGGCTCCCACGGTGCTGTGCAGCCCGGTGCAGATCGCCCGGCTGCTGGGCGCGTTGCGGGACGCCGGTTTCGCCCCGGTCGCCGAGGACGCCGCCGGGTCCGCCGTGCTGGCCCGGCCGAAGGTGCGCCGCGCGGTGACCCGTACCCCGGTCTCGTCGCGGCTCGGTGAGCAGACCGGGCCACCCATCCTGGCCGGCCCGCGGCTGGCCGGGGTGGTCGAGCAGATCCGGCGCGGAGACGTCGCGACCCGCGCGGCCCGCCGCGCGCCGGTCACCGTGCGGGCCGCGAACGGCCAGCAGGTGCCCGGGCTGACCTCGGTGCAGGCGCATACGCAGGCGATGGCGGTGCTGCAGCAAGCGGTACGCGACAAAGCCCGCGTCTGGGTCGGTTACGTGGACTCGCACGGCGCGACACTGTCGCGGCTGGTGCGGCCAGTGTCCCTGAGCGCCGGCTATCTGCGCGCCGAGGACGAACGGACGGAGACGTTGCACACCTTCGCACTGCACCGGATCACGGCCGCGGTCGTGGAGGACTGACGGCCGGGACCGCGCGCCCCCGTTGCCCTGCTCGCGCGCGACCCGCCCGCCGTCCGATGGTGCTTCTTGCTTAAACGCCCGGCCTGACCGAAGCGTTGCACATGGGATCAACCTTCTTCGCTGGGCTGAGCCGACCCGCAGCGGAAAACCCAGGAAGGACCAGTACCAGGCGGACCGTGTCACACTGGAGGGTCTTCTCTCGCTCGTCGAAGGGCACCTGGTGACCGGCGGACCATTGATCGTCCAGTCCGACAAGACTCTGCTGCTGGAGGTCGACCACCCGGACGCGCAGGCGTGCCGGATGGCGATCGCCCCGTTCGCGGAGCTGGAGCGCTCCCCCGAGCACGTGCACACCTACCGGCTGACGCCGCTGGGCCTGTGGAACGCGCGCGCCGCCGGGCACGACGCGGAGAGCGTGGTCGACTCCCTGATCAAGTTCTCCCGCTACCCGGTGCCGCACGCGCTGCTGGTCGACGTCGCCGACACGATGGACCGCTACGGCCGGCTCCAGCTGATCAACGACCCGTCGCACGGGCTGGTCCTGCGCGGGCTGGACAAGATCGTGCTGGTCGAGGTGGCCAAGAGCAAAAAGCTGGCCGGCATGCTCGGCGCGCGGCTCGACGACGAGACCATCGCGGTGCACGCCTCGGAACGGGGCCGGCTCAAGCAGGCGCTGCTCAAGCTGGGGTGGCCGGCCGAGGACCTGGCCGGTTACGTGGACGGCGAGGCGCACGAGATCGACCTGGCCCAGGACGGCTGGACGCTGCGGTCGTACCAGCAGGAGGCGGTGGACGGCTTCTGGGCCGGCGGCTCCGGCGTGGTCGTGCTGCCCTGTGGCGCCGGCAAGACGCTGGTCGGGGCGGCCGCGATGGCCACCGCCAAGGCGACCACGCTGATCCTGGTGACCAACACGGTCGCCGGCCGGCAGTGGAAGCGTGAGCTGGTCGCCCGTACGTCGCTGACCGAGGACGAGATCGGCGAGTACAGCGGCGAGCGCAAGGAGATCCGCCCGGTCACCATCGCGACGTACCAGGTGCTCACCTCGCGGCGCGGCGGCGCGTTCACCCACCTCGACCTGTTCGGCGCCCGCGACTGGGGCCTGGTCATCTACGACGAGGTGCACCTGCTGCCGGCGCCGATCTTCCGCTTCACCGCCGACCTGCAGGCCCGCCGCCGGCTGGGCCTGACCGCGACGCTGGTCCGCGAGGACGGCCGCGAGGGCGACGTGTTCTCGCTGATCGGCCCGAAGCGCTACGACGCGCCCTGGAAGGACATCGAGGCGCAGGGCTGGATCGCCCCGGCCGAGTGCACCGAGGTCCGGGTCACGCTCACCGACGCCGAGCGCATGACGTACGCGGTGACCGAGGCCGAGGAGCGCTACCGGGTGGCGGCGACCGCCCGCACCAAGCTCCCGGTGGTCCGCGCGCTGGTCGAGAAGCACCCGAACGAGCAGGTGCTGGTGATCGGCGGCTACATCGACCAGCTGCATCAGCTCGGCGAATACCTCGACGCCCCGATCGTGCAGGGCTCGACGACCAACAAGGAACGCGAGCGGCTGTTCGACGAGTTCCGCTCGGGCTCGCTGAAGACGCTGGTGATCTCCAAGGTCGGCAACTTCAGCATCGACCTGCCCGAGGCGGCCGTGGCGATCCAGGTCTCCGGCACGTTCGGCTCCCGGCAGGAGGAGGCCCAGCGCCTCGGCCGGGTGCTGCGCCCGAAGGCCGACGGCCGCCAGGCGCACTTCTACACGGTGGTGTCCCGCGACACGATCGACACGGAGTACGCCGCGCACCGCCAGCGCTTCCTGGCCGAGCAGGGCTACGCGTACACGATCGTGGACGCCGACGACGTGCTCGGCCCGCCGTTGCCGCAGGTCGACTGACCGGTCACTCGACGGTCGGCGGCACCGGGACGGCCTCCGGCGCATCGGGCTCCAGCGGGGCCTCGGTGCCCGGCACCACGCTCACCGCGGGGCCGTCGACGGACGCGCTCCGGGTCAGCAGGAAGGCCCCGGCCATGCAGCCGAGCAGGACGAAGACGACGACGGCGATCGCGACCCCGATCACCACCCGTAGCCCGCTGTTGTCCCCGGGCTTGCGGGTCGGGGGCGGCGGCGCGAACGGCGGTCCGGCCACCGGCGGCGGCGCATAGGAAGCACGGGCGAAGCCGGGGTCGGGCGGGAACGGGCCGGCGTAGGCGGGCGGCGGCGAGTCCGGCGGCGGCGGGACAGCCGGCAGCGGCCGTCGCGCCGCGCTGGTCGCTCCCGCGTACGAGAGCACCGGCTCGGCCATGCCGGCCTCCTCGTACGCCGCGGCCGCGACGACCTCCGGGCTGCCCAGCCGTTCCAGCAGCTCCAGGAGCTCGCCCTCGGAGGTCACGCCCCGTTCCACGCGCTCGTTGCTGATGTGCGCCGCGATCTCCGCGAGCAGTTCGCGGCGCTGGAGCACCGGCAGGCCGGTGAGCCGCAGCTCCAGCTCGTGCAGATACTCCGCCACGGCGTCGTTGGTCTTGTCGCTCATGCCCCACCGGTCCCTACGAGACGGTCGACGGTCTGTCGAAAGGAAACCCACTCCGAGCGGAAGTGCTCGAGTGCCGACCGCCCGCTGTCGGTGAGCGCGTAGTAGCGCCGCGGCGGTCCGGTCGGCGACTCGCTCCACTTGCTGTCCAGCCAACCCACCCGGCGCAAGCGGGACAGCAGCGGATAGATCGTGCCCTCGGAGGCGGCGAGGTTCCGTTCCTCACCGAAGCGCCGGACGATCTCCGTGCCGTAGCGGTCCTCGTGCTCGACCATGGCGAGCACGCAGAACTCGAGCGTCCCGCGCCGGAGGCTGGTGGAGAGTTGCGCGACGTCGGCCATGCACCACACGGTACCTTGCCACGCAAGGTAGCTCAACGAGTCGGTACGGCCGGCCCAGGTTCCAGCAGTTCAGCCAGCAGATCCCCGTGGGTATCCACACGCTCCAGCACCTCGGCGGCCCCGAACTGCCGGGCCGGCTCGGAGCCCAGCGCCATCTCCGCGACCTCGTCCCAGGTCAGCGGCGTCGAGGCGGTCGGGCTGTCCTGAGCCCGCAGCGAGTACGGCGCCACCGTGGTCTTCGCCGCGTTGTTCTGACTCCAGTCGATGAACACCTTGCCGGGCCGGACCGCCTTGGCCATCTTGGCCGTGATCGAACCCGGCACCTGCGCGGACAGTTCCTCGGCCACCCGCTTGGCATAGCCCGAGACCGTCTCGGCGTCCTGCGTCCCGGAGATCGGCACGCATAGCTGCATGCCCTTCTTGCCGGAGGTCTTGGGATAGGCGGCGAGGCCGTCGTCGGCGAGCCGGTCGCGCATCAGCATCGCGACGCCGCAGCACTCCTTGAGCGCGGCCGGTGCGCCCGGGTCGAGGTCGACCACCAGCAGGTCAGGATCCGCGCCGATCCGCCACTGCGGCGTGTGCAGCTCCAGCGAGGCGAGATTGGCCACCCAGACCAGGGTGGCCAGCTCGTCGACGACCACGAAGTCGATGGTCTCGCGGTCCTTGGTCGAGCCGGGCACGGGCAGCGTCTCCAGCCGTACCCACGACGGGGTCCCGCCGGGCGCGTTCTTCTCGAAGAAGTGCATGCCGTCGACGCCGTTCGGATAGCGGATCCGGGTCAGCGCGCGGTCCTTGAGATGGGGCAGCAGCACTGGGGCGATGCGGGTGTAGTAGTCGATCACCTCACCCTTGGTGAAGCCGACCGCCGGATACATCACCTTGTCGAGGTTGGACACCTCGAGGTCGCGGCCCTCGATCTGCACCGCATATCGCTCCCGAGGTCTTACTTTCGGTTTTCCGCTGCGGGTCGGCTCAGCCATCGTCGTCCTCCTCGGCGCACTCGTCCGGAGACTTATCCGGGCGCAGCCGCAGGAAACGCGGGAAGCGCAGCCGGCCGTCCGGGGTCCGGTTGCCGTACCGCACCTCGGTGACCAGCTCCGGCCGTACCCAGTGCGCGCCCCGGGAGTCCTCGCGGGGCACCGCGCCGGGCAGGAACGGCGACTCCCGGGTCTCCAGCGGCGCCAGCACCGACAACAGCTCCCGCTCGGCGGCCGCCCCGATGCCACCGCCGACCCGGCCACGGAACCGCAGCCGCCCGTCCGGACCCGGCACGCCCACCAGCAGGCCGCCGAGCTTGCGCACCCCGGCCCGCCAGCCACCGATGACGTAGTCCCCGGTCCGGTCGAACTTGACCTTGATCCAGTCCGGTGACCGGGCCCCCGGCAGGTACGCCGAGTCCAGCCGCTTGGCCACGACGCCCTCGAGGCGGTTCTCCCGGGCGGCGGCCTCGGTGGCCGCCCCGTCCGTGAACGCCGGGGGCACCATCCACGAGCCGCTGCCCAGGTCGAGGCTCTCCAGGTGCCCGCGCCGCTCCACGTACGGAACGTCGAGCAGGGACTGGTCGCCGTACCGGAGCAGGTCAAAGATCATGTACGTGACCGGCAGGGTCACCGCCAGCCGGGCCGCCCGGCCGGGATCACGGACGTGCATCCGCTCGGCCAGCGCGGTGAACGACGGCCGCCCGGCCGCGTCCAGCACCACCATCTCGCCGTCCAGCAGTGATCCGGGCGGCAGCGACAGGCCGGTGACCTCGGGATATGCCAGCGTCACCGCCGCGCCCGAGCGCGCCCACAGCTGCGGCGGCCCCCCGGTGAACGACGAGAGCACGCGCACGCCGTCCCACTTGAACTCGTAGCTCCAGCCCGGCCCACGGGGCAGCGTGCCCGCGGTGGCGAGCATCGGCGAGAGCGGCGCACCCGGCACCTGATCACCATAGGCACCAGCGAACACCTTACGCAGGCGTCTCACTAATGCCATCCTTGATCGGGGGACTGCTCATCAGCGAAGTTGCCTGGGTTTTCCGCCGCGGGTGGACTCAGCTGGGTTGGAGAAGAAATGCGAGCGATCTGGAAGGGCGCGGTCTCGTTCGGCCTGGTGTCGATCGCCGTGAAGCTCTTCTCCGCGACGGAGGAGAAGGACATCCGGTTCCACCAGGTGCACCGCACCGACGGCGGCCGGATCAAGTACAAGCGCACCTGCTCGATCGACGGCGAGGAGGTGACCTACGACGACATCGCCAAGGGTTACGACCTCGGCGGCGGCGAGATGGTCATCCTGACCGACGAGGACTTCGCCGAGCTCCCGCTGACCACCTCGCGGGCGATCGACGTGCTGCAGTTCGTGCCGGCCGAGCAGATCGACCCGCTGCTGTTCGCCAAGGCCTACTACCTCGAGCCCGAGGGTCAGGCCGCGAAGCCGTACGTGCTGCTCAGGGACGCGCTGACCGAGTCCGACCGGGTCGCGATCGTCAAGGTCGCGCTGCGCCAGCGCGAGCAGCTGGCCACCCTGCGGGTGCACGACGACGTGCTGGTGCTCAACACCATGCTCTGGCCCGACGAGGTCCGCACGCCGGACTTCGGTTTCCTCGACGAGGACATCGAGACCCGCCCGGCCGAGCTGGCGATGGCCAGCTCGCTGATCGACTCGATGGCCGGCAGCTTCAAGGCTGACGAGTTCACCGACAACTACCGGGCCGCCTTGCAGGAGGTCATCGACGCCAAGGTCGAGGGCCGCGAGATCGTCGCGCCGGAGGAGGCCGAGGAGGCCCCGGCGGCCGCCGTCGACCTGATGGCCGCGCTCAAGGCCAGCGTCGAACGCGCCAAGAAGGCCCGCGGCGAGGCCCCGGAGGAACGGGCCCGGGAGATCGGGGCCACCCCGATCGGCGCGGCCAAGTCGGCCGCCAAGAAAACCTCATCCGGTACGGGGACAAAGTCAGCAACCGCAAAGAAGGCCGCCCCGGCGAAGAAGGCGGCAGCGGCCAAGAAAACTCCAGCCGCGAAGGCGACTGCCGCGCCCGCCAAGACCACAGCGGCGAAGAAGGCTCCGGCGAAGAAGGCCACTGCCACGAAGGCGGCGAAGAAGTCGGCCTGACTACGCTGGTCCGGTGGCATTGACGTGGGATGAGTCCTATCTGGGTCGGGTACGGACAAGAGTCGGCGACACCGACACGATTCTGTTCGTGGGGGCGCGGGGTGTGATCCTCGACGAGCAGAACAGACTTCTGCTGATCCAGCGTTCCGACAATCACCGCTGGGCGATCCCGGCGGGCGCGATGGAGCTGGGCGAAAGCATGCAGGAGTGTGCGATCCGTGAGGTCTGGGAGGAGACCGGGCTGCGCGCGACCTCGCTGACGCCGTTCGCCTTCTACACCTCGTACACGTACACCAACGAGTGGGGCCACACCTACCAGCAGATCCTGATGTCGTTCCGGATCCACACCTGGGAGGGCGAGCTGCAGAAGGTGACCGAGGAATCGGTGGACGCCGGCTTCTTCCCGCTGGACGCGCTGCCCGGCCCCAAGTCGCCGATCATCGACGAGGTGCTGGCCGACCTGGCGTCCTTCGAGGCGACCGGCCGGATGGTCCTGAAGTAGGCGTTCCCCGCCGGGTCAGCCCGGCGGCCGCCCGGCATGGCCGTGGCGCACGGACCGGGGTCTGTGCGCCACGTCAGCTCGGCGGAGTCCGTACCGTTTGCGGTTATTTCGCGTGGGCGATCTCTTCCAGCATCTTGTCGCAGAAGGCCGGGATGTCGTCGGGTTTGCGGCTGGTCACCAGGCCGTCGTCGACGAAGACCTGCTCGTCCACCCAGGTCGCGCCGGCGTTGGCCAGGTCGGTGCGCAGGCTCGGCCAGCTGGTCAGGGTGCGGCCGTCGACGACGCCGGCCTCGATGAGGGTCCAGGGGCCGTGGCAGATCGCCGCCACCGGCTTGCCCGCGCTGAAGAACTCGCGCACGAAGCGCACCGCCTCGGGGTCGGTCCGCAGGAAGTCCGGGTTGGCGACGCCGCCGGGCAGCACCAGGGCGTCGTAGTCGGTCGCCGCCGCGTCCTTGACCTGCTTGTCCACCGGGTACGTGCCGGCCTTGTCCATGTGGTTGACGGCCTGGATCTCGCCGTCCTTGATCGAGACGAGTTCCGCCGTGCCGCCGGCCTCCTCGACCGCCTTGCGGGGCTGGGTGTACTCGACCTCTTCCACGCCGTCGGTCGCGAGGAACGCGACCCGCTTGCCACTGATCGATGTCGCCATCGTCCGCGCCTCTCTCCGTCTCCGCTCTGTCCTTCGTTTCCGCTCTGTCAGAAAATGCGGTTCCCGGCCTCGGCGCGGGCAAACGCCGGGGTGCGCCGGCGGCGGTTGACGAGCTCGCCGCCGTACCAGGCACCGAAGACGGCACCGGCCAGGGCGAGCAGCTCGACCGCGACCAGGCCGCCGCCGGCCACCCGGTCGGGGGTGCGCATACGGACCATGAGGATGACGGTGAAGATCAGCAGGACACCCATGTTGACCAGGCCCTGGAGCACGCCGCGCCGCTTCGCCAGGGTGCCGCGGACGAACATCAGGTCGATGGCGGAGGCGGCCGCGGCCAGCACACCGCCGATCAGGCCGGCGACCAGGTTCCAGTAAGCGAGCGCGCCGAGGATGTCGGGACCGCCGAACACGTTGCCGAGATCGAACAGGACGGCCATCGCGAACAGGCCGAGGGGGAACATCACCAGGACCGGCTGGACGGCCTGATTGGCGATCCGGAGTCTGCTGTCCATGCGGGCTGTACCCTCCCCTACCTGCTCGTTCATCAACGTCAACAGTTCGGCTACCCGGGGACCACGGCGGCGAAACGCACCGTGTCGATGGTTACGTTCATCGATGAACTGCCATGTCCTATCGTTTGCCCAAGATCCGGCCGCGACCCGCTCGCCGGCGGCGGAAGGAATGGCCGATGGAATGGGCAGCACGGATCCTGGTCGGCCTGGTGGCCGCGATCCACATTTACATCCTCGTCCTCGAGATGTTCCTGTGGCGGACAGATCGGGTGCGGGCCACGTTCGGTACCACCGCGGAGTTCGCCGAACAGACCGCGACCCTGGCGGCGAACCAGGGCCTCTACAACGGCTTCCTGGCCACCGGCCTGATCTATGGTCTCATCTCGGACGACCTGACGTTCCAGGTATTTTTCCTGTCCTGCGTGGTCGTAGCCGGAATTTATGGTGCTCTGACGGTGACCACCCGGATCCTGTTCGTGCAGGTCATCCCGGCCGCGGCGGCCCTGCTGCTGGTGGTGCTGGCGGCCTGATCCAGGAGTCGGCTTGTACGCAATCTGCAACATGGCAGGTTGAGTGGTAGCGAGCAGCGCCATGGCCATGCTGTACTGAGTGCAGGCATTGAAGGGCGGATCTGGAGGGAAACAAGGAACGGCACCCGGCGGCAACCGGGTGCCGTTGTCGCCTCCGGGGCGTCATGCGATGCGACGCGCGAGGCGGGGTCGAATCTCTACGCCAATGGTGGCCCGCACTTCCCCTCCTCGCAAGGAGTCGTGGAGAGGAGTTCGCCATGCGCATCTACTACCGTGGACCCGACGCAGTGGTGACCGACGGACATTTCGCCTGGCTCGGGGATCCCGTGAGAATGGTGCTGATCCGGGACCTGCGCAACGTCCGGCGGGCGCACACCGACGCCCGCCGCGGAAACCCCCGGGCAATGCAGGTCGGCCTGGCCGCCCTGCTGGTGACGGCGGCGGGATGGAGCACCCTCGGCACCACCGCGGTCCTCGTGTCGGCCCCGCTCTGCGCGGCCATCGCCGGCATCAGCACAGCGGCGTACTGGCGGTCGCGGCCCCAGCGGTGGGAGCTGCTGGCCACGTACCGGGGCAGCAACGTGACCCTCTACTCGACCTCGGACGTACGGGTCTTCAACCAGGTGGCCAGGGCCCTGCGCCGCGCGGTCGAGGACTCCCGGCCGGCCACCGACGGATATGACCTGGTCGCCGCATGACGGACAAACCATGTCACGCAGTGCTCCTAACGGGTGACAACTAACAGTTTGATCAATACCAGAGACGCGGTGATTCGTTCTCAGTACGATTTGGTCGCAACCTCGCTGTCTGCAAGATAGCCACCAGCGAGGTTGCGATCGCCTCGTCCGACGTACTCCTCGCGCTGATGAAGGACTCATGACTGAAGGTGATTCGCCGACAGTCGCGCGCCGCCGCATACGCCTAGCGTTGCGCGAAGCCCGCGACGCAGCCGGCCTCACCCAACTTCAGGTCGCCGAGGAGATGGAGTGGTCACTGTCCAAGGTGATCCGCATCGAAAACGGCGACGTGACGATCGCGCCCAATGACCTTCGGCCGCTTTTGTCCTTTTACGGGATCAAGGATCGGAAGCAGGTCAGTGATCTGCTGACGTCGGCGCGGATCGCGCGGGCGCGGCAGCGGCAGGCCTGGTATCAAGCGCCCGAGTATCGCGAGCATCTGTCCGATGCCACACGTCGCCTGATCGAGTACGAGATCGAGGCTGTCGCGATCCGGTCCTACTCCATCTACTACATACCAGGGTTTCTGCAGACCGAGAGCTACGCCGCCGCACTGACCGGCAAATTCGGCGAAGAGCTCGGCTCCCCGAAAAAGGAGTTGCTGCTCGCAGCTCGGCAGAACAGGCGAAAGACGTTGCTTTCTCGCCTGGCCGCTGTTGAGGTTTTTTTGTTGCTGGAGGAATCGGTCTTCATGCGACCCATCGGCGGCGAGAAGATTTTTGCCGAACAATTGCGCGAAATGCGGAGAGTGGCCGCCGAAGGGCAAATCCATCTCCGCATGCTGCCGTTCGCTCTGGATTATCCCATTGCCAACAATGGCAGCTACGACCTCTTGGCCCTCAGCACCCAGGAAACCGATAGCGAAGTTTTGTACCGCGAAAACGGTATGAACGACGAGATCGTCGAGGACAAGACCATGACTCAACGCCATCGCCAACGTTTCGACCAACTTTGGCGCCTTTCCAAAGACGAATCGGACACAATTCGATTTATTGACAACAGGATCGAGAACTTGGAGACACAATCGCCTTCTCCCGATACCCCAGAACTACCCTGACTGCACACGGTGCACCAACGTCGGTGCGCTAAGAAACCGGAGAAACCTGTGTCTATCTCAGAATCACTGCAATGGCGTAAGAGCTCCTACTGCAGTAACGGCACCTGCGTCGAGGTGGCCAAGGAAGCCGGCCAGTATCTCGTTCGTGACTCCAAAAACCCTGAAGCTGACCCACTCAGCTTCACGGCAGAGGAATGGTCGGCCTTCGTTCGCGGCATCAACGAAGGGCAGTTCAGCTTCTGACGATGCCGCCATCCGTTCCGGGTGCAGTCGACGTGCCGGCACACGTCGAGTGCTCTTTGAATGGCTGGATACACACCTTGTCGACTTCACAGGTATCAACGCAACAAATTCGATGTCAGTTTGCGGGCGCCCAGCCGGAGACGTACCGCAATCATGAACCTCTCGACTGCATCCGTTTCCGCTATGATAGACAAGCTTTCCCGCAGCACTTCCAGGTAATACGGGAACCAGCTGACTATTGAGGAATCATGGCCGAGGCAGCATCACCCACTGTCGCTCGCCGACGCGTTCGCCTGGCCTTGCGCGAGGCTCGCGAGAAGGCCCAAGTGAGTCAGCAGCAGGTTGCCGACCACATGGACTGGTCGCTCAGTAAAGTCATTCGAATCGAAAACGGCGACGTGGCCATCTCGCCGAACGATCTCAGAAAGCTCCTCGCCCATCTCGGCGTAACGGATACCTCGTTGATCAGGGCGCTGCGCATCGACGCGAGAACGGCCCGGATGCGTCGAGCCCAGACCTGGTACCAGGAACCGCAGATGCGGGCCATCCTCAGTGACTCCTATCGCAAGTTGCTCGAGTTCGAATCTGAAGCAACGGCGCTCCGATATTTTTCAATTTATTTCGTCCCGGGGCCGCTTCAGTCTCCTGACTATCGCAACGCCATTTATGAGTTGTGGGCGGACGAGATCTCCGGACGAGCCGTCGATACGCTCCTGGAAGCTCACCGACTGCGACGGCGCGCGCTCCTCGAACGCAGTCCTTCCCCTTCCGTGTTCGCGCTGCTGGACGAGTCAGTCTTCACGCGGCCGATCGGTGGAGCGCGAATCTTCAACGATCAACTCAAAGAGCTCAGCCGCTTGGCGACCACAGGCTTGCTGAACATGAGGATGATTCCCTTCAACGTCGACACTCCCGTCAGCAGCAATGCCTCCTTCGAGTTGCTCTCGCTCGACGTGCACCATGTCGACAGCATGCTTCTGTATCGCGAGACCGGACTGACCGACGAAATCGTCGAGGCCAGGTCGATCACGCAGCGACACTTCGCGCGTTACGACAAGGTCTGGCAGGAAGCCATGAACGAGACAGACACGATCGATTTCGTTCAGGCCAGAATTCGCGCGCTTGAAGCGGCCGACACAGGCCACTGACGGCTGAACTACTCGACGCCCCTGTGCCGACCCGATGGGGATCGGTGCACTTGGCAATCCCGAGAGGTAGACAAATGGACAACGGCATCAACCTGCCCACTTGGCGGAAAAGCAGCAGGTGCGCAAACTGTTCTTGCGTAGAAGTAGCGAAAGTGGGTGCCGACACCTACCTGATCCGCGACTCAAAGCAGCCTGACGGCCCGGCACTCTCCTTCACGGCGGAGGAGTGGACCGCCTTCGTGGAGGGCGTACGAGCGGGTGAGTTTCAGTTCTGAGTGACGCCAGCTGGCCGCTCTGCGCACGGAAGACATGCCAAAAGTGCGCAGAGCGGACATAAAACCTCACAAATGACATGAAAAGTTACTTTGTTGACACTAGCTGCCGGTTCACTCACTGCTGGCTACTTCATGACTTGTGAGGCGTCGCTTACCGTGTAACTCGGGAACCATCGCGGAGGAGTGACCATGATGAACTCGACGGAACCACCTGCTTGGCGTAGCAGCAGTAAGTGCGCGAACGGAACCTGCGTGGAGATCGCCGCGGTCGACGGCGGGTACCTGGTCCGGGACAGCAAGCGTCGCGAGCAGCAGCCGATGTTCTTCACTGAGGAAGAGCTGTCCGTCTTCGCGGCGGCATTCGTGGCCGGGGAGTTTCAGCCCGAGTGAGCATTTCCGGTCGCTGATCTTCTGGCGTTCCCGGCTGTGCCCCGGGCCGAGCGGGGCATACTTCGCTGGTGGGCGACACCGGATCGCGACCGGACAGCTTCTCTTCCCGGGTCTCTGACGCGGGGCGGTTCCTCGTGCTGCACGAGGCCGCCGAGGACGTTCTCGATGAGCTGACCGAGCGTTACGTCGTCGACCGGCGCGAGAGCAAGGAGCCGGTCGGACCCGCGCCGGGCGCCGAGGTCGTGCGCACCGTCCGGCTGATGCCTCGTAGCCCGGCCGCCGGGCCGCTGTCGATCGCCTTCACCGACTTTCCGGGCGTTGTGCTGCGGTTGGGCCGCTGGTTCTTCGAGGCGTTGCCCGACTGCGGCTGCGACGACTGCGCCGAGGACCCGGCCGCATTGGTCGAGGATCTTCGGGCCCGGGTGTCCGCGCACGTCGAGGGCGGGCTGTGGGAACGCGTCCGGCGTGGGGTCACCGGGTCGTGGCTCGAGACGCGGCTCATCGGGCCCGGGCTGCGGACCACCCGCCAGGCACCGATCGATCCGGCCGAGGCGCGAGCCGCCCGGCGCGAGGGCTTCGCCGCCGCCGTGCAGTGGGCACCCTGGATCCGCCGCGCGCCTTAGGCGGCGCGGCCGCCGAGGAGGTTGATCGCCGTGCTGATGGAGGGGCGGCGGACCACGTTCGCCATGGATAGCTCGCCGCGGCAGAAGGCCTCGAAGGCGCGCCAGCCCATGGGTGTTGCGAAGGCCGCGTGCATCAGCCGGGGGTGCTTGGCGAAGACCCGCAGCAAGCGCCGGCCCGCCGCCATCTCAGGCGCCAGTTCGCCCTCCACCTGCTGATCGTATTCGGCCAACTCCGAAGGCGTCTCCGCGCGAGCCGCCACCTCGCCGGCCCACGTTCCCGACCGCAGGGCGTAGCTGATCCCTTCCCGGGTCCACGGTTCCAAGAGCCCCGCGGCGTCACCGACGACCAGCACCCGCCCCCGGCGCAGCGGCGCGTCCGTACGGCGGCAGCGCGTCAGATGCCCCGAGTCGCGGACGACCCGCCGATCCGCCAGCCCGACTTGGGCCAGCAAGTCAGCCAGGTACTTCTTGGTCTCGGCACCCCGCCCCTTCTCCATGATCACGCCGACGGTGAGCTCGTCGTCCTTCGGGAACACCCAGCCGTACGAGCCGGGCACCGGGCCCCAGTCCAGCAGCACCCGCCCCTTGTACGCCGCGCGGTCGGCCTCGGTCGCGGCCACCTCGACCTCCAGACCCAGGTCCTGCTGGTCGAACGTGACCCCCACATGCCGGGAGCTGATCGCCGCTGAGCCGTCCGCGCCGATGACGAACCGCGCAGTGATCACCTCGCCGTCGGTCAGGGTCACGGTGGCTTTGTCGGCGTCCTGGTCGAGGGTCCGGACCTGGGCGTTCTGCCTTACCTCGGCGCCGGCCGTGCGGGCTGCTTCGTACCAGGCGAAGTCGAAGTCGTCGCGCCGTACCATCGTCAGGACGGGGTGTTGCGGTGACCTGCGGGTGAACGCCCGCCGGCCGTTCTCGGTGAAGGTTATGGCCGCGACCGTGTCGCGGGCCGGGACCTTGATCCTCGGGGCGGCTATCGCCAGGGACGTACCGATCAGGCCGCCGCCGCAGGTCTTGTAGCGCGGGTGCTCCGCACGCTCGAGCACGATCGTCCGGGCTCCGGCCGTGGCTGCGGCGTGTGCCGCCGCCAGGCCGCCCGGGCCGGCGCCGATCACGGCGACATCCCACTGCGCTGTCACCTGGCGGATTCTAGCGATCATCGCTGTGTACAAACGTACACATCATATGTACGGTTGTACGCATGGGTGAACGGACGATGCGCGAGCGGATGCTCGCCGGTGAGCTTTACATCGCGGATGACCCGGAGCTCGGGCGTGAGCTCGACCGGGCCGCCGCCTTGAGCCATCGGCTCAACAGCATGGACCCCACCGACGGTGCCGCCCGGCGTGCTCTGCTCACGGAGCTGCTCGGCGCTTTCGGTACGGACAGCGAGATCCGTCCGCCTTTTCACTGCGACTACGGCTACCAGACGTTCGTCGGCGCCCGGACCTTCGCGAACTTCGGGCTGGTCAGCCTTGACGTCGCGACCGTGACCATCGGCGACGACGTGCAGATCGGCCCGAACGTGCAGCTGCTCACCGCTACCCACCCCGTCGCGGCCGGCCCCCGTCGTGACAAATGGGAGGCGGCGTTACCCATCACCATCGGTGACAACGTCTGGCTGGGCGGGGGTGTCATCGTGCTGCCGGGCGTCACTATCGGCGACAACACGGTGGTCGGGGCGGGGTCGGTTGTCACCCGCGAGCTACCCGCCAACGTGGTCGCGGTCGGCAACCCGGCCCGGGTCATCCGGCAGGTGGAGCCGTGACCACCGAGGCCGGCGCGGCCCGTTCGGCACGCCGGTACGACCCCGATCGCAAGCTGCGGATCATCGACGTCACGGTCGACGTCATCGCCGAGTACGGCGTCGCCGGCACCACCCACCGGCGGATCGCGGCGGCTGCGGACGTACCCCTGGGGTCTTTGACCTATCACTTCGACGGCCTGGTGGATCTGCTGGCGCAGGCGTTCCGCCGGCATGCGGAACGCATGTCGCGGTCCTACGAGGCCGCGTTCGACGGCGTCTCGACCACCGCCCAGCTGATCGACGCGATCACCGACTTGATCCACGGTGACGCGGACGCCGACCCGCGTGACTGGGCGGTGGCCTACGAGCTGTATCTCGCGGCATTGCGGGATCCTGCGTTGCGCACCGTCACGGAGTCGTGGATGCGGACCAGCCGCGCCGTGCTCGAACGGTTCATGGATCCGACCACCGCACGGGGCATCGACGCCCTCATCGAAGGCCTGGTCATGCACAAGACCCTGGCCACCACCCCCGGCGCGACCCGCGCCGAGACCCGCGAGATCGTCGCCCGTCAGCTTGGAGCCACCGCATGACCACCACCCTCGTCGCACCCACCGTCGACGTCCTCGCGTCCCGGCGCGCGGTCTACATCGCGTTCACCGGCTGCGGTTTCGCCATGGCCTCCTGGGCCACGCGCATCCCGCAGGTCCGCGACGGGCTCGGGCTGACCCCGTCGCGGCTCGGCCTGGTGCTGCTGGCCATCGCGGCCGGCTCGATCGTGTCGCTGGTGCTCGCCGGCCACATCGTCGCCCGCTTCGGATCGCGGGCCACGGTGGCCACGATGGCGGGATTGCTGCTGGTCGCGCTGAGTGCGGTCGGCATCGGCTACCCGTACGGCATCACGCCGGTGGTGATCGGTCTGTTCCTCTTCGGCTTCGCCAACGGCGCCTGGGACGTGGCCATGAACGTCCAGGGCGCGGTGGTGGAAGGGCGCCTGGGCAAGGCGATCATGCCCCGCTTCCACGCCGGCTACAGCGTCGGCACGGTGGCCGGTGCCCTGACCGGTGCCGGGGCGGTGGCGTTGCGCGTACCGGTCACTGCGCATCTGATCTTCTCAGCGGTCCTCATCGGAGTGATCGTGATCCTGGCGGTCCGCAGCTTCGGCCCGGACGACGTGCACCCGCCCACCTCGGACGAGGGTGGAGGCCTGCGCCGCACGCTGGCCACCTGGCGAGAGCCGCGGACGCTGCTCATCGGCCTGTTCGTGCTGGCGTTCGCCTTCGCCGAGGGAGCCGGCATCGACTGGATCAGCGTCGCGGTGATCGACGGCTACGGCGCCGAGGCGACGATCGGCACTCTCGCCTTCGCCACGTTCCTGACGGCGATGACGGTCGGCCGGTGGTTCGGGCCCGCACTGCTGGACCGCTACGGACGGGTGGCCGTGGTCCGGATGCTCGCGGTGCTGAGCCTCGCCGGGCTGATGCTCTTCGTCTTCGGCCCGAACGTGGTCACCGCCTTCGCGGGGGCGCTGCTGTGGGGGGTCGGGGCCTCGCTGGGCTTCCCGGTCGGGATGAGCGCGGCGGCGGACGATCCGGCGAAGGCCGCGGCGCGGGTGAGTGTGGTCGCCACGATCGGCTACTGCGCGTTCCTGGGCGGACCGCCGCTGATCGGCTTCTTGGGGGATCACATCACCGTGCTGAAGGGGCTGGGCGCGGTGGCGGTGCTGCTCGCCGTCGCCACAGCGGCCGCCGGAGCACTGCGGCCGCTGCGGCCCACCGAAGACTGACGAGAAGAACGGCACCCGGTTGCCGCCGGGTGCCGTGTGGTGTTTCCCCTCGGACTCCGCCCTTTCTTGTTCCAGTGAAGCATGGCCAGTGCGCTGATCGCTACTACTCAGACTGCTACATCGCAGATTGGGTAATCCGGAGATCTACTCACGCAGCCCGATGCCCTCGATCGGTGGTGTACGCAGCACCCGGCCGATCGGCAGCATCGTCGCGACCAGCGCCAGGGCGACCGTGCCGCCGAGGATCGTCGCCGCACCGAGGGCCGGCACGTACGGGATCCGATCGCCCGAGACCGCGTGGACCACCGACGACAACGTGATGGCTGCGATCGCCGTACCGATCGCCAGGGCCACGCCCAGCAGGCCGGCCTGTTCGGCGTGCACCATCCGCTTGATCTGGCCGCGGGTCACCCCGACCAGGCGGAGCAGGGACAGCTCGCGGGCCCGGGCCAGCGCCGCCATGATCAGGGTGTTCGCCGCCGCGAGGACCGCGTACCCGACCAGAACCATGATGAGCAGCTTGTTGAGCCAGGCGCTGATCGCCAGGTCCTGGGCGAGCTCACCGGTCAGCTGCTCGGTGCCGACCACGGTGCTCAGCGGATAGGCGTTCGCGAGATCGGCCAGGCCCGCGGTGACGTCCGCCCCCGGCGCGGTGCGGATGAGGACGTGGTCGTTGAGGCCGGTCGCGGTGTGGCCGGTGAGCGTCTCGGTGTCCAGGGTGACGTCGCCGAAACCCCAGCCGCGGTCGTACAGCGCGACGATCCGCAAGGTCACCGGCACGCCGTCGCCGAGCCACAGCCGGGCGTCGTCGCCGAGCTTCCAGCCGGCCGAGTCCGCCAGCGTCGTCGACACGGCCACTGTGGAGACCCGCAGCTCGTCGAGGCTTCCCGACCGTACCCCCAGGTCCAGGGTCTGGTCCGCACCCACCGGGTCGATGCCCTGGGCCGCGACCGCCTGGGCCTCGAGCTGGTTGGGGACGATCACCGACGTGCGGCGTACCCCCGTCGCCGCGACCACCCCGGGGATCTTGCGGGCCTCGGCCGCGGCCGTCGCGGGCAGGCCGGCCCCGCCGGTCAGCGCATGCTGGGCGAGTGTGCCGTCGTGGCTCTGGACCACCGTCTGGCGTTGCAGGTTGTCCTGCAGGAACCACACCGTGCCGCCGAAGCCGACCGAGAGCACCAGCGCGCTCAGCACCGCGACCATGCCCCGGGCGTTCGCCCGCAGGTTCGCCGCCGCCAGGTAGCCGCTGGTGCCCCAGACGGTCCGCAGGACCGGCGTGAGCAGCCGGGCCGCGGCCTGGTTGATCCACGGCGCGAGCAGGGCGATGGCCAGCACGAAGGTGTAGAGCATGCCGGTCGCGGCACCCAGCGCGGTCGTGCCGTCGGTGGCGCCGGTGAGGCCGATCAGCGACACCCCGCCGGCCAGGAAGACCAGGCCGGACACGATCCGGACCCGGCCGCCGAGGGCGCGCTCGACGGCCGCCTCACCCAGCGCCTCGGTGGGGCGGATCCGGGTGGTGCGCAGGGCGGCGATCCACGCGGAGCTCAGCGCGACGACTGCCACCGCCACGGTCACGGCCAGCGCGGACAGCACACCGCCGCTCAGCTCGAAGGTGCCGGGAACGAAGCCGCGGGTCACGAGCTGGTTCCGGGTCCAGGCGGTCGCGGCCAGGCCGGCCGGGACGCCGACGACCGCGGCGAGCAGGCTGAGCAGGCCGACCTCGGCGAGGATCATCTGCCGTACCTGGCCGGGGGTGGCCGCGATCGCCCGCAGCAGCGCCAGATCGCGGCGACGGTGCCGGACCGACAGCCCGACCGTGCCGGCCACCACGAAGATGATGATCATTGCGGCGTAACCACCGAACGCGGCACCGGCCTGCACGGTCAGCGCCCGCGCGGCCACTGCCTCGGGCTGCTCGACGAGCCCCCGCTCGCCGTCCACATAGGTCTTGACGTTCGGCGCGGCCTTGCGGACCGCGGCCACCACGGCCGACTTGTCCGCGCCGGGCTCGGCGAGCACACCGATCGCCGTGAAGCTGCCCGGATGGGGATCGAGCCGCGCGGCCTGCGCGTCGGTGAAGAACACCGTCGCCTGCGGGCCCACCGCGTCGACCACACCGCTCACCCGGAACTTGCGCTCGGCCCCGCCCACCACGATCGCGGTGGCGTCCCCGGGCTGCAATTTCCCGCCTGCGGCGAGCCGGGCATCGACGGCGATCTCACCGTCGGCCTGCGGCTGGGTGCCGGCCACCATCCGGTACGGGGCCAGCGCGGCACTCCCCCAACCATGGCCGGTGGTCCGCACCCCCGGCGCCGCCACCGGCGTGACCGCGATCGAGTGGTCGCCCACGGCGCTTGCCACGCCCGGCAACGCAGCGATCGTCGCGACCAGCGTGTCCGGAACCCGGCCACCCTCAGGCAGCGACACAGTGGTGGACTCGGTCTCGCCGAAGATCTCCGGCCCGGCGATGGTGCGATCACGGTCGGCCACGACGGCCACCGTCCCCGCGTACCGCTGGGGTGAGCCCTGATAGCGCAGGCCCGACTCGACCAGCAGCCCGCAGGCCATCAGGATCATGACGCCGGCGGCGAGCGCGACGAACGTCGCCACGAAAGTGCCCTTACGGAAGCGCAGCATCTGCGCGGCCAGTCCCAGCACGGCTCAGCCCTCCCGGCTTGCGACGGGCTGCCGGCGGCCGAGCCGGGCCAGCTGCTCGGCGATGCGCTCGGCACCTGGCTGCGGCATGTCCTGCACGATCCGGCCGTCCGCGAGCACCATGACCCGGTCGGCGTACGAGGCGGCGACGGGATCGTGGGTCACCATGATCACGGTCTGCCCGGTGTCATCGACGACCGACCGCAGCAGCGTCAGCACCTCGGCCGCGGTCTGCGTGTCGAGCGCGCCGGTCGGCTCATCGCAGAAGATCACCTCAGGCCGGGTGACCAGCGCCCGGGCGATCGCCACCCGCTGCTGCTGACCACCGGAAAGCTCCGACGGCCGGTGCCCCAGCCGGTCACCGAGCCCGACCCGGCCGACGACCTCGGCGAGCCAGGCCCGGTCCGGGCGATTGCCGGAAAGCCGGGACGGCAACAGGATGTTCTGCTCGACGGTCAAGGCACCGACCAGGTTGAACGCCTGGAACACAAAACCGATCCGGTTGCGGCGCAGCTTGGTGAGCGCCTTCTCGGACATCGACGAAAGATCGGTGTCTCCGATCCGCACCCGCCCCGAGGACGGCCGGTCGAGCCCGGCGGCGCAGTGCAGCAGCGTGCTCTTGCCGGAACCGGACGGTCCCATGACGGCGGTGGCGGTCCCCTTGAGGAACCAGGCGTCGACGTCGGCGAGGGCAACGACGGGCTGCTCACCGCCGTACGTCTTGCTGACACCTTCGACGGTGACGGCGATATCTGACATGGCTGGGGCCCTCCGAAGCGGTGTTGTGCGGTCTCCTCCGACGCTAGGGAGATCACGGCTCAGCTTCGATGAAGCAGGCTGCCCGCCGGGGGTACAGCAGGCGCTACCGCCCCCTTAGGGTGGCGCGGTGACTTCGTTCCCGCCTCCGCCCCCGGCCTTCGCTCCCGCTCCCACGCCCCCGCCCCGCAAGCGCCGCCCCTGGCTCATCGTCCTGGTGACGGTGGGCATCCTGACGGTGCTGGTGTGCGCGCTGGGGCTCGGCCGGCTCTTCTTCCGGCTCAAGCACGTGACCGACATCGACAAAGAGGTCGAGAAGACGACGGCGGCCTTCATCGAGGACCGCCGCGACGGGCTCAGCAAGGCGGGGTACGACGGGCTGTGCGCGGAGGCGAAGGAGGAGTTCCGGCTCGAGGACCTCGCCGGGCCGCCGGAGAAGCCGGTCACGGATTTCCAGATCCTGTTGACGGATGTGGAGCACGCGCGCGGGCAGGCGACGGTCAGTGTCGACGTGCAGCGGGGGGACGGGACCCGGGAGAAGGAGGTCTACATCCTTGATGAGGACGGGGAGCGGTGGAAGATGTGCGGGTTCCCCAGCTGAGCCGGCCGGCCGGTCAGCGCTGCCCGCTTCGCAAATAGTCGCCAATGTGGGCGCCTGCGTCGCGGAAATCAGTCGGTTCAATCCCGAGGCCACTCGCCTCAGCCGGCGGTTGTCACATTGGTCGTGGGCGGCTTCTGCTATCTCCGGCTCGGCCGCCGGTCCGGCAATGGCAATGGCAAGGTGAAAGCTCCGCTCATACCGTCACAACTCGCGCGCAACAATCCGAAAAGTCATTGAGGGAAGCGCGCCAGACACTCGAACACGAGGCCGCAGCGTTGGAGATGTACCGGCAGCGGCATCGCGAAACCCGCATCATTGCCGATCGGTGGTACACCTACAAACGTAGCGCCGCCGAGACCCGACGCAGCGTGTCCACGAGCCTGAATCAGATCCGCGACAAGAAGCAACAGCTCGCCCGGACCCGAGACCGTTCACCCAGCTCGAGGCAAGGAAACGCAAGAACCTCGACAAGTGGGTGCCGCCCTCATCACGTCCATCGGGGCCCACGGCGAAGGGTTGGCCACCGCGCCACCGAAACGCTCGATGAGTCGCAGTAGACTCGGCCACGGCCCCGACGCCGCAGTCCCCACCAGCACCCAGCACGTCGCTGACCTGAGCACCGAGAGCCGCCGGCCGGACTGGATCGTCCGGGCTCACGAAGCCGGAGCTCACAAGTTCCCTGTCGATCGGACTGCCCGTATGGGCGACCGGCGGTGCAGCGCCGTGGCCCTTGTCGAACGCTCTACCGCTCCCTGAGCCCTGAGCCTGCCAATTCACCTCGCCCACCCATCCCGGCAGGCCAACCTGCTTAGTTGCACGCCGCAGGGGAACACCCGCCGCCGAGCTGTTCGAGGTGTCCCGACCGACGGTGTACCGGGTCCTCGAACGCGCCGTGGCCCGCACGGGCGTTGACGCGTGAACATCACCCATGCGGCAGGAGCAGACCAGTCATGACCATCCCCACACCCGCCGAGCACCGCTGGCTTGCCGCATTCACCGATCTGCTGGACCGCTCGCACTTGTTCCAGGCCGACGGCCTGGCCCCGGCGGTCACCGCTGTGCTGGCACCGCTGGGCATCCACGCCGCGATCTACCTTGTCGACGACGAGCAGCGGGCGTTACGGCCCGTCCCGGCCGATGACCGGCCCGCGGCCGAGCCGATCGACCTGGAGGGATCCCTTCCCGGCCAGGCGTTCACCCTGGTACGGAGCATGCCCACCGTACAGAGCAGCGGGTGGTGGGTGCCGATCGTCAACGGCACCGACCGCCTCGGTGTTATCGAGTTCACCGTCACCGGCGGCATCGCCCAGGACAATGACCTCATCCGGCAGCGGTGCGAGACGATGGCGGGGCTGATCGGGCACCTGGTCACGGTGACCGCGCCGAAGGGTGACTTCCTGTTCCAGGTCCGCCGGGCCCGGCCGATGTCCAACAGTGCTGAGTTGTTGGCGCAGATGCTGCCCCCGCTGACGGCCAGCTGCGAACGCCTGGTCATCAGCGCGATCCTCGAACCGCGCTACGACGTCGGTGGCGACGGCTACGACTACGCCATCGACGGCCCCCTCGCCCGGATGATGATCTTCGACGGGGTCGGCCACGGCATGAAGGCCGGCCTGGCGTACACAGTGGCTGTCATCGCGATCCGTGCCGCCCGCCGCGCCGGACACGATCTGCACGCCCAAGCCAGAGCAGCCGACGCTGCATTGCTGGAGCAGTTCAGCGACGCCCGGTTCGTCACCGCGATCCTCGCCGAACTCAACCTGGACACCGGCGTGCTGCGGTACATCAACGCAGGCCACCCCGCCCCCCTGCTGCTGCGCGCCAACAAAGTCGTCCGGGAGTTGCCCGGCGGCAGACGGATGCCGCTCGGTCTCGACGACGTCTCCACGCGGCTCGGCGAGGAAATCATGGAACCCGGCGACCGGCTGCTCCTCTACACCGACGGCATCACGGAAGCCCGCGACGCCCACGGCGAACAGTTCGGCGTCGACCGGCTGATCGACCACGCCGAACGCCACGCCACCGCCGGGCTGCCCGCTCCGGAAACCCTGCGCCGGCTGGCGCAAGCCGTCGCCGGGCACCACGACGGTCCCGCTACCGACGACGCCACCCTGCTACTCGCCGAGTGGTCCCCCACCTTCGTCGGACGCCTCCTGCCTGACATCGCGAAACCGTCCGACGTCTCCGGTGAACCCGGCGTCGGCCCGCCGGCCAGCCCCCACGTGGCCCCCCTCAGCAGGGACAGCAACCTGTGAGCACACCACCTCGGCCGCCGCACGGTACGTCGCAGCGCCCTCTCGGTCCGCTGGGGGCCCGTATCTTCGCTCTGGCTGGGTGTCCGCGCCTTCCCGCCCCGGCGGCGGCGAGCCGCGCTCGTGAGCTTGCAGCCAGCCCATGCCCAGGAGCAGACGGCACCCTCCCGAGAGGCTGTGGACCGGGCCAGGGGCGTGAATGCTTCCCCGGGGGGCATACGACCGCCAAGCTAGGACACGGTTCGCGACAGTGACCTGGTCAGGTCCCGGACGGTATGCAAACTCCGTCCGGGACCGCCGCAACATCGAGATGGAGAAGGGCATGGCGGGCAGCCACAGCGATGCAAACAAGGGCCGCGGCGAGACGTCACCGGACGCTGGCGGCTTGGATGACCTCGCGGGACGGCTCAGTGACCTCGCGCGGACACTGCAGAACGAGGACGGCGTCGATGAGACGTTGCAGGCGATCGTGGGCGCGGCCGTCGGCACGGTCCCGGGTGCGCAGTACGCCGCCCTGTCGGTGGTGGAACGCCGCCGGGAGATCCACACCCGGGCCGGGACCGCCGACGTCGTCTACGCGGTCGATCAGGTGCAGTACGACACCGGCGAAGGACCGTGCCTGAGCGCCGTATACGAGCAGCAGACCGTGTCCCTGCCGGACATGAGCACCGAAGCTCGGTGGCCGAAGTTCACCGGCCGCACCGCCGAACTGGGAGTGCTGAGCATGTTGTCGTTCCAGCTTTACGTGCAGCAGGACAACCTCGGTGCCCTCAACCTGTACTCCGAGCACAAGAACGCCTTCGACGCCGACTCCGAACACATCGGGCTGCTGTTCGCCTCCCATGCCGCCGTGGCCATGTCCGGCGCCCAACAGCAGGAGCACATGAACAACGCCGTCGCCGCGCGTGACCTCATCGGACAGGCCAAAGGCATCCTGATGGAACGCCACAAACTCACCGCCGACCAGGCGTTCACCGTCCTGAGCCGGGCCAGCCAGCACACCAACACCAAACTCATCGACGTCGCCCGCGCACTCACCGACACCGGAGAGCTCATCCAACCCCGCCGCCCTTGACGATACGACCGAATGCCATCGGCCCCGCGTATGCCAAGCACGAGCACGCAAGACCCGAGAAAAGCCAGGCCGCGCGGACCGACCAGCCCCGCCGACGCGGCCCATCTGCGGGCCATGTGACCTCGTAGTTCACGCGATACCGCCTGCCGCGTCAACGGTGCGCCCTCACCCGGATGGGCATTGCTCGTCTTCTGCTGATGCCAACGTCGTGCCAGTGTGGAGAAGTGAATGCTGAGCAGGAGAAACTTGATCAGCAGGCCGAGATCGATGCCGAGGTTGCTGTGTCGGCCGCCATGATGGGTGCGAACCCGGGCCGTTGGCAGAGCGATGAGGTGGGCGAGGAAGTCCTCGCCCGCGAGCAGGTCACTGCCAGCGAGGCGGCCCAGCCGCGTATTGCTGAAGCCGGGGTGTTGCGTCAGCAGTCCGACGCGCGTGAGCGACGTCTTGCTGTTCTGGAACGGGTAGCCGAGCAGCGCGAAGCCGGCATCCAGCTCCGTAGCGACCTTCTCGATGCTCGGGAGCGGGAGATCGGTTCCCGGGAGCGAGCGGTCGACCAGCGGGAGATCGAAGTGGAACTGGCGTCCTGGCCGGATTCCGGCTCGTCCTCGGGCTGACTGGCCGCGATACCGGATGACGTCGTCGCGCCGGTGCGATTCACGTTGCGACCCGGGCGGTACGGCCAACGCACCGCCGCTCGCGCTCGACGACTGCGTAACGATGCCAAGAGTCGAAGCTGGGGGGCGTCCGGCGGCCCGGCGAGGAACCGCTGACCCGGCTGCTGCCCGTTGTCTCGAAAGGCCATATCCCGCGCCCCGTAGCACCGCAGCAGTGGGCAGTTTCGATGGATCTGCCCTCGGAACCGACGGCTGGCTGCTCAACCGGCGGCCCCTGGAAGACCGCGACCGGCAAGTTCCACACGGCGCACTCGCCCAGATCGAGGGGCATCGTCCAGCGCGTCGCCGCCTGAACGGTTTATCGACCGTACCAGGAGTAAGCTCAGTGGCCTGGGGTCGACATTCTTCGAAGGTCGGCCGAGCCAGCGTCAAGCAGCGGCGCGGTCCAGGGCCTCTCGCTCGAGAGTCCTACAGCGGATCCGCGCACACCCGCACCCATCAGGGGTGGCGGTGATGTGTCCATCGCAAGGACACACAGCTCATGACGCACACCCCGTACATGGAACCCGCCGACGCCTTTGCCCGGCTCGGCCGGATCAAGCTCAGTGAAACCGACCTCAACGGCGTGTTCCATCAGATCGCCGACCTCGCCAAACGCACGATCCCTGGTGCTACCGAGGTTTCCGTCACCCTGGTGCCGGCCAAGGGTGCATATACCCCCGCCTTTACTGGCGACCTCGCCCTGAGCCTTGACGAGTTCCAGTACGAACTCGGCCACGGACCCTGCCTCGCCGCGGCAGTCTCCACCAGCACTCAGCACATCGCCGACATGACCGCCGACAGCCGGTGGCCGGACTGGACCGTCCGGGCTTGCGAGGCGGGAGCTCACAGCTCCCTGTCGATCGGACTGCCCGTGCAGGAGGCCGTCACCGGGGCGCTCAACATCTACGCCGACAAACCCGACGCCTTCGACGAGGACGCCCTCGCCGTCGCGCAGACCTTCGCGAGCTATGCCGAGGTGGCCATGGCCAACGCCTACCTCTACAACGCCAAGACCACCCTCGCCCAACACATGGAGATCGCGATGCGTAGCCGCGCCGTGATCGAGCAGGCCAAGGGCATCATCATGGGCGACCGGCGGTGCAGCGCCGACGAGGCCTTCACCATCCTGACCAGGCTGTCTCAGGAGACCAACCGCAAACTCCGCGAAGTCGCCGTGCTCCTGATCGAGCGCTCCACCACTCCCAAGCGTTGAACGTTCTCTGAGGTGATGTGGAAAGCCGGAGTGGACTGGTGGTCACAGGCTCACTGACGGTCGTACGCGTGGAGTTGTTTCGTCATGCGGAGCAGCACGTGACCGGGTTGTCCGTTCACGAAAGCTGCCGTGTCGGCGAGCGCGGCGATCAAGGGCAGTCCACGGCCGCCGACAGTCAGCGGGCCGGGCAGCTCGGCGGTGAGCACGTCGCCGTCGGGAGTGCTGCCGCGGTTGCCGACCTCGATCAGGCAGTCGTGGTCGTCGATGACGATGGTGACCTTGACAGCACTGTCCTGCTCAGCGTGCACCACCGCGTTGGCGCAGGCCTCGGAGATCAGCACGGCGAGGTGACCGCGAATCTCGTGGTCGGCGTCGGTGAGGCTGAGAAGTGTGGTGAGCACGTGACGAGCGCGGGTCACCGACGGTGGTTGCCGTGGCAGTGACAAATCCATGGTCACGCGCATTCCGGCAGCTCCCCCTTCGGCCCGGCGCCGACCCCGATCTTGCCGACCGTGATGTGCCGTACCCGGGGATCGGTGGGCCGAAACGGGCCCGGCACGGCCTCGTCGTGGGCTCGGCCACGGCGGGTTTCCTGCTGGGCGCATAGGGTGGGGCTGCGAATTGTCCGCGCTTGGGAGGCCGTTGTGGATCTGTTGTTGTCAGCCCGGCCGGGCCGGGGGTGCACCGTGGTCGAGGTGCGCGGTGACCTCGACATGGCAACCGCCCCGGAGCTTCGCGACGGTCTGCAGCGGCTGGTCGATGCCGGTGACCGCCAGGTGGTGGTGGATATGGGCGGGGTAGCGTTCATGGACTCCAGCGCGCTGGGCGCGCTCGTGGTGATGTTCAAGGCGCTGGGGGATGTCGGTGGCCGGCTGTGCCTGGCCGCGGCGCAGCCTGCAGTGCTGAGCGTCCTGAAGATCACCTCGGTCGATCAGGTGATCGACCTCTATGACACCGTGCAGGCAGCCGAAGCGGATGTGCCGTCCGTGGACGGAACATCCGCCGGGTAGTCAGTCGGGCAGTGCCGAACTGGCCCGCTCGGGGTCTGCGCCCGCGCTGGTGCGCCGGTTTCCCCCGTGCCCGCCGTACCAGTCCAGCATCAGCAGCGTCGCGTCATCGGCCAGCGTCGGACCGGCCACCTCGAGTACCGCGTCGGCCAACGCCCGGACAGCCTCGCGCGGGTGCAGATCGCCGATCGACCCCAACATGGCGGGCAGGTCCAGGGCGGCGGCGTTGCGCTCGCGCATCCCGTCGGTGACCATGACCAGGCGGTCGCCCGGTTGCAGCGTGATCTCACCGTGGTGGAAGTCGGCGTCGGCGAACATGCCCAGCGGGAAGTTGCCGGGCAGCCGCACCGGCTGGGCGTCCCCGGCGCGTACCAGCAGCGGGGGAATGTGTCCGGCGTTGAGCAGGGCGCACAGCCCGGTACGCAGGTCGAGGCGGCCGAGTACCCCGGTGACGAAGCTGCCGCGCACCCCGGCGTGTCCGGCCACTGCGGCGTTCGCGGCACCGGCCTGCTCCACCAGGCCGGCCCCGTGGCGGCGGGTGTTGCGCAGGCTCCCGACACCGAGGGTGGCCGTCAGTGCGCTGTGCACGCCGTGGCCCATCGCGTCGGTGACACTGAAATGCAGCGCGTCGCGGCCCAGGCTGTAGTCGAAGGTGTCGCCACCGACGCTGGCGGCCGGTTCCAGCCAGCCGGACAGGGTGAACGCGCTGGCCTCGCACGTGAACGAGGCCGGCAGCAGGCGGCGCTGGATCTCCGCCGACAAGGTGAACGGGGTCGTGCGTTGTCCCCACTCGAACATGTCGGTGTGCCGGCGGTTCGCGATCACCACGAACGCCAACGCATGCGCCGTACGCGCGATGTCCCTCAGGACCCCCACGTTCGGCTCCTGGGGCAACACCAGTTCCAGCAGGCCGATCGCCTCACCGCGTTCGGTCACCGGAGCCAACACCGTCCAGCCGTCAGGACCGGCGAGGACCTGCGCCGCCTGGGTGCGCAACGCCTGCTCGGTGGGACCGCCGTCGAACGGCAGCACGGTGGCGACCTCGTCACCATCGCGGCGAGTCCCGCCTACACGGCCGAACGGCACGTGCGCCAGCCGTACCAGCGCCCGGCCGCTGAGATCGGCGATCAGGAACGACACGGTCCGCGCGCCCAGCGCCGCACCGAGCTCACGGGTGACCGCCTCGACCGCTTCCACCGGCGAGGCGTCCTCCGCCGCGTCCAACATCCCGGCCAGGACCCGCTCTTGACTGATCTCCACTCTCGGAGTCTAGGAGCGACCGCCGCTCACCGTCATCGCGTGGTCGACCAGGGCGCGCAGCGTGCGCGCGGCAGGCCAGGGGACGCGGTGGTCGCCCGGCTGGCCGACCCGGCCGGACCCCTGCCGGATCCGGGGTAAGGGCGGTGCCCGCGTACGACGACATCACCGTCGTGGTGTTCACCTCGTCGACCGCGCCGGCCGAGGCGGAGCTCTGCTACGCCGCCGGCGCGGACAGCTACGTCTACAAACCGCTCAACTTCGCCTGTTCCAGACCGTCCTGCGGAGCACCATCGACTACTGGCGGTCGCGGGCCGCATCGGCTCCGGACAAGGGATCGGGTGAGGTCGCGGGGAAGGTGAGCCAGATCGTGGTCCCGCCGCCGGGTGACGAGTCCGCCCAGGCCTGACCGCCGTGCCGCTCGACGAGGCGCCGCACGATGGCCAGCCCGGCGCCCGACCCGCCGCCGTGCTCACCCGGTGCGTGCAACCGCTTGAACAGCTGGAACGCCTGGTCGCGCAGGTGCTCCGGGATGCCGATGCCGTTGTCGGCGACGTAGACAGTGGACACCTGCTCGGCGCCGCCGGGAGGCGTCAACCGTGCACCGCCGACGGTGACCTGGCGGGCCACGCCGGGGCGGGCGTACTTCGCCGCGTTGACCAGCAGGTTGATCAGCACCTCGTCGAGGCGCACCGGGTCGGCGTGCACCGTCACCTCGCCGGCCACCGGCCGGTGGACGTCGACGGATTCCTCGGCCAGGCGGGGCCCGGCCACCTCCAGCGCCCGGTCCACGGCTTCGCGCAGGTCGATGTCCTCGCGCCGCACTTCGGTGCGGCCCAGCCGGGAGATGTGCAGCAGCGAGTTCAGCAGTTCATCCATCCGGGTCGCCAGCCGTTGGATGGCGGTCAGCCGGCGCGCGGTGACCGTGTCGAGGCCGGAACCCGCGTCCTCGACGATGAACGCCGCCGTGTGGGCGATGCCGCGCAACGGTTCCTTGAGGTCGTGCCCGGCGGCGTGAGCGAACGAGTCGAGGTCGACGTTGCTGCGGGCCAGCTCGGCGTTGAGGGCCCCCACGGCCTGGGCGTGCGTGAGCGCCACCTCCACAATCGACCGGCCGAGTTCGGCCGCCATCACCAGGTCCGACGTCGACCACGGCGTGCTGCGGCCCCGGACCGTGGCCAGATACACCGCCGTCGACCCGCGCGGGGTCAGCCGTCGGCCGTTCGGGCCCGCGACCACGGGTTGATCGGGATCGATCGCCCAGCGCTGTTGCGTGGCGCTACCCGTACGCAGCCAAGCGATGCAATCCTCGCCGGCCAACGGCAGCACCAGCGCCCCGTCGACCCCACCCGGGCACGGGGTCAGGCCGAGCACCTCACCGACCCGGTCGGACTGCCACAACTCGCCGGACCGCAGGGAGGGCAGCGCCGCCCAGAACTGCGCCACCGCCGCCGGGTGCACCCTGGAGCCGTGCGCCGTCACCCGGCCGCCGAACCTGATCGCCACCGCATCACAGGGCAGGATCCCGTCGAGCCCGGCCGGGCCGCCCACCCAGCCGGATGGCAGATCCTCCGCGATGGTCTCCATCAGCCTCGCGATGACGATGCGGGACTGTTCCCGGGCGGCCGTCTCGTCGCGCTCCCGCAAAGCGGCGAGGTGCAGCGACAGCGCCACCCCGAAGAACTCGCACGCAGCCCGCAGCTCCGGGCTGAGCCGGTTCGGGGCCCGCCCGTGGCAGGCGATGAGCCCCCACAACCGCCCGTCGGCCAGCAGCGACACCGACATCGACGAGGTCACCGCGATGTTGCGCAGATACTCGATATGGAACGGCGACACCGTCCGCAACACCGACAACGACAGATCCAGGGGAACGCCGGCACCCGGCAGGACCGGCGGGACCAGCCCGGCACCCGGGTCATCGACGTCGACGATGACCCTGATCCAGTTCTGCTCGTACAGCCGGCGGGCCTGCGGAGGGATGTCGGTGGCCGGGAACCACAGACCCAGCCACGGTGCCCAGTCGTCCGCGACGTCCTCGGCGATGACCTCCCCCGGCCCGTCAACGGTGTCGAACCGGTACGCCACCACCCGGTCGTACCCGGTGACCGCACGCACCTCCCGCACGGCCGCACGACAGGCCTCAGCCACCGACCCCGCCCGCTGCAACCGGGTCAGCGCCTGCCGGATGGGGGCGTACGTACGGGAAAACGACAACGTGCTCGCGGTGCCGACCGGTTCGAACTCCAGCACCACCAGCCCGTCGGCCACGTACACCGTCACGTGGAACTCCCGGCCGTCGCCCACGGTGACGGGCACTGTTTCCGCGGCCCCGGGGCTGTCCTCGGCCAGCCCCAGCAGCGCCTCGCACTGCTCGTCGCCGAGCAGCAGGGTCAGGGGAGCGCCGATCAGCTCATCGACGGACAGCCCGAGCACCTCGGCCGTGTTGGCACTCACCATCTCGACGACCCCGGCCCGCGCGGCCACCAGCGCGCCGTACGACTGCACACCACCCAGCCGGTGGATCGGCTCACGCACACAATCGGCGAGATCGAACGGCGTACCGGCCTCGCGTTCGGCCGCCAGCTCCCGCTCGGAAAGCCAATCCGGTCCCCGGTCCGTCGTCATCGCGCACGCCCTGTCCTCGTCGAACCCGCGTGCGGTCGTGTCCCACGCTACTCAGCCCGCGAAATGACCACCCCAGCACGGGCCGATCGACTTGGCCGGTGGTAGGCGGTGTCACGGAGACTGGGCCAGCGCTGCCTGGCGGCGATACCGGGCGCGAACAGGGGCGTCCGGGTTGCGAGGGCGTCGAGGCAGGCGTGTTGCCGGCTGGCGTGCTGCGCTTGGCCGACAGCTTCGGCAGGGCGGCGGCACAGGCCGCGGGGGACGGATCGGTGTGGGCCTTCCTGGTGAGGGTACCCAAGTAGGAAGCTCGCCGGCGCCCGGCCGATTCTGTTCGGACCTCGCCGGCAACGGCACAACGGCCGCCATCTACCGAAGGATCCGAAATGTTGCGATCTTGACCCCCGGCGTACGGACCGTAGCGGCTGCGATGGTCCGACGATGACCGTGGACGAAGTGGCCGATCAGCGCGGGCACAAATTCCCCCACACCGCATTCATCATCAGCGCCGACGTCGAGCTGCCGTCCGTGCTGGGCCCAGAGTTGCACCGCTCGGCGGAAATATACGACGAGGTGCTGCTGGTTGTCGGCGAGCGCACCCGCGCCGCGTTGACCGACGGTGCCGACCTGCCGGTAAAGATCTTGAGCTGGGGTGACCCCGCTGCGTTCTACCAGCGGCTCGGTTCGGCGTACGAAGCGTTCCGCCGCTATCTCGCCGCGCAGCATCAGGCCAGCCGCCGAGTGCACGTGATCGCCGAACCGGACCTCAACAGCGCCATCAGTCCCGAATTCCGCGCCGACCGGGCTACGGCGTATCTGGGGTACGAGGCGGCCTGTAACGACACGTACGCGATCGGCGGGTCCGCGGTGACCTGCATCTGGGACCGCCGCGACCACGCAGACACCACCATCGATGGGGTACGGGCGACGCACACACATCTGCTCACCGCCGACGGGCTGAAGCCGTCGTCGCACTACCTGCCCCCGGAGCGTTACCTGGCCGAACGGCACGATACGCCGATGCAGCCGGCGCCCCCGCTCGTCGATCACGACGTGATGCTGCGCGAGGTCGCCGATCTGAGCGCCTTACGTTCGATGATGGGTGCCTGGGCCGTCGGGCACAATTTCGCCGAGGAAGCGACAGAAGACCTCGTCGTGGCGGTGATCGAGGTGGCCACCAACGGGCTGCGCCACGGCGCAGCCCCGGTCCGGGCCCGCGCCTGGCAACGCGACGACACCCTGCTCGTGCAATGCGACGACGTCGGGAGTCAGCAGATCCCGGCTACCGCCGGCTACTACCGTCCCCGTCCGCTGGCCGCGACTGCCGGTGGACGGGGGCTGTGGCTGGCCCGTCAACTCGCCGACGTGGTCACCATGTCCTCGACTTCGGGCCGTACCACGGTTCGTCTGCACTTTCCGCGAGCACTGATGCGGGCGCGGGCGTAGACCGGCGGGCGCAGACACCCTCATCGGTGCAGCCGATCGGGGGTGCCGCCACCGTGACCATCATCGGTCCGGCACCGCGGTCTGTGAGGGCTCAAGCCCACAGCCGCTCTCGCTCGAACCTGCCCCACCCAAGGGTTCCCAGCTGAGGCCCGCCGACGCAACCCGCGGACCGCCGCGTTCACCGGCGAACTGGCCCTCCTGCTCGACCAGAAGCAATACGAACGTGCCGTTCGGGGGGCGGTTCAGAACTACATCGATAAACGTAAGGCCCCGACCGGCGTTCCGCTGGTCAGGGCCTTACCGTGGAGCCGCCTGACGGAATCGAACCGTCGACCTACGCATTACGAGTGCGTCGCTCTAGCCGACTGAGCTAAGGCGGCAACGATCGTTGAGTCTACTGCATCGGTCGTCGTACTCCTGAACGGGTCCGGCTGCGACGCGCCGGAAGCGGACGGCAGGTGTCATACCCCCGGACTAGTCTGCCTCTCGTGACCGATCAACAGCCGCCCCCGCGGCATCGACGGCGGTCCGCCGAGGCCGAGCCCTCGGTGGCGCGGCGGCCGGTGAGCATGGATCCGCAGCAGCTCGGGTTCACGCCCCAGCGGCCAGTCGGCTGGCTGGCCCCGCTACTCCTGCTCAGCACCGGTCTGCGCTCGCTGATGGCCACCCTGTTCGGCGCCTATCTCGACAAGCGCGAGCTGCAGAACGCCCTCTCCGGCGACTCCTTCCAACAGCCGGGCACCGACGGTGAGCTGTGGCTCGACTACGTCGCCGACCTGGGCGACGGCTTCCACGCGACCTACTCGGTGGCGTACCTGTTGGCGCAGCCACAGTTGGAGGTCGACGGCCGGGTCCTGCCTCGCGGCCAGGTGCTGCTCATGGGTGGCGATCAGGTCTATCCGCTCGCCAACGGCGACGGTTACGAAAATCGGATGAAAGGGCCGTACCGCGCGGCCCTGCCGGAGGCGCCGGCCGGCGGGCCGCGACCCACTCTCTTCGCCCTGCCGGGCAACCACGACTGGTACGACGGCCTCACCGCATTCCTCCGCCTCTTCGCACGCCGCAAGGACGGGCACATCGGCGGCTGGCGCACCCAGCAGCGCCGTTCCTACTTCGCCGTGGAGTTGCCGGCCAACTGGTGGCTGTTCGCGATCGACGAGCAGTTCGGCGCGTACATCGACGACCCGCAGCTGCTCTACTTCGAGAAGGCCGCCGGCAACCTCGGCCCCGACGACCGGATCATCCTGATGACGCCGTCGCCGACCTGGGTCAAGGCCGCCAAGAAGCCCGAGGCGTACGACGCGGTCGACTACTTCATCCGCACCATCCTCGCGCCGACCGGGGCCCAGGTTCGCCTGCTCGTCTCCGGCGACCTGCACCATTACGCCCGCTACACCGGCGAGGACCGCGAACTGATCACGTGCGGTGGCGGCGGCGCCTACCTGCTGGGCACGCACCAGCTGCCGGAAACGCTGACCGTGCCGCCGAAGGAGACGCTGACCCGCAGCGCCAGCCGCAGCCGGGAGTATTCGCTGGCGTCCCGCTTCCCCAGCGCCACGCAGTCCCGCCGGATGGGCTGGGGAGTCTTCGGCAAGCTCCCGGCCCGCAACACCGGCTTCGCGACGATGCTCGGCATCGTCCACACCCTGACCATGCTGGCCATGGCGGGCGCGGCCAGCCAGGGCGGCACGATCCAGCGGCTGTTCAGCATCCCGCTGGTATTCATGCTGGTGCTGATCCTGACCGGCACGGTGCTGTTCGCGCAGCCGCCGGGCGCCAGCTCCGACAAACACGCCCGGCATTGGATCCTGGGCCTGGCCCACGGCTTCGCCCAGATAGCTCTCGCGGCGGGCGGCACCTGGGTGTGGCTGCAGCTGCCGTTCCGAGATTGGGCCTGGCCGGGGCCGCTGGCGGTGGCTGCGGTGCTCTACGGGCCGTTGATCGCTTACCTGGCGACGCAGCTGCTGGCGCTTTATCTCCTGATCGCGAGCTATTTCGACGTCAACGTCAACGAGCTGTTCGCGGGCCAGGGCATCGAGGACGCCAAAAGCTTCCTCCGCCTGCATATCGCGGCGGACGGCACGCTGACCGTGCACCCGATCGGCGTCGAGAAGATCTGCCGGCAGTGGACGGCCAACCCTCACGCGGCGCCGGACAGTTCGTGGCTTCGCCCGGAGGAGCCGCTGCTGACTCATCTGATCGAGCCACCGATTGTGGTGGACGGCCCGGCCCATCCGGCGCCGTCGTCGGTTCCGGTGGCACCCGGCACGGCAGAGCTGTAGGGAGGGGACTACACCTTGAGCGGGACGGCCACGGCGAGCTGGTCATGGTCGATCAGCCAGCGCACCGATTCCAGGACGGCGTCCTCCGGCTCGTAGCGCGGTGTGTATCCGAGGAGCGTGCGGGCTTTGTCGATGCTGAAGTAGTGGCTGCGGGAGAGGTGTTCCCAGCTGGCTTCGGCGGCCTCGTCGGAGCTCGAGCTGCTGCGGAACTGCTCCCAGGTCACCGTGCGCAGCTCCGCCGTCCGGCCGAACCAGGACGCGGCGATCTCGGCGTAACCGCGAACGTTGAGCGCTGAGGGTGCGACGACGGTGAAGTCCTGTCCGGCGGCGGCAGCTCGGTGGTCGACGGCGGCCTCGAAGGCCTGGGCCACGTCGTCGGCGTGCACGTGGTGCATGAACTCGGCACCGATCCCCGGCACGTCAATCGGCTCCCCCGCGGAAAGCCTGGCCCAGACCCCAGGGTCGAGGTTGCCGAGCGGGCCGATCGGGTGCCAGCCCGGACCGACGATGTGGCCGGGATGCAGCGACGTGGTGACCAATCCGCCGGACCTGGTCTCGGCCTGCAGCATGTCGGCGATGGCGGCCTTGGCGATGCCGTACTCGCCGAGCGGCGGGGTCGCGTTGTCCTCGGTGATCGGGAACTTCCCGCTCGGGCCGGCGCGCCAGATCGAGCCGCAGTGCAGCAGATGGCCGGTCTCGCCGCGCAGCCGCTCGACGAGGGCAGTCGCGGAGTCGAGGGTGAAGCAGATGAGGTCGATGACGACGTCGGGGCGAAGGCCGGCGACACGATCCCCGAAGGTGCCCGCCCGGTCCTCGGCCTCCCGGTCCCCGCTGACCTGCCGCACCTGCTGCCAGGCCGGATCATCGGTGTAGCTGGAGCTCTGCCCGCGGCTGATGCTGATCACCTCGTGACCGGCGCGGGCCAGTCGCGGGACCAGGAACGTGCCGATGTGCCCGCTGCCGCCGATGACCACGACCCTCATGACGTCAGGCTATGCCGGGCCGCCGCACTATGCCGGGCCACCGGGCCACCGGGCCACCGGGCCGCCAGGCCACCGGGCCGCCAGGCCACCGGGCCACCGCGCCGCCAGGCCACCGCGCCGCCAGGCCGCCGCGCCACCAGGCCACCGCGCCACCAGGCCGCCGCGCCACCAGGCCGCCGCGCCACCAGGCCGCCGCGCCACCAGGCCGCCGCGCCACCAGGCCGCCGCGCCGCAGGGCCGCCGCGCCGCCGAGGACCGCCGGATCGGTCGCTCAGGAGTACTGCTCGTCGTGCGCCTGCCGCGGACCGCACACCGACGCCCGGCTGCACGAGCAGCGGGAGCCGTCCGCGTCCATCCTGACCACGACCGCGTCCTTCGGGACGCTGTGGGCCACCACCCTGCCGTCGCCCTCCGGGGTCGTCACCCGGCTGCCCACGGCCGGCGCCGACGCCTGGAACTTCTGGTACAGGGGGTGTTCGTATTTGAGGCAGCACATCAGGCGGCCGCACGCGCCGGAGATGCGCAGGGGGTTCAGCGGGAGGTCCTGGTCCTTCGCCATCCGGATCGTCACCGGCTCGAAGTCCGTCAGGAACGTCGCGCAGCACAGGTCTCGGCCGCAGGAGCCGATGCCGCCCTGGACCCGGGCCGAGTCGCGGGCCGACAGCTGGCGCAGCTCCACCCGGCAGTGCAGGGTCGCTCCGAGGTCGCGGACCAGGGAACGGAAGTCCACCCGGTGCGGGGCCGTGAAGTAGATCGTGGTGCGGGCGCCCCCCGTACCGGCCTGCTCCAGGACGTGGTCCACGGCCACGACCTTCATCGGGAGCTCGTGGGCCTTGATCAGTTTTTTGGCCGCGACCTTCGCCTCGGCCTTGCGTTTGCGCAGCAGCTCGTCGCGGCGCAGGTCGCGGTCGTCGGCGAGGCCGGCGACCTTGGGGAAACCGTCCGTGTCCTCGCTGACCCACTGCGCCGCCCAGACGCATTCCGCCACCTCGGGTCCGTCGTCGGTCGGGACCAGCACGCGGTCGCCGACCTGGGGCGAGAACTCACCCGGGTCGAGGTAGTAGAGACGGCCGTAGCGGTTGAAGCTGACGGCGCAGAGCATGCCCATGACCACACCCTACGGCGACGGACCGGCGGTGCGAAATAGCGCAGAACTACATAGATCAGCGCAACCCCTGGCATTGACTCTCGTTGGGCCATCCCGTAGACGCCGCTCGTTGCGGTGATCCTTGGGGGAGGACTTTTTCATGATGCCCGCCGTGCCAGCACGGGTTGATCTTGCGACACCCGCCGAGCCCGACCAGGGCGTTCCCAGCACCACCCGGGCCCGGCTCAAAGCCGCCGCGCTCGGGGTGGTCGGGGCCCTGCTCGTGCCGCTGCCCGCGGCCGCCGCGCCCGCACCCTGCGAACAAGCCCTGCGGTACGCCGCCCAGTCCGGCACCCAGCTCATGCGCATCGCCCACCTCGACCTCGGCCCGGCCGGCCGCGACGACCAGCCGATCAAGGACGTCGGCGTGGGCGACGCGAAGTCCGCCCTGGTCGCGCAGGCACCGGTCAACGCCGCGGCGCTGGGCCGGGTCCTCGACGGCGGTCCGGCGGATCAGAAGGCGCTCGCCGAGGTACTGCAGCAGACGGCTCCGCCCAGTCACAAGAAGCCCGAGCAGCGCAGGCACGAGGCCACCGAGGTGGGCCCGTTCCGGCTCGGCGCGAGTGAGCTGAGTGTGCACGCCCAGTGGGACCCCAGGATGGCCTGCGGCAACGTTGCTGGTGAGGCGACCCGGGCCGAGGCGGTGCTGCGGCGGGCGGGGGTGCTCGACGGCGGGGATGCTGCGCTGGTTCGCCTACCCGGAAAGGTCTCGGGCCTGAGCACGACGGCGATGGAGCGGCGCGGGCCGGCCGCGCGGGCTGTTGCCGCGGCCTCCATGGCCGGCGGCAAGGTGCAGCTGCTGGGCGGGGCGGTCACGGTCAAGGTGGTCAAGCCGCCGTCGCTGCTGGCCACGATGTCGGGCGCGGACGGCGGCGAGGTGCGGTACGAGCCGGCGGTGATCGAGGTGTCCGGGGACGGGTTCGGGACCGCTCGGCTGGACACCGCGGGCGACAGCCTGGAACTGCGGCTGGATGCGAACGGCGAAGCGGCTGCCGGGCAGGGCAAGGCCCGAAACGACGAAACCGGGAGCGGCAAGGACTACAACGGTGCGGCTCACGACGGTAACGGCAGTCCGTCCTACCGCCTCGTGGCCCAGCGCGACCCGGACAACGGCAAGGCCGGCAACCGTGGCGACAAAACGGACAAGGGCAACGACCACGGCGGCACCGACCAGGCGGGTCCCGACGACAAGCGCGTCCACAAGGGCGGCGGCGAAGCACCAGGCGCGAGCAACGACAACGTTCGCAAGCCCGGCGCGCTCGCCAGCGATCGGGACAAAAACGGCAAGGGACTCTTCTCCGGCCTGCCGGGAGCCGGCGCACTCAGCCCCGTCCCGCCCCTCCCCCTGCCGACCATCCCCGGCGTCCCGCCGATCGCCGATCCCGGCACCGGCCAGGACCCCGAGGCCGCGCCGGCCACCGGTCCCGGCACGACCGTCGCGATCTCGCTCGGCGACGTGCGCCAGGCCGTCTCCGGTCACGCCATTGCCGCGAAGGCCACCGCGATGACCATCGCGATCACCAAGGGCCCGGACCGTCAGGCGTACGACGACAGCATCCCCAACCGCACCGGCGTCGTCCTGGACCTCGACATGGGACTGCTCGAAGTGGCCGCCGTGGCCCCCGAACCCGCGGGCGGGCCGTCCGGAGTCGTCAGCGGCGACGGCGGTGGCCTGCCGATCACCGGTCCGCGGGTGGACGTGCTGGCGTTGGCCGGCGTCGCGCTGCTGATCGCGGGTGCGGCAGCTCTGATCTTCGGTATGCGCGGCCGCCCCCGCCCCTGACCTGGGAGCCGGCCGGACATGGTCCATCGAGGTGACAACTGCCGTCCGCAGGTGCCGTTCTGCCCGGACGAGCGGCTCGTTCCCCGGGCGCCCGGGCGACAAAGACCCACCGCAGGCGTTGAGTGTGACGTGGACCTGCGGGGGGTGCAGGGGACGCGGCGCCGCGCTCGGAACCGGCTATCCGAGCGTGGCGCCCGTCGTCACCGCACAGCCACCAGTGGCTCGGCCAGGTGGGTCGAGGTGTGCAACAGTTCGGCGCCCGGCTCGTACCCGTCGGCGACCGCCTGCAGCACCTTCACCGCGACATCCGCCGCCGCTTCCTGCTCGCGGGGCGTGGCAAGGTCCATTTCGGTCGCCGCCAGGGTCACCGCTTCGGCGGAGCTGAGCACCTCGGCCAGGACTTCCGCCAGTGCGTCGCGAGCCGACCGCATCCAGGTGACCAGCGAATCCGCCAGGTCCGCCGACGCCTGCAACCGTTCGTCGAGGCTGTCCGGGCCGCCGCTGAGGTGTGCTGCCGCGCGCTGCCGGGCGCCGTCGTACGCATCGGCCGCCGTCCCGGTCCACTCCCCCGGCGCCGGCAGTGACGCCGCGAGCACCGCGTAGGCCCGGGCGTCCGCGCGCAGCTCGGGCGCAGCCTCCCCGAGCTCGTCGGGGCGCAGCGCTGCCACCGCCCTTGCCGCGTCGCCCGGGAGCAGGCGGACCCGGCGCAGCTGGATCCACACCCGGTGCTCCGGTGGCGCGCCGACCGTGGCCAGGACGTCGTCGACCCGGCGCAGCAGCGGCCCGGCCGTGGCCAGCAAGCGATCCAGCCGGTCCATCACATGCTCCGGCGGATTCGGCGGCCGACCTCGTCGTCCGTCTCGGTGTAGACCTTGGCGGTCAGCCGTACGTCGGCCGCCAGCGTGGTCAGGTGGACCGCCGCGGCCGCCGCCTCCCGGGAGCGGGCGGCGAGCACCTCGAGCCACCGGTCGTGCAGCTGGCGGCCCAGCCGGCCCGGCACTCCCTCGTCGTCGGCGCCGAACGCACCCGGCGACGAGGCATGCGCCGACAGCGAGCGGTCCACTGTGGTCAGCGCGTCGGCCGCCGACTCCAGGCGTTCGGCCAGCTTCTCCATGTCAGCGGTCTCCCAGCGATCGGAACGCCCCGAACACCTCGTCGTGCAGTTTCTCCCGGGCCCAGCGGGCCGCTTCGGTCGCGGTGGTCACCACTGCCTGCACCTCCCGGGCCAGGTCGGCGGCCGTGCGGTGCTGCAGGCTGCCACGGATGTGTACGTCGGTGATGTCGCCCGCCGCGGTGACCAGCACCTCGATCGAGTCGTCCGGCGAATGCACCGACACCACGTGGCCGGCGACCGCCTTCTCGAACTCGGCCCGCAGCACGTCGAGGCGGCGGTAACGTTCGATCGCCTCGTCGATCCATGCCTCGTCGATCTCGCGGGGCATCCACAGGCTCCTTACCGGGCGTACCGCCTTGGTTGCTTTACGGCACCGCGACCGTACCCGGTCGCCCGACCGTCGCGCATCCCCCGCCGCGTCCCTTGTGGATTACCCGCGCCAGAGATTGAGCATCATCGCTTCCACGGCGATCTTCGGCTTCACGTTCTGCTCGATGGCTTCGCGGCAGGCCAGCACGGCCTCCAGCCGGCGCAGCGTGCTCTCCGGCGTCCACTTGCCGGCTGCCGCGGCCGCCTGCTCGGCGGTGTCCCGGTGCACCACGGCGACCGGCGCCTTCAGGCCCGTGACCAGCACGTCGCGGTAGAACGCGGCGAGGTCCACCAGCGCCCGGTCCAGCGCGTCGCGCTGCGAGCGGGTCGACCGGGACTTCTGCTTCTTCTCCAGCTCCTTGAGCTGACCGGCGGCGCCCCGCATCGCTCCGGCCGCGCCCCGGCCCGTACCGCCGGCACCGAGCGCCTGCTCCAGCGCCGCGCGTTCCGTACTGTCGTTCTCGGCGAATGCGGTCGCCGCCTCCGCCTCGGCGGCCTCGATCAGCGCCGAGGCCGCGTCGAAGCAGGCACCGACGCTGGACAGCCGGCGCGGCACGGCGAGCACGGCCTCCCGGCGGCCGCGGGCCTCCGGATCGTTGGCGAGCCGCTTGGCCCGGCCTACGTGGCCCTGCGCGGCGGCCGCGGCCCAGGCCGCGACGTCGGGCGCGATCCCGTCCCGGCGGACCAGGACCTCGGCCACGGCCTCGGCGGGCGGCTGCCGCAACGGTACGACCCGGCACCGCGAGCGGATGGTCACCGAGATGTCGTCCGGGTGCGTCGACGGGGTGCAGAGCAGGAAAACGGTACGCGGGGGAGGCTCCTCGATGGCCTTGAGCAGCGCGTTCCCGGCCGCCTCGGTGAGCCGGTCGGCGTCCTCGATCACCACGGCCTGCCACTTGCCGCCGGACGGGGCACTGCCGGCCCGCAGCACCAGCGCGCGCATCTCGTTGACGCCGATCGACAGGCCCTCGGGCACCACAAAACGCACGTCGGCATGGGTGGCGCCGAGCACGGTGTGGCAGCCGTGGCACTCGCCGCAGCCGGCGCCGTCGCGCTCGCACTGCAGGGCGGCGGCGAGGGCCCGGGCGGCGACCGAGCGTCCCGATCCGGGCGGACCGGTGAAGATCCACGCGTGGGTCATGGCGCCGTTCCCGCCGTCGGCACCACCGGCCACGATCCGGGCGGCAGCCGCGGCGGCCCGGCGCAGCGTCTCGACGGCCTCGTCCTGCCCGACCAGGTCGGCGAACACACTCATGGCGTCGATTCTCGCTCGCTCACGGCTTGCCGCCCACCTGCGGCGGCGTGTCGTCATCGGCGGCCCGGGCCCGGTTGCCGGTGAGGTCCTCGAGCACCTCGATCGGCGTCTCTTCCTCGTCTTCGTCCTCGGTGGCGGCGGCGGCGGTGTCCTTGGTGGCGGAGACGGCCCCGGCGGCCGGGACCACCATCGTCTCGTCCGACTCGCTGCCGGATGAGGCCGGCCGCGCGACCACCGTCTCGTCCGAGCCGCCGGCCGGGAAAACCGACGTGGCGTTCGGATCGTCGGAATCAGGCTGGCGCACCACCACGGTCGCATTCGGGTCGTCCGACACCGGCCGAGGGACCATCACCGTCGCGTTCGGGTCATCCGACGCGGGCCGGGACACCATCACGGTCGCGTTCGGGTCATCCGGCGTGGACCGCGGCAGAGCCATGGTCGCGTCGGACGGCAGAGCCGTGGTCGCGTCGGAGGGCAGGGCCATCGTCGCGTCCGGGGTGCGGGACGAGACCACCATCGTGTCGTCCGGGCCGGCGCCCGGGCGGATCACCATGGTGTCGTCCGGGCCGGCGGCCGAGGCCGGCCGGACCACGATCGTCTCGTCCGAGCCGCTCGTCGCCACCGCGCCCGACCCCGTGCGCATCACCAGCGTCTCGTCGGGGCCCGCGTGCGGCGGGACCACCATCGTGTCCGCGAGGTCCGGCGCGTTCAGGTCCGGGCCCGGCGGCACCGCCGTGGACGCCGGGTCCGGGTGGCTGTCGTCGCCCTCGGTGAGCATCGCGTTGAGCCGGGTCGCGACCGCGTTCGCGATCTCGTCCGCCGGCCGGGCCGCGTCCAGCACCAGGTAGCGCTTCGGGTCCGCCGAGGCCAGGTCGAGGAAGGCGTAGCGGACGCGTTCGTGGAAGGACCGGGACTCGCTCTCCAGCCGGTCGGTGCCCAGCCCACGCTTGTCGACCCGGCCCAGCCCCACGGTCGGGTCGACATCGAGCAGCACCACCAGATCCGGCTTGAGGCCGCCGGTCGCCCAGGACGACAGCCAGGAGATCTCCTGGACCGGCAGGGTGCGGCCGGCCCCCTGGTACGCCAGCGACGAGTCCACGTACCGGTCGCTGACCACGACCGCGCCCCGGGCCAGCGCCGGGCGCACGACGGTGGCCACGTGATGGGCCCGGTCGGCGGCATAGAGCAGCGCCTCGGCGCGCGGCGACGGCGCGTCGGCGCCCTCGCCGTTGGACAGCACCAGGCTGCGGATCCGCGCGCCCATGTCCGTCGCGCCCGGTTCGCGGGTCACCACCACGTCGTGGCCGGCCTCGATCAGGGCCTCCGACAGGCGGGTGACCTGCGTCGACTTGCCCGCGCCCTCGCCGCCCTCGAAGACCACGAAGATGCCCTGCCGGGTGAAGTCCTCGCCCGGTGACAGCGGGCGGCCGCGGATCGAGCTCCACAGGTCGGCCAGCACCGGCACGCCGCGCTTGTCGTCCATCTGGCGGAACGCGCTGATCCCGGTCCAGACCCCGATGACGCCGGCGACCAGCAGCAGGATGCGGGTGGAGGAGATGTCGACCGAGACACTGCCGGCCGAGATGGTCCGGGAGCTGCCCAGGCCGACCAGGAGACCGGCCAGCGAGATCGCCAGCAGCAGGACGAGCCGGGCGCCGATCTGCACGACGGCGAAGACCCGGCCGCGTACCTCGTCGTTGACCTGGCCGCCGAGCAGGGTGACGCCGGCCAGGAACGCCATACCGGCGCCCGCGCCCACGAACAGGGCGCCGAAGAGCGCCATGGAGAGGTGGAACGCCACGGACAGGAAGCCGACCGCGCCGCTGGCGAGCACGATGCTCATGCCGAACCAGCGGCGCCGGGACAGCTCCTTGACGACCATCGGGCCGAGGCCGATACCAGCCGCCAGGCCGATGAACAGGGTGGCGAAGAGCAGGTAGAACGCGGCGTCACCGGCGCCCAGCGAGGCGGTGAAGAACCGGGCGGTGCCGATCACGATGCCCGCGCCGGCGAACGCGCCGAAGATGCCGAGCACCAGGCCGCGGACGAACGGGGTGCCGCCGATGTACTTCCAGCCCTCGACGAACTGGCGGAACATCGACGTCTCGGCGTTCTTCTCCTTGCGTTCGCGGTGGCCCTCGCTGATCTCCTTGATGCCGAAGAAGACGACGGCGGCCGTGGCGGCCCGGGAGAAGGCGTTGATCCACAGCGCGATCTGCACCGGCTCGGCCCAGTCCGGCAGGCCGCCGATCGGGCCGCGGACGACACCGTCGAGCGCGGCGAGCGCGAGGGCGGCCAGGATCGGGGTGATGCCGTACGTGGTGATCAGCGTGAGCTGGTTGGAGACCTCGAGGCGGCCCTTGGGGATCAGGTTGGGAACCGCGGCCTCCTTGGCCGGGATCCACATCAGGGTGACGGTCTCGCCGATGAAGGTGGCGATGACCGCCCAGGTGACGATGAGGCCACCGGAGTCGCTGAGCAGGGCGACGACCGGAATCGAGCCGTACACGAAGAAGCGCAGGATGTCGCAGATGACCATGGTGTAGCGCCGGTCGAACCGGTCGGCCATGACGCCGGCGATCGGGCCGAGCAGCAGCGCCGGAAGTAGCCGGATCGCGATCGTGCTGCTGAAGGCGCTGCCCTGCGCCACGCTGCCGGTGACCTGCTGCGAGGCGAACAGCGCGGTGGCCAGGGTGCCGATCCAGTCGCCGAACGAGGCCACGCTGAGCACGAGCCAGAGCCGCCGGAACGGGCGGATCCGCAGGACGGAACGCAGCGCCGCCGCCCCGGAGAGGTCCACCGGGGGGCTGGCCTCCTTGCGTGCCGAGCTCGTTTCGGTGTCGATGGCCCTACCTCCCCGTGGTCATTGCTCGAAGCACTCTAACGGGCGCCCCTGACAGACCGCGGGAGCGCTCATTCGGGTGGCGCAAAAATGAAGGTGTTTCGCATAAGGCCGGGACCCGTTAAGTTGCCGTTGTGATCGCCGAACGCAGTGCGCTGCAGAAACGCCTGGACCGTGCCACCGACGGCCTGGAGACGCCGTTGGCGGCGGTGGATCTGGCCGCCTTCGACGCCAACGCCGCCGCGCTGTCGGCCCGGTCCAGCGGCAAGCCGATCCGGGTCGCCAGCAAGTCGGTCCGCGTACGGTCCCTGCTCGAACGGGTGCTGGCCCGCCCCGGCTGGTCCGGCGTGATGGCGTACACCCTGCCGGAGGCGATCTGGCTGGTCCGCAGTGGTGTCACGGACGACGTGCTGGTGGCGTACCCCAGCGTCGACCGGACCGCGATCGCCCAGCTGGCCGCCGACCCGCAGCTGGCCGCCGCGATCACGATCATGGTCGACCACCCGGCCCACCTCGACCTGGTCGATGCCGTCGTGGCGCCGGGCCGGCGGCCCGACGTGCGGATCTGTCTGGAACTCGACGCCTCCTGGCGGCCCGCCGGGCCGCTGCACATCGGCGTCCGCCGCTCCCCCGTGCACTCCGCGGCCCAGGCCGGATCGCTGGCCGCCCGGCTGGTCAAGCGGCCGGGCTTCCGGCTGGTCGCGATGATGTCCTACGAGGCGCACATCGCCGGGCTCGGCGACGCCCCGCCCGGGCAGGCCCTGCGGGCCCGGGCGATCCGGATGATGCAGCGCCGGTCGCTGCCGGAGCTGCTGCGCCGCCGGCTGGCCGCGGTCCGGGCGGTACGCGAGCACGCCGACCTGGAGTTCGTGAACGGCGGTGGCACCGGCAGCATGGCGCTGACCGCCGCCGACCCGTCGGTGACCGAGGTCGCCGCCGGCTCGGGACTGTTCGGACCCACCCTGTTCGACGGGTACCGCGCCTGGCAGCCGACCCCGGCGGCGTTCTTCGCGCTGTCGGTGGTCCGCCGGCCGGGACCGCGGATCGCGACCGTGCTCGGCGGCGGCTGGATCGCCTCCGGACCGACCGGACCGTCCCGCCAGCCCACCCCGTGGCTGCCCGAGGGGCTGCACATGCGCGGCGACGAGGGCGCCGGCGAGGTGCAGACGCCGTTGCTGGGCGCCGCGGCCGAGAACCTGCGGCCGGGCGACAGAGTGTGGTTCCGCCACGCCAAGGCCGGCGAGCTGTGTGAACACGTCAACGAGGTGCACCTCGTCGACGGCGACACGGCCGCGCCGACCCCGACGTACCGGGGAGAGGGGTATGCGTTCCTCGGTTGACTCAGGCGGGCACGTGCCGGTGCAGATACTCCCTGATCAGCGCCTTGGCCTCGGTCAGCACGGCCTCGTCGCCGGTCACGTCGCGCCGGAACGCCAGCTTGATCAGCGCGTCCGACGCCTCCACGGCGATGAGCAGGGCGAAGCGCAGCCGCGCCCGGTCCATCAGCTGGAACTGCTCCACCAGCAGCTCGGCCAGCCGGTCGGCGATGACCGCGTTGTTGTCGCGTTCGGCGTCGAGCAGGTGCAGGTCCACCACGTCGCCGAAGTGCAGCGTCCGGAAGCCCGGCACGCTGCGGTGCATGTGGATGTAGGCGTCTATCGCCGCGTCCACGCCGTCCCACCAGTGGGCGAACGTCTCGTTGGCGAAGCGTGCCGACAGCGACTGCAGGTACGCGTCCATGTTGCGCATGGCGAGGGCCTGGACGATGGCCCGCTTGTCGGGGAAGAACTGGTAGACCGAGCCGATGGCGACCTCGGCCCGCTCGGCGAGCAGGGTCGTGGTCAGGCCCTCGTACCCGACCTCGTCCACCAGCTCCGCGCAGGCGTCGAGCATGCGCTGGACCCGGGCAACGCTTCTGCCCTGCACCGGAACCCGCCGCAGCGGTCCGGTGGTGACGGTTGGTGTCGACACGCGTCGCCACTCCCTCTCAGCAGTGATAATGGGAACGTTACTCGGATCAACGAGCGAGATGCATCGACGGGACGCCGGGGACACGCGGCATTCCCGGTTTTGTGCGACTGTCCGCTCGTCGGGAGGACAAAGCCGGAATGACTATGTCTCTGCACTGGCGTAACTGGGGCGGTAACCAGCACTCCGTGGCCGCCGAGGTCCTGACCCCTGGCACTGTCGACGAGGTGGCCGCCCTCGTCAAGGAGGCGTCCGCCACCGGACACAAAGTCAAGGCGGTCGGCAGCGGGCACTCGTTCACCGCGATCGCGGTCGCCGACGACCGGCGGCTGCTGCTGCACCGGCTGAGCGAGCCGGTCGCGGTCGACGGCGACCTGGTCACGGTGCAGGCGGGCATGCCGCTGCACCGGCTCAACCGGCTCCTGGCGGAGCACGGCCTGGCGATGCCCAATCTGGGCGATATCGACCAGCAGACGGTCGCCGGCGCGATCTCCACCGGTACGCACGGCAGCGGTCAGGCCCACTCCACGCTCGCCTCCTGCGTCGAGGCGGTCACCCTGGTCACCGGTACGGGCGAAGTACGGCGCATCGATGGGAGCTCGCCCCTGTTCCCCGCGGCCCGCCTGGGCATCGGGGCGCTGGGTGTCCTCGTGGAGGTGACGCTGCGCTGCGTACCGGCGTTCATCCTGCTGGCCGACGAACGGCCGATGCCGCTGACCGAGGTGCTCGCGAGCCTGGACGAGGGCATCGCGACCAACGATCACCTCGAGTTCTACTGGTACCCGTACACGGACCGGGCCCAGCTCAAGCGCAACAACAAGGTGCCCGTCTCGGACCGGCCGCTGTCGGCGTTCCGCGGCTGGCTGGACGACGAGCTGCTGGCCAACACGGTCTTCCAGGCCGCCTGCCGGCTGGGCCGGGCTGTCCCGGCGACCGTGCCGGGCATCAGCGCCGTCGCTGCTCGTGCGCTGACCGCCCGCACGTACACGGACCGCTCGGACCGGGTCTTCTGCACACCGCGCCGGGTTCGGTTCACCGAGATGGAGTACGAGATCCCCCGGGAGTGCCTGGGGGAGGCGCTGGGGGCGCTGCCCCGGATCATCGAGGCTCTGCCGTTCAAGGTGCAGTTCCCGGTCGAGGTGCGATTCACCGGCCCGGACGACATCTGGCTGTCGCACGGCTACGGGCGCGACTCGGCGTACATCGCGGTGCACCAGTTCAGCGGCAGCCCGTACGAGCCGTACTTCCGGGCGTTCGAGGCGGTGTGCGAGCCCCTGGGCGGCCGGCCGCACTGGGGCAAGATGCACTACCGCGACGCGGAATCGCTGCGCCGGGCCTACCCGAAGTTCGACGACTTCGTGGCGGTCCGCGACGAGCTCGACCCGGCCCGCACCTTCACCAACGCCTACCTGGACCGCGTCCTCGGCTAGTTATCCACAGGCTTGTCCACAGGCAGGCGACGTCCGCCACCCTGGCCCGGTGAACTCAGTAGTCTCCATGGCGCAGGCCGTCGCCCGCCTTTCCCGCAGTGCCGTCCGCCACCGCGTCGAGACGGGAAAGTGGCAGCAGCCGCACCGGTCGGTCCTGGTCACGCACAACGGACCGATCACACCTGGTCAGCGCCGCTGGATCGCCGTGCTGGCCGCCGGTGACGGCGCGACGCTCGCTGGTCTGAGCGCCGCTGAGGCCGGCGGTCTCCGGGGCCATCAGGACGACAAGATTCACGTGCTGGTGCCCGCCGGCCGTCGACCCGGGCTCGGGCCGGACGTTGTCGTGCACCGCAGCACTCGGCTGGATGCCGCCGACGTGCTCATCAATGGCCGGCCACCACGGACCAAAATGGCACGGTCGATCATCGACGCGGCGCAGTGGGCACGGTCGGACGACCATGCGCGGATCGTGATCGCGGCCTGCTTCCAACAACGGCTGGTTGCGCTGAGGAGCGTCGAGGCGGTGCTGGGCCGGCTCTGCCGCGCCCGCCGCCGCCAACTGATCCTGCAGACGGCGCGGGACGCCGCCGGTGGAGCTCACTCACTCGCCGAGATCAACTTGGCCCGGCTGTGCGAAGTCCATGGCTTGCCCACGCCCGCTCGCCAGTTGGTCCGCCGGGACGCGGCCGGTCGCCGACGCTACCTGGACGCCTACTGGGAAGAGTGGCGCATCCACGTCGAGGTTGACGGAAGTCAACACTCCGATCCGCGGCACGCCTGGGCCGACATGCAACGTCAGAACGACCTGTGGATCGCGGGCGACCGTGTCCTACGCTTCCCCGCCTGGGCCCTACGCCAAGCCCCAGCTTCCGTCGCTTCCCAACTCCGCGCCGCCCTCAAAGCCGCCGGCTGGCGCACCTGAAGACCTTGGTAGCGGGTGGCTGCTATAGCGACCACTCGCTACCAAGATCTCTCAGTTTGCTGAGGCCGTCGCCTTGGAGGGAGCGGTCTTCTTGGCGGCCGGGGAGGAGTTGGTGGCTCGCTTGGCGGGAGCGGCCTTCTTGGCGGCGGCCACCTTCTTGGCGGGTGTCTTCTTGGCGGCGGCCTTCTTAGCCGGAGTGGCGTCGGAGCCCGCAGCCGCCTTCTTGGCCGGCGCCTTCTTGGCCGCGGCCTTCTTCTTGGGGGCGGGTCCCTTGGCGCGCTTCTCGGCGAGCATCTCGGAGGCCTGCTGGACGGTCAGCTCTTCCGGCGTCTGGCCGCGGCGCAGCGACGCGTTGAACTCGCCGTCGGTCACGTACGGGCCGAAGCGGCCTTCCTTGATCACCATCGGCTTGTCGGTCGCCGGGTCGTTGCCCATCTCGCGCAGTGGCGGCGCGGCGGCCCGGCGCTGGCGGGTCTTCGGGGCGGCGAGCAGGGCCAGCGCCTCGTCCAGCGTGACGGTGAAGAGCTTGTCCTCGCTCTCCAGCGAGCGGAAGTCGTCACCGCGCTTCACGTACGGCCCGTAGCGCCCGTTCGCCGCGACGATCTCGGCACCCTCAGGGTCCTTGCCGACCGTGCGGGGCAGCTCCAGCAGCCGCAGCGCCTGCTCGAGGGTCAGGGTGTCCGGCGTCTGGGACTTGAACAGCGAGGACTTCTTCTCGCCGCTCTGCACGTACGGGCCGAAGCGACCCGACTTGAGCGTGACCGCCTCGCCCGTGGCCGGGTCGTCGCCCAGGCTGCGCTCACCGCCGCCACCGAGGTAGAGCTCGGTGACCTTCTCGACGGTCAGCTCGTCCGGCGCGACGCCCTCGGGGATGGACACCCGGTCCTCGGGCGCCTCCTCGGTGGCGTCCGGCAGGGCCCGCTGCAGGTACGGCCCGTAGCGGCCGACGCGGACCACCACGTTGCGGCCGGCGTCGTCCTTGAACAGCGGGATCGAGTTGACCGCGCGGGCGTCGATGTCGCTGAGGTTCTCGGTGACCATCTTCTTCAGGCCGCCGGCCTTGGCGATCGAGTCGTCCGCGCCCACGTCGCTGCCGAAGTAGAAGGAGGTGAGGAAGTCCAGGGCCGCGTGGTCGCCACCGGCGATGTCGTCGAGCTGGGTCTCCATCGCGGCGGTGAAGTTGTAATCGACCAGCCGCGGGTAGTGGCCCTCGAGCAGGCCGACGACCGCGAAGGCGATGAACGACGGGATCAGCGCCTGGCCGCGCTTCTCCACGTACCCCCGGTCCTGGATCGTCCGCATGATCGACTCGTAGGTCGACGGGCGGCCGATGCCCAGCTCTTCCAGGGCCTTGACCAGCGACGCCTCGGTGTAGCGGGCGGGCGGCGAGGTGTGGTGACCGATCGCGTTGAGCTCCTCGGCCGTCAGCGGCTGGTCCTTGACCAGATTCGGCAGGCGGCGCTCGGCGTCCTCGGCCTCGGCGTTCTCGTCGTCGGACGACTCGACGTAGGCGCGCAGGAAGCCCGGGTCGGTGATGGTCTTGCCACTGGCCCCGAAGTCGACCTCTTCACCGGCGGTGGAGATCGCGCGGATGCGCACCGAGACGGAGTTACCGACGGCGTCGGTCATCTGCGACGCGACCGTACGGCGCCAGATCAGCTCGTAGAGCTTGAACTCGTCGGTGGACAGCTCGTTGGCGACCTCGCCGGGGGTGCGGAAGTTGTCCCCCGCGGGGCGGATCGCCTCGTGCGCCTCCTGCGCGTTCTTGACCTTGCCGGTGTAACGGCGGGGCTGCGGCGGCACGTTGTTGGCGCCGTACAGCTCGGCGATCTGGCGGCGGGCGGCGCTGATCGCGGTCTCGGAGAGGTTCACCGAGTCCGTACGCATGTAGGTGATGTAGCCGTTCTCGTACAGCCGCTGGGCCGTGCGCATGGTCTGCGACGAGGAGAACCGCATCTTGCGGGCGGCTTCCTGCTGCAGCGTCGAGGTGATGAACGGCGCGTACGGCTTACGCCGGTACGGCTTCTCCTCCACGCGGGTGACCGTGAACGGGCGGTCCTCGAGGCGCGCCGCGAGCCCGCGGGCCCCGTCGCCGTCCAGGTGGACCACGCCGGCACCGGGCTTGACCTTGCCGGTGGTCGGCTCGAAGTCACGGCCGGTGGCGATCCGGTCGCCGTCCAGGGCGATCAGGGTCGCCGAGAACGACTTGGTGCCCTCGGTCTTGCCCTGCACCGACAGCAGAGCGTTGATGTCCCAGTACTCCGCGGTGCGGAACGCCATCCGCTGGCGCTCCCGCTCGACCACGATCCGGGTGGCCACGGACTGGACGCGCCCGGCGGACAGGCGGGGCATCACCTTCTTCCACAGGACGGGGCTGACCTCGTACCCGTAGAGCCGGTCCAGGATGCGCCGGGCCTCCTGCGCGTCGACCAGATCCTTGTCGATCTCGCGGGGGTTGGCCACCGCGGCCTGGATGGCCGCCTTGGTGATCTCGTGGAAGACCATCCGCTTGATCGGGACCTTGGGCTTGATCGTCTCGACCAGGTGCCAGGCGATGGCCTCGCCCTCGCGGTCCTCATCGGTGGCGAGCAGGATCTCGTCGACCTCTTTGGCCAGCTTGGTGAGCTTGGCGATCTGGGCCTTGCGGTCCTGCGAGACCACGTAGAGCGCGTGGAAGCCGTTGTCGACGTCGACGCCGAGCCGCGCCCACGACTCGCCCTTGTACTTGGCGGGCACGTCGGCGGCGTTCTTCGGCAGGTCCCGGACATGGCCGAAGGAGGCCTCGACGAAATAGTCGGGCCCCAGATAGCCGGCGATCGTCTTGGCCTTCGACGGGGACTCGACGATGACCAGACGGGTCGTCCTGGCTTTCTCCGGCACGGCACTCCCACACTTCTCGATCGATCGGCGGACCGTCGCGGACGACGGACACGCGGACGTTCAACGTAACGCGCCGGACGAGCAGGCATTCCCCGGGCAACGGAGAAGTCGGATGGTAACGGTCCGGCCACCGCATGCTTCCGACGGCGACACCGTACACCGGGAACATGGCGTCGTGTCGGACACAATCGGGGAAGGTCAACCGGCGGCGGCGCCCGGCCACAGCCTTTCGGGTGCCGCGGCGGGCCGTTCGCCGACCAGCTCGGCAAGCCGGGCGAGACGCCTGCGACCTGCAATGACGTACGCCGGACCGGCCTGGACGGTGCCGGCCAGACCGACCCGGGTCAGCGCGGCGTCCGCGGCTTTGTCAAGAAAGCCGTCGGGATCCAGACCGAGCGCGTAGCCCTCGGGCCGCGGCGACCCGGCCGCGGCGACCCACAGCCGCAGCTGCGACCCGGTCAGGAAGAGCCGGTCGTCCGGCGGTGGCCAGGCCCGGGCGAGCGGGTCCAGCCGGCTGCTGTAAGCGGTCCGGACCTCGAAAGAGACGGTACGGGGCTCCGCGTTCTCCTTCTTATCTACGGTTACCGCTTCGGCGTCCCCGGGCTCGTCGCCGGTCGCGCCCTCGTCGTCGGCTGCGGCCGGTTCGTCGGCCGGCTCGGCGGGCTCCTCGACGGCCGCCAGCGTCAACTCCACCGGCTCTGCCGTGAGTTCCGCCACGTGATCGTCGACGCCGTCGGTCGTCACCGGCGCCCAGGTGACCACCAGGCCCCGGGAAACCAGCTCCTCGACCAGCACATGCACCCGCCAGGCCGCGTCCACCCGGACCGCGACTCTGGCCGTACCGCCCATCCGGCCCAGCCGCCCGGGACCGGTGAGCAGCCCGGCCAGGTCGGCCAGCGAGGGATCGGCCGCCTCCACCCCGAAGATCGACAGTTGCCGGCCGGCCGGCACAGTCAGCGCCGCCCGGCGCCGGACCTTCGGCGCAGCCGGGATCCGGGCGTCCGGAACCGGCGCGGGCAGCACCTCACGCGGGATCAGCGGCCACCCGGGCTCGGTCATGGTCAGCGGCGCTCCGTCATCAGCAGGTGCCCGTCAGCGGCATTCCGGCGCCTCGTCGAACGCCTTCTTCAGCTCTTCCGAGTCGAGCCGGCTGGTGTCCAGCTCACTCTGCTTGTATTCGACGTTGAGGGTGTCCACCACGGAGCCAACCTTGGTGTAGAAGTCCTTGGACGGGCTGGTGGCCAGCGCCGCGATGCCGCTCTTGGCCCGCCCGTACGCGTCGCGCATCGCACTCAGCGAGGCGGCGAAGCTGTCGGCGACCTCTTTGCCCTGCTCGACGTCCGGGACGCCGGCCTTCTGCACGCCGGCCCGGGCCTTCTCACTGGCCGACTCGGCCCCGCCGAAGAGCCGGGTCAGGTTTTCCTTGGCCTGCGCCGGGGTGGTCTCGGCGGTCATCTGCTGCTGGGTGCGGGTCGCCAGGGTGCCGATCTCGGAGCGCCAGGGCGCGAGCACCGTGCAGACCGAGGCGGCCCAGGCGCGGGGCGCGGGACCGCCCGCGCAACCACCCAGTGTCACGACGAACGAGAGAACAAGCAGTAAGGGTGTGGTGCGGGCCGTGCGCATGGATTGCAGCGTACGGCCAACCTCCGACAGAGGGCACCCGGCGAGTGCCGGGTGCCCTCTCAGCCATGCTGGGATCAGGCGCTGATCCGCTCCGACTTGGTCTCCGTGGTCGGGCTGGGCTCGCCCATGGAGATCGGCTTGCGCTTGCTCCACACCACCGCACCGGCCACCACCAGGGCCGCGACCACCGCGAGGGTGATCCGGACCGGGTCGTTGGCGTCCGCGCCGATGCTCAGCGAGATCACGGCCGGGGCGATCAGCAACGCCACCAGGTTCATGACCTTGAGCAGCGGGTTGATGGCCGGACCGGCGGTGTCCTTGAACGGGTCACCCACCGTGTCGCCGATGATCGTGGCCTCGTGCGCGTCGGAGCCCTTGCCTCCGTACGCACCGTCCTCGACCAGCTTCTTCGCGTTGTCCCAAGCTCCACCGGAGTTGGACAGGAAGACGGCCATCAGCGTGCCCGCGCCGATCGCACCGGCCAGGTAGGAGGCCAGCGCACCGGCACCCAGGCCGAAGCCCACCGCGATCGGGGCCAGGATGGCCAGCAGACCGGGGGTGAGCAGCTCACGCTGCGCGTCCCGGGTGCAGATGTCGACGACCTTGCCGTACTCGGGGCGCTGGGTGCGCTCCATGATGCCGGGGAACTCGCGGAACTGGCGGCGGACCTCCATCACGACCGCGCCCGCGGAACGGGAGACGGCGTTGATGGCCAGGCCGGAGAAGAGGAACACGACCGCGGCGCCGATGAGCAGGCCGACCAGGTTGCGCGGGTCGGAGATGTTCAGCAGGCCGAGGATGCGTGCGCCGATCTGGTCGGCCGGGATGCCCGCGTCGGCCAGCGACGACTGCAGCGTGTTCGTGTACGACCCGAACAGTGCCGTCGCGGCCAGCACAGCCGTGGCGATCGCGATGCCCTTGGTGATCGCCTTCGTGGTGTTGCCGACCGCGTCGAGCTCGGTCAGGATCCGCGCGCCGTTCTCGTCGATGTCACCGGACATCTCGGCGATGCCCTGCGCGTTGTCCGAGATCGGGCCGAAGGTGTCCATCGCGACGATGACGCCGACCGTGGTGAGCAGGCCGGTGCCGGCCAGCGCCACCGCGAACAGCGACAGCGTGATCGAGGTGCCGCCCAGCAGGTAGGCCCCGAAGACGCCGGCGCCGATCACCAGCGCCGAGTAGACGGCCGACTCCAGGCCGACGCTGATGCCGGCGAGCACGACGGTGGCCGCGCCGGTCTGCGACGACTTGCCGATGTCCTGCACCGGGCGCTTGCTGGTCTCGGTGAAGTAGCCGGTCAGCGCCTGGATGGCGGCGGCCAGCACGATGCCGATGACCACGGCGCCGATGGCGACGAGCTGCGGGTTGCGGCCACTGGCGACCACGTCGGGATCGATGCTCGCCGCGTCCCGGAACCCGGCGAAGGTGTCCGGCAGGTAGACGAAGCTGACGATCGCCACGATGACCGCGGACAGCACGGCCGAGATGTAGAACGCGCGGTTGATGGCCGTCAGGCCGCTCTTGTCCGAGGCCCGCAGGCGGGTGATGAAGACACCGACGATCGCGATGACCACACCGACCGTGGAGATGATCAGCGGGAAGATGAGCCCGTCCTGACCGAACGCGGCCTGGCCCAGGATCAGCGCGGCGACCAGCGTGACCGCGTACGACTCGAAGAGGTCGGCGGCCATGCCGGCGCAGTCACCGACGTTGTCGCCGACGTTGTCCGCGATGGTCGCGGGGTTCCGCGCGTCGTCCTCGGGGATGCCCTGCTCGACCTTGCCGACCAGGTCCGCGCCGACGTCGGCGGCCTTGGTGAAGATGCCGCCGCCGACCCGCATGAACATGGCGAGCAGCGCGGCGCCGAAGCCGAAGCCCTCCAGCACGGTCGCGGCGTCGCTGCGGTAGATCAGCACGACGAGCGCGCCACCGAACAGGCCCAGGCCGACGGTGAGGAAGCCGACCACGCCACCGGTCTTGAAGGCGATGCCCATCGCCCTCTCCCGGCCACCGGCCTCACCGGCGGCCGCGGCGACCCGCAGATTCGCCCGGGTCGCGAGGGCCATGCCCGCGCCACCGATGAACGCGCTGAAGACCGCGCCGACGATGAAGAACAGCGAACGGCCGATCTTGACCGTGGTCTCGCTGTCGGTGTTGTGCACCGGCAGCAGGAAGAGCAGCACGACCGCGATGACCACGAAGATGGCGAGGGTCTTGAACTGCCGGAACAGGTACGCCGAAGCGCCTTCCTGGACCGCCCCCGCGATCTCTTGCATGTTGGTGGTGCCGCGGCCCGCGGAAAGCACCGTCTTGACGAAGACAGCAGCGAAGGCCAGCGCCACCAGCGCGAAGACGATCGCGACGATGACGAACGTGACGTTCGAACTGCTGAGCGACCCCCCGCTGCTTTCCGCAGCGAGGGTTATGGAGGTCCCGGACATCAATGTCCTCCTGTACACCGACCGCACCCGGGCAGCGGACGAAACCGCCGGGCGCACTCCCTGCTCTAGGAGACGACAACCTGGTCCCGCGGACGCGGAACCAGGGAGCAGTAGCTGATTACCGGCGTACTGTAGCGGCCGAACGTGGTGATGGTCACACCTGGATCCGGCCGTGTCAGGGTGATGTTTACCGCTGTGTTAGCGGTTGGCACCCGAATCGGTTACCGCTTAGGCTTCGCGGCTCCAGCAGGGGTTTCCCATGCGATGCGCCGAACGGCGTGATTTGTGCGCTCAACGGCGCCTTTGTCTCAGCGCCGGTGTACGGGCCAGACCATCCGGACCTCGGTGCCGGCGCCTTCTTCCACCGGGCGCACCTGCAGGTCGTCCACGAAGCCGGCGAGCAGGGCGAAGCCCACGCCGGTGGTCAGCGCCTCGTCGGTGAGCGACTCGTCGGCCAGCTCGTCCGGCGGCAGCTTGGCCAGGCCGACGCTGGCCTCGATCGGCGCCCGGTCGATGACCCGGACCGTGTACGAGTCGGTGTCGGACATCTCGACCATCACCAGGTCAGGCAGGTTGTACTGCCGGTGCAGGGCGACCGCCCGGGTGCAGGCCTCACCGATCGCCAGCCGGACCTCGTCGAGCAGCTCCTCGGCGACGCCCGCCCGCCGGGCCACCGCCACGCCGACCAGCCGGGCCGTACGCACGTGCACCGGGGCCGGGGAGAACGACAGCCGAACCGTGGCCATCACGCCGTCGGGGGGTTGTCGTCGCGATCGCCGGACGAGGTCGAGGTGGCCGCCTCGACGGAGGGGTAGATCGGGAACACCTGGTCGAGCGCGGTGATCCGGAAGATCTTGAGCAGCGGCTCCTTGGCGCAGACCAGGCCGAACGTCCCGTTGGCGGCACGCAGCCGCTTCAGGGCGCCGACCAGCACACCGAGGCCGGTCGAGTCGAGGAAGTCGACGCGGGCGAGATCCACCACGACGTTGCGCGACCCACCGTCGACCAGCTCCACGAGCCGCTCACGCAGGCGTGGCGCGGTGTAGACATCGACCTCACCACCGACGTCGAGCACCGTGTGCTCGCCGACGGTACGGGTCGTCAGCGACAGCTCCATCGGTCCTCCTCCCTCGGGGTCAAGCCTTCAGGCAGCCGATCTCCACAGCGAATCTAACCACCGACGCTCCGGGCACGACGCGTCGCACCCTCCCGTCGTACCCGTTTGAGGTTCGGGCCATACCGATGTCACAGTGCAGACGTGACCACGACCGTCCCGGGAATCCCGGCCGCACGCGGCGCACTGACCGGGCTGGGACCGGCCGAACTGCTGCACCGGCTGCGCGCCCGCAGCGCCGGCCAGTCGCCGGTCACCCACGTGGAGGAGCTGCCCGCCCGGCCCGGGCGCCCGGTGCCGTGGCCGCAGTGGGCGGCGCCCGAAGTGATCTCCGCGCTCGCCGACCGGGGCATCACCGCGCCCTGGGAGCATCAGGCCGAGGCGGCGGAGCTGGCCCGCGCGGGCCGCCACGTCGTGCTGGCGACCGGCACGGCCTCGGGCAAGTCGATGGCGTACCAGCTGCCCGCGCTGACCGCGCTGGTGGAGGATCCCCGCGCGACGGTGCTCTACCTGTCCCCGACCAAGGCACTGGCGGCGGATCAGCTGCGCGCCCTGGTCCGGCTGGGCGTCGACGGGGTACGGCCGGCCACATACGACGGTGACACCCCGCGCGAGGAACGGGAGTGGATCCGCCAGCACTCCCGCTTCGTGCTGACCAACCCGGACATGCTGCACCACGCGCTGCTGCCGGGCCACGCGCGCTGGGGTGCCTTCCTGCGCCGCCTGCGGTACGTGGTGATCGACGAGTGCCACACGTACCGGGGGGTCTTCGGCTCGCACGTGGCGCACGTCCTGCGCCGGCTCCGCCGGGTCGCGGCCCGCTACGGCAGCGAACCGACGTTCATCCTGGCCTCGGCGACCTCGGGTGACCCGGCCCACGCGGCGAGCCGCCTCACCGGCCTGCCGGTCGAGGCGGTGACCGAGGACGCCTCGCCGCGCGGGGCGACGACCTTCGCGCTGTGGGAGCCGCCGCTGCTGCCGCGCGAGCTCGACGACTTGGAGGCCGAGCTGCCACCGGTACGCCGATCCGCGCTGAGCGAGACGGCTGACCTGCTGACCGACGCCGTGGTGGCGGGCACCCGGACGCTGGCGTTCGTCAGATCCCGGCGTGGTGCCGAGGTGGTGGCGACGATGACCCGGCGCGCGCTGGACGAGGTGGTGCCGGGCCTGGGTGACCGGGTGGCGGCGTACCGGGCGGGGTATCTCAAGGAGGACCGCCGGGCGATCGAACGGGCCCTGCTGACGGGCGAGCTGCTGGCGCTGGCCTCGACCAACGCGCTCGAGCTGGGCGTCGACCTGGTGGGGCTGGACGCGGTGCTGATCTGCGGCTATCCGGGCACGCGGGCGTCGCTGTGGCAGCAGGCGGGTCGCGCGGGCCGGGCCGGGGGCGAGGCGCTGGCGGTACTGGTGGCCCGGGACGATCCGCTGGACACGTACCTGGTCCACCACCCGGAGGCGCTGTTCGGCCGCCCGGTCGAGGCTACGGTGCTGGACCCGACCAACCCGTACGTGCTGGGCCCGCAACTGTGCTGCGCCGCCGTGGAGGCCCCGCTGACGAAGGCCGACCTGGAGCTGTTCGGGGGTGCGCCGGCGCTGGCGGCGGTGGAAGCGCTGACCGGTTCGGGGGCGCTGCGCCGCCGGCCGTCGGGCTGGTACTGGACCCACCGCGGCCGCCCGGACGTGGACCTGCGCGGCACGGGCGGGGCCCCGATCTCGGTGGTCGAGTCGGCGACCGGCCGCCTGCTCGGCACGGTGGACCAGGGCTCGTCCCACGTCATGCTGCACACCGGGGCGGTGTACCTGCACCAGGGCGTGTCGTACCTGGTGGACGACCTGGACCTGGAGGACGCGGTGGCCCTGGTGCACGCGGCCGAGCCGGACTGCCCGGCCGACCACCCCGCCGCCGCCCTTGACCAGACTGAAGGCTTCTGGACTCACGCCCGGGACGTGACGGACCTGTCGGTGGTCTCGGTCCGCGAGTATGTCGACGCGGGCCCGGTCGGCCTGTTCCTGGGCGAGGTGGACGTGACGAACCAGGTGGTCTCGTACCAGCGCCGCCGGATCGGCTCGGGCGAGGTGATCGACACCCGGCCGCTGGACCTGCCCCCGAGAGAGCTGCGAACGGTGGCGGTCTGGTTCACGCTCTCACCGAACCTCCTCGTGGCGTCGGGGGTGGAGCCGGCGGACTTCCCCGGGGCGCTGCACGCGGCGGAACACGCGGCGATCGGCCTGCTGCCGCTGATGGCGACGTGCGACCGCTGGGACATCGGCGGCCTGTCGACGGCGAACCACCAGGACACGGAAGCGCCGACGGTGTTCGTCTACGACGGCCACCCGGGCGGGGCGGGTTTCGCGGAACGCGCCTACGCAACGGCGGCGGAGTGGCTCCAGGCGACGAGAGAGGCGATCGCCAGCTGCGGCTGCGACACCGGCTGCCCGTCGTGCGTGCAGTCCCCGAAGTGCGGCAACGGCAACAACCCCCTGGACAAGAAGGGCGCGGTGGCCGTCCTGGACGCGGTCCTCGCTCAGCTCTCCCGAGCCGACTCAGACCGGTCCCGCGCGGGCGGCAGCTGACGCGTAACGGGTGAGTCCCGGCAGCGGCGTCACGGTGACCTGGACGGCGATGACGATCTCCAGGCCGTCGACGCGGCAGGAAACGAGCCGCGCACCGTTGGCGATGACGAACCGCTCGGCTCTTCGGCAGGCCACCTCCGCACCTTCGATCGCGCGGGCTGCGCCGGCCAGTGCGCCCAGGTCAGCCGCTGTCCGAGCCTGATGCCGGCCGACCCGGGCCGCCCCGACGGCCGCCCCGGCGATCCCAGCTGCGACGAGCACCAACCCGACGGCCAGCACGAAAATCGAGGCGGCACCCCGATCGCCGCTCGTCCTCATGGGACCGTCCCGGTCAACTCGGGTTCGCGAGCGGCGACTGCTTCCGCGCGTACCGAAAGGGCCGGGAGGTGGCCGCCCAGGACCGGAACCGGAGCACGCACCGTGACCGTCACCGTGTCCTCGCCCTCCACCAGATCGATCCGCGCCTCCGCCGGAGCGATGCGGGCGGCCTCCGCGATGCCCGACCCGCCCCGGGCGGCGACCAGCGCGCCCTCCCTGGCGGCGTCCACGCACCGGGCCTGAGCGGTCACCGCCCCGACCGCCGTCAGCCCGGCGAACAGCAGCAGCATGAGCGCCGGCAGCCCGGCCGCCATCTCGGCGGTGAACGCACCCCTGTCCGTCCCGAGCGCCCGCAGACGACCGGGCCACCGGCGCCCACTCACTTCAGGGCGTCGTTGATCACGCCGGTCAGCGACGCCTGCACGGTCGGGCTGCTGAGAACCTTGAGCAGAATGCCGGCGAACGCCACGGCGGCGAGCGTGCCGACCGCGTATTCGGCGGTGTTCATGCCGTCGTCGCCTCGCAGGCCGGCCAGGCGGAGGAACAGTCTGTGCACGTGGATCTCCTTCTTGTGGTGGGTTCTCCCAGGACGTCGCCGCGGACGGCGACCAGCACCGGCGAGTAGGCCGGCGAGTTTCGGTGGGCTCTCACAGGACGTCTTCCAGGACGGCGACGACCACCGGTACGAGGCCGGCGAGCACGAAGGCGGGTAGGAAGCACAGGCCGAGCGGCAGAACGATGAGGACTCCGGCGCGGTGGGCGGCCGCCTCGACCGCCACCGACCGGTCACCGCGCAGGTCATCGGCGAGCCGGGTCAACGCGCCGGCCAGCGCGCCGCCGCTGGCGCTGGACCGGACGGCCGCCGCGACCAGCCGGTCAGCGCCGGGCACACCGGCCAGGTGCGCCCACGCTTCCGGTGGTTCGGCGCCCAGGCGCAGGGACCGGCCCACCCGGTCGAGCCGTTCCCCGAGCGGGCCGCCGAGCGCGTCCGCGACGGCGGAGACCGCCCGGTCGACGGGAGCGCCGGCGCGCAGGACTGCGGCGAGGAGGTCGGCTCCCAGGGGCAGGTCCTCGACGGCTCGCCGGCGGGCTGCGCGCACGTCGGCCGGCTCCCTGCGCCGCAGGAACTGATCCACCCCGACACCGGTGGCGACCCCGAACGGCACGGCCCACCAGTGCCCGACCAGCCCGACCACCGCCAGTCCGGCAGCGACGTCGATCAGGAAGCGCGGGCTGCGGCCGGGCGGACCACCGGGCGACCTGCCCAGTCGGAGTAGTCGACGCCGGACCGCCCACCGCTGGACGAACGACAAGCCGAGAAGGCTCGTGAGCCCGACCAGGCCGAGGATGACGATCAAGGGATCACCTCTCGGACAGGCGTCAGCGCGAAGAGCGCGGCAGTGGCACTCAGCAGCTCAGCCCGTGGACAGGGTGGCGGGAACGATTCGGGGGCTCGTGCGGCGTGCAGAATCGCGGCGGCGCAGCAGGGCTTGAAGGGCACTTGGGCCGGTCGGCCTGGTCGGAGAAACGCGGCAGCGCCGCACATCGGCTCGGTCGTCACGCCGGCACCCGCCATTCCGTCGTCATCGCGTCGGTCCGCTCGAAAGCCGGTCGGCCCAGAGGAGGCCGGCGCACTGCAGGAGGACGGCGCCTATCGCGCACGCCGCTCCCATCGGCGTCCCCAGCAGCACTTCCAGCGGGTCGACCCCGATCCCGTAGCCCAGCGCGATCCCCCCGACCGGCAGCCCCGCCAGCAGCAACGCGGTCGCCTGAGCGCCGGCCGCCTGAGCAGCCGCCGTGGCCCGCGAACGGTCACCGGTCCGGGCGTCGGCCTCGATCCGCTCGATGAGGTCAGCAGCGGGCGCACCGGTCTGCTCGGCCAGCCGCCACACCGCAGCGGTCAGCTCGGCCAGCCGAAGGTCGAAGTCGCGGGGGCTTGTGAGGGGCATCGTCCCTACCGCCAAGCCGGCACGCAGATCGGCGGCCAACGCGTTCAGCCCGTCGAGGCTGCGGGACCGCGCCGCGACGCCCCGGCGACGGGCAGCGCGGCGGACAGCGGCCCGAGCCCCGAGCGCCCCGTAGACCGCGAGCACCAGACCAGCCACCGGCCCGGCCAGGAGAATGCCCACCACCGCACCCGCCGCGACCGCGATGCCGACCGCCCGCCGCGGTGACCCGTCGACCAGCGCCTGCACCCGGGACCACAGTCGGCGAAAACTCACGGCGCTGACGCCCTGCCGGCGCCCGTGGAGCCGCCGCAGCACCGCGCCCGCCGGCCAGGCCGCAACGGCGGCTGCCCCCGCTAGCAACCCGGCGGCGAGCATCCACGCCACCCCGCTCACGGCTTTGCTCCTTGGAGGATCGGTGGTACCGCGACGCCTCGATCGGTCAGGTGGCGGGCCAGCGTCTCGGCGCCCGGCCCCGCGCCGCGACCCAGCTGCCAGGCCGGCACGACAGTCACCAGCCGCTGCTCCCCCGCCGCCCGCAGCACCCCGACGGACTCCAGGACCCGGCCCTGGTGGGTACGCCGTACCTGCAACACCACCTGAAGCGCGGCCAGCACCTGTGCGTGCAGTGCCGCCCGGGGCAGACCGCCGAGCATGCCCAGCGCCTCCAGCCGGGCCGGTACGTCACCCGGCGCATTGGCGTGCAGCGTGCCCGCCCCACCGTCGTGCCCCGTGTTCAGCGCACCCAGCAGGTCGACGATCTCCGCGCCCCGGCACTCGCCGACCACCAGCCGGTCCGGCCGCATCCGCAGTGCCTGCCGCACGAGGTCGGTGAGCCCCACCGCCCCGGCACCCTCGACATTGGCCGTACGCGCCTGCAAAGCCACCACATGCGGATGCACCGGCCGCAACTCGGCGGCGTCCTCCACCAGCACGATCCGCTCGGTGTGCGGCACGAGCCCGAGCAACGTCCCCAGCAGTGTCGTCTTGCCCGACCCCGTCCCACCGGTGACCAGGTACGCGAGCCGAGCCGCCACCACCGCAGCGAGCAGCGGAGCCAGCGCCGGCGGAACAGTGCCGTGCTCGACCAGGTCGCCGAGGCTGAACGGCCGCTGCCGGAACGTCCGCAGCGACAGGTACGGCCCGCTCGTCGCCACCGGCGGGAGCACAGCATGCAGGCGGGTGCCGTCCGCGAGCCGCGCGTCGGCGTACGGCTGACCGTCGTCCAGCCGCCGCCCGCAGGCAGCCGCCAGCCGTTGGGCCAGCCGTCGCACGTCGTCGGCATCCCCCAGCGCAACGGCCGCACGCTGCAGCCCCGCACCCCGGTCCACCCACACCTGCACGCCGTTGACCAGCACGTCGGTGACCGTGGGGTCGGCCAGCAGCGGTGCCAGCGGCCCGGCACCGACGAGCTGGTCGTGCACCCGGTCGGCCAGCCGCAGCACCGCGGTGTCTCCCAGTACGGCAGCACCCGGCTCGGCGCGCACTGCCGACACGACGGCCGCCGGCGTGGCCTCGACGCCGTCTGCGGCGAACTGTCGCCGTACCCGTTCTGCGACTTCGGGGTAGAACTTGCCGGCAGCGTGCCGGCCGACGGTGACGCTCACGCAGCCACCTCCGCGCGCTCTTCCTGGACCAGCTGCCGGATCAGCCGTTTGCACAACTCCGCCAGCGGTCCACGACCGTCGGCCGCCGGGGCGTCCCCCTTCTCCAGCGCCTGGCAGATCGCTGCCTCCGGGCGCAGCGATCCGGCCAGCGGCAGCCCGATCGATCGCGCCACCTCGCGCGCTTTCAGCTTTCCGGGGGCCGGGCCGCGGACCACGACCGCGAGGTTGTCGCAGTGCATCTTGACCATCGCCGCGATCCGGGATGCCGCCGCTGTCGCCCGCAGTTCGGCCGGCACGATCATGATCGTCCGGTCGGCTGCCGCCAGGGCCAGCGTCGCCGCGTCGTCGAGGCGGCGGGGGAGGTCCGCGATGATCACGTCGCGGCCACGGCGGGCCGCGTCCAGGGTCGCCGCCATCGCTTCGGCGGGCACCGGCAGCACCTCGTCTCGGGCGAACGACAGCAGCACCAGGTCACCGCGGTGCGGCAGGGCCTTGAGCAGCGCCGGCGGGTTCACCCGGCCGCCCGTGGCGGCCAGGGCCGGCCAGCGCAGGCCGTCCATCCCCTCCCAGCCCAGGACCAGGTCGAGGCCGCCGCCCACCGGGTCGGCGTCGACCAGCAGCGTGCGGTGACCGCTGCTGGTCGCCGTCACCGCCAGGGCGCCCGCGAGGATGCTCGCTCCCGCGCCGCCCCGGCCGCCGATCACGGCCAGCACCCGGCCCGGCGGGGCCGGCTCGATGCGTTCGGCGAAGCGGTCGACGAGCCACGGCTCGGCCGTGGGCAGCGCGGCCACGTGCTCGGCGCCGAGGTCCCCGGCGACCTCCCAGGCCGCCTCGATCGCCGGAATGTGGCCGACTATGACCATGCGGGGGCGGCGTGGGAACCGCGCTCGCAGGCAGGCCTCGGCCTGGTCGGCCCCGATCACCACCAGCGGGGCGGCCGCGAAGCGGGGCCGGGCCGCCACCGGGTCGGGCGCCACGTCGACCTCGGTGCCGCCGGCCGCGGCCAGGCGCAGCAGGTCGTCGAGAAGGTCCGGGTCGGCCGTCACGACGAGCGGCAGGCGCGGTCCGGAGCGGACGGGAGTGCGGGCAGGCATCGTGGCTCCACGGGTACGGCGGGCGGTTGGGCGCTCACCGTCGCGCTCAGGCCCGGCGCCCTTCAACCAGCCCGGCCCCGGCCTGTGGACAACGCGGCGGGTGTGGACGACGTCCCCGGCCGGGAAGTGATCTGTTATCGCGCCGCGATCGGGGGTAACTTCGGGGGTCGCCCAGCCGATACGTGAGGGGAATGAACGCCCGCGGGGTTGGGTATGTTGGGCCGACCCGGACCGATGGAGTTGGCATGGAGCACCCCACCGAGAGCTCGCTGGGCGATGACGGGACGGCCTGCGTCGCCGTGCTGGGCGAGATCGACTTCACCAATGCCGACGAGGTCGCCCAGGCTCTGCGGGACGCTGTCGCCGACTGGTCCCCGCCGGAGCTGCGGGTCGACCTGCGCGCGGCCACCTTCATCGACTCGACCGGCCTCGGCGCGCTCATCGAGGGCTACCGGACCGCCACCGAGCACGACGCCCGGTTCGTCGTGACGAATCCCAGCCCGAGCTTCCGCCAGGTGCTGACCGTCACCGGCCTGTGCGATCTCTTCGGCATGACCGAGGCGGACGGACGCGCCGAGCAGGACGAGTCCGTCTCCGCAGCCGGGGCCTGAGCAGCGCAGAAGCAGCTGGGGGCCTGATCAGCACAGAAGGGAACGACCCCCGACGGGGGAGTCGGGGGCCGTCCTGGGATTCGGCTCCGGGGGGGTCGAGCCGAATCGGACCCGGTGACCGCGGGGGGCGCAATCACCGAGAATCTGTGTGCGGGAGGAGTGTGTGCGACTTCGCTGATTCCCACCTGTTGCACACAGACAACATGAATCACAGTCGCACCACAAGCATGCCTCAGGAGCGCGCCACCGTCGAGTACCCACGGTGACCGACTACCGTCCACGGGTGTTTTCGTTGCGGTCCGTGGCCCGAGGCGGCCGGGCCGGTGCGCCATGCGGCTACACTTTCGGCCCGTGGGCCCGAGTGCCGCCTTCTTCGACCTAGACAAGACCGTCATCGCCAAGTCCAGCGCGCTGGCCTTCGGACGGCCGTTCTACCGCGATGGGCTGATCAGCCGCCGCGACGTGGTCAAATCCGCCTACGCCCAGCTGATGTTCCGGCTGGGCGGCACGGACGAGCAGACCATGGCCCGCACCCGCGACTATCTCGCCGCGCTGTGCAAGGGCTGGAAGGTCGAGCAGGTCCAGCAGATCGTGGCGGAGACCCTGGAAGAGCTGATCAACCCGTACGTGTACGCGGAAGCGGCCATCCTGATCGGCGAGCACCAGGCCGCCGGCCGGGACGTCGTGCTGGTGTCGGCCTCCGGTGACGAGATGGTCCGGCCGATCGGGGCGCTGCTCGGGGTGACCGACGTGATCGCCACCCGGATGGGCATCGTCGACGGCCGGTTCAGCGGCGAGGTCGAGTTCTACGCGGCCGGCGCGCGCAAGGTCGACGGCGTCCGCGAGCTGGCCGAGGAGCGCGGGTACGACCTGGCGGAGTGTTACGCGTACTCGGACTCGAGCAGTGATCTGCCGCTGCTGGAGGCGGTCGGCCATCCCAGCACCGTGAACCCGGACCGCACGCTGCGCCGGGTCGCGCTGGAGCGATCCTGGCCCGTGCTGGAGTTCCGGCACCCCGTACCGCTGGGTCGCAGGCTGCGGGAACGCCCGGCCGTGCCGGTCGCCGCGGCCGCGCTCGGCGTCGGGGTCGGGGTGGCGATCGGAATCGCCATCTACGGCCGGCACCGCCGCACCCGCGCCGCGCTCGCCTGAGCCCCCGGATGGGTCTGACTAATCTCTCCGGGTGGCTTTACGCTGCCGAAACTCTGGCGATCAAGGGCGGCCGGGCGTAGAAAGAGAGAGCGGAGCCCGTCAACGAGCACCGTGTACGGCCACCGGGAACCCACGCGCGATCAGCCACGGCAGGCACGTTGCGGCGGCACCTCATCAGGACTGCCGACAACGACCCAGGTGCACGCTTGATAGCCCGGTAGGACGTGCGAAGCGACGGCGCCTCACCCGTGAGGCGCCGTCCTCATGTCCGGCTCAGGCCGGGGTGACCGCGGCCAGGTGCCGCTCACGCAGCTCGCGGTAGACCGCGCGGAAGACGTGCGGCCGGGAGTGGAAGTCCATGCCCTGGGCCCACAGTTCGGTGTTCACCATCGTCCCGTCGCGGCGCTCGATCAGCACGGTCATGCCGGCCTCGATCTCCCAGCGGCCGAGCTTGTGGGTGTGCCGGTGCAGCCGGACGTGGGCGATCTCCTCCCACCGCATCGTGCGGGAGCGCAGCAGTCCCCGGACGCGCAGGCCGGCCGGGCCGACGTAGACGCCCATCTCGCGGATCCGCCAGCCGCCGACCACCCAGACCGTCGTGATCGCCGTGGCCAGGATGCGGACCCCCGCGCCGGCCAGTCCGAACTGCTCGACCGTGCTCCAGCCGAGCAGGGCCAGAGCGATGGCTTCCCAGCCGATCACCAGCCAGCGGCCCGAGCCCGGGGTGTACGGACGCTTCCACTCGTCTCCCACCCGGCCGAGTATGCCAACCAGCCCCGGCAGAAATGGGGTGTTCCGGACATCGACGCAGATGGCAGCCAACCGGGCGAGGTGCTACGTACCCGAAGGGCTCAGCACGGTGTCACCGATCTCCGCGATCTCGTCGGCTCCCGCGGACACCGCCGCCGCGTAGTGCCGCAGCCAGGACCGCACGCCGTCGGGGGTGCCGGTGGCATACGCCCCCGCCGCGCCCACGTACTCGGGCTCGCGGGCCAGGTGCCCGGCCTCCACGCCGACCAGGCCGCGGGGGTCGAAACCGCGGCCGATGAGGGTGAGCCGGGCCGCCGCGCGGGCGACGATGCCGGCCGGGCCGGCGAACGGCTTGAGCGTCAGCAGCTCGGCGTGCACGATGGCGGCGAGCAGCAGCGGCGGGGTGCGGTCGTTGCCGGCCACGAGCCCGGCCAGCGCGTCGATGCGCTCGGCGCCCGTCTCGAGCCGGCCCAGCGCGGACTCCGGGACGACACCGCGGGCCGCCAGCACGTGCAGCCGGGCAAGCACCTGGCGTGGCGCGCGGGGCCACAGGTCGACGAGTCCACCCAGCGCTTCGGCGACCCGCAGGGCACCCTGGACCACCGGGTCGGTGACCGTGCCGGCGCGTACCTCTTCGAGGTCGTACCGGTGCTCCTCCAGGGCCGCGCTCGCCACCGCGGCCCGCAGGCTCACCTCGGCGGCCACCTGGCCGCCGTTGCGGCGCAGCGCGCGGTGCCGCAGCGCGGTGTCGACCCGCTCGCGCGCGGCGGTGAACGCGGGCTCGACGTCGGCGAGCGCGAGCAGCGGGGCCAGTGGATCAGCAGTCACAGGCCAACCGTAGCCGGAAAAAGCCCGGAAACCTGGGGTGCGCGAAGTGGCTCGTAAGTGGCAAGATTCGCGCAGTACCGATCATCTCGTGCCCGATCGGCGCGCGCGGATTGCCATTCGGCGCGGCCACAGGGCACTACAGCTTGCAACTCTCGCCGGGCCACCCCGGCAGAACTAGTGTTCAGACGAAGCGACCGGTCATGGCAGAGGAGCCGCCCTCATGAGCGAGACACTGGAGAACCTGTACTCGGAGACGCGGACGTTCCCGCCGCCGGCCGAGCTTGCCGCCGCCGCCAACGTCAAGGCCGCGGCATATCAGGAGGCCGACGACAACCGCGAGGCGTTCTGGGAGCAGCAGGCCCGGCGCCTGCACTGGGCCAAGCCCTGGGACCAGGTGCTGGACTGGTCGAACGCGCCGTTCGCCAAGTGGTTCGTCGGCGGTGAGCTCAACATCGCCTACAACTGCGTGGACCGCCACGTCGAGGCCGGCAACGGCGACAAGGTGGCCATCCACTGGGAGGGCGAGCCCGGCGACACCCGCACCATCACGTACGCGGACCTGCTCCGCAGCGTCAGCCAGGCGGCGAACACGCTGACCGAGCTGGGCGTGACGGCCGGCGACCGGGTGGCGATCTACCTGCCGATGATCCCGGAGGCCGCGGTCGCGATGCTGGCCTGCGCCCGCATCGGCGCGCTGCACAGCGTGGTCTTCGGCGGCTTCTCCGTCGACGCGCTCGCCACCCGGATCCAGGACGCCGACTGCAAGCTGGTCATCACGGCCGACGGCGGCTACCGGCGGGGCAAGCCCTCGGCGCTCAAGCCGACCGTGGACGAGGCCGTCGCGCAGTGCCCGAGCATCGAGCACGTGCTGGTCGTGCGCCGCACCGGCGAGGACGTCACCTGGGGCGACAAGGACCTGTGGTGGCACGAGACCGTCGAGCAGGCCAGTGACCAGCACGAGGCGCAGGCGTTCGACGCCGAGCACCCGCTGTTCATCCTCTACACCTCGGGCACGACCGGGAAGCCCAAGGGCATCCTGCACACCACCGGCGGTTACCTGACCCAGGTCTCGTACACCCACAACGCGGTCTTCGACATCAAGCCGGAGACCGACGTCTACTGGTGCACGGCCGACATCGGCTGGGTGACCGGCCACTCGTACATCGTCTACGGTCCACTGTCGAACGGCGCCACCCAGGTCATGTACGAGGGCACCCCGGACACCCCGCACCGCGGCCGGTTCTGGGAGATCGTCGACAAGTACAAGGTCAGCCTGCTCTACACCGCACCCACCCTCATCCGCACGATGATGAAGTGGGGCGACGACATCCCGGCCAAGTACGACCTGTCGTCGCTGCGCATCCTGGGCAGCGTCGGCGAGCCGATCAACCCCGAGGCCTGGATGTGGTACCGCGAGCATGTCGGCCACGACAACGCTCCCATTGTGGACACCTGGTGGCAGACCGAGACCGGCGCGATGATGATCTCGCCGCTGCCCGGCGTGACCGCCTCGAAGCCGGGCTCGGCGATGACCCCGCTGCCGGGCATCTCCGCCGACGTGGTCAACGACGAGGCCGAGTCGGTGCCGAACGGCGGTGGCGGCTTCCTGGTGCTGCGCGAGCCGTGGCCGTCGATGCTGCGCGGCATCTGGGGTGACGAGCAGCGTTTCAAGGACACGTACTGGTCGCGCTTCGGCAAGGGCGCGGGTGTCGGCGACGAGTGGATCTACTTCGCCGGCGACGGCGCCAAGAAGGACGCCGACGGCTCGCTCTGGCTGCTCGGCCGGGTCGACGACGTCATGCTGATCTCCGGGCACAACATCTCGACCACCGAGGTGGAGTCGGCCCTGGTGTCGCACCCGTCGGTGGCCGAGGCCGCGGTGGTCGGCGCGACCGACCCGACCACCGGCCAGGCGATCGTGGCCTTCACCATCCCACGTGGAAATGTGGACACTTCGGGTGATGCCGGCGAGAAGCTCATTCAGGATCTGCGCAGCCACGTCGCCAAGAAGCTCGGCCCGATCGCCAAGCCGCGCCAGATCATGCTGGTGGCCGAGTTGCCCAAGACGCGGTCCGGCAAAATCATGCGGCGCCTGCTCAAGGACGTCGCTGAGAACCGTTCGCTGGGTGACGTCACGACGTTGCAGGACTCCGCGGTGATGGATCTGATCTCCTCCGGTATGCAGGCCGGGAAGTCCGAAGACTGAGACAGTTGTCGATAAACGGCGGCAGCCCTGCGATCGTGCAGGTCTGCCGCCGTTTCATGTGCACAGTCCACTTTCGGGTATATGCCGGTACTTGCATGATGGAAAAACCATAATGCGTAACCATCGCTCATCAATATCCCGGGACTCTTCCAAGACATAGGTGTGTTTGCATACGTTCACGTGAGCCTCGAATCCGAGGCCGGTTTACCGCCGTCCGCTGCAACCCCAGCGCTCGGTCACGTCAACGGAGGTACACGTAGTGCGCAAGGTGGTCGTGGGACTACTCGGCGCCGCGATGGTCACCAGCGTCGGGGTCATGCTCCCCGCCGGTGCCAACGCCGCCCCGCCAGTGGATCCAGCGCCGGTCGCTAAGGCCGATGCCAACTCAGCACCTGTCGACGATCTGCCCAACCCCCTCGAGGACAAGCGCCGCGCGCTGCGCGAGCAGGCAGTCGCCGACGTGGTCAGCGGCGAGGCCAAGGCCGTGACCAAGAACGGCAGCTCGGTCGTCAAGGTCGGTCGGACGCAGGGCTCCGGCACCAGCAACCGGGCCGTCGCCAAGACGGGTCAGGACCAGTACGTCGAGATCAGCCGCGAGCGGACCGACCGGATCTTCGTGATCCTGACCGAGTTCGGCAACGAGCGCAGCCCCAGCTACCCGGACAAGGACATGGCTCCCACCGTGCCCGGCCCGGCGCGCTTCGACGGACCGCTGCACAACGAGATTCCCGAGCCGAACCGCGCCGTGGACAACTCGACGGTGTGGCAGGCGGACTACTCGGCCGACTTCTACCGCAACCTCTACTTCGGCGAGGGCACGGGCGTCGAGTCGGTCAAGACCTACTTCGAGAGCCAGTCCTCCGGCCGGTACAGCGTCGACGGCGAGGTCACCGACTGGGTGAAGGTCCCGTTCAACGAGGCCCGCTACGGCCGCTCGAACGACCTGCCCACCGACGCCAACGGCGACGACCCGGCTGTCTGCGCGAGCAACGTCTGCAACAACACCTGGGCCCTGGTCCGCGACGCCGCCAACAAGTGGGTGGCCGACCAGCAGGCCGCCGGCCGCAGCGACGCCCAGATCGCCGCCGACATGAAGTCGTTCGACGAATACGACCGCTACGACTTCGACAACGACGGCAACTTCAACGAGTCGGACGGCTACATCGACCACTTCCAGATCGTCCACTCCGGCGGCGACCAGGCCGACGGTGACCCGTACCAGGGTGAGGACGCCATCTGGAGCCACCGCTGGTACGCCTTCGGCACCGACCAGGGCCGCACCGGCCCGGCCGGCAACCTGCTCGGCGGCACCCAGATCGGCAACACCGGCATCTGGATCGGCGACTACACGATCCAGCCGGAGAACGGCGGCCTGTCGGTCTTCGTGCACGAGTACGGCCACGACCTGGGCCTGCCGGACGACTACGACACCTCCGGTGGCGGCGACAACAACAACGAGCACTGGACCCTGATGGCCCAGAGCCGGCTCAGCGCCAAGGAGGACCAGGGCATCGGTACCCGCCCGGGCGACCTCGGTGCCTGGAACAAGCTGCAGCTCGGCTGGCTCGACTACGAGACGATCGTGGCCGGGCAGTCCAAGACCCTGAACATGGGTCCGGAGGAGTACAACACGGCCAAGGCTCAGGCCGCGGTGGTCGTACTCCCGGACAAGGAGGTCTCCACCGATCTCGGTGCGCCGTTCGCGGGTGAGGGTCAGTTCTTCTCCGGCAACGCCGACGACCTGAACAACTCGATGAGCAAGACCATCGACCTCACCGGCAAGACCACGGCGGGGGTCACGCTCAAGGGCCGCTACGACATCGAGGTGGACTACGACTACCTCTACTTCGAGGCCTCGACGGACGGCGGCACCACCTGGACCCGGCTCAACGGCACGGTCAACGGTGCGGCCTTCCCGACGGACGCCAGCGGAACGCCGGCGCTGACCGGCAGCACCGCCGGCGCGTGGGTCGACATCGCGGTGCCGCTGAACGCGTACGCGGGCAAAAAGGTCGACTTCCGCCTGCACTACCTGACGGACGGCGGTGTCTCCGAGGGCGGCTTCTTCGGTGACGACGTCACCATCACCGCGGACGGCGCGACCGTGCTGGCCGACGGCGCCGAGGGTGCCACCACCTGGACCCTGGACGGCTTCTCGATCGTCGGCGCCGCCTCGGTCGAGGAGTTCGACAACTTCTACATCGCCGGCCACCGCAGCTACGTGTCGTACGACAAGTACCTGAAGACCGGCCCGTACTTCTTCGGCTACCTCCCGGCCCTGCCGGACAAGGTCGACCACTACTCGTACCAGGAGGGTCTGCTCATCTCCTACTGGGACACCTCGCAGGTCGACAACAACACCAACGTCCACCCGGGCAGCGGCCGCAACCTGTACATCGACAGCCGCCCGGCGCCGTTCTACAACCTCGAGGGACTGCCCTGGCGGGCCCGCATCCAGGTGTACGACGCGCCGTTCAGCCTCAAGAAGGCGGACTCGTTCACGCTGCACATCAACGGCAAGCCCAGCTACATCCGGGGCCAGGCCGCGCAGCCGCTGTTCGACGACACCAAGAAGTACTTCTACGACGAGCTGCCGAACCACGGCGTCAAGCTGCCCGCCGTCGGCGTCAAGATCAAGGTCGTCGACGTCAACGGTACGTCCATGAAGGTCAAGTTCAGCTGATCCCGATCAGCACGAGCGGCGCCCGGGGAGTCCACTCCCCGGGCGCCGTCCCGTTTCCGGGGAACCGCGAAGATTGCCGGTCCGTCCAAGGGGCCGTGACCAGAACCGGGATCCTCGTGCTCGCCGCCGCCATGACCGTGCTGTCCGGGTGCGCCGCCGGCAACGAGCCCACCGCCGCTCCCCCGCGGGCCGAGCGGACCGTGACCCCGCTGCCGACCCTGACCCGGCCCACCGCCCCGCCGAGCGAGCCGACCGACGACATCAAGGCCACCGAGCTCATCGTCGGCACGGTCAACCGCGGCGGCTCAGGACCCTGCTACGGCCTCGTCACCGACGACGGCGTCCAATATGCCCTCTATGAAGCCAAGGGTCGGGCATTGACCATCGGCATTCGGATAAAGGCCGACGTCAGCCCGTCGACGCTGGATATCGCTTGCGGGGCCGGCACTCTGGTCGAGGTCAAGACCTTGACGCCGGTCGGCTGAGCGCGCCCGCATAAAGATTCCCTTTCTTTTGGCCCCAGCACTTCCATACATCTGACTGTTTGCATACGTTCACGTGAGCCCCGAATCACGGGGCCGTTTTCCGCCGATCAGCTGCACCCAGCGATCGGTCACGTCAACGGAGGTAGTACGTGCGCAAAGTAGTCGTGGGACTACTCGGTGCCGCAATGGTCAGCAGTGCCGGGATCATGCTCCCGGCCGCGGCGATGGCGGCCCCTCCGGTGGACCCGGCCCCGGCGACGGCCAGCAAGAAGGCCCCCGTGGACGAGCTGCCCAACCCGTTCGAGGACAAGCGCCGCGAGCTGCGCGAGGAGGCCATCAACGGCATCCTCAAGGGCACGGTCAAGACGCAGCAGCGCGGCGGCAGCACCGTGGCCAAGGTCGGCAAGACGCGCGGTGGCGGCGAGACCAACCGCCGCGTCGCCAACGCCGGCCAGGACCAGTACGTCGAGCTCACCAACGAGCGGACCGACAAGATCTTCGTGATCCTGGCGGAGTTCGGCAACGACCGGCACCCGAACTACCCGGACGTCGACAGCGACCCGCTCACCCCGGGCCCGACCACGTTCGAGGGTCCGCTGCACAACAAGATCCCCTCGCCCGATCGCACCAAGGACAACACCACGGTGTGGCAGCCCGACTACAACCGGGCCCACTACCAGGAGCTGTACTTCGGTGAGGGCAAGGGCGTCGAGTCGCTGAAGACCTACTACGAGACCCAGTCGTCCGGCCGCTACAGCGTCGACGGCGAGGTCTCCGACTGGGTCAAGGTCAACTACAACGAGGCCCGCTACGGTCGCGACTGCGACGTCAACGGCGTCTGCACCGACACCAACATGTGGGCGCTCGTCACCGACGCCGCCAACAAGTGGGTCGCCGACCAGAAGGCCGCCGGCCGCTCGGATGCGCAGATCGCCGCCGACATGAAGTCCTACGACCAGTGGGACCGGTACGACTTCGACGGTGACGGCGACTTCAACGAGTCGGACGGCTACATCGACCACTTCCAGATCGTCCACGCCGGCGGCGACCAGTCCGACGGTGACCCGCAGCAGGGTGAGGACGCCATCTGGGCGCACCGCTGGTACGCGTACAACACCTCGGCCGGGATCACCGGCCCCGCCACCAACAAGGCGGGTGGCACGCAGATCGGCAACACCGGCGTCTGGATCGGTGACTACACTGTCCAGCCCGAGAACGGCGGCCTGAGCGTCTTCGCTCACGAGTACGGCCACGACCTCGGCCTGCCGGACGACTACGACACCTCCGGTGGCACGAACAACAACAGCGAGTTCTGGACCCTGATGGCCCAGAGCCGTCTCTCCGGCGCCGGCGAGCCCCTCGGCACGCGCCCGGGCGACCTCGGTGCCTGGCAGAAGCTGCAGCTCGGCTGGCTGGACTACGAGACCCTGGTCGCGGGTCAGAAGAAGACCCTCGAGCTCGGCCCGCAGGAGTACAACAGCGCCAAGGCGCAGGCCGCCGTCGTGGTCCTGCCCGACAAGGAGGTCACCACCGACCTCGGTGCGCCGTTTGCCGGCGAGAAGCAGTACTTCTCCGGCAACGACGACAACCTGAACACCACGCTGACCAAGTCGGTCGACCTCACCGGGGCCACCTCGGCGTCGTTCGACCTCAAGGGCCGCTACAACATCGAAGAGGGTTACGACTACCTCTACTTCGAGGCCTCCACCGACGGCAAGGCGTGGACCGCGCTCAACGGCACGGTCGACGGTGCCCCGCTGGGCGTCGACGGCGCTGTGCCGCCGCGTCCGGCCCTGGGTGGCGACAGCGGTGGCGAGTGGAAGAACATCAGCATCCCGCTGACCGCGTACGCCGGTAAGACGGTGCAGGTCCGCCTGCACTACATCACCGACGGTGGTCTGTCCGCGGGCGGCTTCTTCGGCGACGACCTCACCATCACGGTGAACGGTGCCGCGGTCTCCACCGACGGTGCCGAGGGCACCCCGGCCTGGACCGCTGCCGGCTTCAGCGTCGAGGGTGACTCGATCACCGCCGAGTACGACAACTTCTACATCGCCGGCAACCGCACGTACACGTCGTACGACAAGTACCTGAAGACGGGCCCGTACAACTTCGGCTGGCCGACCACCAAGCCGGACTGGGCCGAGCACTTCTCGTACCAGCAGGGTCTGCTGATCTCGTACAACGACACGTCGTTCGCCGACAACAACGTCAACCAGCACCCCGGTCAGGGCCGCAACCTGATCGTGGACAGCCACCCGGCACCGTTCTACAACCTCGAGGGCCAGCCCTGGCGGGCGCGCATCCAGCTCTACGACGCGCCGTTCGGCCTGACCAAGGCCGACTCGTTCACGCTGCACGTCAACGGCAAGCCCAGCTACATCCGGGGCCAGGCCGCGCAGCCGACCTTCGACGACACCAAGAAGTACTTCTACGACGAGATCCCGTGGGCCGGCGTCAAGCTGCCGGCCGTGGGCGTCAAGATCAAGGTCGTCGAGCAGAGCGGCACCTCGCTCAAGGTCAAGTTCTCCTGATCCACCGCAGCACAGCGACGCCCGGGGCCTCGGCCCCGGGCGTCGCCCTTTTCTCACCCCCACGGGAACCCGCAGGGCCGGGCCCGGGTCTCACTCACGGAGGTGGGTCATGATCTCGTTTTCCCGTACGGCCGCAGCAACGTTCCTGGTCCTCACGAGCCTGACGGCCTGTTCAGCCGGGTCTCCGGTGGCACCGGGCACCTCCGTGCCGGTCACGCCCAGCGTCTCGGCGACCTCCGTCACGCCATCCAGCGAGCCCGCCGTCTCGCCCAGCGGCCCGTACAACTCGGTGCCCACCGGCCCGGCGCCCTCCAAGCCGGCCGGCATCCCCAAGACGCCGACGGACATCGTCCGCTCACCCGGCTGGATCGAGGGCACCATCACCCGCGGCGGCACCGGCCCCTGTTACGGCCTGGTCACCTTCGACGGCGTCGCCTACGCGATGTACTCGGACAAGGGGACGAAGCTGGCCGAGGGTGACCACATCAAGGCCGCGCTGACCCCGGCCAAACTGCGCATCGACTGTGGTGCGGGCATCCCGGTGAGCATGGGTGCCATCCAGCACTTTCCCTAGGCCCGTACGCTGGTTCGCATGAGTGCCCAGGTGGACGAGGCGTGCGTACTGACGGAGGGTCCCTGGACCCACCGTTTCGTCGGCGCCAACGGCAGCCGCTTCCACGTGGTCGAGGCGGGCACCGGACCGCTCGTCCTGCTGCTGCACGGCTTCCCCGAGTTCTGGTGGGCGTGGCACGACGTGCTGACCCGGCTCGCCGACGCGGGCTTCCGGGCGGTCGCGATCGATCTGCGCGGCTACGGCGCCAGCGACAAGCCCCCGCGCGGCTACGACGGCTACACGATGGCCGCCGACGTGACCGGCCTGATCCGGGCCCTCGGCGAACGCTCCGCGATGATCGTCGGGGCGGGTGCCGGCGGCATGATCGGCTGGGCGGCGGCGGCCTTCCACCCCAAGATGGTCAGCCGGCTCGTGGTGCTCGGCGCGGCCCACCCGTTGCGGCTGCGCGCGGCGCTGTTCGCCGACCCCCGCGGCCAGGCGGCGGCGAGCGCGTCGATCCTGCGCTTCCAGGTCCCCCGCTACGAGCACGTGCTGACGAAGAACGACGCGGCCCTGGTCGGCGAGCTGATCGAGCACTGGAGCGGTCCGAGATGGACGCAGACGGCCGCGTTCGAGGAGTACGTCGCGCGGTGCCGGGAGGCCATGCAGATCCCGCAGGCGGCGTTCTGTGCGCTGGAGGCGTACAGGTGGGTGTTCCGGTCGGCGTTGCGGTTGCAGGGCTACCGGTTCGTCAAGCTGATGCAGCAGCCGCTGGTCACCCCGACACTGCAGATGCACGGCGAGCTGGACACGGCGGTGCTGCCCCGCACGGCGCAGGGCTCGGGCCGCTACGTGATCGCGCCGTACGAGTGGCGCCTGATCCCGGACGCCGGCCACTTCCTGCACCAGGAAGCGCCGGACCTCGTCACCGGCGAGATCCTCCGCTGGCTGAAGGCCTGAGGTTCGTCAGACGCGGTGCTCATAGAGCTGGGTGACCTCGTGCGCCGGCGCCCAGCCCTGGTAGACCCCGAAGTCGAACTCCTCCAGGCCCAGCTCACGGGCGACCGGCGCCCGGCCACCGGTGTACTCCAGGCGCAGCCAGTTGTCGGCCTCGGCGAGCACGATGAACGGCTCACCGCGCCATGAACAGGTCGTGCGGATGTAGACGAGCTCACCGAACTCGCCGGGCTTGAGCACCCGGACGAAGCGACCGGGCCGCACCTCGGTGAAGCCGTCGGCGGGCTCGGGCGCATAGACCCGCACGTTCTCCCCGTCGGGCGCGGCGTCGTACTCCCGGCCGTGCCAGTTGACCACGTACCCGTCGCGCATCACCGCTCACCGACCCGGCGCCACACCGGCGCGTCACAGTCGAAGACGGCGATCAGCTGCTCGGCGCCGTCGGCGATCCGCCACAACTGCGCACCGTGCGGCAGCCGCACACTGTCCACCTTGAACTCCGCGATGACGTCCTTGCCCTCACCGGGGGCGAAACCGTTGCCCCGGAACGGTGGGCGCTCGATGACCCAGCCGTCCATGGCCCGCAATGCCTGTTCGCTCTGGCCGCCGTACGGGATGCGGTAGAGGCTGGGCCGGTGCGCCGGCCAGCGAAGCACAAAGGCCTCCTTGGCATCCGCCTGATAGGGCGAACCGTCGTAGACCAGCCCGAGCGCCGAGAAGAGCTCGCCCGGCGCCCGCAGATGCTCAACCTCACCGGCGCGGTGCACGAACCCGGCGACCCGGTCGTAACCCCGCTCGAGGTAGTAGTCGATCTGCTCGGCCGGCACAGCCTTCTGCATGACGGTGAGCTGCGCGGTCGGCTCAGCAGGCCGCTGCGGCAACTCAGCGGGCGCGTCGATCGGGTCGCCGCCGAGCCCGGCCTCCACGGCCCAGCTGGCCAGCGCGATGACCTGCGGGCCGGGATACCTGGCGCCGATCGGCGAGGTCGGATTGACCGCGAACGACCAGGCCGGGTCGGGCCAGTTGCGGATCAGATCGACGAAGCGGACCCCGACCGTGCGGGTCGGCTCGGCAAAATGCTCGGCGAGCCGGTCCCGGCTGGTGAAGACGACCAGGAACCGGTCACCCTCGATCTCCTCGGTCCGGAACGCAAAACCGGACTCACCGGGAGCGCTGCCGGGCCGCGAGTTGTGCGCGACGGGAACGAGCACGGTGGCGAGCAACAAGGTGGAGAGGAAGGAATCGGTGCTGGCCTCATCGACGGCGCGGTAGAGGTCGCGCTCGACCTCGTTCGCCGGGACGAAGTCTTCCTCGAAGTCGTCGCCGGTGTCGCCGGTCATGCCCGGGCCGGTCATGCCCGAGGTTGCCGCGGTCGGGCCGGTCACGCCTGGGCCGGTCGCGCCTCCGCCTGTCGCGCCTCCGCCTGTCGCGCCTCCGCCGATCGGGCCTCCGCCGGTTGCGGCTGAGTCGGTCGTGGCTGGGCCGGTCGTGGCTGGCTGCTGCGGGTCGGTGCTCGGCTGAGGGCTGGAGGTATCGCGGCTGTCGGAGGAGGTTTGCGGCTGGTCGGTCGAACCCTGTCGGTTCTGCGCGTGATCTTCCGGTGTGGGGGCATTCCGGGGTCGATCAGCGGGTGCAGGGGTGGCCGGCCGCTGGTCGGTCTGTCCCGATGTAGCCGACCGCTGGTCGGTCAATCCGGGTGTACCGGACCGCTGATCCGTTGAGCCCGGTGTACCCGGCCGCTGGTCGGTCGATCCCGGTGTACTCAGCCGCTGGTCTGTTGATCCCGGCGTGGCCGGCCGCTGGTCCGAGGATCCGGGCCTGGCGGACCGCTGATCCGTTGAGCCCGGCGTTCCCGACCGTTGATCCGTTGAGCCCGGCGTCCCCGACCGTTGATCCGTTGAGCCCGGCGTCCCCGACCGTTGATCCGTTGAGCCCGGCGTCCCCGACCGCTGGTCGGTTGATGCCGGCGGGATGGTGGGGCGAGCCGCTGCGGCCGGGACGTATGGGGACCGGCCGGCACCGCCCGCGCCGGGGATGACCGGTGGGGCCAACCCGGGCTGCGGCTGGCCGCCCTGCGACTGATCTGAACCACCCGGCTGATTCCCTCTGGCCGGCCCGGTCGAGGGCGTCTGGGTGGTCGACGGCTGGGCGGTCGACGGCTGGGCGGTCGACGGCTGGGCGGTCGACGGCTGGGTCGACGCCGGGTTGCGGTTCCCGGCGAGCGCCTGGGCGGCCGCGGCCATGGAGGAAGGCCGTTCCTCGGGCGGCGTGACCTGGCGGCGGGGCAGACCACCCGGGCCCTTGCTCTGGTCGTCGGCACCCGGCTCGACCCGATCCGAGGCGGCCGGCGTGGAGCCGGCCTCCTTGGCGGCGGCCTGACCGGCGAGCTTGGCGGAGATCGCGCCGTCACGCGCGGCGAGCTTGGCCGAGATCGCTCCGGTGCCGCTCACGGCCGGCTGATCCGGCGTCGCGTCGTCGGTGTCCGGCGGCGGGATGTGTGCGGGCAGGGGTGGCGTCTGAGCCATCGGCGTTCGCGTGGGTAGCGGCGGCGTGCTGCCGGAACCTGGGCTCCGCTCCGCCGAGGAGCCGCCCCGGCTGCCCAGAGCATCGAGCGCGCTGGGAGCGGAAGCAGACCGCGCAGGCACCCCGGAGCTGTCGGCACGTGCTGGGCCACTCGGGGGCAAGGTCGGCGGCCGGTAGGCAGCAGGCACGTCACCCGCGGACCGGCCCGGCGCCGCAGGCTGGGCCGAAGTACCGGGTCCAGAACCGCCGGACTCCCCCGCGAACGCGCTGGGCTCCCGCGCGCCACCAGGTCGACCACGATCATCAGACTGATCGGCGTAGCCTCCAGGCTGGTCGGCGTAGCCACCCGGCTGGGCCGGACGAGCACCACCAGACGTGCCGAAGCCGTTGAACTGCCCGCCGGGAATCCCACTGTCCTGCCCGGCCGGAGTGCCCGGCACGCGGGAGGGAAGCCCACTCGGCAGCACCGCACCCGGCGTCCGCAGCGGCAGTCCACCCGGACCGACCTGTCCACCGGAACCGGCGTCGGCCGGCTGCCCAGCCTTCGAGTCGGAGTAGCGGCTTCCAGGCGTGGCCCCACCGGCATACCCGGAACCGGTCGAAGCCGCCGACCCCCCGGGCGCAGCCGAACCGGCCACAGCGCCACCTGAGACCGCGCCACCGGACCCAGAACCGCCATAAGCAGGGCCACCCGAGGTGGCACTGCCATAAGCGGAACCACCAGGACCAGAACCACCGGACGCGGGATCGCCGTAGGCCGAGGCCCCGGCACCGCGATCAACCGAATCGGATCCACCGGGACGAGACCCACCGAGACCAGACCCACCCGGACCCGATCCGCCCGGACCCGATCCGCCATAAGCCGGACCGCCCGAGCCGGAACCGCCCGGACCCGAACCGCCATAAGCCGGACCGCCCGAGCCGGAACCGCCCGGACCCGAACCGCCATAAGCCGGACCGCCCGAGCCAGAACCGCCCGGACCCGAACCGCCATAAGCCGGACCGCCCGAGCCGGAACCGCTGTAAGCCGAGCCGCCCGGGTCGGGACCGCCATATGAGGCGTCACCGGAGCCGGGAGCGTCTGACCCCGGAGCACTGTACGAAGGCGCCGGGCTGCCCTGGATCGGCCCGCCGGACGCCGGAGCCGCATAGTTCGAGGCGTTGTAGCCCTGAGCCGCCGCCGTCGCCGCCAGGGTTGCGGCTGCGTGCAGGTCCTGGATGCGGTTCGGGGCGTTGCTGCCCGCCGGGCCCGGGCCGCGGGTCGGCAGGCGCAGGTCACCCCGGGAGAGCTGGGCCACGAACCAGGCCGGCAGGTATCCCTCGATGGGCAGGCCGGGGTTGACCGCCAGCCACCATTCGAGGTTCGGCCAGGTGTCGGCCAGTTCCGCGTACGCGACGCGGCGAGCCGAGCCGGTGTAATCAGCCAGGCAGGCCTGCAGCGCAGACGGCGAGGTGAAGGCGAGGACGTGCGTACGGCCGCCGGTGCTCCACGTGCCCCAGCCGAGCGGGGCGAGGCCGGCGAGGGCGTCGGCCGAGACCGGAAGGAGCAGGTCGACACCGGCGAGAATGCGGAAGTAGGACTCCTGGTCGTCGGTGCGCAGTGCGTTGCGCATCGCGATCTCGGCGTCCGTAGCCGGTTCCCACTCGGTCACGTCCACCTCTCCCTTCGCGGCGAACGGGCCATCTCAACGCGTACAACCTACAAGGTCAGGCCACGATCACAATGGGCGGCTGTACGCATACAGCCGAGAAGGTGTCCAGCGGCGTCATCGGTGCCCGTCAGAGCATGATTGTGTCGCGCAACGATACTGCCCGATGACCCGGGGTAGCCGACCCGGCCGGTGACACGGAAACGGCCGGAACGAGATGTCCCGGCCGTGCCGCGAGATGGGTGCCTCGGGACTCAGAGGAAGCGCTTCTCCGCGCTGCTCTCCGTCGCCGCGTAGTCCTGCGCGGACTGCTCGACGGCCATCTGGATGTCGCGGAGGATGTTCTTGAGGTCGGTGGCGGCATTTGTCCACTTCAGCTGACGCTGGTGGTACGCCGTCTGGGCCTTGCCCTCCCACGTGTCCACCAGCGGACGCGCGACGGAGTCGAGGTGGCTGAGCTTGGTGTCGAGCTCGTTGACAGCCTTGTTGATGTCGACGCCGGCCTGAGCCAGGGAACTGAAGTTGACGCGAAGCAGACCGTCACTCATGTCGTGCTCCTTTCCAGGTCGGAGTTAGAGGGGAAGGCTGACGCCGCCGCCACCGGACTTGGTCACCAGGCTGGCGGCCGAGGAGTCGGACGCGTCGTAGCCGGTGCCGGAGGTCTTGATCGACTCGGCGGTGTCGGCGAGCGCCTTGTTGAGCTGCGCGAGGTCCTGCTGGTACTGGTTCTTCACGGACTCGAACGCCCGGCCACCGCTGCCGACCCAGGCCGACTGCAGCACGGAAAGCTCGTTCATGAGCTTCTTCAGCATCCTGGTCAGCTCGTGGTTGACCTGGTCGAACTCACCGGCAACCTTCGCCATGTCCCCGGAATTTGCCTGCGTCGTCTCGGACACCCCGGACGTCACCCCGCTTTCTTGATCGTCTGTCTCGCACCGGGTCCGGTATGGATGAGCCCCGTTGGACGAGCCCTGCTGGACGAGCCCGGGTGCGCTGACGTGGCCCTCAGATTAACCGCTCCCGCACAGTGGTGGGGGGCGGCCCTGAGCTGCCGTTCATTCATTGCCGTCGCTGAGGGTAACGGGCCGGACGCAGCCACGGTAGTCCCGTCGGACAACCTGTGGATATCGACGCCGCCCCCTGCGTACGCGACGCGCGCCATACGATGAGGCCGCTCAGGCAGCGATTCAGGGAGAGGCGGGCGCGACGGTGACGGCAGACCTGGTGGGTGGCCGGGACTTCCCCGAGCTGAGCGGCGCGGGCGAGCGGCTGCCGAAGGTACGCACCCAACGTGTCCGACATGGACGATTGTTCGGTATTCGCACCGGTCAGTGGGTCAGCACTCAAGTAGCGGCCGTCGCCTTACTCGTCGGTGCTCTGAACGGCCCGATCGCGCTCGCCGCCGCGGCCTTCGTGGCGATCGTGCTGCTGGCTGTCACGTGGCTGCGGCTGCGTGGCCGTTGGGCGTTCGAGTGGCTCGGCACGGCGATACGCTTCGCCGGCCGCCGGCACACCGCGCCGGCCGCGGACGGTCCGGCCGCCCTGCTCGAGTTCGTCGCGCCCGGCGCCCGCATCGAGCAGACCGAGCTCGCCGGCGACCCGGCCGCGGTCATCGTCGACGGCTACGGCCTTACCGCCGTGCTGGAGCTGGGCGACCCGAACGGCCTGCTCGCCGAGGAGACCGTGATCCTGCCGTCCCCCGCGGGCCTGCTGCCGCCCACCGGCGCCGAGCACCCGCCGTGCCGCCTTCAGCTCATCCTCGTGGGGGCGCCGGCCCCGTCGCTGCGGGCCGGCGGCGGCACCCCGGCGAACTCGTACCGTCAGCTCACCGATGGCCGCCTGCTCGGCCACAGCCGGGCCTTGCTGGCCGTGCGCGTGTTGCGTGCCGAGGGCTGGCCGGAGGAGGACCTCCGGCGGGCCCTGTCCGGTCTGGTCCGCAAGCTGCTGCGCCGGCTCGGCCCGACGCCGGCCCGGCCGCTCGGCGAGGCCGCGGCCCTGCGGGTCGTCGCCGAGCTGGCCCACGACGACGGTATCGGCGCGGCCCAGGAGACCTGGCCCGGCCTGCGCGTGGGCAGCCTGACCCAGGCCACGTTCCGGCTGCGCCGCTGGCCCGACCTGCGCATCGAGACCTCCCGCCGGCTGGTGGCCCGGATGCTGACCCTGCCGGCGGCCGCGACGACGGTCGCGCTGGGCGTCGGCCCACGCTCCGCCACCGGTACGGACACAGCCACCGACCTGACCGTCCGGCTGGCCGCCCCCGACACCGCGGCCCTCTCCTTCGCCACGCAGGCCCTGCGCAAGCTGCTCGCCGGCGAACACGCCACCGCCCGCCGGCTCGACGGCGAGCACCTCGACGGACTGACCGCCACCCTGCCGCTGGGCATCCCGACGAGCCCCGGGCTCCCCGGCCGGCCCAGCCCGGACGTGGCCCGCACCGACCTGCTCGACGACCTGCAGCTCCCGATCGGCAACGCCGGCCTGATGATCGGCAGCAACCGCAAGGGCGAGCCGGTGATCGCCCGGCTGTTCCGGCCCGAGCAGACCCGGGCGCTGCTGGTCGGCGGCGTGCGCTGCGCCCAGCTGGTGGCGTTGCGGGCGATGGCCCTGGGCGCCCGGGTGGTCGTGCAGACAGCGCGCCCGCAGGCCTGGGAGCCGTTCGTCCGGGGCGCGGCAGTGCCCGGTGAGGCGATCGCGGTCATCCCGCCGGGCCGGGCCGTGGAGATTCCGCCGGGCTCGGCGCTGCACCCGCTGCTCGTGGTGGTCGACATCGGCCCGGTCGGCGCCGACAACCGCCCGGGCGCCGGCTGGCAGGCCACGCTGGTGGTCCGCGACGACTTCAGCCCGGCCGACGCCGACGCGGCGTCCCGGGCCGATCTGCTGCTCGTGCAGCCGCTGCGCCCGGAGGAGGCGGCCCTCGTGGGCGCGGCCCTGGGGCTGGGCGAGGCGGCGAAGTGGCTGACCCAGATCCGCGCCGACATGGTCGGAGTGATCAACCGGCGGGCGGTCCGCTGGGCGGTGCTCTCCCAGACCCCGATCGAGGCCCAGCTGATCGGCTCACCGGTCCGCGGCTGACCAGACCCGGCTGACCAGGCCCGGCCGACCAGGCCCGGCCGACCAGGCCCGGCTCACCAGGGCCGGCCGACTACGGCCCGGCCGACCAGGCCCGGCTGACTACGGCCCAGCCCACTACGGCACGGCCGACCAGGCCCGGCTCACCAGGCCCGGCCGACTACGGCCCGGCCGACCAGGCCCGGCTCACCAGGCCCGGCTCACCAGGCCCGGCCGACTACGGCACGGCCGACCAGGCCCGGCCGACCAGGCCCGGCTCACCAGGGCCGGCTGGATCCGGGCCGGGCTCATCCGGCCGGCCGGCCGAGCCCGGCGAGCGACGCCGGTGGATCGAGCGCAACGACCTGGACAAGATCGTGGAGTGTCGCCCCGCCGGGTGGCCCGGCCATGGCACCATCCCGTGCCATGGGCATCCTCATCCGGCTGGTCATCACCGCCGTATCGCTGTGGATCGCGACCGTGGTGATCGACGGCATCCGCCTCACCACGGACTCCCTCGGGGGTCAGATCGGCGCGCTGCTCGCCGTCGCGGCGATCTTCGGGATCGTCAACGCGGTGTTGCGCCCGATCATCAAGACCATCGGCTGCGGGCTCTACGTGCTGACCCTGGGGCTCATCTCCCTGGTCATCAACGGCCTGCTGTTCCTGCTGGTCAGCTGGATCGCCGGGCAGTTCGACCTGCCGTTCCACGTGGACGACTTCTGGCCCAGCGCGATCCTGGGCGCCCTGCTGGTCGGCGTCGTGAGCTGGGTGCTCAACATGCTGGTCCCGGACGGCGGCGACGACTGAGCCGGGCGCGGGCCGCCACCGTCCGATTGGCCTGGTGAGCTAGAACATAAGCAAGGAGCGGACCCGCCGCGGGCACCTTACGGTGAGTGCATGGGCGAGGAACGGCGAGGCTATCTGTACGGCCTCACGGCGTACGCGTTGTGGGGTTTCTTTCCGATCTACTTCAAGCTGCTCGCACCCTCCCCGCCGCTGGAGATCCTGGCGCACCGGGTGATCTGGTCCGTGGTGTTCATCAGCCTCGTGCTGCTCGCCATGCGCAACCTGCACTTCCTCGGCCGCATCGTGCGCGACCGCCGGCTGCTCGGCGGCATCACCCTCGCCGCCGTGCTGATCGGCGTGAACTGGGCGACCTACATCTACGGGGTCAACTCCTCGCGGGTGGTCGAGACAGCACTGGGCTACTTCATCACGCCGCTGGTCGTCGTGCTGCTCGGCGTGACTGTGCAGCGCGAGCGGCTGCGGTTGTGGCAGTGGATCGCCATCGGGTTCGGCGCGCTGGCCGTCGCGGTGCTGACCGTCGACTACGGGCACCTGCCGTACATCGCGCTCGTGCTGGCCGCCAGCTTCGGGTCGTACAGCCTGATCAAGAAGCGGCTCGCGTTGCCGCCCGCCGAGGGCCTGTTCATCGAGTCCGCCGTACTGGCGCTGCCCGCGCTGGGCTACCTGGGCTGGCTGAACGCGACCGGCGGCGCGGAGTTCGGGCATGTGTCGGCCTGGCACACGGTGCTGATGCTGCTGGCCGGCGTCGCTACCGCCGTACCGTTGATGCTCTTTGCCGCCGCGGCCAACCGGGTGCCGCTGGTCGGCATCGGCATCCTGCAATATGTCGCGCCGATCCTGCAGCTCGCCTGCGGGGTGCTGCTCTTCCACGAGCCGATGCCGCCGGCCCGGCTGGCCGGCTTCGCGCTGGTCTGGGTCGCGCTGATCATTTTCACCGTGGACGGCCTGCGAGGCGCCCGGGCCGCCGCCAAAGGGAGGACGGCGGCCGCCTCAGCGGCCGCCACCGCCGAGCCGGCCGCCGCCCTTCCGCCGCGCTGACGAGCAGAACCCGTCAGGGCACGTCGTAGGAGAGCAGGGTCCGGTCATCCGTACGCACCAGCGCCAGCCGGGAGAGCGTCCCCGCGGTGAAGTGCGTCAGGCCGGACATCTTGACCTCTTTGCCGGGTGACGCCGTCCACGAGCCGAGCTGCTCGCTCTCGTCGTCGGGCCCGTACGCCATGAGCCGGATCGTGTACGGCTCCGACGCCGCGTCACCCTTGTTGTAGAAGCAGATCAGGTTGATCCGGGTGCCGCCGCCGGCCGAGGCCAGGTTGATCCGGGCGGTCACCGGCACACGTTCGTTGGCCGGGGTCATCGCGACCGTCGGGCCCGGCACCGACGGGTCCGGTGGGGCCCCGCGGCCCATCCAGAACACGGCGCCGATGCCGACGACCAGCGCCAGGCAGGCCGCGGTCAGCGCCGAGCCGAGCACCCGCCAGCGGACCCGGCGGCGTTCCTCGCGTCGCGTGGACTGCGCCGCCATGACCAGGTCCGGCATGCTGTTGCGCCGGTTCCGGGGCGGTGGCAGGTCGGGGGCGAGCAGCTTCTCGAAGTCGTCGGGGTCGAGCCGGCCCAGCAGGCCGGGCAGGACAGCGATGTCCGCCACGGCCTCGCGGCAGAAGGAACAGGTGGCCAGGTGCCGCTCGTAGGCGGCGCGCTCGGCGGGCGACAGGGCGCCGAGGACGTACGCGCCGTCGTCGTGCTCGTGGTCGCATCTCATCCCGTCACCCCCATCTCGTCCAGAACCAGGCGCAGCGAACGCAGTGCGTAGTGCGTGCGCGACTTGACCGTGCCGGGCGGCACCCCCAGCCGCGCGGCGGCCTCGGCCACCGAACGCCCCTGGTAGAAGCACTCCACCAGGACCTCGCGGTGACTCTGGGACAGCCGTCCCAGGGCTTCCGCGACCGTCCAGGCCTCCACGGCCCGGTCGGCCTCGTCCGCGCTGGGCGGCGGCTCGGGAATCATGTCGGTGACCACCTCGCCCACCCGGACCGACCGGCGTCGCCAGGCGTCGATAGCCAGGTTGCGCGCGGTGGTGAACAGCCATGACCGCACCGCGCCGCGTTCCGGGTCGAGCGCTTCCGGGTAGCGCCAGGCCCGCAGCAGCGTTTCCTGCACCAGGTCCTCCGCCCGCTGCCGGTCGCCCCCGGAGAGGCGTACGGCGTGCGCGAACAGTGCTTCCCCGTGCTCGTCCTGCAGCGCACGCAACAGCTCGGCATCCTGATCCTCCAAGCCTGCCGACCTCCTCCGCGCGTTCCAACCCGTACTACGTGCAGTGGGGTCGGGCGGTTCAACGGAGTCTTAAGCCGGCAGTTCAGCAGGTCAGGCGGTGGCGGCGTCCCCCGTGGAGAGGGCTTCGGCGACGCTGCGGGCGGCGGCGGTGAGCTTGGCCCGGACCACTCGAGCGGAGGTCAGCATCTCGGCGGCCGGCAGGGCGCAGGCCAGCACGAGCCGGCGTTCCATGTCCCGGTCGGCGACGACGTTGACCGCGGCACAGGCCAGGCCCTGGCGGAACTGGCCCATCTCCAGCTGCATCCCGCGGCGCTCACCGGCGGCCAGGTCGGCCTCGAGCGCCTCCGGTGAGGTCAGCGTGGCCGGGGTGAACGCCCGCATGCCCCAGTCACGCAGATAACGGGCGCGCTGGTCGGCGGTGAGCGTGGCGAGCAGCGCCTTGCCGAGCGCGGTGGCATGACCGCCCTCGTCGAAGCCGGGCACCATGTCGTCCATGAACGGCGACCGGGCACCCTCGGCGGACGCGGTCACCGCGATCCGGCCGCCGACGAAGCGGCCCAGATAGTGGCTGTAACCGGTCTCGACCGCGGCCCGGCGCAACGCCTCACCGACGGACGGCGGCCCGCGGAAGGCGGAGACCAGTTCACGGTACCGATCCGCGATCTCCAGACCGACGATGTAGGTGCCGTCCTCACGACGGATCACGTAGCCCTCGTACGCCAAGGTACGGACAAGGTGATACGTCGTCGCAACGGTCAGCTCGCATCGCCGAGCGATCTGTTTCACGGTGAGTCCGCGCGGGGCCCGACCCACCGATTCGAGTACACGCAAGGCGCGTGACACGCTCCGGATGAGATCTGACGGCTCCGCCAGGGGGTCGCGCACAGCCACCTCCGACGCCGGGGACTTACACCATATGAATAATCTTCCTCCGACGGAATGCCTGAAGCGTGTCGACCATGACTGATATCTACGCGACGTGTGGTCATTAACACTCACCGTCTTGGCTCACGCCGGTCCGGGCATACTCTCCGACTGATGGCCGAACTACCGATCACCCCTGGCGGAACCGCCGCGACCAGCGCGAACGCGGTAACCCCGCGGCGGGCCGTGACGAGCGCCCTCACCACCACCATCGCCTGTTCGGTCCCGGTATTCCTCGTCGGCGGTCTCGCGGTTCAGATCAGCGACGAACTCGGATTCAGCCCGGCGGGACTGGGACTGGCGGTCTCGTCCTACTTCGGCGCCAGCGCACTCGCCTCCGTGCCGGCCGGCGCGCTCGTGGAACGCTACGGCTCGACCACGATCGCCCGGGCCGGCATCTCCCTGGCGGCGGCGTCCCTGCTGACGATCGCGGTCGCCGCCCGCTCACTGTGGAGCCTCATCGCGATCCTGGCCCTGGGCGCGGGTGCGAACGCCATGGGCCAGCTGGCGAGCAACACCAGCCTGTCCCGGCACGTACCGGTCCGGCGGCAGGGGCTGTCGTTCGGCGTGAAACAGGCGGCGATCCCCGTCAGCTCGTTGCTCGCGGGCGCGGCCGTACCGGTGGTGGCTCTGACCCTGGGGTGGCGGTGGGCGTTCGTGTTCGCCGCAGCCGGCGCGGTCGCCGCGCTGTGGCTCGTCCCGGTCGAACGCGAAGACGGCCGGGCGGCCAAGGCCGCCGGCGGCGAACGGGCCACGGCGGCGCTGATCGTGATCGGCATCGGCGCGGCCCTGGCGGCCGGCTCCGCGAACGCGCTGGGGACGTTCCTGGTCGACTCGGCGGTCGCGGACGGCGTCGCGCCCGCCCCGGCCGGGCTGGCTCTGACGCTGGGCAGCGCGGTCGGGATCGCCGCGCGGACCGTCGGCGGCTGGCTGGCCGACCGCATGCCGGACCGGCAGATCAGCGTGATCGCGGCCATGCTGACCGTGGGCGCGGGGGGCCTGGCGATGCTCGCGGTGCTCAACACGGCGACGCTGATCGTGGGGGTCGTGCTGGGCTTCGGGCTCGGGTGGGCGTGGCCGGGGCTGATGAACTTCGCCGTGGTCCGACTGCACCCGCAGGCGCCGGGGGCGGCCACGTCGATCACGCAGACCGGCGTGTATGCGGGCGGGTGCATCGGGCCGCTGGGGCTGGGGGCGCTGGCTGCGGCGGCCGGCTACCCGACGATGTGGACGGTGGCGGGGATCGCGATGCTGTGGGCGGCGGGGGCGATGGTGCTCGGGAGCCGCATGCTGCGAAGGCACGCGAACCGTGCGGCGGTGGCCTGAGACGGCGGCTGACGCCCCGAACGGGCCGGCCCTGCGATCTTCGCTCGGCTCGCTGGCGCAGCGGCTCTCAGCCTGAGCGAGCGGGGGCGGTCGGCTCAGCTGGTGCGGTCGGCTCAGCTGGTGCGGTCGGCTCAGCTGGTGCGGTCGGCGATGAAGTCGCAGAGGGATTCCATGGCCTGGCGCGGTGAGCCCTGCGGCAGCGGCGCGAGCTGGGACCGGGCTTCCTCCGCGTACGTCCGGACGGTTTCGCGGGCCCGCTTCATCGCGCCGGACTCGCGGAGCAGGCCCAGCGCCTCGGCGTGCAAGGCATCGTCGACCAGCGGCCCGGAGGCGAGCAGCTCACGAAGCCGCACGGCGGAGGCGTCGGTGTCGTCGCCGGCGAGGGCGTAGAGGACCGGCAGGGTCGGGACGCCTTCGCGGAGGTCGGTGCCGGGCGTCTTGCCCGACTGCACCGACTCCGACGCGATGTCGAGGAGGTCGTCGGAGAGCTGGAATGCGATGCCGATCGTCTCGCCGTACCCGGTGAGGGCCTCGACCTGCTCGGGGGTGACGCCGGAGAAGAGGCCGCCGAAGCGCGCCGACGTCGCGATGAGCGACGCGGTCTTCTCGGCGATGACGCCGAGGTAGTGCTCGATCGGATCGGAACCACGCGGCCCGGCGGTCTCGGCGATCTGGCCGTGCACGAGCCGGGCGAACGTCCGCGCCTGCAGCCGCACCGCCTCGGGCCCGAGCGACGCGGCGATGTCGGCCGCCCGCGCGAAGAGATAGTCGCCGACGAGAATCGCGACGGAATTGCCCCAGCGAGCGTTGGCGCTGGGAGCGCCGCGCCGCACGGTGGCCTCGTCCATGACGTCGTCGTGGTACAGCGTCGCGAGATGGGTGAGCTCGACGACCAGGGCGGCCGGGACGATCTCGGGCCGGGTCGGGTCACCCATCTGCGCGCCCAGCGCAAGAATCAGCGGCCGGAACCGCTTGCCACCGGCGTCCATGAGATGCCGGGCGGCCTCGGCCACAAGCGGATCGGCACTGGCGACATTGCTGCGCAGCGCATCCTCCACAACAGCAAGCGTCGCCGACACCGACGCGTCGACCGCAGGGTCGATGTCGAGGCCGAACGACGTCAGCGCGCTGTCCCGGGTGCTCACCACACTTTCACGATGCCATACGACCCCGACCCGGGCGGGCCCAGGGGTCCCACCAGCAAGATCAAAAAGAGCCCGAAGGTACGGATCGGGAAAAGTCCCCTCCGCGCAGGCCACGGCGTGGGTGCCCGCTCCCGCTGATCAGGCTGCTGCCGGCCGGGTCGCCGCGCAGGGTGGGCGAAATCACCGCGCCCACGGAAAGATGGCACACCCGTCTGCGCCGCGGCCCGGCCGGCTCTGGGGCTCTTCGGCAGTTGGTCGCGACGCCGTGATGCATGCGGGGCGGCCAGGGCTGCACACGCGGGAGGGGCCGCGGCTGCGCTTGCTGGATGGCCTCGGTTTGCTGGTTGCTACCGGGGCGACTTGGCAGGTGCGGGAGCGCGGCCGTCGTGGCGCAGCAGCGCGGTAGCGGTTGCCGGATGGCGAGGCTGGCTGTCCGGCGCTGCGGGCGGGGCGCGGGCAGCGCGGGCAGCGCGGGCAGCGCGGGCAGCGCGGGCAGCGCGGGCAGCGCGGGCAGCGCGGGCAGCGCGGGCAGCGCGGGCAGCGCGGGCAGCGCGGG
>NZ_JBVJIR010000008.1:242033-268719 GCF_055586185.1 Actinoplanes sp. NPDC051405
GGGAAGCGCGGGCAGCGCGGGCAGCGCGGGCAGCGGCGTCCCGGGACCGCGTGGGCAGCGGGGTCCGGGACCGCGTGGGCGCGGGCACGGCATCTGGATGGGACCGTGCGGACGCGGGACGGCATGGGCGGGCAGCGCGGGCAGCGCGGGCAGCGCGAGCAGCGCGGGCAGCGCGAGCAGCGCGGGCAGCGCGGGCAGCCCGGGCAGCGGGGTCCCGGGACCGCGTGGGGCAGCGGGGGCTCGGGACCGCGTGGGCGCAGGCACGGCATCTGGGCGGGACACCACGGACGCGGGGACGGCATGGGCGCGGGATCGGGCAGGCGCGGGGACGCCGCGAACACGAGACGGCGCGGCGTGCAACGCCGACGTCTGCGACGGGCCATCGCGTTCGCCGCCAAGGCCGCCGGACGCGACCTCCGGGCGCTCGTGGTGGAGAACCACGGGCAAAGCCGGATCGCTGCGGCACCTGCGGGCCTGGCGGCACTCGGGTAAGCGGCACGAGACGGCCCGGGCACGAGACGGCCCGGGCACGAGACGGCCCGGGCACGAGACGGCCCGGGCACGAGACGGCCCGGGCGCTAGACGGCCCGGGCGGTGAGGCGACCCGCGGACTTGCAGGGCTGCTTTGTCCAAGCGCATACGGGCGACCAGCCGTGAGGCAACCAGGCCGCAAGAATGCCTCGCGAGGGAGGGCAGCCGTTCCGACAACCCGGCCAAGCGGGCGTCAGCGCGCTGTCGTCTTCAGGGCTCCTCCGGCGATCCCCCACTGCATTCTGCAGTCGCGCATCCCAACCGAGAACGTCGCAGACCACTCCGCGGCACGACCTCACGCGAGTGCGGTCGGCACCGTGACGACCAGCCAAGATCCGTTGACGAGCGCCGTGTAACCCGGCCGAAGCCGGCGTCGGGGGTTGTCTTGGAGCACGGAGCTGGCAGGGTGGGGCCGCCCGGTCATGAGCCGCCAGGCGATTGGGTGGCCCCGCCCGGTCTCGGCGGGAGCTACGTCCGGTGCCATGCAACCAGGCACGACATCAAGCTCTTGATCTTGATCCGCAGACAGCGGACAGCAAGCAGCCCCGGCCGGAACGAATCCGACCGGGGCCGCCACCGACAATTCGCTCGCTATCGGACGAATTGAGCCGCGTCGTTGGTCAGGTCGAGCAGCGGCGCCGGGATCACGCCGAGCGCCAGCGTCACGATCACGCCGATCACCAGCGCCGCTGAGGTCAGGAAGCCCGGGATCGACACCGTCGGGGTGCTTTCGCCCGGCTCGGACAGCCACATCATCACGATCACGCGCAGGTACGGGAACGCCAGCACCATGCTCGTGATCACGCCGACGATGACCAGCCAGGTCTGGCCGCCTTCGATCGCTGCGCCGAAGACCGCGAACTTGCTCGTGAAGCCGCTGGTCAGGGGGATGCCCGCGAAGGCCAGCATGATGAACGAGAAGGCGCCCGCGTAGAGCGGGTTGCGGCGGCCCAGGCCCGCCCAGCGGGACAGGTGGGTCGCCTCGCCGTCCGCGTCGCGCACCAGCGAGACGATGCCGAATGCCGCCAGCACCGAGAAGCCGTACGCCACCAGGTAGAACATCGTGCTCGACAGGCCCTCCTTGTTGAGCGCCAGGACGCCCACCAGCAGGTAGCCCGCGTTGGCGATCGACGAGTACGCCAGCAGCCGCTTCATGTCGGTCTGGGTGACCGCCAGGATCGCGCCCGTCAGCATCGTCAGGATCGCGATCACGCCGAGGACCGGCTGGAAGTCCCAGCGGACCCCGTCGAAGGCGACGTAGAGGATGCGCAGCAGGGCGCCGAAGGCCGCGACCTTGGTGCAGGCCGCCATCAGCGCCGTGATCGGGGTGGGTGCGCCCTGGTACACGTCGGGCGTCCACACGTGGAACGGCGCCGCCGCGCTCTTGAAGAGCAGGCCGATGGCCACCAGGCCGAGGCCGCCGAAGAGCAGCACCTCGTTGCGGACCGGGTCGGCGACCGCCGCGTGGATCGACGCCAGGTCGACCGCGCCGGCGAAGCCGTAGATCAGGGCCACGCCGAACAGGAAGAACGCCGACGCGTACGAGCCGAGCAGGAAGTACTTCAGGGCCGCTTCCTGGCTGAGCAGGCGGCGACGCCGGGCCAGCGCGCACAGCAGGTACAGCGGCAGGGACAGGACCTCGAGCGCGACGAACATCGTCAGCAGGTCGTTCGCCGCCACGAACAGCAGCATGCCGCCCAGCGAGAAAATCGTCAGCGGGTAGACCTCGGTGTTGCCGGGTTCGCTGCCCGCCTGCCGCAGGTCCTTCTCGGAACCGACGGTGAGCGCCGCCTGCGACACGAACGCGCCGCCGTTCTCGACCGCGCGCTCACCGATCAGCAGCATCGACACCACGCCGAGCAGCAGGATGCTGCCCTGCAGGAACAGGGTCGGGCCGTCGATCGCCACCGCGCCGCCGATGGTGACGGTGCGGGTGTTCCGGACGAGGATCACCGCGACGAGCGCGGCGACCAGCGACACCAGGGCGAGGGTCAGCTGGACGCCGTTGCGCCGGCCGCGCGGCAGCGCCGCTTCGAGCAGGATGCCGAGGCAGGCCGCTCCGAAGAGGATCAGCATCGGCGCCAGGGCGCCGTAGTTGATCGCGGGTAGTTGGAGGTCCTCCATGGCTACGGCGCCACCTTTCCGTTTGCGACCGCCGTCGGCGCCGGGTCGGTCGTGCCCATGTCCTGCATGGTGGCCTCGACCGCCGGGTTGATCACATCGGTGACCGGCTTCGGGTAGAAGCCGAGCACCAGCAGCAGCACGATCAGCGGCGCGACCACGACCTTCTCGCGCAGGCTGATGTCCTTGTGCATCGCCGGGACCGCGACCAGCATCGGGTTGAGCGTGCCCTGCGTGGTGCGCTGCACCATCCACAGCACGTACGCGGCGGCGAGGATGATGCCGACGGTGGCGATCACCGCGTACACCTTGTGCACCGTGAACGTGCCGATCAGCACCAGGAACTCGCTGACGAACGGGGCTGTGCCGGGCAGGGCCAGCGACGCCAGACCGGCGAAGAACAGGACACCGGCCAGCACCGGGACCAGCTTGCCGGCCCCGCCGAAGTCGCTGACCAGCGCCGAGCCACGGCGGGCCACGAGCATGCCGACCACCAGGAACAGCAGGCCGGTGGCCAGGCCGTGGTTGACCATGTACAGCACCGCGCCGGTGCCGGCCTGGGTGGTGAAGGCGAAGATGCCGATGCCGATGAAGCCGAAGTGGGCGATCGACGTGTACGACACCAGCCGCTTCAGATCATGCTGGCCGACCGCGAGCAGTGCGGCGTAGATGATCCCGATGACGCCGAGGATCAGCGCCGCCGGGGCGAACCAACGCGACGCCTCCGGGAACAGCGAGAGGCAGTAGCGCAGGATGCCGAACGTGCCGACCTTGTCCAGCACACCGACCAGCAGCGCGGCGGCGGGCGCCGGAGCGGCGACACCGGCGTCGGGCAGCCAGGTGTGGAACGGGAAGAACGGCGCCTTGACCGCGAACGCGATGAAGAAGCCCAGGAACAGCCAGCGGGCGGTGTTGGTGTCGAACGCCGCCGAGACGTCGCTCAGCTTCTGCCAGTCGAACGTGTGCCCGCCGACGACCCACAGGCCGATCACGGCGGCCAGCATGAACAGACCGCCGACCAGCGAGTACAGAAAGAACTTGACGGCCGCGTACTGCCGCCGGGCGCCGCCGAACGAACCGATGATGAAGTACATCGGCACGAGCATGACCTCGAAGAACACGTAGAACAGGAACACGTCGGCGGCCGCGAAGACGCCGATCATCGTGCACTCGAGGGCCAACAGCAGCGCGAAGTAGACCGGCACCGACCGCTGGGTCTCGTCGATGTCGTTCCAGGAGGCCAGGATGACCACCGGCACCAGGATCGCGATCAGCATGAGCATCACCAGCGCGATGCCGTCGGCCGCGAACGTGAAGCGTGCGTCCCAGGTGGGGATCCACTGGTAGGACTCGCGGAACTGGAAGCGGTCGCCGCCCGCCTCGAACACGATCCACATGACGATGCTCAGCGCGAGCACCGCCAGCGACCAGCCCAGGGCGATCGTCTTGGCCAGTTGGCCCCTGGTCTTCGGGATGAAGGCCACCACCGCCGCCCCCACCAGGGGGAAGAGCGTCAGGATGGACAGGAACGGAAAGTCGGTCACGCCAACCATCCCAACTGGATTGCGAGGAAGGCACCGACGACCAGGACTACGCCGGTGAGCATGGACAACGCGTACGAGCGGACGAAACCGGTCTGCAGCCGGCGCAGGCGACCCGAGCTGCCGCCGACCGCGGCCGCGAGGCCGTTGACCGCGCCGTCGATGCCCTTGTTGTCGAGGAAGACCAACGCGCGGGTGAGGTAGATGCCGGGCCGCTCGAAGACCGCCTCGTTGAAGGCGTCGGTGTAGAGGTTGCGGCGGGCCGCGGTGACGAGCACGCCGGCCGGCTGCTCCTCCTTGGCCGTGCCGTTGCGGAACAACGCCCAGGCCAGACCCGCGCCCAGCACCGTGACAAGCAGCGACAGCACCGTGATCAACCAGTGCGGCATGACCGCGTGGTGCTCCACGGCCTCGGCGCCGAAGGTCGGCTCCAGCCAGTCCGGCACGCTGCTGGCCATCAGGAAGCCGGCCCCGATCGAGCCCACGGCCAGCAGCATCAGCGGCACGGTCATGATGAACGGCGACTCGTGCGGGTGCTTGTTGTCCTCGGTGTACCGCTCCGGGCCGTGGAAGGTCAGCACGAACAGGCGCGTCATGTAGAACGCGGTCAGACCCGCGCCGAGCAGGGCGGCCATGCCGTACAGCCAGGAGGTCCAGTCGCCGCGCTCGAAGGCCGCCGCGATGATCGGCTCCTTGGAGAAGTAGCCGGACAGCGGCGGGATGCCGATGATGGCGAGCCAGCCCATCATGAAGGTCAGCCAGGTCCACTTCATGTACTTGTGCAGGCCACCGAAGCGCCGGATGTCGACCTGGTCGTGCATGCCGTGCATGACCGAACCGGCGCCGAGGAACATGTTGGCCTTGAAGAAGCCGTGCGCGAGCAGGTGGATGATCGCCAGGGCGTACGCCCCGCCGCCCAGCCCGACGCCGAGGAACATGTAGCCGATCTGGCTCACCGTGGACCAGGCCAGGACGCGCTTGATGTCGTCCTTGGCCGCGCCGATGATGCAGCCCATCAGCAGGGTGAGCGCGCCGACGCTGACCACGATCGTCTGCAGCGTGGTGTTCGCCGAGAAGATCGGGTTGGACCGGGCGATCAGGTAGACGCCGGCGGTGACCATCGTCGCCGCGTGGATCAGGGCGGAGACCGGGGTCGGGCCCTCCATCGCGTCGGGGAGCCAGGCCTGCAGCGGGAACTGGCCGGACTTACCGGCCGCGCCGAGCAGCAGCAGGATGCCCAGCACCAGGATGGTCGCGCCGGAGAGCGCGCCGACGCCGTTGAAGACCTCGTCGTACTGGGTGGTGCCCAGCGTGGCGAACATCAGGAAGATGCCGATGGCCAGGCCGGCGTCGCCGACCCGGTTCATCAGGAAGGCCTTCTTGCCGGCGGTGGCCGCCGACGGCCGGGTGTACCAGAAGGAGATCAGCAGGTACGACGCCAGACCGACGCCCTCCCAGCCGAAGTAGAGCATCACGTAGTTGTTGCCCAGGACCAGCAGCAGCATCGCGGCGACGAAGAGGTTGAAGTAGGCGAAGAACTTCCGCCGCCCCTCGTCGTGCTCCATGTAGCCCACCGCGTACAGGTGGATCAACGAGCCGACCCCGGTGATCAGCAGGACGAAGACGCCGGACAGCGGGTCGAAGAGCAACCCGAAGTCCACGTGCAGTCCGCCGACCACGATGAAGTCCCACAGGCTCTGCTCCGCCGAGCGGGCCTCCGCGTCCAGCCCGGCCAGGCTGAAGAACATCGACAAGCCCAGGACGAACGTCACGGCGACCGCCGCGACGCCGAGCCAGTGTCCCCACTTGTCGGCCTTCCTGCCCAGCAACAGCAGGACCGTGGCGCTGGCGAGCGGAATGGCCACCAGCAGCCAGATTCCGCTCAGCAGCCCCGTCGCGTGGGCATACTCCACTGTCTGTTCCACGTGAAGGCCCCTTTAGTACTTGAGGAGGTTGGCGTCGTCGACGCTGGCCGAGCGCCGCGTCCGGAAGATCGACATGATGATGGCCAGCCCGATGACGACCTCGGCCGCCGCGACCACCATCACGAAGAACGAGATGATCTGACCGTCGAGCGTGCCGTTGATCCGGCTGAAGGTCACCAGCGCGAGGTTCGCGGCGTTCAGCATCAGCTCGATGCACATGAACAGCACGATCGCGTTGCGGCGGACCAGCACACCGGCGGCACCGATGGTGAAAAGGATCGCCGCCAGTACGAGGTAGTAGTCGGGAGTCACTTCTCAGTCCCCTTCGGTGCGATCTCCTCGGCGGTCAGCTCACGCACCGGGAGGATCGCCGAGATGCTGCGCTCGGAGCCGTTGCCGTCCGGCAGCCGGGCCGGCGCGGCAACCGACATGGTGTTCGCGTAGACGCCCGGGCCCGCCTTGGCGCCCGGGTACGAGCCCGGCCGGAAGCGCGCCTTCATGCGCGTGACCTGGTCGGCGATGTCGCCCTTGGCCCGCTCGACGTGCGCGAGCACCATGGCACCGACCGCCGCGGTGATCAGCAGCGCGGAGGTGACCTCGAAGGCGAAGACGTACTTGGTGAACAGCAGGCGCGCGATGCCCTGCACGTTGCCGCCGGAGGCGCTGTTCGCCTCGGCCAGGCCGACGACCTCGGTGCCGCCGAGCGAGCGGGCCAGCCCGGTCGCGACGAGCACCCCGAAGGCGACGCCGAGCAGGATGGCCGCGATGCGCTGCCCCCGCAGGGTCTCGATCAGGGAGTCCGAGGCGTCCCGGCCGACCAGCATCAGCACGAACAGGAACAGCATCATGATCGCGCCGGTGTAGACGATGATCTGCACCGCGCCCAGGAACGGCGCCTGGTTGATCACGTAGATGAAGCCCAGGCAGAGCATGGTCAGGACCAGCCAGAGGGCCGAGTGCACGGCGTTGCGCGCGATGACCATGCCCAGGGCGCCGATGACGGCCAACGAGCCCAGGATCCAGAAGCCCCAGGCCTCACCGGTGGAGACCTGGCCGGCCGCCGCGGCTGCGTACTCGATCATCGCTTCACCTCCGCGGGCTGGTCCCCGGCGTCCTGCCGGCGCAGGGTCCCGGCCGTTTCCGGACGGCCGCCGGTCTTGCCGACGGTCGCCGCGTCATCGGTGCCCGCGTCCGACCACGGCGCCCGCTCGGCGCCGGCCGAGGTGCCCGGGTTGGTCAGGGCACCGAGGTAGTAGTCCTTGTCGGTGTCGCCCAGCCGCATGGGGTGCGGCGGCTGCTCCATGCCGGGCAGCAGTGGCATCAGGAGGTCTTCCTTGGTGAAGATCAGGTCCTGGCGGCTGTCGCGGGCCAGCTCGTACTCGTTGCTCATGGTCAGCGAACGGGTCGGGCAGGCCTCGATGCACAGTCCGCAGAAGATGCAGCGGGCGTAGTTGATCTGGTAGATGCTGGCGTACCGCTCACCGGGCGAGAACCGCTGCTCCTCGGTGTTGTCGCCACCCTCGACGTAGATCGCGTCCGCCGGGCAGGCCCAGGCGCACAGCTCGCAGCCGATGCACTTCTCCAGGCCGTCCGGGTGCCGGTTGAGGATGTGCCGCCCGTGGTAGCGCGGCGCCGGCGTCGGCGGTGTGAACGGGTAGTCGGTGGTGATGACCTTGCGGAACATGTGCGCGAAGGTCACCCCGAAGCCCTTGAACGAGCCGGTGAACGTTCCCACGTCACACCTCCTTGTCTGACGTGTCGTCCGGGGCGGGCGTGGTGCCGCCGACCGTGGCCGGCTGCCGTTCGGCGACCGCCCGGCGGGCCCGTGGGCTGGGTGGCACCTGGAGGTCCATCGGCGGAACCGGGAAGCTGCCCGGGGGCCGGGCGGCCAGCTGTTCCTCGATGGAGAACTCGCGGGGCTTCTTGCTGGCCGGCCAGAGCAGCGCGATGCCGAGCACCACCACCGCCGCGGCCAGGTAGACGAGCCAGCGGGCGCCGCCGTCGATCCGGTCGTTGGTCACCCGGACGCCGGCCAGGAACAGGATCCAGACCAGGTTGACCGGGATCAGGACCTTCCAGCCGAAGCGCATGAACTGGTCGTAGCGCATCCGGGGCAGGGTGGCCCGCAGCCAGATGAAGCCGAACAGCAGCAGCAGCACCTTGCCGAGCCACCAGATCAGCGGGAACCAGCCGGAGTTGGCGCCCTCCCACCAGCTGATCGGCCACGGGGCGCGCCAGCCGCCGAGGAACAGCGTGGTGGCGAACGCCGAGACGGTGATCATGTTGATGTACTCGGCCAGGAAGAACAGCGCGAACTTGAACGACGAGTACTCGGTGTGGAAGCCGCCGACCAGCTCGGACTCCGCCTCGGGCAGGTCGAACGGGGCCCGGTTGGTCTCGCCGACCGCCGCGATGCAGTAGATGACGAAGCTGGGCAGCAGCAGGACCGCGTACCAGCTCGGCGCGGTCGGGCTCCAGCCGAAGATGTCGAACGCCGTGGTGGGGTTGTTACCCGCCTGGGCGGCGACGATCTGCGAGGTGCTCATGGTGCCCGCGGTCATGAAGACCGCCACGATGCTCAGGCCCATCGCGACCTCGTACGAGATCATCTGCGCACTCGACCGCAGCCCGCCGAGCAGCGGATACGTCGAACCGGACGCCCAGCCGGCCAGCACCACGCCGTAGACGGCCATCGACGAGCAGGCCAGCAGCACCAGCACGGAGACCGGTACGTCGGTGAGCTGCAGCGCCGTCTTGTGGCCGAACATCGAGACGACCGGCCCGAAGGGGATGACCGAGAACGCGGTGAACGCCACCGTCGCCGAGATCACCGGGGCGATGAAGTACACCACCTTGTCGGCGGTCTTCGGGATGATCTCCTCCTTGAACGGCAGCTTGACGCCGTCCGTGAGGCTCTGCAGCCAGCCCTTGGGCCCGACCTGGTTGGGGCCCGGCCGGACCGCCATCCGGGCCACGACCTTGCGCTCGTAGTTGATCGTGAAAAGCGTCAGCAGCAGCAGGATGACGAAGACACCCAGCAGCTTGATCAGGACGATCCACCAGACGTCGTTCTCGAACGTCGCCAGGGTCGGGTCCTGCGCCTTCGCGATGATCAGCGAATTCATGCGGTAGCTCCCTGAGCCAGGATCGGGCCAGGCTTGCCGGCGCTCAGCCGGACCACCGCACCCGAGGTGACGCCGAGGCTGCGACGCAGCGTCGAGCCCGGCGAGTTCGTGGGCAGCCACACCACCTGCGCGGGCAGGTCGGTGATCGCCGCCGGCAGAGTGATCGCGCCGCGGTCGGTGCCGACCGTGACGGCGTCACCGTCGGCCACCCCGAGCGCCTCGGCCAGACCCTTGCCCAGCCGGACCACCGGGGTACGGGCCGTGCCGGCCAGCACCTCGTCGCCGTCGAGCATCGAGCCGAGGTCGATCAGGTGGTGCCAGGACGCCAGAACCGCCTCCTGGTCCCCGACCTGCGGCAGCGCGGCAGCGGCGACGGCCGGCACTGCCGGGCGGTCGGCGCGGCTCGCGGGCATGCTGCCCAGCTCGCGGCGGATGGCAGCGACGTCGCCGGTGCCGAGCGTGACATCCATGAGGGCGGCGATGGCTTCGAGCACCCGGCCGTCGGTCATCGCGGTGGTGTTCAGCACGGCGTCGAAGGTCCGCAGCCGGCCCTCCCAGTCCATGAAGGTGCCGGGCTTCTCGGCCGCCGGGGCGATCGGCAGCACGACGTCGGCGCGGCGGGTGACCGCGCTCTGCCGCAGCTCCAGGCTGACCAGGAAGGGAACCGCGTCGAGGGCCTGGTCGGCCAGCCGCGGGTCGGCCAGGTCGGCCGGGTCCACGCCGGCGACCAGCAGGGCGCCCAGGGTGCCGTCGGCGGCAGCCGCGACGATCGCGTCCGTGTCGCGTCCGACCGTGCCGGGCAGCGCGCCGGCCTCGACGTCCCAGGCCGCGGCGAGCTCGCCGCGGGCACCCGCGTCGGTGACCGGACGGCCGCCGGGCAGCAGGTTGGGCAGGCAGCCGGCGTCGACCGCGCCACGGTCGCCCGCCCGCCGCGGCACCCAGGCGAGCCGGGCGCCGGTGCGGGCGGCCAGCGCGGCGGCGGCCGAGAGACCACCGGGCACGCTCGCGAGCCGCTCGCCGACGATCAGCAGAGCGCCGGGCACGGCGAGTGCGGCACTCACGGTCGCGTCGGTGCCGAGCAGCCGGGCCTCGTCACCGGGCACGGCCGCGACGAGCGTCGCGCCGAGCTTCTCGAAACCCCGGCTGAGGTACGGCGCCACGGCCGTGACCTTGAGCTTCTTCTTCCCGTGGCCCTTACGCAGCCGCAGGAAGAGGATCGGGCACTCCTCCTCGGGCTCGAGCCCGACGATGACCGCGGCGGGCGCGTTCTCGACGTCCTCGTAGGTGACGTCCGTGACGCCCGCGACGGAGGAGGCCAGGAAGTCGGCCTCTTCGCCGGACAGCGGGCGGGCCCGGAAGTCGATGTCGTTGGTGCCGAGCGCGACCCGGGCGAACTTCGCGTACGCGTACGCGTCCTCGACCGTGAGGCGGCCACCGGTCAGCACGCCGACGCCGCGACCCTTGGCAGCCTGCAGCCCCTCGGCCGCGGCCAGCAGCGCCTCGCTCCAGGAGGCCTCACGCAGCTGGCCGGTCTTGGCGTCGCGCAGCATCGGGGTGGTGATGCGGTCGTAGCCGGTGGTGTAGCGGAAGCCCCACCGGCCCTTGTCGCAGTTCCACTCCTCGTTGACCGCCGGGTCGTCGCCGGCCAGGCGCCGCAGCACCTTGCCCCGGCGGTGGTCGGCCCGCATCGAGCAGCCGGCGGCGCAGTGCTCGCAGGCGGTCGGCGAGGAGACCAGGTCGAACGGGCGGGCCCGGAACCTGTACTGCTCGCCGGTCAGCGCGCCGACCGGGCAGATCTGGATGGTGTTGCCGGAGAAGTAGGAGTTGAAGGCGACGTCGCCCTCGCCCTCGCCGACCTGGCCGTCGCCGGTGCCCTCGCCGCCGAAGAAGTCGTCGCGGTAGACGTTGATCTGCTCGCCGGACGAGCGGTCCATCAGGTCGATGAACTTGTCGCCGGCGATCTCCTCGGAGAAGCGGGTGCAGCGCTGGCACAGGATGCAGCGCTCCCGGTCCAGCAGCACCTGGCTGGAGATGTGGATCGGCTTCTCGTACTCGCGCTTGTGCTCGTGGAAGCGCGAGTCGACGCGGCCGTTCGACATCGCCTGGTTCTGCAGGGGGCACTCGCCGCCCTTGTCGCAGGTCGGGCAGTCGAGCGGGTGGTTGGCGAGCAGCAGCTCCATCACGCCGCCCTGGGCCTTGGCGGCGACCGGGGAGCTGAGCTGGGTCTTGACCACCATGCCCTCGGCCACCGTCTGGGTGCAGGAGGCGACCGGCTTGCGCTGGCCCTCCACCTCGACCAGACACTGGCGGCAGGCGCCGGCCGGGGCCAGCAGCGGGTGGTCGCAGAACCGCGGGATCGCGATGCCCATCCGCTCGGCGACCCGGATGACCAGCTCGCCCTTGGCGGCGGTCACCTCCACGCCGTCGATGGTCAGGGTGACCTCGTCGGTCTTCTTGGCGACATCGGTCATCAGTGCGCTCCTACCAGGGCCTTCTCGGACAGCCGCGGAGCGGTCCGGCCCTCGATGTAGTCCAGGTAGTCCTGGCGGAAGAACTTCAGCGTCGACATGACCGGCGTCGCGGCGCCGTCCCCGAGGCCGCAGAAGGAGCGGCCGAAGATGTTGTCGGCGGTGTCCTGGAGGGTGTCCAGGTCCTGGTGGGTGCCCTGACCGGAGAGGATCCGGCGGTACGTGCGGACCATCCAGTAGTTGCCCTCGCGGCACGGGGTGCACTTGCCGCAGGACTCGTGGTGGTAGAACTCGAGCCAGCGCCAGGTCGCGTACACCGGGCAGTCCTGGTCGGAGAAGATCTGCATCGCCGTGGTGCCCAGGATCGAGCCCGCCGCGGCCACTCCCTCGAAGTCCATCGGGGTGTCGATGTGGTCGGCCGTCAGCAGCGGCGTCGAGGAGCCGCCCGGCGTCCAGAACTTCAGGTTGTGGCCGGGCTTCATACCGCCGGCCAGCTCGATCAGCTCGCGCAGGGTGATGCCCAGGCCGCACTCGTACTGGCCCGGGTTGGCGATCCGGCCGGAGAGCGAGTAGATCATCGGGCCGGACGACTTCTCCGTGCCCATGCTCTTCCACCAGTCCGCGCCGCCCAGCACGATGTACGGCACCGACGCGATGGTGCCGACGTTGTTGACCACCGTCGGGCTCGCGTACAGGCCGGCGACCGCGGGGAACGGCGGGCGCAGCCGGGGCTGGCCGCGGAAGCCCTCGAGCGAGTCCAGCAGCGCCGTCTCCTCGCCGCAGATGTACGCCCCCGCGCCGCTGTGCACGACGAGGTCGAGGTCGAACCCGGAGCCGAGGATGTTCTCGCCGAGGTAGCCCTTGGCGTAGGCCTCCTTGACCGCGTTGCGCAGCCGGCGGGTGGCGTGCACGGCCTCACCGCGGATGTAGATGAACGCCCGGCTGGCCCGGATCGCGTACGCCGCGATGATCGCGCCTTCCACGAGCGAGTGCGGGTCGTACGTCATCAGCGGCAGGTCCTTGCAGGTGCCGGGCTCGCCCTCGTCGGCGTTGATGACGAGGTAGTGCGGCTTGCCGTCGCCCTGCGGGATGAAGCCCCACTTGAGACCGGTCGGGAAGCCGGCGCCGCCGCGGCCGCGCAGGCCGGAGTCCTTGATGAGCTGGATCAGGTCGTCGGGGTGGACGTCCAGCGCCTTGCGGACGGCGGCGTAACCGTCGAGCCGCTCGTACGTGTCGATCTGCCAGGCGTCCGGCGAGAGCCAGCGCTTGGTGAGGACGGGGGTGAGCTTCTGAAGAACCTCACGCCGGGGCTGAGTCACTTCTTCTCCTCGTTGCCGCGCGGAGCGTTCTGCCAGCCGGGGTTGTCGTTCGTGGTGGCCGGCTGCTTCTGGGCGGCGGTGCCCTCGCTGACGATGCTCTCGCCGCGCTCGGTGTCACCGGCCGGCTTGCCGTCGCCGGCTACCTCGTTCTTCGCCGCACCGGCCGCCTCGGCCGCGTTGGTCGGAGCCGGCGTCTGGTTCGGCAGCCCGGCGCTGGTCGCGTCCGGGGCCGGGGTGTCGCCGGTGGGGTTGCGCGCTTCGGCGGCCCGCGTCTCCGGGTCCTTGTCGTCGCCGGCCTTGACCGGGGCACCGGCCTTGCGGTGCTCGACCTTGTCGACCACAGTGGCCGCCGCGGCCTTGACCTTGGAGGCCACATTGGCGATGAGGCCGCCGTGCTTCTCCTCCGCCGGCTTGGCGGCGGAGACCGGGCCGGGGTCCTTGACGGCCTTGGCGGACTCGTCGCGGGCCGGCTTGGTGGTGGTGATCGGGGTGTCGATGTTGAAGTTCGCCACCGCGACGCCGTGCTCCTGGGCCAGGGTCACGCCGCGCAGGGTGGGCGCCCCGGCCGGACCGTCGGCGACCGCGCCCTCGCGCTCGTCGGCGAAGCCGGCCAGCTGGAACTGCATCTCCTTGAGCGAGCAGATCCGCGCGCCGCGGGACGGCATCGGCCGCTCCCCCTTGCGCAGTTGCTCGACCAGCTCGACCGCCGCCTGCGGCGTGCTGTTGTCCACCGCGAAGTCGTAGTTGACCGTCACGACCGGCGCGTAGTCGCAGGCCGCGAGACACTCGGCGTGCTCCAGCGTGATCTTGCCGTCGGCCGTGGTCTGGTCGTGCCCGACCCCGAGGTGCTCGACCAGACCGTCGTAGATCTCCTGGCCGCCGAGCACGTTGCACAGCGTGTTGGTGCAGACGCTGACCAGGTATTCGCCGGTGGGCTTGCGCTTGTACATGGTGTAGAAGGTCGCCACCGCGCCGACCTGGGCCTTGTTGATGCCCAGGATCTCGGCGCAGAAGGCGACGCCGTTGGGGCTGACGAAGCCCTCCTCGGTCTGCACCAGGTGCAGCAGCGGGAGCAGCGCCGAACGCTCACGACCCGCCGGGTAGCGCGCGAGGATCTCGCGCGCCGGCTCCAGGAGCTTCTCGGCCAGCGGCGCGGCCGCCGGGGAGAAGTCCACAGTCACATCGGACATTTAGCGGTCACACCCACCCATCACGGGGTCCAGGGAGGCGCCGCCGGCGATGACATCGGCCAGCAGCGCACCCTCGGCCATCGCGGGGATGGCCTGGAGATTCACGAAGCTCGGATCGCGGTAGTGCACCCGGTAGGGGTGGGTGCCACCGTCGGAGACGGCGTGCACACCCAGCTCACCGCGCGGGTGCTCGATGCCGACGTAGACCTGGCCGGGCGGCACCCGGAAGCCCTCGGTCACGAGCTTGAAGTGGTGGATCAGCGACTCCATCGACTGACCCATGATCTTGGCGACGTGCTCGAGCGAGTTGCCCATGCCGTCGACGCCCACGGCCAGCTGGGCCGGCCAGGCGATCTTCTTGTCCGCGATCATCACCGGGCCGGGCTTGAGCCGGTCCAGCGCCTGCTCGACGATCTTCAGCGACTCCCGGATCTCCGCCATCCGGACCAGGTAGCGGCCCCAGACGTCGGCGGTGGTCGCGGTCGGCACGTCGAACTCGTAGTTCTCGTACCCGCAGTACGGCATGGTCTTGCGCAGGTCCCAGGCCAGGCCGGCCGAGCGCAGCACCGGGCCGGTGACGCCCAGCGACAGGCAGCCCGTCACGTCGAGGACGGCGACGCCCTGGGTGCGCTCCTGCCAGATGACCTGGCCGGAGAGCATGGCCTCGTATTCCTTGAGCTTCTTGGGCAGGTAGACGAGCAGGTCCCGGATCTTGCGGATCGCCGAGTCCGGCACGTCCTGCGCGACCCCGCCCGGGCGGATGTACGCGTGGTTCATCCGCAGGCCGGAGGTCTCCTCGAAGATGTCGAGGATGTACTCACGCTCGCGGAAGCCGTACAGCATCATCGAGATCGCGCCGAGCTCCATGCCCGTGGTGGCGATCCACACCAGGTGCGACGAGATCCGGTTGAGCTCCATGAAGAGCACCCGAATCGTGTTCGCCCGCTCGGTGATGTCGTCGGTGATGCCGAGCAGCTTCTCGACCGCGAGGCAGTAGCCGGTCTCGTTGAACAGCGGCGCCAGGTAGTCCATCCGGGTCACGAAGGTCGTGCCCTGGGTCCAGTTGCGGTACTCGAGGTTCTTCTCGATGCCGGTGTGCAGGTAACCGACGACCGGGCGGACCTGGGTGACGGTCTCACCCTCGAGCTCCAGCACCAGCCGCAGCACGCCGTGCGTCGACGGGTGCTGCGGGCCCATGTTGACGACGATCTTCTCGTTGCTGAGCGGATCGATGCCACCGGTGATGGTGTCCCAGTCGCCACCGGTGACGTTGAAGACCCGGCCCTCGGTGGTCTCGCGCTCGGTGGCGTACCCGGCTCCGCTGGTCGTCTGGCTTGTCATTGGTAGACCCTCCGCTGGTCCGGCGGCGGAATTTCGGCGCCCTTGTACTCGACGGGCACGCCGCCGAGCGGATAGTCCTTGCGCTGCGGGTGGCCTTCCCAGTCATCCGGCATCAGGATCCGGGTGAGGTTGGGGTGGCCGTCGAAGACGACACCGAACATGTCGTAGATCTCCCGCTCCTGCCAGTCGGCAGTGGGGTACACGCTGGTCACGCTCGGCAGGCTGACGCCCTCGGCGACGGCCGCCTCCAGGCGGACCCGGCGGCGGTACGTCATGGAGGTGAGCTGGTAGGAGACGTGGAAGCGGCGGTTGTCGCTGCCCAGGTAGTCGACCGCGTCCACCGAGGAGCACAGCTCGAAGCGCAGCGACTCGTCGTCGCGCATGATCTGGCAGACCTCGGCGATCCGCTCGGCCTTGATGTGCAGGGTCAGCTCGCCACGGTCGACGACGACCTTCTCGATCGCGTCGGCGAAGCCCGGGTAGGCCTCCTCCAGCGCGTCGTGGATCTCGTCGAAGTAGCCGCCGAACGGGCGCGGGGTGTCGGCCGTGGTCGGCCGGCGGCGGGCCAGACCGCCGAAGCCGGACACGTCGCCGGTGCCCTTGACCCCGAACATGCCCTTGTCGGGACTGGGCGGGATCTGGGCCGGAGCGTCGATGTCCGCGCCGACAGGCTGAGTGGCGGGTACGCCGCCGTCGGACTCGTTGGTCACTTGCCACCCTCCCGAAGGTGCGGCTGCAGCTTCATCCAGTTCTCGATGCGCAACTGCTCCTCGCGGCCTTCCTTGACGGCCTGCGTCCACTCGGCCCGGCGGACCTTGTCCACCCGGTACGACGAGGGCATCGCGCCCGGGGCGACGATCGGCAGCTTGCCCTCGGCCCGGCGCGCCTCGAGCATCTTGCGGCCGTTCGGGCCGAGCGGGGCGGCCATGACCTTCTCGCGCATCTTGAGGATCGCGTCGATCAGCATCTCGGGCCGCGGCGGGCAGCCGGGCAGGTAGACGTCGACCGGGACGATGTGGTCCACGCCCTGCACGATCGCGTAGTTGTTGAACATGCCCCCGGACGACGCGCAGACGCCCATCGAGATGACCGAGCGCGGCTCGGGCATCTGGTCGTAGATCTGGCGCACGACGGGGGCCATCTTCTGGCTCACCCGGCCGGCCACGATCATCAGGTCGGCCTGTCGCGGCGAGGCCCGGAAGACCTCCATGCCCCAGCGGCCGAGGTCGTAGTGCGGTCCGCCGGCGGCCATCATCTCGATGGCGCAGCAGGCGAGGCCGAAGGTGGCGCCCCAGAACGACGACTTGCGGGCCCAGTTGGAGAGCTTCTCCACCGAGGTCAGCAGAATGCCGCTGGGCAGCTTCTCTTCGATTCCCATGTCAATCAGTCCCAGTTCAATCCGCCGCGTCGCCACACGTACGTGTAGGCGATGAAGACAGTGACGATGAAGAGGACCATCTCGACGAAGCCGAACAGGCCGAGCGCCTCGAAGGACACCGCCCACGGGTAGAGGAAAATGGTCTCGATGTCGAAGATGATGAACAGCATCGCGGTCAAGTAGAACTTGACCGGGAAGCGACCGCCACCGATGGGCTGGGGAGCCGGCTCGATGCCGCACTCGTACGCCTCGAGCTTGGCCCGGTTGTAGCGCTTCGGACCCACGATCGGCGCGATCGACACCGAGAACAGGGCGAAGAGCGCACCGAGGATCAGCAGCCCGACGATCGGTACGTAGGGATTGAGCGTCATACCGTCTCCTGCTCGACTGTTAGCCGCTTCACACTATTAATCCGCTTTGGCGTCTTGTCGACCGGGGTGCCCTTGTCTCTCATACCGCCGGTGCGACCTTCGTCAAGCCGTTGATGATCCGGTCCATGGCGTCGCCGTCCCGGGGGTCTGTCAGGTTCGCCAGCAGCTTGAGCACGAACCGCATCAGGGTCGGGTGCGGCATGCCGTGCTTGGTGGCGATCCGCATGATCTGCGGGTTGCCGATGAGCTTCACGAAGACCCCGCCCAGGCGGTAGTACCCCCCGAATCGGATCTTCAACTCCGACGGGTAGGCCTGCAGGGCACGCTCACGGTCGGCGCCCGCGGGGCGCGCGAGGGCCTGGACGGCCACCTCCGCGGCCAGCTCGCCGGACTCCATCGCGTACGCGATGCCTTCGCCGTTCATGGGGTTGACCATGCCACCGGAGTCGCCGACCAGCATGACGCCGCGCGTGTAGTGCGGCACCCGGTTGAAGCCCATCGGCAGCGCGGCCCCGAGGACCGGGCCGTCGGCGTTGTCCTCGCCGCGCATGCCCCACTCCTCGGGCGTGGTGTTCAGCCAGTCGGTGAGCATGGCGCGGTAGTTGGTCTTACCGAAGGCGCTGGAGGAGTTGAGGATGCCCAGGCCCACATTGACCCGGCCGTCACCCAGGCCGAAGATCCAGCCGTAGCCCGGCAGCAGCCGGTCGCGGTCCTGAGCGCTGCGCAGCTCCAGCCAGGACTCCAGGTAGTCGTCGTCCGCGCGCACCGGGGACTGGTAGTAGCGCCGGACGGCCACGCCGAGCGGGCGGTCGTCGCGCTTGGCCAGCCCCATCGCGAGCGGGAACTTGCCGGACACGCCGTCCGCCGCGATCACCAGCGGGGCGCGATACTGGACGGGTTCCATACCGGGGCCGGCCTTGGCCTCGACACCGATGGCGCGGCCGTCGGCGTCGAGCACCGGGCCGGTGACGGTGACCCCGGTGCGCAGCAGGGCGCCGGCTTCCACCGCGCGCTTGGCCAGCATGTCGTCGAAGTCGAGGCGGGTGCGCACGAGACCGTAGTTGGGGAAGCTCGCGAGCTCCGGCCAGTCCAGCTCGAGGCGGACGCCGCCACCGATCACCCGCAGGCCGCGGTTGTGCAGCCAGCCGGCCTTCTCGGAGGTGTCCACACCCATCCGGATCAGCTGGCGGGTCGCGCGTGGAGTGAGGCCGTCACCGCAGACCTTCTCGCGCGGGAACTCGGTCTTCTCCAGCAGCAGGACGCGCAGGCCGTGGCGCGCCATGTGGTACGCCGCGGCGGAGCCGCCCGGCCCAGCCCCGACCACGATCACGTCGGCCTCGTCGGCGACGGTTCCTCCTGAGACAGCGAGGTCGTTCACGGCTCACCTCCGTCAAGCGCGGGCTCGTGAAACAGTTCACAAGCCAGCCCAGTCGGAGTCTAAGACGGCCATCGAAGCGGATAGGGGTTAGGGAACCCTAACTGTTTCGGAACTGTTCCGGCTTCTTGCGAGAGCCCGCTGCAGGACCTCGCGGGCGGCTCCGTCCAGGTGCTCCGAAAACGTACCGCCCATCGCGGCATCGAGCGCGACGATCAGCTCATCCACCAACCGCTGCGCCTGTTCCGGGTCCCGCACCGCCACCAACCGGATACGATGCGCCAGCTCCAGGGCCCGGCGCTCGCCCTCGTCACGGTCGTCGATCGGGACGTCGATGTCCGAGTCGTCGACCAGGCAGTCGATTGTCGTCATGCCTGCGAGTCAAACACCCCGGAACGGCGACAATCGGGCAAACGCTCATTTTTCAGATCTTCGTGGCCCGGTGCAGGGCAACAACCCCACCGGTGAGGTTGCGCCACCCGACCCGCGCCCACGGGCCCGCGCCCGCGATGCGGGCGGCCAGCCCGGACTGGTCCGGCCAGGCGCGGATCGACTCGGCCAGATAGACGTACGCCTCCGGGTTGCTCGACACGCCGCGGGCCACGGTGGGCAGGCTGCGCATCAGGTACGACAAATAGACGGTGCGGAAAGCCGCGTTGGTCGGGTGGCTGAACTCGCACACCACCAGGCGCCCGCCCGGCCGGGTGACCCGGCCCAGCTCCCGCAGCGCCGCGCCGGTGTCGACGACGTTGCGCAAGGCGAAGGAGATCGTCACCGCGTCGAACGTCTCGTCGGGAAACGGCAGCTTGAGCGCGTCCCCGGCGACCAGTGGCACAGCCCGGCCGGCGGCTCGACCGGCCCGCAACATCCCGGTGGAGAGATCAGCACCGACCGCGTACGCCCCTGAGCGGCCCAACTCCTCGGTCGACACCCCGGTGCCCGCGCCGACGTCGAGGACCCGCTCCCCCGGCCGCAGACCCAGGGCGGCCCGGGTGGCCCGGCGCCAGCCGCGGTCCTGGCCGAAGGAGAGCACCGTGTTGGTGAGGTCGTACCGCTCGGCCACACCGTCGAACATCTCGGCGACCTCGTGCGGCTGCTTGTCCAGATCTGCGCGCGTCACGTCTGGATCCTGCCAGGTCCGCATACAGAACGGGCGGGATGGTGACCCATCCCGCCCGTGCCTCTTGCGTTATATATACGACCGCCATCGGTCGGGTCCGACCCCGCCGCCGACGGTCATGAGTCGTGGCGACGCTTCAGTGTTGCGGTGTTACGCAGGCAACGTAACCAGCACGAACGCGCCGGACCAGAGACACACGCGGCTCGTTACCGAGGAGCAATCAGCCCCTCACCGCTTCGCCGAGGCGCACCTGGCCGATCGGCCGGTGGCCCCGGTCATCCGGCCCATCGACACCCCTCAGCGCGGGGGCCCCCAGGTCTCGGGAAGCTATCGGGCCTCGACGAGCGGCAGCTCGGTGCGGCCGGCGCCGCCGCCGGGCATCGCGATCGACGAGAAGTGCGACACCACGCGCTCGTCCGTCGGGTCGTCGGCCTCGGTCGCGTGCACCGCGAGGTGCCGGTAGAGGGTGTCGCGCTGCGCCGGGACCCGGCCCGCCGTGCGGATCATCCAGATCAGCTCGTGCAGATTCGACCGGTGCCGGGCACCCGCCGAGGAGATCACGTTCTCCTCCAGCATGATCGAGCCCAGGTCGTCGACGCCCAGGTGCAGCGAGAGCTGGCCGACGTCCTTGCCGGTGGTCAGCCAGGACGCCTGCAGGTGGGCGATGTTGTCGAAGAAGAGCCGGGAGACCGCGATGAACCGCAGGTATTCCATCGTGGTGGCCTGGGTGCGGCCCTTGAGGTGGTTGTTCTCCGCCTGGTACGTCCACGGGATGAACGCGCGGAAGCCGCCCACGCTGCCCTCGGCCTCGACGGCCGAGTCCACGTAGCCGTTGGCCACGGCGAGGTCCTGCACGTCGCGGATCATCCGGATGTGCTCGATGCGCTCGGCGTTGGTCTCGCCGGTGCCCATCATCATCGTGGCCGTGGAACTGAGGCCGTTGCGGTGCGCGACCGCCATGACCTCGAGCCAGCGCGCGCCGGACTCCTTGAGCGGCGCGATCGCCTTGCGCGGCCGGTCGGGCAGCATCTCCGCGCCGGCACCCGCGATGGAGTCGAGGCCGGCGGCCTTGATCCGCAGCACCGCCTCCTCGATGGAGACGCCGGAGACCTTGGCCATGTGCAGGATCTCGCTGGGGCCGATCGAGTGGATGGCCAGCTGCGGATAGGCCTGCTTGACCGAGGCGAAGAGATTCTCGTAATACTCCACGCCGTAGTCCGGGTGGTGGCCGCCCTGGAGCATGACCTGGGTCGCGCCGAGCTCGACCGCCTCGCCGCACCGGTGCAGGATCTCCTCCATCGGGTGCGACCAGCCCTCGGCGTGCTTCGGCGCCCGGTAGAAGGCGCAGAACTTGCAGGCCGTGACGCAGACGTTGGTGTAGTTGATGTTGCGATCGATCAGGTAGGTGACGATCCCGTCCGGGTGGCGCCGGCGCCGGACCGCGTCAGCCGCCTCGCCGAGGGCGTGGAAGGGCGCTTCGGTGTAGAGCAGCTGCGCCTCCTCGGGCGTGATCCGCCCACCGTCGGCCCCACGCTGCAGGATGCTGTCGATCTCCGGGTTCGCCGTCACGTCCCGAAGCCTACGTCCCGGATCCGGCAGTCGTCAGCGGCGTCGGTCACTGACCCACCTCGCTGCCGCGGCGCTCGATCAGCACACCGAGGCCGTCCAGGACCCGTTCGAGGCCGAACGCGTACGCATGGCCGGGGTCGAAGGCGGCACCCAGCTCGGCGCCCGCCGCGGCGCCGACCCGCACGGCCGTCGGGTAGGCGTCCGGATCGAAGACCTTCGCCAGCAGCGGGCCGCTCTCGGCCCACCACTCCTGATCACTGCGCGCGCTGCGCTCGGCTGCGGCCTGCGCGTCCGCAGCGGCCCGGGCGGAGGCCCGCACGAAACCGAGCAGGAACGTCAGGGCGGAATCGGTCTCCACGTCGTCGAGCCCGGTGCCGTCGAAGGCCCGCAGCTCGTACTCGTATTTCGCCATCAGGCCGGGGCCCAGCGGCGGCCGGCTCTGCGAGATGCCCGCCGCCCACGGGTGCTGCGCGTAGAGCAGCCTGTTGTCCTCCGCCACCGCCGCCAGCCGCCCCCGCCAGGACGCGTCCGCGCTGCCTTCCCGCGACATCCGCAGGTAGACGGCGTCGAGCATCAGGTCGAGCAGGGCGGCCTTGTCCGGCACGTAGGTGTACAGCGTCATCGGCACGACGCCCAGCTCCTGGGCCACCCGCCGCATACTCACCGCGTCGAGCCCCTCGTCGTCGGCGAGCGTGATGGCGGCGTCGACGACCTGGGCGACGGTCAGGCCCTTCTTGCGCCCTCGCCGGCTCGCCGGCTCGTCGAACCAGAGCAGGTCGATGGTGCGTCGCGCCTCACCCACGGGGTGGCACTCCTTTCTTGTACGGCGTATCTTATACGGCGTCCAACTAAACGAGCTGGAGGGCCAGTGCACGTCTCGTCATCCAACCACTTCCGTTTCGCCTCGCCGGGGCGCAGCTGAGCCACAAGAGAGCTCAGTCGTTAACCTCGACAGGTCGATCGGAATCGGAGTCGCAGTGCTCGTCGTGCATGGCGTGTGGATCGCCGGGGAGTCGGCGCCCGGGAGGCTCGCGCTCTGGGCCGAGGATCCCGCTCTCCCGCTGACCACCTCTTCCCGGGCTCGCCGCCGCCCCCATCCGTTCGCGGTGCCGGCCGGAGCCCTCGCCGCGGCGTTGACCGGCTCGTCGGACGACGTCCGTGACGCGCTGGCCAAGGCCGCCGAGACGGAGCTGATCCTGCAGCTGCCCGGCACGGCCAAGGGCCCGCTGCCGTCGCCGGAGGCCGGCAGCGAGGCGCCCGGCCGGGGTCTGCGGCTCGGGGCCTGGGAGACACCGGCGCTGGTGCTGCCGGGCGAGCTGGCGCTGACCGCCCTCGGAGCGCTGGCCGAGCCCGATCCGGACGGGCCCTGGATCGCCGCGGCATCCCTGCGCTATCTGTGTGTGCTCGCTGGGCACGCCTGTGACATGGCTCGTCGCGGGCGGATGCTGCCGCAGCTGGTGGTGGAGTCAGGCACGCCGGCCGGTCGCTGGCGGCCGGTGCTCACCGGTGCCGACGCGGCCGGCTATCGCGACTTCGCCGCGGCCATGCCGCCGGTGTGCCGCTCGGCCGCGGTGGGCTGGTCGTCCGACGACGCCGACAGCAGTGCCACCGGCGGTGTCGGCCGCACGTTGCGGGACGCGCTCGAGGTCCTGGTGGATGCGGCCGCCCGCTCCCTGATGCCGGAGCGGATGCTGCTGGGGCTGCGGCCCGGCCCCAGGACCGCGCTCGCGGAGCGGTGGCTCTTCTCGCTGACCGGCGCCGACCCCTCCCTGCCGGGGGCGAAGCCGGCCGACGTCGCCGAGCTGTCCAAGCCGCTCGTCGGCTGGTTGCGGTCGGCGCACGACGCCAACGGGCCGATCCGGGTGAGTTTCCGGCTGACCGAGCCCGCGCCCGGCACCGACGACTGGGCGCTCGACTTCGCCCTGCAGTCGGCCGACGATCCGAGTCTCTACCTGCCCGCCGACGACCTCTGGAACGGCACCCGCATGCCCGGCCTGCCGGCCAATCCCGACGAGACGCTGCTCGCCGGGCTCGGCCGCGCGGTCCGGCTGTTCCCCGCGCTGCACGAGGCCCTGCTGGACGCCCGGCCGGCGGCCATGGCCCTGAACACGAGCGAGGCGCACGACTTCCTCCGGCAGGCCGCTCCCCTGCTGCAGGCCGCCGGCTTCGGCGTGCAGCTCCCGGCCTGGGCCGGACGCAAGGCGGTCGGGCTCAAGCTGACCACCCGCACCCGCAGCAAGACGCCGTCCGGCAAGGCCGCCGCCGACTCCGGGTTCGGCCTGGAGCAGCTGGTCGACTTCCGCATCGACCTGGTGATCGGCGACGGCACGGTCAGCGCCGAGGAGCTGGCCGAGCTGGCCCGGCTCAAGGTGCCGCTGGTCCGGGTCCGGGGGCAGTGGGTCGAGCTGGACGATCGCCAGCTCAAGGCCGCTCTGAAAGCCGTCGGCAAGCGCCGCGAGGGCGAGCTGACCGCCGGCGAGGTGCTGCAGCAGGTGGTCGACGGCGGCGAGGAGGATCTGCCGCTGGTCGAGGTGGACGCGGACGGCGCGCTCGGTGACCTGATCTCCGGGCAGGCGGCCGAACGGCTCACGCCGGTGCCGACGCCGCCGGGGTTCCAGGGGACGCTGCGGCCGTACCAGGAGCGGGGGCTGTCGTGGTTGCACTTCCTGGCCCGGCTCGGCCTCGGCGGCATCCTCGCGGACGACATGGGCCTCGGCAAGACGGCGCAGACGTTGTCGCTGCTGCTCGCCGAGCGCGTGGATCCGGATGTGCCGGTCGCGCCGACTCTGCTGGTCTGTCCTATGTCTCTGGTCAGCAACTGGCAGAAGGAAGCCGCCAGGTTCGCGCCCTCCCTACGGGTGCACGTCCATCACGGCGGGGCACGCAAGCGCGACGGCGACTTCCGGTCCGTGGTCTCCACGGCCGATCTCGTCATCACCACCTACGGCACCGCCCTGCGGGATCTCGGCGCGCTTCGCGAGGTCCAATGGGGACGTATTGCCTGCGACGAGGCCCAGGCGATCAAGAACAGCGGCACCCGGCAGGCTCAGGCGGTGCGGGCCATCCCCGCCCGGACGAGGCTGGCTCTGACCGGCACGCCGGTGGAGAATCACCTGGCCGAGCTCTGGTCCATCATGGAGTTCTGCAATCCCGGCCTGCTGGGGCCCGCGAAGCGGTTCCGCCGCCGCTTCCAGGAGCCGATCGAGGTGCGCGGCGACGCCGATGCCACCGCCGCGCTCAAGCGCGCCACCGGCCCGTTCGTCCTGCGCCGGCTCAAGACCGACAAGTCGATCATCTCCGACCTGCCGGAGAAGAACGAGATGAAGGTCTGGTGCACGCTCACGGCCGAGCAGGCGACGCTCTACCAGGCCGTGGTCGAGGACATGATGGCCGTCATCGACAACAGCGAGGGCATCCAGCGGCGGGGCAACGTGATCGCCGCGATGACCAAGCTCAAGCAGGTCTGCAACCATCCCGCCCACCTGCTCAAGGACGGGTCCCGGCTGCCCGGTCGCTCCGGCAAGCTGGCCCGCTTGGAGGAACTGACCGAGGAGATCATCGAGGACGGCGACAAGGCACTGGTCTTCACGCAGTATTCGGAGTTCGGGACGATGCTCCAGCCGTACCTGGCCGCGCATCTCGACCGGCCGGTGCTGTGGCTCCACGGTGGACTGTCGAAGGCGCGGCGGGACGAGCTCGTCGAGCGTTTCCAGCACGACACCGAGCCGATGCTGTTCCTGCTCTCGCTCAAGGCGGCCGGCACGGGCCTGAATCTGACCGCCGCCAACCACGTCATCCACGTGGACCGCTGGTGGAACCCGGCAGTCGAAGACCAGGCCACCGACCGCGCGTTCCGTATTGGACAGTCGCGCAACGTCCAGGTGCGCAAGTTCATCTGCACCGGCACGCTCGAGGAGAAGATCGACGCGATGATCGAGCGCAAGAAGGCCCTGGCGTCCTCAGTGGTCGGTACGGGCGAGGACTGGGTGACCGATCTCAACACCGACCAGCTGCGCGAGCTGTTCGCCCTCGACCCGGTGGCGGTGAGCTGACCATGCCCGTGGACCCGCAGGGACGCTGGTTCGACAACACCGGGCCCATCCGGGTGGACGGCGGCCTCACCGTGCGCGCCAAACGCGGCAAGATCGGCGAGCAGTGGTGGTCACGCCGTTTCGTCGACATCCTGGAACGCACCTGCGACCCGGGCCGGCTGGCTCGCGGACGTGCGTACGCGCGCAAGGGCCAGGTCATCGACTTCGAGCTCACCCCCGGCCGGGTCGCGGGACGGGTGCAGGGATCACGACCGCAGCCGTACGAGGTGACGATCGCCATCCCGGCCTACGACGAAGCACAGTGGACACGGGTGCTCGCCGCGCTGGGCTCGCAGGCGTTGTATCGCGCGGCGTTGCTGGCCGGCGAGATCCCGCACGAGCTGGTGGACCTGTTCGACGAGCTGGACCTGCCGCTGTTCCCGTCCACACTGGAGATGGGCTGTTCGTGCCCGGACTGGGGCACGCCGTGCAAGCACGTGTCCGCGGTGCTCTACGTGCTGGCCGAGGCCTTCGACGACGACCCGTTCCTGGTCCTGGCCTGGCGCGGACGCGGCCGCGACGAGCTGCTGACCGCCCTGCGCGGCCTGCCCGAACCGGTCGAGACCATCGACCCGCTCGCGGTGGAGGAGGTCGAGCCGCAGACGCGCCTGACCGACTTCTACACCCCGGCCATCTCGCTGAGCCGCCTGCGGGAGCGCCCGGGCCGGGTGACGGTGCCGCCGGAGCTGTTGCTGCGGGTGCTGGACGCCCCGCAGATCCGGGTCCGCCACATCCCGCTGGTCGACATCCTCCGCCCGGCCTACCGCGATCTCGCCGACCCACCGTCCACATAGATTCGCGGGGTGGCCGGATCGTCCCGGGTCGCCGGCAACGCGCTGGCCACATCGGCCCGCCCGCCGCCGGCGGCCCGACGGCCCATCAAGGACACCTTGACCTAGCCCGACCCGCGGTGGCCGCGGTGGCCGGGGTGGCCGCGGTGGCCGGGGTGGCCGCGGTGGCCGGGGTGGCCGGGGTGGCCGGGTGGCCGGGGTGGCCGCGGTGGCCGCGGTGGCCGGGGTGGCCGGGGTGGCCGCGGTGGCCGCGGTGGCCGCGGTGGCCGGGGTGGCCGCGGTGGCCGGGGTGGCCGCGGTGGCCGGGTGGCCGCGGTGGCCGCGATGGCCGGATGGCCGCGATGGCCGGATGGCCGCGATGGCCGGATGGCCGCGATGGCCGGATGGCCGCGATGGCCGGATGGCCGCGATGGCCGGATGGCCGCGATGG